>NZ_JBQRWH010000002.1:0-885341 GCF_052372875.1 Burkholderia sp. PR2
TGCTTAGAATCACGCCTCTTTCGCGCTAACGGAAACGCGGCGCGGAGGAAGAAGGGAAGCGGTGCGATGGGAGGTTGGTTGTAGAGCCCCGGCGCACATGAAGTTGAACCCGGTCGTCTACGTTAAGCAGTTCAAAAAGTTGTTGACCGACTGAAAAAGACGGTTCATAATTGCTTCTCTGCTGCTGAAAACGCAGCGCTGCTCTAGAAACTCCAGGTTTCTCGCAGAAATGCTCTTTAAAAATTAACAGCCGATAAGTGTGGGCGCTTGATGGAAGCGAGCTGATCTTCGGATCAGATAGCGAAAAGTATCAAGAGTCTCACACTAAAGTAAGTCAGGTTTATGAAGTGATTCATATTCCTGTCAGCTTTGAGTGAGCGACCGGTTCTTAACTGAACCGAAAACAGTAACAGGTTTAAACTGAAGAGTTTGATCCTGGTCATCGTAACGCTGGCGGCATGCCTTACACATGCAAGTCAACGGCAGCACGGGTGCTTGCACCTGGTGGCGAGTGGCGAACGGGTGAGTAATACATCGGAACATGTCCTGTAGTGGGGGAATAGCTCGGCGAAAGCCGGATTAATACCGCATACGATCTACGGATGAAAGCGGGGGACCTTCGGGCCTCGCGCTATAGGGTTGGCCGATGGCTGATTAGCTAGTTGGTGGGGTAAAGGCCTACCAAGGCGACGATCAAGTAGCTGGTCCTGAGAGGACGACCAGCCACACTGGGACTGAGACACGGCCCAGACTCCTACGGGAGGCAGCAGTGGGGAATTTTGGACAATGGGCGAAAGCCTGATCCAGCAATGCCGCGTGTGTAAAGAAGGCCTTCGGGTTGTAAAGCACTTTTGTCCGGAAAGAAATCCTTGGTTCTAATATAGCCGGGATGACGGTACCGGAAGAATAAGCACCGGCTAACTACGTGCCAGCAGCCGCGGTAATACGTAGGGTGCAAGCGTTAATCGGAATTACTGGGCGTAAAGCGTGCGCAGGCGGTTTGTTAAGACCGATGTGAAATCCCCGGGCTCAACCTGGGAACTGCATTGGTGACTGGCAAGCTAGAGTATGGCAGAGGGGGGTAGAATTCCACGTGTAGCAGTGAAATGCGTAGAGATGTGGAGGAATACCGATGGCGAAGGCAGCCCCCTGGGCCAATACTGACGCTCATGCACGAAAGCGTGGGGAGCAAACAGGATTAGATACCCTGGTAGTCCACGCCCTAAACGATGTCAACTAGTTGTTGGGGATTCATTTCCTTAGTAACGTAGCTAACGCGTGAAGTTGACCGCCTGGGGAGTACGGTCGCAAGATTAAAACTCAAAGGAATTGACGGGGACCCGCACAAGCGGTGGATGATGTGGATTAATTCGATGCAACGCGAAAAACCTTACCTACCCTTGACATGGTCGGAATCCCGCTGAGAGGTGGGAGTGCTCGAAAGAGAACCGGCGCACAGGTGCTGCATGGCTGTCGTCAGCTCGTGTCGTGAGATGTTGGGTTAAGTCCCGCAACGAGCGCAACCCTTGTCCTTAGTTGCTACGCAAGAGCACTCTAAGGAGACTGCCGGTGACAAACCGGAGGAAGGTGGGGATGACGTCAAGTCCTCATGGCCCTTATGGGTAGGGCTTCACACGTCATACAATGGTCGGAACAGAGGGTTGCCAACCCGCGAGGGGGAGCTAATCCCAGAAAACCGATCGTAGTCCGGATTGCACTCTGCAACTCGAGTGCATGAAGCTGGAATCGCTAGTAATCGCGGATCAGCATGCCGCGGTGAATACGTTCCCGGGTCTTGTACACACCGCCCGTCACACCATGGGAGTGGGTTTTACCAGAAGTGGCTAGTCTAACCGCAAGGAGGACGGTCACCACGGTAGGATTCATGACTGGGGTGAAGTCGTAACAAGGTAGCCGTATCGGAAGGTGCGGCTGGATCACCTCCTTTCCAGAGCTTCTCGCAAAGTTGAGCGCTCACGCTTATCGGCTGTAAATTAAAGACAGACTCAGGGGTCTGTAGCTCAGTCGGTTAGAGCACCGTCTTGATAAGGCGGGGGTCGTTGGTTCGAATCCAACCAGACCCACCATTGTCTGGCGGTAACACCTGAGGCAAATCTGTACTCATGGGGGCATAGCTCAGCTGGGAGAGCACCTGCTTTGCAAGCAGGGGGTCGTCGGTTCGATCCCGTCTGCCTCCACCAATCTTCAATGACAAACATTCGAATGACGATTGTTCGAGTCTTTGTCATTGGCGATTGAGCCAGTCAGAGCGATACGTAGTACGTATCGGCTGTCGTTCTTTAACAATCTGGAAGAAGTAAGTAATTTGGATAGCGGAAGCGTCTTGAGATGGACGTGAAAACTATCCGGGTTGTGATTGTATCGATGTATCTCAAGATGATTCGAACTCTAAGTTTGACTCAATTGGAATACGGCACAACGCGAGAACTCAACCTGTAACGAGACAGACTCGTTATAGGGTCAAGCGAACAAGTGCATGTGGTGGATGCCTTGGCGATCACAGGCGATGAAGGACGCGGTAGCCTGCGAAAAGCTACGGGGAGCTGGCAAACGAGCTTTGATCCGTAGATGTCCGAATGGGGAAACCCACTCCTTTTGGAGTATCCATGACTGAATACATAGGTCATGCGAAGCGAACGCGGTGAACTGAAACATCTAAGTAAC
Organism: Burkholderia sp. PR2; assembly: GCF_052372875.1. NCBI lineage: Bacteria > Pseudomonadati > Pseudomonadota > Betaproteobacteria > Burkholderiales > Burkholderiaceae > Burkholderia > Burkholderia sp. PR2. Next base: position 2,686 of record NZ_JBQRWH010000002.1, read on the forward strand.
CGCAGGAAAAGAAATCAACCGAGATTCCCAAAGTAGTGGCGAGCGAAATGGGATGAGCCTTGCACTCTTTATTTGTATTGTTAGCCGAACGCTCTGGAAAGTGCGGCCATAGCAGGTGATAGCCCTGTAGGCGAAAACAGTATGAAAGAACTAGGTGTGCGACAAGTAGGGCGGGACACGTGAAATCCTGTCTGAAGATGGGGGGACCATCCTCCAAGGCTAAATACTCGTGATCGACCGATAGTGAACCAGTACCGTGAGGGAAAGGCGAAAAGAACCCCGGGAGGGGAGTGAAATAGATCCTGAAACCGCATGCATACAAACAGTCGGAGCCTCGAAAGGGGTGACGGCGTACCTTTTGTATAATGGGTCAGCGACTTACGTTCAGTAGCAAGCTTAACCGTATAGGGCAGGCGTAGCGAAAGCGAGTCCGAATAGGGCGTTCAGTTGCTGGGCGTAGACCCGAAACCAAGTGATCTATCCATGGCCAGGATGAAGGTGCGGTAACACGTACTGGAGGTCCGAACCCACTAACGTTGAAAAGTTAGGGGATGAGCTGTGGATAGGGGTGAAAGGCTAAACAAACTTGGAAATAGCTGGTTCTCTCCGAAAACTATTTAGGTAGTGCCTCGTGTCTCACCTTCGGGGGTAGAGCACTGTCATGGTTGGGGGGTCTATTGCAGATTACCCCGCCATAGCAAACTCCGAATACCGAAGAGTGCAATCACGGGAGACAGACATCGGGTGCTAACGTCCGGTGTCAAGAGGGAAACAACCCAGACCGCCAGCTAAGGTCCCCAAATATAGCTAAGTGGGAAACGAAGTGGGAAGGCTAAAACAGTCAGGAGGTTGGCTTAGAAGCAGCCACCCTTTAAAGAAAGCGTAATAGCTCACTGATCGAGTCGTCCTGCGCGGAAGATGTAACGGGGCTAAGCTATATACCGAAGCTGCGGATGCGTGCTTTGCACGCATGGTAGGAGAGCGTTCCGTAAGCCTGCGAAGGTGCCTTGTAAAGGGTGCTGGAGGTATCGGAAGTGCGAATGCTGACATGAGTAGCGATAAAGGGGGTGAAAGGCCCCCTCGCCGTAAGCCCAAGGTTTCCTACGCAACGTTCATCGGCGTAGGGTGAGTCGGCCCCTAAGGCGAGGCAGAAATGCGTAGCTGATGGGAAGCAGGTCAATATTCCTGCACCATTGTTAGATGCGATGGGGGGACGGATCGCGGAAGGTTGTCCGGGTGTTGGAAGTCCCGGTCGCTGCATTGGAGAAGGCACTTAGGCAAATCCGGGTGCGCAATTCAAGGGTGTGGCGCGAGCTCCTTCGGGAGCGAAGCAATTGGAAGTGGTTCCAAGAAAAGCCTCTAAGCTTCAGTCTAACGATGACCGTACCGCAAACCGACACAGGTGGGCGAGATGAGTATTCTAAGGCGCTTGAGAGAACTCGGGAGAAGGAACTCGGCAAATTGGTACCGTAACTTCGGGATAAGGTACGCCCTTGTAGCTTGACTGGCCTGCGCCAGGAGGGTGAAGGGGTTGCAATAAACTGGTGGCTGCGACTGTTTAATAAAAACACAGCACTCTGCAAACACGAAAGTGGACGTATAGGGTGTGACGCCTGCCCGGTGCCGGAAGATTAAATGATGGGGTGCAAGCTCTTGATTGAAGTCCCGGTAAACGGCGGCCGTAACTATAACGGTCCTAAGGTAGCGAAATTCCTTGTCGGGTAAGTTCCGACCTGCACGAATGGCGTAACGATGGCCACACTGTCTCCTCCCGAGACTCAGCGAAGTTGAAGTGTTTGTGATGATGCAATCTACCCGCGGCTAGACGGAAAGACCCCATGAACCTTTACTGTAGCTTTGCATTGGACTTTGAACCGATCTGTGTAGGATAGGTGGGAGGCTATGAAACCGGAACGCTAGTTTCGGTGGAGCCGTCCTTGAAATACCACCCTGGTTTGTTTGAGGTTCTAACCTTGGCCCGTGATCCGGGTCGGGGACAGTGCATGGTAGGCAGTTTGACTGGGGCGGTCTCCTCCCAAAGCGTAACGGAGGAGTACGAAGGTACGCTAGGTACGGTCGGAAATCGTGCTGATAGTGCAATGGCATAAGCGTGCTTAACTGCGAGACCGACAAGTCGAGCAGGTGCGAAAGCAGGTCATAGTGATCCGGTGGTTCTGTATGGAAGGGCCATCGCTCAACGGATAAAAGGTACTCTGGGGATAACAGGCTGATACCGCCCAAGAGTTCATATCGACGGCGGTGTTTGGCACCTCGATGTCGGCTCATCTCATCCTGGGGCTGTAGCCGGTCCCAAGGGTATGGCTGTTCGCCATTTAAAGAGGTACGTGAGCTGGGTTTAAAACGTCGTGAGACAGTTTGGTCCCTATCTGCCGTGGGCGTTGGATATTTGAAGGGGGCTGCTCCTAGTACGAGAGGACCGGAGTGGACGAACCTCTGGTGTACCGGTTGTCACGCCAGTGGCATCGCCGGGTAGCTATGTTCGGAAGAGATAACCGCTGAAAGCATCTAAGCGGGAAACTCGCCTTAAGATGAGATATCCCTGGGGACTAGATCCCCTTGAAGGGTCGTTCGAGACCAGGACGTTGATAGGTCAGGTGTGTAAGCGCAGTAATGCGTTCAGCTAACTGATACTAATTGCCCGTAAGGCTTGATCCTATAACAAGTCTGTCTCGCGCTGATGACAGCGCGTCGGACTGGTTGGATTCTCGTGTGTGATACACACAACCTAAATTACTGCTTCTTCCAAGATTGGTTGTGCTGCGAAGCCAGCACAACAACCCTCTTTGCCTGATGACCATAGCGAGTCGGTCCCACCCCTTCCCATCCCGAACAGGACCGTGAAACGACTCTACGCCGATGATAGTGCGGATTCCCGTGTGAAAGTAGGTAATCGTCAGGCTCCCTAAGCCAAGAACCCCCGCCCGACAAGGCGGGGGTTTTTGCATTTGAGCGGCGAAAAGCGCGAGTGCAGGGAGGTGTCCGGATTGCCGATCGATCAGATTACGATCCATAGGATCGGAAAGGTTCTGCCCGGCAGCACGCAGGACTCTTTTTTCACCGACTTTTTCGGCCCCGAGCATCAGATAGAACGGCACGGCATTGTGATCCGCCTCGATCACAAAGCTTCGGCCCCTCTCCTTGCCGCTTCCGTCCGGATCTCCTTCCGTAGCGCGCGGGCAACGCCCTGCCCCATATGCTCCGGGTGGACGAATAGCTCACCGGGCGTCGGGAGATCCGAATCTGCCGACGGCCGGATTCAGAACCCGATCACCATCACTTCGGCTTCGGCGACGTAGTCGATCGATCTTTCTATTGCCTCCGCTGAGATCTCGAGAAACAGGCACGCGACGAAAGTCAGAAAGCAGATGAGTGCGATCGCCGCCATGCACCATGCGGACGGTCCGGCACCCGCAACCAACTGGCCGGCGGCCGCGATCGCCGTGACGACCGACCAGATGCGCCACGTGAACAGGTGCGGCCGAACGCTGCGCCGGTAGATTGCGCGCGCGTACGGAATGGCTGCCAGCAAGGACGCGGCAGATCCCACGACAACCAGCACTGAAGCGGCACCCTGATCGACAGTCACCATCAACACCGCCTCGTTCGCATGGCCGGTCAGTATGTGGTCGGGCAGCGCAACGCGCAACTTGGGGCCGGCATGCGGCGTGGTCGATGCTGCGTCGTGTCGTTGGCGAAGCCGGAGGCGATTGAGCGCCAACAAACTGCAGAGTGATCACGTGCTCGCAGCCGAATCGATTGCATGGCCGTCGAATGCGCAGGAATCGCCTCTTGAAGCAAAAGAGAACGGTTCTGCCAGAACTTCCTTTGAAGGCCAACAGCTTGAGCAACCGCACGGCTGCTGAAATTCACAGTGGTCATGCACGTCAGCGTTACCCTTTTGCGCGCTCGCACCGAGTGTGACGCGCGCCCGCGCCGCAATTCAATGCTCCGCCTGCGCCGCATTGACATCCCGCCGAAATGCGCCCGGGCTCGTCCCGGTCCATTTCCGGAACGCGCGATGAAACGCGCTGGGCTCCGTAAAACCGAGTTCCGCCGCGATTTCCGCGACGCTGAGCGTGTGCCCGCGCAGCAGCGACTGGGCCAGCGCTCCGCGCAGTTCGTCCTTGATCGACGCGAAGCTCTGCCCCTCGCTGCGCAACCGTCGCCGCAGCGTCGCGGGCGTCGTGCCGAGGCGCACGGCCAGCGTGTCGAAGTCCGGCCACTCGGCGGCCGGTTGCGCCTTGAGATGCGCACGCGTCTTCGCCACCCAGCCGGTGTCGTGCCGATAGCGCACGAGCAGGTTGCCGGGCGCGCCGCGCAGGAAGGGTTTCAGCGCCTGCGCGGAGCGGATCGTCGGCAGCGCGAGGTACGCGGCGTTGAACGCGAGCCGGCTGTCCGGGCGGTCAAAATGCACGGGCACGCCGAAGAACTGGTGGTAGTCGCTGCGCTGGTCGGGGCTCGGGCACGCGAAATCGATGCGCTGTAGCGGAATGCGTCGGCCGATCAGCCAGCAGGCGACGCCGAGCAGGATCAGCCAGAACGTCCGGTACGCGAACGCCGAATACGGTGCGCCCGCCTGCGTGAGGACGATCTGCGCCTGGCCGTCGGCGACCACGAGCTCGCCACGCGGTTCGTCGAGCACCACGCGCAGGAACTGCAGCGCACGCCGCAGCGCCTTCTCGAGCGTGCCCGCGTGCAGCACGGCGTGGCACAGCAGCGTGAAGCTGCCGCGCCGCATCGGGCGGGCCGAGAGCCCGAAGAATTCGTCGTCGATCGCGTTGGCGATCGCCAGCCACAGGCGACCGTACTGTTGTGGCGTGACGGGCTCGCGCACGGTGGCCGGCAGGCCGGCAACGCGCAGCACGGGCTCGGTCGGAATCTGCTGCCGGCGCAGGCTCTCGAGCGCGTCCTCGACGAAATCCGGCGAGATCATCTGCGGCCCCATTTTTCATGTCCTCCAGACATGGCAAAAGCGATCACGATTCTAGATTCTGTTTGTCATTGATTGCAATGTGACGGCTGTCTACCATCATCGATATACCCCCGGTTCGCCGGCGGACATAACGAACAGGAGACACGCATGCGTGATGGAGCAACCGCCCGGGTGGTGCCGGCTTACGCCGACGCCGTGGCCGGCTTCCGTATCGAGACCGCCGCCGCATATCTGCACGGCGACCTGGAGCAGGGCCTGAACGCCTGCGTCGAATGCTGCGACCGGCATGCGGCGGCGGACGCGAATGCGATCGCACTCGACTGGATCGACGTCGCCGGCCGGCACTGCAGCTTCACGTTCGCGCAGATGCAGGCGCTGTCGGCGCGGGTCGCAAACCTGCTGGTCGAGCAGGGCGTGAAGCCGGGCGACGTGGTTGCCGGCCTGTTGCCGCGCACGCCCGAACTCGTCGCGACGATCCTCGGCACGTGGCGCGCGGGCGCCGTCTATCAGCCGCTCTTCACCGCGTTTGGGCCGAAGGCGATCGAGCACCGGTTGCGCATGAGCGATGCGCGGCTGGTCGTCACCAACATCGCGAATCGCGCGAAGCTCGACGAGATCGTCGATTGCCCGCAGGTCGCGACGGTGCGCGATTCGGGCGACGTGCTGCCGGCGCGCGACATCGATTTCCGCGCGGCACTCGACGCGCAGTGCGACGTATTTGAACCGGTCCCGCGCAACGGCACCGACCTGTTCATGATGATGTCGACGTCGGGCACGACGGGTTTGCCGAAGGGCGTGCCGGTGCCGTTGCGCGCGCTGCTCGCGTTCGGCGCGTACATGCGCGACGCGGTGGACCTGCGCGCCAGTGACCGCTTCTGGAACATCGCCGATCCGGGCTGGGCATACGGCCTCTATTACGCGATCACGGGCCCGCTGCTGCTCGGCCATGCAACGACGCTGTACGAGGGCGCTTTCACGGTCGACAGTACCTACGACGTGATCGAACGGCTCGGTATCACGAGCCTCGCTGGTTCGCCGACCGCGTTCCGGATGCTGATGGCGGCCGGCACCGAAGCGGCCGCGCGCCTGAAGGGGCAACTGCGGGTTGTCAGCAGCGCGGGAGAACCGCTGAATCCGGAAGTCGTGCGCTGGTTCCACGCGGCGCTCGGCGCGCCGATCTACGACCACTACGGCCAGACCGAACTCGGGATGGTCGTGAACAATCATCACGGGCTCGCGCACGTCGTCCATGCCGGCTCGGCGGGTTTCGCGATGCCCGGCTATCGCGTCGCGGTGCTCGACGAAGCCGGCCGCGAACTCGGCCCCGGCGAGCCCGGCATCCTCGCGATCGACATCGCGCGCTCGCCGCTGCTGTGGTTCGATGGTTACTGGAAGCAAGACACGCCGGCGATCGCGGGCGGCTATTACCGCACCGGCGACAACGTCGAACTCGAGCCGGACGGCACCGTGAGCTTCATCGGCCGCGCGGACGACGTGATCACATCGTCCGGTTACCGGATCGGTCCGTTCGACGTGGAAAGCGCGCTGATCGAGCATCCGGCCGTCAGCGAGGCCGCGGTGATCGGCGTGCCGGACCCGGAGCGCACCGAGATCGTCAAGGCGTTCGTCGTGCTGTCGAAAGACTTCGACGGCACACCGGCGCTGGCCGAAGAACTGAGCCAGCACGTGAAGCGGCGGCTGTCGGCACACGCCTATCCTCGCGCGATCGACTTCGTCGACGCGCTGCCGAAAACCCCGAGCGGCAAGATCCAGCGCTTCATGCTGCGCAAGCTGGAAGCCGAGAAGACCGCTCAATCCTGAATATTGACTATGGACTGCGAATGAACATCAAGGATCGCGTTTTTCTGATTACGGGTGCCGGTTCGGGCCTCGGCGCAGCGGTGGCGCGCATGGTGGTCGCCGAAGGCGGCAAGGCCGTACTGCTGGACGTCAATGAAGACGCCGGCGCGAGCCTCGCGCACGAACTAGGTACGTCCGCACGCTTCGTGAAGACCGACGTGACGAGCGAAGCCGACGGGCAGGCCGCCGTTGCTGCCGCGCGCGACGCGTTCGGCCGCATCGATGCGCTCGTGAACTGCGCGGGCGTCGCGCCGGGCGAGAAGGTCGTCGGCCGCGAAGGCCCGCATTCGCTCGACCGTTTCGCGCGTGCGGTGTCGATCAACCTGGTCGGTACGTTCAACATGATTCGGCTGGCGGCGGAAGCGATGTCGAAGCAGGACGCCGACGCGGAAGGCGAACGCGGCGTGATCGTCAACACCGCGTCGGTCGCGGCGTTCGACGGACAGATCGGGCAGGCCGCGTATGCGGCATCGAAGAGCGGCGTGGTGGGCATGACGCTGCCGATCGCGCGCGAACTCGCGCGGTTCGGCATTCGCGTGGTGACGATCGCGCCGGGCATCTTCGCGACGCCGATGATGGCCGGCATGCCGCAGGACGTGCAGGACGCGCTCGGCAAGAGCGTGCCGTTCCCGCCGCGGCTCGGCCGCCCGGAAGAATTTGCGGCGCTGGTGCGCCACGTCGCCGAGAATACGATGCTGAACGGCGAAGTCATCCGTCTCGATGGCGCGCTGCGCATGGCACCGCGCTGACACTGGAGGAATGCAATCATGACGACACAGGATCCGATCGTAATCGTTGGCGCGGCGCGCACGCCGATGGGTGGTTTTCAGGGCGACCTGGCCGCGGCCAGCGCGAGCGAGCTTGGCGCGGCGGCGATTCGTGCGGCGCTCGAACGCGCGAACGTGCCCGCCGAGCGCATCGATGAAATCGTGTTCGGCTGCGTGCTGCCGGCCGGCCAGGGTCAGGCACCGGCGCGGCAGGCCGCGCTGAAGGCGGGCTTGCCGCTGGCGGCGGGCGCGACCACGGTCAACAAGATGTGCGGCTCCGGGATGAAGGCCGCAATGTTCGTGCACGACCTGCTGCTGGCCGGATCGGCGGACGTGGCCGTCGCGGGCGGGATGGAGAGCATGACGAATGCGCCGTACCTGCTGCCGAAGGCGCGCGCGGGGATGCGCATGGGGCATGGCCAGGTGCTCGATCACATGTTCCTCGACGGGCTCGAGGACGCGTACGACAAGGGCCGGCTGATGGGCACGTTCGCGGAGGATTGCGCGCAGGCATATCAGTTCACGCGCGAGGAGCAGGATGCGTTCGCGATCGCATCGCTGACGCGCGCGCAGCGTGCGATTGCAGAAGGACGCTTCGTGTCGGAGATCGCGCCGGTGACCGTGAAGGCCGGCAAGACGGAAGCCGTCGTGTCGATCGACGAGCAACCGGGCAAAGCGAAGCTCGACAAGATTCCGACGCTCAAGCCGGCATTCCGCGAAGGCGGCACGGTGACGGCGGCCAATTCGTCGTCGATTTCCGACGGCGCGGCCGCGCTCGTGATGATGCGTCGCTCGGAAGCGGATCGGCTCGGCCTCGCGCCGAAGGCAGTGATCGTCGGGCATTCGACCTACGCGAACAAGCCGGGCCTGTTCGCGACGGCACCGATCGGCGCGATCCGCAAGCTGTCAGAGAAGACCGGCTGGAACCTGCGCGACGTCGACCTGTTCGAGATCAACGAAGCCTTCGCGGTGGTCGCGATGGCCGCGATGCGCGATCTCGACCTGCCGCACGACAAGGTCAACGTGCATGGCGGCGCGTGTGCGCTCGGCCATCCGATCGGCGCATCGGGCGCACGCGTGATGGTGACGCTGCTGGCCGCGCTCGAAACGTACGGCTTGAAGCGCGGCGTCGCGTCGCTGTGCATCGGCGGCGGCGAGGCGACGGCGATCGCGATCGAGCGGGTCGCGTAACGCGAACGCATTGATGCATCACGCGCGAGACGGCACCCATGCCGTCTCGCGACGCGGGCGGCGGGCATCATGCCCGTCGCCCGTTTCGCTTTCCGGCGCGCGCGCGATCGCGTTACGCGTTCGCCTCCGGCGACACCGCACCGCACGCACGAATCACGAGCTGCACGACCTGCTCGGTCTTCTCGGCGAACGCCTTCTGCGTGAACGCACGCTTGCCGCTCAGCGCGCGGATCTGCGCATCGAAATCCGCATAGTGTTGCGTCGTCGCCCAGATCAGGTACATCAACGCGTGTGCATCGATCGGCGCGAGCAGCCCGCGCGCGATCCAGCCCTCGATCACCTTCACGCGCGTGTCGAACCAGGGCTTCACGCGTTCCGACAGGATGTCCTGCATGTGCGCGGCACCGTGGATGATCTCGTTGGCCCACACTTTCGAGCCGAGCGGGCGCCGTCGCGACAGATCCATCTTCGCGCGCACGTAGCCGCCGATCGCTTCCACCGGATCGTCGCCGGCCTCGAACGAACCTGCCGCGCGATGCCAGTCCTCGAACAGGTCGTCGAGCACGCGACGGTACAGCGCAAGCTTCGTCGGGAAGTAGTAATGCAGGTTCGCCTTCGGCAGGCCCGCACGTTCGGCGATCATCGCCGTGCTCGCGCCGTCGAGCCCGCGCTCCGCGAACACGGCTTCCGCACAGGCCAGCAGATGCGCTTCGTTGGACTCGCGGATGTGCGCCTTGCGTCGCCGCAAGGGCGTGTTCGTTTCGTCGTCGCCGGTGGCTTCGGCGGCCGCTTCGTCATGTTTCATCGTTACCCTCGCGCGGCTTGCATGCCGCGTTGCGCTTCATTCTAGCCGCTGGTTCGCATCGAACGCACGTGCCCGCCCACATCGGCGCGCGTGATGCTGCAATGCGGTGGCACGTTTCTCGCTCGCTCGATTCACGCAAGAAAGACATTGCGCTGGGCATTTTGATCGTCTAAAACCTGTCCAATCGGACAGGATTTGATGATCGACGGAATGCAGTGCCGGCAATCCGCCGATCGGTCGGACGAATCACACGAACGATGCGCATCTGCACCTTGCCGGCGCGGGCTTGCCCCGATAGCGGCAATGCGTGCACCGGCGGCAACCGGAATGAGAACATAACCGACCCCACAGGAGCGATACGAATGAACGCGGTATCGGAAACAGTGAAGCGGGCAGCATTCGACACGTCGATCAAGGTCGATGGCAAGCGGTTGTGGGACAGCCTGATGGAAGTCGCGAAGATCGGCGCGACGCCGAAGGGCGGCGTGTGCCGCCTCGCGCTGACCGATCTCGACAAGGCCGGACGCGACCTGATCGTCGGCTGGGCGAAAGCCGCCGGCTGCGCGGTGACGGTCGATACGATGGGCAACGTGTTCATGCGCCGCGCGGGCCGCGTGGCCGACGCGGCGCCGGTCGTTACCGGCTCGCATGCGGATTCGCAGCCGACGGGCGGCCGCTTCGACGGCATCTACGGCGTGCTCGGCGGCCTCGAGGTGATTCGCAGTCTGAACGATCACGGCATCGAGACCGAGCATCCGGTCGAGGTCGTGATCTGGACCAACGAGGAAGGTTCGCGTTTCGCGCCGGCGATGGTCGCGTCGGGCGTGTTCGCGGGTGTGTTCCCGCTCGAGTACGGGCTGTCGCGCAAGGATGTCGACGGCAAGACGATCGGCGAGGAACTCGCGCGCATCGGCTACGCGGGCGACGTACCCTGCGGCGGCCGCAAGCTGCATGCGGCGTTCGAGCTGCATATCGAGCAGGGGCCGATTCTCGAGGCCGAGTGCAAGACGATCGGCGTCGTGACGGACGCGCAGGGGCAGCGCTGGTACGAGATCACGTTCACCGGCCAGGAAGCGCACGCGGGGCCGACGCCGATGCCGCGACGCCGCGATGCGCTGCTCGGCGCATCGCGCGTGGTCGATCTCGTGAACCGGATCGGCCTCGATCACGCGCCGTTCGGCTGCGCGACGGTCGGGATGATGCAGGTTCACCCGAACTCGCGCAACGTGATTCCCGGCCGCGTGTTCTTCACCGTCGACTTCCGACATCCGGACGACGCGGTGCTCGCGAAGATGGATGCTGCATTGCGCGATGGTGTGGCACGCATCGCGGGCGAGATCGGACTCGAAACCGCGTTCGAGCAGATTTTCTACTACAAGCCCGTCGCGTTCGATCCGGCCTGCGTGGCGGCCGTGCGCGGCGCGGCCGATCGCTTCGGCTACTCACATCGCGACATCGTGTCGGGTGCGGGGCATGACGCGTGCTATCTGGCGCAGGTTGCGCCGACGTCGATGGTGTTCGTACCCTGCGTCGACGGCATCAGTCACAACGAGATCGAGGACGCGACGCCCGCATGGATCGAGGCCGGCGCGAACGTGCTGCTGCACGCGATGCTGTCGCGCGCATGCGAGCCGGCTTCATGACGGACCGGATCTAGCGCAGCCGGCAGGCCGCTCATCGCCTGACCGTGGCATTCCCAAGCATGACCGCCCCGACTGTGCATTCGCAGCCGGCGGGGACGGCTTTGTCTCCACCCAGTCGAAGGAACGCGTATGACCACCAAGCCAACCGGCGATATCGCCGCGCATCGCCTGTCGTCCACGCAACTCTCGTGCGAATTCGCAGATATCGCGCCGCTGCTCGATCCGACTGCCGCCGCGGCCGCCGCCAGCCGCTGCCACTACTGCTACGACGCGCCGTGCGTGCAAGCCTGCCCGACGCAGATCGACATCCCGAGCTTCATTCGCAAGATCGGCAACGGCAACCTGAGGGGGGCCGCGACCGACATCCTGTCCGCGAATCCGCTCGGCGGGATGTGCGCGCGCGTTTGCCCGACCGAGATCCTGTGCGAAGGCGCGTGCGTGCGCAATCACCAGGATGCGCAGCCGGTCGCGATCGGCGCGCTGCAGCGGCACGCGACCGACTGGGCGATGGCGAGCGGCGCGGTGCGCTTTACGCGTGCGCCCGATACGGGGCGGCATGTGTCGGTGGTCGGCGCGGGGCCGGCCGGGCTCGCTTGCGCGCACCGGCTCGCGCTCGCCGGGCATCGCGTCACGCTGTTCGACGCGCGGCCGAAGGCGGGCGGCTTGAACGAATACGGGATCGCCGCGTACAAGACGGTCGACGATTTCGCGCAACGCGAAGTCGATTGGTTGCTGTCGGTCGGTGGCATCGCGCTGCAGACGGGCGTTGCGCTCGGCCGCGACGTCACGCTCGACGCCCTGCGTGAGCAGCATGACGCGGTGTTTCTCGCGATGGGCCTGGGCGGCGTGCGCACGCTCGCGATCGACGGTGAGGAATTGAGCGGCGTGATGGACGCGGTCGACTTCATCGAGCAGGTGCGGCAGGCCGACGCGCTGGAGAACGTGCCGGTCGGGCGGCGCGTGGTCGTGATCGGTGGCGGCAATACGGCGATCGATGCGTCCGTGCAGAGCCGCAAGCTCGGCTCGGAGCGCGTGACGATGGTGTACCGGCGCGGCGTGGACGCGATGAGCGCGACCTGGGCCGAACGCGAGTTCGCGCAAAAGAGCGGCGTCACGCTCGTCACGCACGCGAAGCCGGTGCGTATCACGGGCGCGGACGGGCATGTGACGGGTGTCGAATTCGAGGCCGCGTCGGGCGAGCGTTTCACCGTCGACGCGGACATGGTGCTGAAGGCGATCGGCCAGACGCTGGTGCCGGACGGTGTCGCGGCCGCGCTGCTGACGGCGGACGGCACGCGCATCGCGGTCGACGCGGACGGACGCACGGCGTTGCCCGACGTGTGGGCCGGCGGCGATTGCGCGGCGACGGACGGCATCGACCTCACGGTGCAGGCCGTGCAGGACGGCAAGCGCGCGGCGGCGGCGATCGACGCGGCGCTCGCGCGGCGCGCCGCCAAGGCCGCGTGAGCGCGGCATACGCAACGGCATCCCGCGCATCGCGTGCATTGCGCGCGCCACGCGAATCACGATAGACGCCCCATTTTTACGGAGCCGAACATGGCCGACCTTCGCTGCACCATCGCAGGCATCACTTCGCCGAATCCATTCTGGCTGGCCTCCGCGCCGCCGACCGACAAGGCGTACAACGTCAATCGCGCGTTCGAGGCCGGCTGGGGCGGCGTCGTCTGGAAGACGCTCGGGCTCGATCCGCACGTCGTCAACGTCAGCTCGCGCTACGGTGCGGTGCAGTGGAACGGCCAGCGGATCGCCGGGCTGAACAACATCGAGCTGATCACCGACCGGCCGCTCGACGTGAACCTGAAAGAGATCGCGCAGGTGAAGCGCGACTGGCCCGATCGCGCGCTGATCGTATCGCTGATGGTGCCGTGCAACGAGCGCGACTGGAAATGGATCCTGCCGCTCGTCGAGGATACAGGTGCCGATGCGGTCGAGCTGAACTTCGGCTGTCCGCACGGGATGAGCGAGCGCGGGATGGGCGCGGCGGTCGGACAGGTGCCGGAATACGTCGAGATGGTCACGCGCTGGGTCAAGGAAGGCACGAAGTTGCCCTGCCTCGTGAAGCTCACGCCGAACATCAGCGACATCCGGATGGGCTCGCGTGCCGCCTACAAGGGCGGCGCGGACGGCGTGTCGCTGATCAACACGATCAACTCGATCGTCGCGGTGGACCTCGACCAGATGGCGCCGATGCCCACCGTCGACGGCAAGGGCACGCACGGCGGCTACTGCGGCCCGGCGGTCAAGCCGATCGCGCTGAACATGGTCGCGGAGATCGCGCGCGACCCGGAAACGCCGAACCTGCCGATCTCCGGCATCGGCGGGATTTCGTCGTGGCGCGACGCGGCCGAGTTCATGGTGCTGGGCGCCGGCAGCGTGCAGGTGTGCACCGCCGCGATGCATTACGGATTCCGGATCGTGTCGGACCTCGCCGACGGGCTGTCGAACTGGATGGACGAGAAGGGCTACGCGACCCTCGACGACGTGCGCGGCCGCGCGGTGCCGAACGTGACCGACTGGAAATATCTGAACCTGAAGTACGACATCAAGGCGCGTATCGACCAGGACCGCTGCATCCAGTGCGGGCTGTGCCATATCGCGTGCGAGGACACGTCGCACCAGGCGATCACGGCCGAGAAGGACGGCGTGCGGCACTTCGAGGTGGTGGACGCGGAGTGCGTCGGGTGCAATCTTTGCATGCATGTGTGTCCGGTCGAGCAATGCATCACGATGGAGCGGGTCGACGCGGGCGACTACGCGAACTGGACCACGCATCCGAACAACCCGGCGCGTGCCGACGCGGGTGCGAGCCCGGCGGAACCCGCGAAGCATGCGAAGGCGGCCTGACCGGCGGCCGGCGGCGCGGCATCGTCCGCACTGCTGCTTGTGTCCTGTTCTGCCGGCATCGCACGATGCCGGCGCTGACGTTTACGTGGAGCGCGTCCGATGAAACCAGCAGCGATTCCCGCCGATCCCGACAGCGCCGCGGCGCCGGCCGGCAGCCTGTACAACGACGACCTCGCGCCGACGACGGCGTCACAGCGCACGTGGCGCTGGTATCACTTCGCGGCGCTGTGGGTCGGGATGGTGATGAACATCGCGTCGTACATGCTTGCGGCCGGACTGATCCAGGAAGGCATGTCGCCGTGGCAGGCCGTGCTGACCGTGTTGTTCGGCAACCTGATCGTGCTCGTGCCGATGCTGCTGATCGGCCATGCGGGCGCGAAGCACGGGATTCCGTATGCGGTGCTCGTGCGCGCTTCGTTCGGCACGCAGGGCGCGAAGCTGCCCGCGCTGCTGCGCGCGATCGTCGCGTGCGGCTGGTACGGCATCCAGACCTGGCTTGGCGGCAGCGCGATCTATACGCTGCTGAACATCCTGACCGGCAACGCATTGCACGGCGCCGCGCTGCCGCTCATCGGCATCTCGTTCGGGCAACTTGCGTGCTTCCTCGTGTTCTGGGCGCTGCAGCTGTACTTCATCTGGCACGGCACCGATTCGATCCGCTGGCTCGAGAGCTGGTCCGCGCCGATCAAGGTCGTGATGTGCATCGCGCTCGTGTGGTGGGCGACGTCGCAGGCGGGCGGCTTCGGCACGATGCTGTCTGCACCGTCGCAGTTCGTCGCGGGCGGCAAGAAGGCGGGACTCTTCTGGGCGACGTTCTGGCCGGGCCTGACCGCGATGGTCGGCTTCTGGGCGACGCTCGCGCTGAACATTCCCGACTTCACGCGCTTCGCGCATTCGCAGCGCGACCAGGTGATCGGGCAGTCGATCGGGCTGCCGCTGCCGATGGCGCTGCTGTCGGTGGTGTCGGTCGTGGTGACGTCGGCCACCGTCGTGATCTACGGCAACGCGATCTGGGATCCGATCGACCTGACGAGCCGGATGACCGGCATCGGCGTCGGCATTGCGCTCGTGATCCTGACGCTCGACACGATGTGCTGCAACCTCGCGGCGAACCTGGTCGGTCCTGCTTACGATTTCTCGAGCCTGTGGCCGAAGGCGATCTCGTACCGCACGGGCGGGCTGATCACCGCGACGCTCGCGATCGTGATGATGCCGTGGAAGATCCTCGCGACGACGGACGGTTACATCTTCACCTGGCTCGTCGGTTATTCGGCGCTGCTCGGGCCGGTCGCGGGCATCCTGATGGTCGACTACTTCCTGATTCGCGGCACGCGGCTCGATACGCACGCGCTGTTCGACGAGCGCGGCGACTTCAGCTACGCGCGCGGCTGGAACCCGGCCGCGCTGGCGGCGCTCGCGATCGGCGTGCTGCCGAACCTGCCCGGCTTCCTGCACACCGCGTTCCCAGCGTCGTTCCCGAACGTGCCGGCATTTTTCAACACGCTCTACACGTATGCGTGGTTCGTCGGCCTCGTGCTGGCGTCCGGCGTGTACGGTACCTGGATGAAGTGGCGCGCCGGACAGCGCGCGCAGATCGCGAGCGCGTGATGCGCGAACGCATGCGGCACCCGACAGTCAACGAGGAGGCAACCAAATGGCAATCCTGATTCGCGGCGGCACCGTGGTCGATGCGGACCGCACCTATCGCGCGGACGTACTGTGTGCCGACCCGCAGGACGGCGGCACGATCTTGCAGATCGCTCAGACGATCGACGCGCCGGCCGGCGCGACGGTGGTCGACGCGCACGACCAGTACGTGATGCCGGGCGGCATCGATCCGCATACGCACATGGAACTGCCGTTCATGGGCACGACGGCGAGCGACGACTTCTATTCGGGCACGGCCGCCGGGTTGTCGGGCGGCACGACCAGCATCATCGACTTCGTGATCCCGAGCCCGAAGCAGCCGCTGATGGACGCGTTCCACGAGTGGCGCGGCTGGGCCGAGAAGGCCGCGGCCGACTACGGCTTCCACGTGGCCGTCACGTGGTGGGACGAATCGGTGCACCGCGACATGGGCACGCTCGTGCGCGAGCACGGCGTGTCGAGCTTCAAGCACTTCATGGCGTACAAGAATGCGATCATGGCCGATGACGAGGTCCTCGTGAACAGTTTCTCGCGTTCGCTCGAACTCGGCGCGCTGCCGACGGTGCACGCGGAGAACGGCGAACTCGTGTTCCGGCTGCAGCAGGCGCTGCTCGCGCGCGGGATGACGGGGCCGGAGGCGCATCCGCTGTCGCGACCGCCGGAGGTGGAGGGCGAGGCAGCGAACCGCGCGATCCGCATCGCGCAGGTGCTCGGCGTGCCCGTGTATATCGTGCACGTGTCGGCGAAGGACGCGGTTGACGCGATCACGCGCGCGCGCAGCGAAGGGCTGCGCGTGTTCGGCGAGGTGCTGCCGGGACACCTGGTGATCGACGAGTCGGTGTACCGCGACCCGGACTGGACGCGTGCGGCCGCGCACGTGATGAGCCCGCCGTTCCGCTCGGCGGAGCATCGCGAAGCGCTGTGGCGTGGGCTGCAGGCGGGGCAGCTGCATACGACGGCGACCGATCACTGCGTGTTCTGCGCGTCGCAGAAGGCGATGGGCCGCGAGGACTTCACGAAGATCCCGAACGGCTGCGGCGGCGTCGAGGATCGCATGTCGGTGCTGTGGCATCACGGCGTGAATCATGGCCGCATCACGCCGAATGAATTCGTGCGGATCACGTCGACGAACGCCGCGCAGATCTTCAACCTGTATCCGCGCAAGGGGGCGGTGCAGGTCGGCGCCGATGCCGATCTGGTCGTGTGGGACCCATCCGCGACGAAGACGATCTCGGTGAAGACCCATCACCAGCAGGTCGATTTCAACGTGTTCGAAGGGATGACGGTGCAGGGCGTCGCGACCCACACCCTCACGCGCGGTGCGCTCGCATGGGCCGACGGCGAGCTGCGTGCGGTGCGCGGCGCGGGCCGCTATCTGAAGCGGCCACCCGCGGCCGGCTACTACGAGGCCGCGCGCATCGCGAACCGACTGCGCGAGCCACATCCGGTCGAACGCGCGGGCTGAGCGGCGTTGCGTCCGTTGCGTGGGGCGTGTCTGTTCGAACGGCACGCCCCGCGCACGTTTACGCGGCCGGTCACGTGCATCGCCGGCCCTA
Source organism: Burkholderia sp. PR2 (assembly GCF_052372875.1). Lineage (NCBI taxonomy): Bacteria > Pseudomonadati > Pseudomonadota > Betaproteobacteria > Burkholderiales > Burkholderiaceae > Burkholderia > Burkholderia sp. PR2. The sequence continues at coordinate 19,974 of NZ_JBQRWH010000002.1, forward strand.
CATCCTCTCGGCCCCCCCCCCGTCGATTCTCTCAATATATGGGACGAATCGGGCATCGTCACGTCCATCCGATTTCCAGGTACATAGAAGAACTGAGCAAATCGACGACGCAAGCGAACCCGCACGGAGCATGCCATTTTGATTGCGTTGTCGTCATGCATGACGGCGAGTAATATCCACCGACGGCGTTACACGGGCGTGCCGGGCCGCCTGCCGATCATTCAAATAAACATCGAGAGAAAGGAGTACGAGGTGGATATTCTGCGCAGTCTCCTGGGCATGCTGTTCCTGCTGCTGGTGGCCTATCTGCTGTCGAACAACCGGCGCGCCGTGAGCGGCCGGACCCTGATCGCCGCGCTGCTCACGCAGTTCGCGATCGGCGCGCTGGTGCTGTTCGTGCCGTCGGGCCGCGCGGCGCTCGCGGCGGCCGCGAACGGCGTCAATCGCGTGCTCGACATGGGCAATCACGGCATTGCGTTCGTGTTCGGCGGGCTGGTCGACGCCCGGATGTTCCAGCTGTTCGGCGACGGTGGGTTCGTGTTCGGCCTGCGCGTGCTGCCGATGATCATCTTCGTCACCGCGCTGATCGCGGTGCTGTATTACGTGGGCGTGATGAAGTGGATCGTCGCGATCCTCGGCGCGGGGCTCGCGAAAGTGCTCGGCGTGAGCCGCATCGAGGCGTGCTCGGCCGTCGCGACGATCTTTCTCGGGCAGAGCGAAATGCCCGCACTCGTGAAGCCGTTCGTGCGGCACATGACGGGCGCCGAGATCTTCACGGTGATGGCGAGCGGCATGGCGTCGGTCGCGGGCTCGGTGCTGGTCGGCTACGCCGGTCTCGGCGTGAAGATGGAGTACCTGCTCGCTGCATCGTTCATGGCGGTGCCGGGCGGGCTGCTGTTCGGCAAGCTGCTGTTCCCGACCGTGGAGCCGAGCCGTGTCGTGGTCGACGGGCTCGATTTCGACGACAAGCGGGCCGCCAACGTGATCGAGGCGGCGGCGTCAGGCGCATCGGTGGGCCTGCGGATCGCGATCAATGTCGGCGCGATGCTGATCGCGTTCGTGGGGCTCATCGCGCTGATGAACCTCATCGTCGGCGGCGTGGCCGCGTTCGCGGGCTTTCCGCAGGTGACGCTGCTGGGCATCATCGGCCACCTGTTCGCGCCGCTGGCTTGGATCATCGGCGTGCCGTGGCACGACGCGGCGCTGGCCGGTAACTTCATCGGCGAGAAGCTGATCTTCAACGAGTTCGTCGCGTACGGCGACCTGTCGCCGTATCTGAAGGGCGGCGCGCACGTCGCGGCGGCCGGCCTGCAGGTGCTCGACCCGAAGACGCTCGCGATCGTGTCGTTCGCGCTGTGCGGCTTCGCGAACTTCTCGTCGATCGCCATTCTCGCGGGCGGCTTCAGCGCGGTCGCGCCGGAGCGCCGCTCGGAAGTCGCGCGGCATGGCTTGCGTGCGCTAACGGCCGCGACGTTGTCGAACCTGATGAGTGCCGCGATTGCCGGCCTGTTCTTTTCGCTACACTGAGCGAGCAAGGAGACGCAACGATGTTTCTGCCGCAGGAGTTCATTCGCCGCAAGCGCGACCGGCAGCCGCTCGATCGCGACGAGATTGCCGCGTTCGTGCGCGGCGTGACCGACGGCAGCGTGACCGAGGGCCAGGTGGCGGCGTTCGCGATGGCTGTGTACTTCAACGACCTGAGCACCGATGAGCGCGTCGCGCTGACGATCGCGCAGCGCGACTCGGGCGACGTGCTCGACTGGCGTGCGCTCGATCTCGGCGGACCGGTGATCGACAAGCATTCGACCGGGGGCGTCGGCGATGTCGTGTCGCTGATGCTCGGGCCGATGGTGGCCGCATGCGGTGGCTATGTGCCGATGATCTCGGGGCGCGGGCTCGGCCATACCGGCGGCACGCTCGACAAGCTCAGTGCGATCCCCGGCTACGACGTGACACCGGACACGGACACGTTTCGTCGTACGGTGCGTGACGTCGGCGTCGCGATCATCGGGCAGACCGCGCGGCTCGCGCCGGCGGACAAGCGCATCTATGCGATTCGCGATGTGACGGCGACCGTCGAGTCCGTCGCGATGATCACCGCGTCGATCCTGTCGAAGAAGCTCGCGGCGGGGCTCGACGGGCTCGTGATGGACGTCAAGGTCGGCTCCGGCGCGTTCATGCCGACCGCCGAGAAGTCGGCCGAGCTGGCACGTAGCATCGTCGACGTCGGAAACGGCGCCGGCATGAAGACGACCGCGATCCTGACCGACATGAACCAGTCGCTCGCGCCGTGCGCGGGCAATGCACTCGAAGTCGCGTGTGCGATCGACTACCTGACGGGCAAGTCGCGACCGGCGCGCCTGCATGACGTCACGATGGCGCTGTCGGCGCAGTTGCTCGTCACCGGCGGGCTGGCGCCCGACGTCGCGCAGGCGCGCACGATGTTGCAGCAGGCGCTCGACTCGGGCGCGGCGGCGGAACGCTTCGCGCGAATGGTGGCGACGCTCGGCGGCCCCGTGGACCTGATCGAAGCGCCCGCGCATCATCTTGCGCGGGCGGATGTGATCGTGCCGGTTCCGTCGCCCGCGAGCGGAGTGGTGAAGCGGGTCGATTGCCGCGCGCTCGGGCTCGCGGTCGTCGCGCTCGGCGGCGGCCGCACGCGCGCGGAGGATGCGATCGACTACCGTGTCGGCCTGACGGCACTCGCGGAGATCGGGCAGCGTGTCGAAGCCGGCCAGCCGCTCGGCTATGTGCATGCCCGCGACGACGCGGCGGCCGCGCGTGCGGTGGCCGAGGTGCGGCAAAGCTACGTGCTGGGCGAGACGGGCGAGGCGCACCCGACCATTTACGAGCAGATCGGCTGACCGTGCGCCGATGCCGGCGCGGCGGAACGTGCCGGTGTCGGTGCTCGCCTTACATGACGGGGGAGTATCGTGCCGGCCGGGATGCGTCGTGTCGATGCATCCCCGCACACGACTGGAGGCACCATCGAGATGGAACGAGACGAACTGATCGAACAGGCCAAGGTGGCGCGCGAACGCGCGTATGCGCCGTATTCGCGCTTCAAGGTCGGCGCTGCGCTACAGGCGCGCGACGGAACGGTTTTTCACGGCTGCAACGTCGAGAACGCGTCGTACGGACTGTGCAATTGCGCGGAACGCACGGCGATGTTCGCGGCGATCGCGGCCGGCTATCGTCCGGGGGACTTCACGCGGCTGGCGGTCGTCGGCGATACCGACGGCCCGATCGCGCCGTGCGGCGCGTGCCGTCAGGTGATCATCGAGATCGGCAAGCCCGACATCGAAGTGATCCTGGCCAACCTGAAAGGGGCCGTCGAGGTCACGACGGCCCGCGCGTTGCTGCCGGGCGCGTTCAGCCTGTAACGGACAAGCTGCGCGCATCACGCGCCGTCACGCGCGTCCCGGATCGGGATCACGGTGCGCGCGCCGCACTGGCGCAGCAGGTCGCGCAGTTCGTTGATGACCGGAAACACCTCGTGATTCCAGTCGGCGCCCTGCCGGTCGTGCGCTTCCTGCTCGCGCTCGACGATCCAGCGATCCTCGCGGAAGATCCGCTCGGTGAACCAGACGAGCAGCGGCCACGCGAGATCGAGCGCGAACGGGATGCCGGGCTTGTGGATCGACAGCAGTCCGAACGTGCGGTTGGTACGCTGTTCCGCATCGAGCGGCACGTAGACGATCCACAGGTCCATCACGAGCGTGCCTTCGCTCGAGCGGATCTGCAGCGTCTGGTACGGGTAGCCGGTGCGAACCGTCATCACGCTCTTGTCGGCCTGGTCGCCGGGCTTCTTGCTCGAGCCGAACACGAGCGCCTCGCCGACCGGCTGCTTGCCTTCCATGCGCGCGAACGTGTAATCGACCTCGACCCAGTCGTCGCCGCGGCGCCGGCCGAGTGCGCGCGCCCGCATCTGCCCCATCTGCTTGCGATGCAGGAACTGATGGTTCATGTCCATCAGGTTCTCGTGCATGAACGAGTAGTGGCACTTGACCTCGCGGCCGAAGCGGCGCGTCTTGAATGCGCGGTCGTCCGCCGATTCGAGCGCGGGGAACGAGCGTTCGTCGGCGAGCGTCGCGTCGCCGGGGAACACGAAGATCAGTCCGTGCGCCTCGCGGCACGGGTACGCCCGCACGCCGTTGGGCAAACGCTCGCGGCCGAGGTAGGGCACGTCGACGCAACGGCCGCTGTCGCACGCATAGGTCCAGCCGTGGTAGCAGCAGCGCAGCGTTTCGCCGCTCACGACGCCCGCATGCAGCGGCACCTGGCGGTGCGCGCAACGATCTTCGAGCGCATACACGGCGCCGGATTCGGTGCGCACGAGGACGATCGGATCGCCGGCGAAGCGCACGCCGAGCGTCTTGCCGCGCTTCAGTTCCCGCGACCACGCGAGCGGATACCAGTGATCGGGATGGATGGGCACGCGGCGCAGGTCGCGCACGACCGCGCCGGTGGACGGTTCTTCGAGGGTGCTGCTGTCAGACAAAGGCACTGCGCGCATGCGTGACGCCTCCTGGCTGGACGGAAGGTCCGGACGCCGCAACAAGCGGCGTGGCTTGGGAGAAGTCTACGCGAAGTTGCACCGCATGTCGGACGCGATGCGGGTTTGCACCGGCACGGCGGGCGCGGTTTGTTTGATGCGGCGCAATCCGGGGCGCGGGCGGCACCCGCGGCATGCGAGGCCGCCCTGCTGCGGCCGCGTGCCGGTCACGAGCGGGCATCGCGCCACAGCACCGGATCGGCGCGGTACAGCGCCGGGAAGTAGTGTTTCAGCCCGGCGACCTTCGGCAGGTCGTTGAACGCGATGTATGGCGCGTCGGGATGCAGTTCGAGGTAGTTCTGGTGATAGGCCTCGGCCGGGTAGAACCCCTTGTAGTCCTCGATACGCGTGACGACCGGCGCCGGAAACACGTGCGCGGTGCCGAGCTGCGCGACGTACGCGGTCGCGACCGCGCGTTGCTGCGCGGTGGTCGGGAAGATTGCCGACCGGTATTGCGACCCTTCGTCTGGGCCTTGCCGGTTGAGTTCGGTCGGATCGTGCGCGACCGAGAAGAACACCTGCAGCAGCCGGCCGTAGGTGATCTGCGTCGGGTCGTAGACGATGCGCACCGATTCCGCGTGCCCCGTCAGCCCGGACCCGACGAGTGCATAGTGCGCGGTTTCGGACGCGCCGCCCGCATAACCGGCCGTGACCTGCTTCACGCCCTTCACATGCTCGAACACGCCCTGCACACCCCAGAAACAGCCGCCGGCAAGCACGGCCGTCTCGTCGTGCGATGCGCCGGGTGTTTCGTCGAGTGTCGGCGCGGGCACGGTGCGCATCGGCTCGGCAGAGTTGACGATGCGCTGGTAGCCGAACACGGCGGCGGCCGCGACGGCGAGGGCGCCGATGCGGCGCAGCATCGCTGCGCGCCGTCGCGGCGTGGAAGCGCGGGTGGGTGTCGGGTTCATGGTGGGCTCCTTCGGAATGCGTTGGGGAAGACGGCGGTCGGGTGTCGGCCTGGCATGCGTTCAACCGAACGTGAATGCGTACGCATCGACACCCGGATCGAGAAACTCGATCGCGAATGTGCGGTCGGCGATGGCGCCCGGCTGACGGACGAGCTGGTACAGGCGCTGCCCGGTGACCGTGCCGTAGCCCTGCGCGTCGACGTCGGTGCCGTGTGCGGCACCGGGCGCCGCGCCGTCGAGCGTCACGCGAAAGCGCACCGGCTTGCCGTTCGCTCCCGGCCCGAGCACGAGGTGCAGGTCGCGCGCATGGAAGCGGTAGACGATCCGGCCGGACGGCGCGGCGAGCGACGCGCGCTCGGCGCCGACCTGCCAGGTGCCGGCGAGGCCCCAGTCGTTCAGGTCGGGGTGGGCGGGCGCGTCGTAGCGGTGTGCCGCGTCGCGCACCACGCCGCCCGGCGACGTGAAGTCGTCCGCGCGCGCATAGCCGACATAGGTTTCGGGCGAGCGGACGTCGGCGCTGTCGGCCGCCGCGAGCGCGCCTTTCGCGGGAACGCCGGCGAGCCCGAGCGGCACGTTCAGCGCTTCCGGATGACCGGCCTCGGCGAGCAGCGACTGGATCGCGCGTTCCGACTGCGCGTATTCGCCTTCGCCGAAGTGGTGGCGGCGCACGCGTCCCTGTGCGTCGACGAAGTAGTGCGCGGGCCAGTATTCGTTGCTGAACGCGCGCCAGATCGTGTAGTGGTTGTCGATCGCGACCGGGAAGTCGATGCCGAGGTCGTGTACGGCCTTTTTCACGTTGCCGATGTCGCGCTCGAACGCGAACTCCGGTGCGTGCACGCCGATCACGACGAGACCGTACGGCGCGTACTTGCGTGCCCAGGCCGTGGTGTACGGCAGCGTGCGCAGGCAGTTGATGCACGAGTAGGTCCAGAAGTCGACGAGCACGACCTTGCCGCGCAGGCCGGCTGCGGTCAGCGGCGGCGAATTCAGCCACTGCACGGCGCCGTCGAGCGACGGCAGCGTGCCTTCGACGGGCAGCGCGGCCGGCGCTTGCGGCGCGGGCGCGATCTCCGCCGCGCGCATCATCGCGCCGCCGGACTGCACGGCATCGGCCGTCGCGGCCATCATCGCGCCGCCCGAACCGTTCGCGGTGTGGTCTGCCGAGCCGTTTGCCGGCGAACCCGTCGCGTCCATCGCCGCCGGCGCGCCGTTCGAGCGCCCGCCGAGCCGGTCGACGAGCTTCGACTCGAGGCCGCCCGTCGTGACGGTCGACAGCTGCGCGAGCGCACCCGTATCGAGGCCGAGCGCGATCGCGCCGACGCCGGCCAGCAGCGCGGCGCCGATCCCGCGCTTGATCCATTCGCCCGCGCCGAGCGAGCGCTTCATCGCGGCGAACACCTTGCCGCCGATCACGAGCGCGACGCCGAGCGACGTCGCTGCGCCGGCCGCATACGCAACGAGCAGCAGCGTCGTGCCGACGCTTGCGCCGCGCAGCGCCGCGCCGGTCAGCACGAGCCCGAGGATCGGGCCGGCGCACGGCGCCCACAGCAGGCCGGTGGCGACGCCGAGCAGCAGCGACGACAGCGGGCCGGCCGGGCGGCCGTCGCGCTGCGCGAGGCCGGTGAGGCGGTTGCCTGCGGCGACGAGCGGGCGCGTCAGGTGTTCGGCGAGGCGCGGCATCAGCAGCGTCAGGCCGAATACCGCGAGCAGCACGATGGCAACCCACCGGCCGGCCTGGTTGGCCTGCGCGACCCAGCCCCCGCCGACGGCGGCGAGCGTCGCGACGACGGCGAACGTGAGCGCCATGCCGGCCAGCAGCGGCAGGCCGGTGCGCACGAACGGCTGGTCGGCGCGCGCGAACACGAACGGCAGCACGGGCAGGATGCACGGGCTCAGGATCGTGAGCACGCCGCCGAGATAGGCAAGGACGATGAGCAGCATGGTGCGTTCTCCAGTCGGTCGAGGATGGGGCCGGATCAGGCGGCGGCCGGGTGGAAGGCGAGCGCGAGCCCGTTCATGCAATAGCGCAGGTGGGTGGGCGGCGGGCCGTCGTCGAACACGTGGCCGAGATGGCCGCCGCAGCGGCGGCAGTGCACCTCGGTGCGGACCATCCCGAACGACGTGTCGGCGTCGGTCGCGACCGCGTGGTCGAGCGGCTTCCAGAAGCTCGGCCAGCCCGTGTGGCTGTCGAACTTGGTGGCCGACGAGAACAGCGCGAGGCCGCAGCCCGCGCACGCGAACGTGCCGGGGCGGTGCTCTTCGTTCAGCGGGCTGCTGTATGGCCGCTCGGTGCCGGCGTCGCGCAGGATCGCGTACTGGGCGGGCGTGAGCCGACGATGCCATTCGGCGTCGCTGAGGGTGACCTCGTATGGCGCGGCCATCTTCGGCGCAGCCGTCGACGCGGCGAACGCGCGGCTGACCAGTGTGCGGCGGCCGGCCGACGACAGCGCCGCGAGCGTGGCGAGGCCGGTGGCGCCGGCGAACAGCAGCAGATGTCTGCGGGTGGGCATGATGGGCTCCTGGAAGCAGGTCCTGAAAACATGCGCCCATCGTAGTCAGCGGCCGGTGTCGAAGTCCTCACGGAAAGTTAAATGAATTGTGATGTTTGCCGGAGGAGGCGGCCGCGTCGACGGGATGGTGTCCGGCCAAGCGCCGGCCGGCCAGGGCTCGGTAGTCGGCTGCGCCGGGTTCTGCCGTGACCATGAGCAAGAGGCGTGTCCAACTACGGCCATGCATCAAGTATGCGACTGCTTCCCGGTGTTCGCTGCGGCAGCAATCAGGCGGGATGAGTCCGGCGGCGGTGTGGCGCAGTCAGGTCCCGGTCGGTTGAAACTGCCGGAGGGTTCGCCGTCATAGGAGGCAAACGCGTTGCAAGGTCACTGTGCGCTGATACACGGCTTTATTGAGCCACGGCACGAACACGTACTCGTCGTATGCGTCGCAGCCGATCAGGATCCAGTGGGACAGGACGTTGGACATGATGGGCCTCCTTGATTTCGCTGGCGTCGTTGTGGCGGGGGCCTATGCATCGCGATCGGCATCCGTCGTGCTCACACCCGGTATACCGGGCGAGCCCGGCGCCTATTCCCGAGGCCGCGCGATGCGCTTCATGCGCCGGATGTCGTGCGTCGCCGGAATAAACGGGACCGCTCGGTGGTATGCCGATCAGGCAGCATCACTCAGCGCACGTTTCGACGGGGAGGTTTCGATGAACGACAAGCCCACGCAAACCCGTGACATCCTGCGCGGAGCGCGGCGCGCTCGCGAGGTTCCCGCGAACGCAGACGAGGCCTCGGCGTCACCATCCTTCCGGGAACACGTCGACATGCGCCCGCCGTCGCACGACCGCGCACCGTATCCCGCGCAGCACGCGCACGATGCCGATGCCGGGAAGCCGGCGTCCGCGCATGATGGGCTGCACAAGATAGCGCGGAGGCTGCAACTCGGCTCCGGCATCATGTTGTGGATCTATATTTCCGTTCACATGGTCAATCATGCGCTCGGCATCTGGTCGGTCGACGTTGCCGAGCGTGGCCTGCACCTGGCGATCGGTGTCTGGCAAAGCCTGCCCGGAACGATCCTGCTGTACGGCGCGGCCGGCCTGCATTTCGCGCTGGCGCTCCGCACCGTCTACGGCCGCCGGCACTGGGCGCTGCCGCCGGCCGAATGGCTGCGTCTTTGGGCGGGACTCGGCCTGCCGCTGCTGTTGATCCGCCACGTCGTCGGCACACGCGTCGCAACGTCGTTCTACGGCTTCGAACCGAACTACGCACGGGTCGTCGTGGCGCTGCTGACGAGCGGCACGCAGGGCCTGCAGATCGCGCTGCTCGCGCCGGGGTGGGTGCACGGCAGCCTCGGGTTGTGGTTTCATTTGCGCCGGCGTGCGTTTTTCCGTCGCGCGAGGTTTGTGCTGCTGGGGGTGCTCGTACTATTGCCCGTGCTGTCGGCGGCCGGATTCTTACAGATGACGCGGGCGGTGGTGCCGGGCAGTCTCGCCGTCGCGGCCCCCGACGCGACGCTGGTGGCCCATCGCGCCGCGCTCGACAGCTGGCGGCATCTTCTCGTCACCGGCTACCTGTCGCTGATCGTCGCTGCGTTCGCCGGCGGGCAGTGGCGAAACCGGTTCGCTGGCGGCGTTTCGCGCGGCGCGCCCCGGGAGCAGTAAGCGGGTGCGCGAACCTGCCGCGTCCGCGCCTGGCCGGCGATCCGCACGAGTCGGCTGCGTCTGCTCGAAGCTCGCGCGGCCGAACATGGCACGCGGCATCTCGACACCGGCCTGCCGCGGGTTACTTCCGTCCCATGATCCGCGTGCCGAGCGAGATGCCGAGTTCGGACAGCGAAGCGTTGTTCGCGAGCTGGGCGGCCTCCCAGCGCGGCAGCGCGGCGTCGAATGCGCTTGCGTGCATGCCGCCGCGCAGCGCTTCGGCGAGACCAACCGCGTTCTCCGCCGCCTTCGCGACACCGGCGGCCGTATGCGGTCGCACGAGGCAGGCCGCGTCGCCGAGCAGCACCGCGCGGCCGAACGCCATGCGCTCGACCGCGAGATCGAGGATCGCCTGCGCGAACGGCGCCTGGGTCGCCTCGACGAGCGCGGCGAGCGTTGGCGCGAGCAACCAGCGGCCGGTGTCCACGAGTTCGAGCCGGTTGTCGTCGCGCATTGCGCCGGGCGGCAGCGAGCCGTCGCGCTGCGTGCCGTCCTGCGCGAGAAACAGCGACGGCACGCGATCCTGCTCGAGCCGCCGGTACCAGACCCAGTTCACGCGCCGCTTGCCCGGCTCGATCGCACCGTCGCGGCCGGGCACAAGGTAGGTCAGGAACAGATGCGCGTTGCCTTGCTGGAACGTGAACCGATCGCGCAGCACCTGCAGCACCGTGTCGGGAAGCGTGTGCTCGTCGACGAGCCCGCGCCATGCGACATAGCCCGCATACGCGGGCCGCGCGTCGGGCAGCAGCTGGGCACGCACGGCCGAGCGGCCGCCGTCCGCGCCGACCAGCAGGTCGGCATGCTCGACGCGCCCGTCCGCGAAATGCGCGATCACGCGCGCGCCGTCCTGTTCGAACCGCTCGAACGATACGCCAGCGTGCACGACGCCGGCGGGCAGCGCGCGCTTCAGCGCGGTGTAGATCACGTTCCACGCGGTCTGCGTTTGCGGCATGTAAAGGCGTTGCACGATCCGGTCGTGCTCGTCGAGATAGATCCGGTCGACCGAATCGACGCCCGCATCGCGCGGCACCGGCACGCCGCCGAATGCGAACGCGCGCTCGATCGGCGGCTGCAGCACGATGCCGCCGCCGCGGCTGTCGAGGTCGTTGGGCGACTGTTCGAATACCTTGACGCGCCATCCGGCCGCGCGCAGCGCGGTCGCCGTGAACAGTCCGCCCACCGATCCGCCGATGACGATCGCCGAGGGGCCCGCAACGTCGCTCATGATTCCGCTCCCGCGATGATTCGTCGCGCGCGGCGAATCATCCATTCCCAATGCTTCAGGAAATCGACCGGCAACGCGTTCACGCGCTCCGGCTGTTCTTCGCGCGCCGTGCTGCGCTTGTCGTAGCCGGCGGCCGGCCCGCTGCCGGCGTCGATGTAGTGCGGGCGCCGATCGTTCGCGGTGACGGCGTGATGCGTGATCGAAGACGTGTCGGTGGTCATGTGACGGTCCCAGTGCGGTTCGGCCCGCAGGCGCCCGGACGCGGGCGCAAATGCCTTTCGAGGATAGGCGAAGCGACCGGCACACCGGATGAATTGTTCTGAATTCGTCGGGCGGCGCGCGGGGCCGCGCTACACGCGGCGGCGTCGCCGAGCGGCCGCGCCGGACGCGAGCTGCTTGAGCGTCGCGGGCGTGCCGTGGAGAAACGCGTCGACCAGCCGTTCGATTTCGGTGTCGAGATCGTCGGGCACCGGCAACCCGTACACCCACTTGCGAACGCCGAAATAGAAGATGCTCGCGTGCAGGCTCCAGACGAGCTCGATTTCCGCGTTGCGCTGGGCCTCCGTCGCCGGCGTGGCGATGTCGTATTCGTGGCGCAGTTCGCGCAGCACCGGCAGGAACACGCGTTCGCGCAGCCGCGACAGATAGCGCGTGTTGAAGCCCTCGCGGCTGAGCCCCGCGAAGATGAAGGTGCGGATCCATTCGCGCCGCAGGATGGTTTGCGCGTACGCGCGGTAGAACGCGACCAGCCGCTCCTGCAGCGGGACCGTGCGATCCGCGATCATTTTTTCCCAGTCCGGGTTCCACGTGTAGACCTCGTCGTACACGCGATCGATCAGCGCTTCCTTGCTCGGAAAGTACCGGTACAGCAGCGGCTGGGTGACGCCGATCTGCCGCGCCAGCTCGCGCGTGCTGCCGGAAAAGCCGTGCGTCGCGAAGTGCTCGATCGCCTTCTCGACGATTTGCCGTTCGCGCGCTTCCGGCGCGAGGCGCCGGCCCGGCGTGACGGCGTTGCCGTCGGCATCCGTCCCGCGCTCGCGGGCGGGCGTGCTGCGTTTTCTTTCGGTCATGCATCGGCTCCTGATCGCGTGCGCTCTTAAGCTATCGATCGAAAAATAACACGATCGGACCGCGAGGGCCGCTCGGGGCGTGCCTGCCGACGCGATGCGCGAACCGTTGCGCATGTGCCTCGCGTCGCGTCGACCGCGCCGTCCGTCCGGGCGTCCGGGCAGCCAATTCAGGAAAATTCAGGCCCATCGCCATGACATTAAGACGCGCCTTAACTAGTCTTGCTTCCGAACAGCCGTTTGGACCGGACGCCAGTCGGCACCGCCGGGCCGTTCGGCACAACCGGAGCGGAACATGCGTGATCTGATCTCGCCGGACGCAGGCATCGCGTGCGCCGGCGCAACCGTCGCCATCCAGGAGGCCGGGGCATGCCGACGCAGCCGGTAACCGCGGCCGCGGCACCCGATCACGTGCGTGGCGAGGACGTCTTTCTTGCGTCGATCGCCGGCTACGTCGACACGCTCGGCTTCGTCGCGCTGTTCGGCCTGTTTACCGCGCACGTCACCGGCAACTTCATCCTGATCGGCTCGGGGCTGGCCGGCGTCGGGCAAGGGCTCGCGATCAAATGGCTCGCGTTTCCGGCCTTCATCGCCGGTATCGTCGGCGCGCGCGTGCTCGATCACCGGATGCGTTCGCTGGGCCACGGCCCGCGCGCGCGTTCGCTCTATGCGCTTCAGGCCGTGCTGCTGGCCGGGTTCATGCTGGCCGGCGTGATGGCGTCGCCGATCGCCGACGCCGATGCGCCGCGCACGATCCTGTGCGGTCTGCTCGGCGCCGCGGCAATGGGTGTCCAGAATGCGCACGGCCGGCTGACGGCACGCTCGGTCGTCGCCAACACGGTGATGACGGGCAACGTCACGCAGGCGGTGATCGATGCGTTCGACTGGCTCGTGCCGCTTGCCGCGCCGGCCGAACGCGACGCCGCGCGCGCGCGACTGCGGCGCACGCTGCCGCCGGTCGCGGCGTTCGCGCTCGGTGCGGGCGCGGGGGCCGCGGCGTACGTATTCGCCGCCTTCTGGGCGCTGGCGCTGCCGCTCGCGACCTTGTGCTTCCTCGCCTACCGATCCGGCCGGCCCGACGACGGGCCGGCATCACGCTGAATCCGCGCGCGACGCACGGCAGCGCTTACCACTTTCAAGGAGAATTTCGATGATTGCACTGAAGTTGCGACAGGTATTGCGGATGACGGCCGCGTCGACGGCCGTGCTCGGCGCATTGCTGGCGACCGCGCCGGCCCATGCGGACGAGACGCGTCTGCTCGAGACCTCGTCCGCGAAGGTGCCGGCCGTCTCGGTCGGCCCGCAATACGACACGACGCACGTGTGCGTCGCGCCGGAAGACTTCGACCGCTTCACCGACAGCTTCGTCGCCACGTTCGGCGGCAAGAAGTCGCAGCAGGGCGTATTCCAGGTCACGCCGACGCCGAGCCAGACGATGTCGCAGCTCGTGTTCACGCCGTCCGGCACGATCTCGGTGTTCGGCTTCAAGACGCCGATCCCATACCCGTTCTGCGAGGAGCGCACCGGCTACCTCGTCACCGACATGGACGTCGCGATGAAGTCGGCGCGCGCGCATGGCGCGGACGTGGTCGTCGACACGTTCCCCGATCCGATCGGCCGCGACGCGATCATTCGCTGGCCGGGCGGCGTGAACATGCAGCTGTACTGGCACACCCAGGCGCCGCACTACGATCCGCTGCAGACCGTGCCGGAAAATCGCGTGTACGTGTCGCCGGAAAGCGCGAGCAAGCTGGTGCACGACTTCGTCGCGTTCTCGCGCGGCAAGGTCGTGTCCGACGTGCGCAAGGCGCCGGGCATCGAGATCGGCCGGCCGAACGACACGTACCGCCGTATCCGCATCGAGTCGGGCTTCGGCAAGATGACCGTGCTCGCCACCGACGGCCATCTGCCTTATCCGTTCGGGCGCGAGATGACCGGCTACGAAGTGGCGGACCTTGCCGCCACGCTGGAGAAGGCCAAGGCCGCCGGCGTGACCGTTCTGGTACCGACCTTCACGTCGGACGGGCGCGATGCGGCGCTCGTGCAGTTCCCGGGCGGCTATGTCGCCGAGATTCACGCGCGGTCGAAGTGATGGACCGGCGGTCGATGAGGCGGTCGATGAAGCGGGCGTGGCGTGGCGCGTTGCCGGCGGCCATGCTGGTGGGCGGCGTCGCGACGCACGCCGGGACGGCCGCTGGCGCCGAGGAAACCGCGGCGCCGGCATCGACCGCCGCCGCGACGTGCACCGCGACGCGTCCTGTGGTGCTGTTCAACCGCTGGCAGGAAGACTGGTCGGTGCTCGCGAATCCATGCGTGCCGCGCAAGCCGCTCGACGGGCTGAAGTACATCCCGCTCGGCGCCGACCCGTCGACCTACCTGTCGCTCGGCGCGAACCTGCGCGAGCGCTTCGAGCTGAACAACGCGCCGCTGTTCGGGCTCGGCGCCGCCCACGACGACAACTACGTGATCCAGCGCGCGACGGTGCACGCGGATCTGCGCTATGCCGGACATTTCCAGGCGTTCGTCCAGTTCGTCGATGCGCGGCCGTTCGGCAAGGATACGGTCGGCCCGGTCGACAAGGATCAGCTCGACATCGAGCAGGCGTTCGTCGCGTATGTCGACCAGTTGGGCGGTGGCACGTTCAAGGCGCGCATCGGCCGGCAGGAGATGGCGTTCGACTTGCAACGGTTCGTGTCGGTGCGCGACGGCCCGAACGTGCGCCAGGCGTTCGATGCGCTGTGGGCCGATTACGAAATCGGCAAGTGGCGGCTGATCGGCTATGTGACGCGTCCTGTGCAGTATCGCAACGACGCGGTATTCGACGACGTGTCGAACCGGCACCTCAGATTCGACGGCGTGCGCGTCGAGCGCAACGATGTGGGACCCGGTGACCTGTCGGGCTACTGGTCGCGCTATACGCGCGACAACGCGCGCTATCTGGGCGGGGCCGGCACCGAGCGGCGCGACGTGTTCGACATGCGCTACGCCGGCAAGTCTTCCGGGTTCGACTGGGACGCCGAGGCGATGCTGCAGACCGGGCACATCGGGCAGGACACGATCGGTGCGTGGGCGTTCGGCGCGCTGGGCGGCTACACGTTCGCGAAGACGCCGGGCACGCCGCGCATCGGCATCCAGGTCGACGGCGCGTCGGGCGACAAGCATCCCGGCGACGGACGCATGGGCACCTTCAACCCGCTGTTCCCGAACGGCTCTTACTTCACGCTCGCCGGCTATACGGGCTACACCAACCTGATTCACGTGAAGCCGTCGCTGACGTTCAAGCCGGCCGGCAACGTGACAGTGCTGACCGCGGTCGGTTTCCAGTGGCGCGAGACGACGGCCGACGCGATCTACGGGCAAGGGATGCAGGCCGTGCCCGGCACGGCCGGCAAGGGCGGCGCGTGGACGGGCATGTACGCGCAGGCCCGCGTGGACTGGCTCGTCAATGCGAACACGGCGCTGGCGGTCGAGGCGGTGCACTTCCAGCTCGCCGATTCGATTCGCAAGCTGGGCGCGCGCAATGCCGACTATGTCGGCGTGGAGGCGAAGTTCGGCTGGTGACGCGACGTGCCGCGCGGCTCAGTGCTGCGCGCCGGCGAGCGTCTCGACGAAATCGATGAACGCCGTGACGCGCTTCGAGCCGCGCTGATTCGGCAGGTACAGCGCGGTGACGACCGAGCGCGCCGCATCGGGCATGACGTCGTACTGTTCGAAGAGCCTGCGCAAGCGGCCCGACTGGACGTCGGCATCGACCAGCCAGTCGGGCAGCAGTGCGATGCCGGCGCCGTCGAGCACGGCATCGCGCAACACTTCGCTGTGGTTCGATTTCAGGCGCCCGGTGACGAGCACTTTCGTCGTGCCGTGCGCATCCGCAAACGTCCACGCCTGCTGGTCGCCGCCGAAATGAAAGCGCAGGCAGCCGTGATCGACCAGCTCTCCCGGCGCCGATGGCGTGCCGTGTGCATCGAGGTAGTCGTGGCTCGCGACGACATAGCGCTGGAACGTGCCGAGCTGTCGCGCGACGACTTCCGCGGACGGGGCCGCTTCGCCGAGCCGGATCGCGACGTCGATCCGGCCGGTGACGAGATCGACGCGTTCGTCGGTGAGCTGCAGGTCGAGATCGAGCTTCGGATAGCGCGCGAGGAAGGCCGCGACGTGCGGCGCGATGCGGCGCATGCCGTACGCGACCGGCACCGACACGCGCAGCGGCCCGGACGGCTCGTCGCCGCGATCGGCGACCAGTGCGTCGGCTTCCGCGAGTTCCTCGAGCAGCCGCTTCGCGCGTGCGTAGTACACGGAGCCGGCATCGGACAGCGTGACCTGTCGCGTCGTGCGGTTCAGCAGCACGGTGCCGAGCGACGCCTCGAGCGCATCCACCGCGCGCACCACCGACGAGGCCGCGAGATCGAGACGTCGTCCCGCGCTCGAGAAGCCGCCGGCTTCCGCTACTTCCACGAACGCGCGCAGCGCGGAGAACTTGTCCATGTCGTCGCCCTTGTAACTTCGTGACTTCGTGCCTTTGTGCGTATCGCAACGATGCGTTGCGTGCCGTTCGCATTCTATCGCCGGCCCGCAAGCGCTATCTTCAGGACTGGCAATGTACAGGAAGGAGCGTGCGATGAAACCCCTCGAAGTAACGGTGACCTACGATCTCATCTGCCCGTGGTGCTGGATCGCGGAGCACAGGCTCACGGCAGCGATCGACGAAGCAGGCCTGGCCGGCAACGTGAGCGTCCGGTTCGTGCCGTTCGAACTGAACCCGACGATGCCGGCCGGCGGCATCGACCGCAAGGCGTACCGGAGCGCGAAGTTCGGCAGCTGGGCGCGCTCGCAGGCACTCGACGCGCATGTGGCCGAAGCCGGCCGCGCGGCGGGCCTCGTGTTCGATCATGCGCGGATCGCGCGCACGCCGAACACGCGGCTTGCACACCGGCTCGTCTGGTTCGCCCAGCAACGCGGCAGCGCCGTCGCGCTCGTCGATGCGCTGTTCGCCGCGTATTTCCGCGACGGCCGCGATATCGGCGACGCGGACGTGCTGGTCGAGATTGCGACGGGCGCCGGTTTGCCGGGCGACGCGGTGCGTGCGTTCCTCGCGTCCGGCGAAGGGCTCGACGCGGTGGTCGCGCTCGAAGCGGAGGCGGTGCGTGAAGGCGTCGCTTCGGTGCCGTCGACGCGCATCGGCCTGTCGGTCGTCAGTGGCGCGCAGCCGGTTGCCGTCTTTCGCGATGCATTGATTGACGCGCAGCGCGCGCTCGACCAGATCGCCTGAATCTTGGCCGGCGCCGCCGAGGCATGGCTTTCAGAACGATTCATGTCCCGCTCAGGATTATTGCGAACCCGGCCGGTAAGCTCGGTGTCGTGCGCACGTCGCCGGCCGGGCCGGCAAGCCGGCGCGCAATGTCGCAACGTCGATATGCAACCGGGAAACGGACATGAAGAACCTGAATTGGCGCACGCGCGCGGGCGGCATGCTGCTCGTCGCGTGGTGCTTCGGCATCCTCGCATCGGTCGCGTTCGCCGCAGAGCCGGGCGGCGGAGACCAGGCCCCCGGCTTCTATCGGCAGAAGCTCGGCGATCTGCAGATCGTCGCGCTGTCTGACGGCACGCATCCGTTTCCGATCGATACGGTCTTCCGCGATGTGTCGAAGGCCGAAATCCGGCGCGATCTCGATCGCGCGTTTCTCGAACCGCCGGTACAGGGGTCGATCAATGCGTTCCTGGTCGATACGGGAACGAAGCGGATTCTCGTCGATACCGGCGCCGGCGTGCTGTACGGCGACTGCTGCGGCAAGCTGCTCGCCAACTTGCGTGCGGCAGGCTATGCGCCCGAGCAGATCGACGAAGTGTTGCTCACGCACCTGCACAAGGATCACGTCGGCGGCATCGTGTCGAACGGCAGGATGACCTTTCCGAATGCGGTCGTCCGCGTGAACGAGGTCGAGGCGAATTATTGGCTCGATCCGGACAACAAGGCACAGGCGCCGGCGTTCCTCGCGTCGTTTTTCGATGCGGCGGCCGCGTCGGTCGCGCCGTACGTCGCGGCCGGGCGCTTCAAGACGTTTCGCGGCGAAGCGACGCTCGCCCCCGGCATTCGCGCGGTGCCGATGCCCGGTCATACGCCGGGCCATACGGCCTATCTGATCGAGAGCGGCAACGCCGGGCTGCTCGCGTGGGGCGACATCGTGCACGTCGCGGCGATCCAGTTGCAGGATCCGGACGCGACCGTCCAGTACGACAGCGATGCCGACACGGCGCGCCGCACCCGGCGCGATACGCTGAAGCGCGTCGCGAACAAGCGTTATCTGGTCGGTGCCGCGCACATCGCGTTTCCCGGGCTCGGGCATTTGCGCAGGGATGGGGAGCAGTATGACTGGGTGCCGGTCAACTACGACACGACACCGCTTCGATGACGCGAAGGCGCGCGGCAGCAGTGGCCGCGCGTGACGGAATCAGCGCGACAGTTCGCGCCGCCATGCGCCGGGCGGATGGCCGACGATGCGCGCGAACACGCGATTCAGGTGGCTCTGGTCCGAGAAGCCGCAGGCGACCGCGATTTCCGCGAGCGTCATGTCGGTCGTCTCGATCAGTTGCCGGGCGCGGATCACGCGCTGTTCGAGCAGCCATTGATGCGGCGTGCGTCCCGTCGTTCGCGAGAACGCACGGATGAAATAGCCGCGCGACAGGTCGCATTCGCTCGCGACCTCCTCGATCGACACGCCGAGATCCGCCTTTTCCATCAGCAGCTCCTTGGCGAGCGCGGCTTTGGCCGGCGAGAGTACGCCCTTGCGCTGCAGGTCGCGCGCGCGCGTATTGCCGTAGCGGCATGCCAGATGCGTGCCGATCGCGAGGCCCATCTGCTCGACGAACAGCGTATTCAGCGCGCCGGGCGCGTCGAGGCTGTCGGCGACGGCGTGCGCGAGATGGCCCAGCACCGCGTCCTGCACGTCGGGCGCGCAGGTCAGCCCGCCGATTTCCGTGCCGTCGTGCTCGCGGCCGAGGCGGTCGAGGTAGCTGTGCGACAGCTCGACGAGCACGAAGTCGAACTTGCCGTACAGGTCGGCGCGGAAATTCCGGGAAAAGTCGCGAATGTAGATCGAGTTGTGCTGAAACTGCCGCTCGGATTTGCCGGCCCCGCCGTAGATCGTGCGCCGGTGCCCGCCATTGAGCGACACGCCGATCAGGAAACCGCGATCGCTGGCCGCCATCTCGATGCGCTCGAATTGCTCGTCGCGCATGCATTTGCGATGGAGCTTCAGGCCGCCGACCGACCTTTCGATATCCTTGGACAGCAGGCTCGACAGACATCCGAGCGTGTCTTTCGGCGGCGCCGCGGGTGGCGCGACGAGGGGGACTTGCATGGCGGAACAATCCTTCGGTTGGGTACGGCGCGAGGGCATTTTTACGCGCAGTTTATACGGTGCGTCCGGCAGCCCCCAAGATAACTTGAATAAATGTCCGCTGGCTGACGAAATGCTTGCCGCGAACCGATCCGTGCCGCGCCGGCCCTGCACGCGCGCGAAGGCGCTATTCCGGTCGATGTTGCCCCATTTGTATTTGCGCGACGCGGGTTCGGGGGCGTGCCCATGCGGAGGTCGCCAGTGCATTTTCCTTCAAGATTTTTATTTATACGGCGTTTACACTCGGCCCACTTTTTGAGATATCGCACCCGGCCCGTAGGGCTGGCCGGGTGCGCACTCCCGCCCCGGTGAACTGCCGTGTTCACATGGCGGTCATCGTGGGGAACCTGGAGGCGGCCATGATCCAGATCGGGACGTTGTCGGTGGATTTCGAGCAGCGAGACATTCGCTGCCACGGCGCGTCGTTGCGTATCGGCGCACGCGCGCTTGACATACTGGAAGTACTGCATCGCGCCAACGGTTCCGTCGTGTCGAAGGACGACATCATGGATGCCGTCTGGCCCGGCCTGATCGTCGAGGAGAACCGCCTGCAGGTCCATGTCGCGACGTTGCGCAAGGCGCTGGGCGCGAACCGCGACCTGATCAAGACAGTGCCGGGCCGCGGTTACCTGCTGATCGCGAATCCCGCCGTCGCACACGAGGCGCCGCCGCGCGCGACCGCGTTGCCGCACGACGCCGTCGTGGCTGCCCGTCCGGTTCCGCTGGTCGGACGTCAGGCCGAGATCGAGCAGATCGTCGCCATGATCGAACGTGCGCCGGTCGTCACGCTGGTCGGTGCGGGCGGCATCGGCAAGACGAGCCTGGCCGAGCGGGTCGCGCACGAACTGCGCAGCCGGTCCGGCGAGCGCGTCCTGTTCGTGGCGCTGGCGAGTGCCGCGACGCGCGACGACGTGCTGCTCGCGATTGCCGCGGAACTGGGACTCGAGACGGACGACTTGCCGGGCATCGACCCGATCGGCGATGCGCTCGCCGCGTCGCCAGGCCTGCTCGTGCTCGACAACGCGGAACACATCGTCGATCTGGTTGCCGACCTCGTCGATACGCTGACGTCGCGCGCCGCATCGCTGCGTGTGCTCGTGACGAGTCGCGAACCGCTTCATATCTCGGTCGAAGCCGTGTTTCGCGTGAGTCCGCTGGCGGTGCCGGACGGCGGTGCATCCGTTGACGAGATCGAGCGCTATTCGGCCGTCGAGCTGTTCCTGGCGCGGATTCGTGCCGCCACGCCCGACTGCGCGGTCGATCCGGCCGGCATCCGGCTGATCGGCGATATCTGCCGGCGTCTCGACGGGCTGCCGCTTGCCATCGAGCTGGCTGCCGCGCGCGTCGCGACGCTCGGGCTCGAGATCGTCGCGTCCCGTCTCGACGACAGGCTGAACCTGCTGACGGGCGGGCTGCGCTCGGCGCTGCCGCGCCACCAGACGTTGCGGGCGACGTTCGACTGGAGCTATGTGCTGCTGGATGGGGCCACGCGGTCGCTGTTTCGCCGGATGGCGTGCTTCATCGGCCCGTTTACGTTCGATGCCGCCCGCGAGGTTGCGATGGAGCCCGGCATGTCGGCCGCCGAGATGATCGCGGTGCTCGGCGAACTGGTCGCGAAGTCGCTGGTGACCGTCGAGTTCGACGGCGCGCAGGCGCGCTACCGGTTGACGGAATCGACGCGCGCGTATGCGCTCGAAAAGCTGCACAACGAGGGCGAATTCGACGCCATCGCCGAGCGTCATGCGCGGTACGAGCGCGAGCAGGCGGAAGCACGGATGCAGACGCAGGCACAAGCCGCGGACCTCGCGAGCCTGCGTCCGGCCGCCGGTGCGCCGGCACCGCGCGAGCCTGTGGCGGCCGAGCCGCAGGCGCTGGAGCTGGAGGCGGACGCGTTGGCGCTCGCGTTGCTGGCGCCGGCGCGGATGCGCGAATGTTCGATACCGGCGCGGCGAGCGCTCGACGCGATCGAGGCCGGGGGGGCCGCGTCCGTCGACGCGACGCGCGAGATGCGCTTGCGCGCGGCTTATGCGGCGGCGCTGCTGCATACCGATGGCGATACGCATACGGCCGCCGCGATGTGGGAGCGGACGCTCGCGCTCGCGGGCCGGATCGGCGACGAGGCATTCGACGCGCGTGCGCTGGTCGGACTGTGGAACACGATGCTGACGCGCTCCGACATCCACGAATCGTTGCGCTACGCGACGCGCTTCGAGCGCGCCGCCGAGCGGCGGGGCGACCGGTCGCAGCGGCTGCTGGCGAACGCGATGGTCGCGACCTCGCTGCATTACTTCGGTGAGCATGCGCAGGCGCGCGAGCGGCTGGAGGCGGCGACGGACGAGCTGGCCGAGGCCGGCGAACCGCCGTGCGCGGAGGCAGCGCTGGGGATCGACGTCGCGACGCTCGGCCGGACGATGCTGACGCGGCTCTTGTGGATGCAGGGCGATCCGGAATATGCGATGCGACTGGCGGCGCAGGCGGTCGAATGCGCGCGCCGCGCCGGGGCGGGGCTGGCGTTGTGCGTCGTGCTCGGCGCCGCGGCCGTGCCGATTGCATTGCACTATGGCGATCACGACGTGATTTCCGACTATCTCGGCACGCTGCGATCGACCGCCGAGGCGAACGGATTCGACATCTGGCTCAGTCACGCGGAATGTCTGGCCGGGCAGTTCGACATGCAGACCGGGCACCCCGGTGCCGGTCTCGCGCGGCTCGAGCCTGCGCTGCGGCGCATCGAAACGAGCGGATTCCGGCGCGCGCTCGCACCGCTGACCGTCGCGTACGCGGAAGGACTGACGCGCACGGGCCGCGCGGCCGAGGCATGCACGAAGCTCGACGCGACGCTCGCGCGCTGCCGCGCGCACGGCGAGCATCTGTTCGTGCCCGAACTGTTGCGCGCCCGGGGGCTCGCGATGCTCGAACAGGCCCGCACCGCCGATGCGGACCTCGCGATCGCCTGTGAAGCCGACGGGCACCGTCATCTGCTGATGGGGATCCATACCGCGAACGGGCAAGGGGCAGCCATGTGGGCGCTGCGCGGCATGCTGGATCTCGCCGATCACCTGATCGAGCGTGGGCGTACCGCGCAGGCTTCGTCGCTGGTGGCCAATCTGCCAGGGCATTTCGATCCGCAATCGCGCGCGTTCGATGTTCGCCGGCTGGCACGCGTGCAGAACTTCGTTCGCCCGGAGACGACGCCGTCGACGGCCCGTACGCGCATGCGGCACGAGGCGGCGGATGCGATGCAGCAGGTGGCGTAACGGCGCGCCGGGCCCGTGCAAGACGCCGCCGCGCCATCGCGCCGCGGCCTGCCGGTCCGATCGTTCAATGTTCAAGGGGGAGTGGATGGTCCGTGTATCGTCAGTCCGGGTGCCTGCCGCGTGCGGCCGTATGCCGGCTTTGGGCGCAAGCAGGAGGCAGGACGGTGCTTAAGGCGACGGAACCCGCGGAATCGGCGGACCTCATCGTATACAACGGCAAGATCGCGACGCAGGACGACCGGCAGTCGTTCGTGACCGCGCTCGCGGTGAAGGACGGCCGGATCCTCGCGGCCGGCAGCGGGCCCGACGTGATGCGCCACGCGCGCGCCGACACGCTTCGCATCGACCTGAACGGCCGCACCGTGATCCCGGGGCTGAACGATTCGCACCTGCACGTGATTCGCGGCGGCCTGAATTTCAACCTGGAACTGCGCTGGGACGGCGTGCCGACGCTGGCCGATGCGCTCGCCATGCTGCGCCGCCAGGTGCTGCGCACGCCGGCGCCGCAGTGGGTGCGCGTCGTCGGCGGCTGGACCGAATTCCAGTTCGCGGAGAAGCGCGGGCCGACGGTGGCCGAGCTCAACGCGATCGCGCCCGACACGCCGGTGTTCATCATGCACCTGGGCGACAGCGCGCTGCTGAACGCGGCCGCGCTGCGCGCGATCGGCTATGGCCGCGACACGTCCGATCCGCCCGGCGGCGAAATCCAGCGCGATCGTCTCGGCAGGCCGACCGGCATGCTGATCGCGCGACCGGACATGGCCGTCCTGCACACCGCGCTCGAGAAGGGCCCGAAGCTCGGTCACGACGACCAGATGAATTCGATGCGGCACTTCATGCGCGAACTGAACCGCCTCGGCGTGACGAGCGCGATCGACGCCGGCGGCGATTTCCAGGCCTTTCCGGACGACTACGGCGCGATCCTGGCGCTCGCAAAGCGCGGCGAACTGACGGTGCGCATCGCATACAGCCTGTTCGTGCAGCATCCCGGACGCGAACTCGACGACTACGCGCGCTGGGTGACGCTGGCGAAGCCCGGCGACGGCGACGCGTTCCTGCGGATGAACGGCGCGGGCGAACTGCTGGTGTATTCCGCGGCCGACTTCGGGAATTTTCTCGAACCGCGCCCCGATCTGCCCGACGTGCTCGAGGCCGAACTGGCCTCGGTGGTGCGGCTGCTGGTGCGGCATCGCTGGCCGTTCCGGCTGCACGCGACCTACGACGAATCGATCGGCCGCTTCCTGAACGTGCTCGAAGCCGTGAACCGCGACATGCCGTTCGACGGGCTGCGCTGGTTCTTCGATCACTGCGAGACGATTTCGGATGCGAACATCGCGCGCATCGCCGCGCTCGGCGGCGGCGTGACGGTCCAGCACCGGATGGCGTTCCAGGGCGAGTACTTCATTGCGCGCTACGGCGCGGAAGCGGCCACGCGCACGCCGCCGATCCGCGCGATGCTGGCGGCCGGGCTGCCGGTCGGCGCGGGCACCGATGCGACGCGCATCGCGAGCTACAACCCGTTCGTGTCGCTGTACTGGATGGTGTCCGGGCGCACCGTCGGCGGCACGGCGCTCTATCCCGAACGCAACCGGCTCAGCCGGATGGAAGCGCTGCGCCGCTACACGGTCGGCAGTGCATGGTTCTCGAACGAGGACGATCGCAAGGGCGCGTTGGTGCCCGGCCAGTATGCGGATTTCGCGGTGCTGACGGACGACTACTTCACGATCGACGAACCGCGGATCAAGTCGCTGTCGTCGGTGCTGACGGTCGTCGACGGCAAGGTCGTGCATGCAGACGACGAGTTCGCGCCGCTCGCGCCGCCGCCGCTGCCGGTCAGCCCCGCATGGTCGCCGGTGGCCGAATTCGGCGGCGCCGGCGGAATCGGCCAACGTCGTCCGGCCGCGTCGGCGCAGCCGCGCGCGGCGGCCGGCGACGGCCCGGACGCCGGTTTCGCGCGCGGTCGCGGGCGTCGTTTCGCGCAGCGCCTTCATGTGGCAGCGATGGAGGCTGTCGAGCAGTGCGAAGCATTCGGTCAACCCGGTCTCGCGTTTTAGGATGGCGTCGGTCAACGGGCAGGCCGGCTACCCTGGCACGTGTCGCGCGATGAATGGATGATTATTCGCCCCCGGCGCGGGGCAGAAGGAGACGAGATGAGTTCTGCGCACACCTGCGCACGGGCCGATGACGAAGTCGCCGGCGTCCGCATTCCCCGGACGCCGATGGCGATCGACGCCGTCGAAGCGGCATGCGCGTCGCTACCGCAGGTGATCACCGATCACGCTTGCCGGGTGTTCGTCCTCGCGTCGCTGGCTGCGCGCCGGGCAGGCGAGACACTCGATGCGGATGCGCTGTACGTGGCCGCGATGTACGCGAACATGGGACTGAGCACCGCGTATGGCCGCTCGACCGAGCGCTACGAGCTCGACAGCGCCGATGCCGCGCAGGCATTCCTGCTGCGCCATCAGACGTCGCAGCGCATGCGCGACGACGTGTGGCGCGCGATCGCACTGCATACGACGCCCGGCGTGGCCGCGCGCATGTCGCCGCTCGCGCGTGCGCTGGCGTCCGCCGTAGCGACCGACCTGATGGCAACCGACTTCGACGCGTATTCGGCCGACGAGCGGCGGGCGTTGCTCGCCGCGTATCCGCGCGGCGACGGGTTCGGTGACGCGTTTCTCGACGCGATCGCACGCGGGGTCGCGCACCGGCCGGCGACGACGTTCGGCACGTGGAGCGCGGATGTGCTCGAGCGGGCCGATCCGGATTTTCACCGGCCGAATTTCTGCGGACGCGTGCTGGGCGCGCGCTGGAAAGACGCCTGAAGGGATTGTTCCGGACGATCCGGCCGGTTTCGTCGGCCGTCGGGGCGGCCCGGCGATTGTCGCGCCGGGCGGCCGCCGGTGCGGGCTCAGGCGGTCCGGCCCGCCACGTCGTGACGCGCGTAGTCGACGTATCCCGCGCGGTCGCCGCCATACCAGCCGACCGTCTTCGGCGTCGCGAGCGGCGCATTCGCCGCGAGGCGTTCGACGAGATCCGGGTTGGCGATGTACGCGCGCGCGAACGCGACGAGATCGGCGTCGCCCGCATCGATCAGCGAATTCGCGGCATCCGGCGCGATGCCGCCGTTGACGATCAGCGTGCCGCCGAAGTGCTTGCGCGTGTTCTCGACGATGCGCGGCAGATCGGGCTCGCCGCTCCAGCCGTTGGTGTCTGCCGCGTGCACGTAGGCGACGCCGGCTTCGTCGAGCATGCGGCCGACGTACGCATACGTCGCATCCGGATTGGCGTCGCGCACGTTGTTGTACTTCGCGTACGGCGAGATGCGCACGCCCACCCGGTCGAGCGGCATCACGCCGCCGACCGCGTCGACGATTTCCTCGAGGAAGCGCGCGCGGTTCGCGACCGAGCCGCCGTAACGATCGTCGCGGCGGTTCAGCGTCGACGACAGGAACTGGTGCGGCAGGTAGCCGTTGGCTGCGTGGATCTCGACGCCGTCGAAGCCGGCTGCCATCGCGCGGACGGCCGCCTGGCGGAATTCGCCGACCGTTGCGGCGACTTCGTCCGTCGTCATCGCGCGCGACGGCGTCGCGTGAATCTTCGTGTAATAGCCGTTCTGCAATTGCGCCCACACCTGCAACTGCTCGAGATCGTCGTTGACGCCGGACGGCGACAGCGGCGCGTCGCCGCCGAGCAGCGCCAGCGAACTGACCCGGCCGCCGTGCCACAGCTGCGCGAAGATGCGACCGCCGTTCGCATGGACCGCGTCCGTGATCTGCTTCCAGCCGGCCGCCTGCTCGTCGGTGACGAGCCCCGGCGTCAGTTCGAACGACGCGGAGGCCGGGCTGACGTTGGTCGCCTCGGTGACGATCAGGCCGGCGGACGCGCGCTGTGCGTAGTATTCGGCCATGAGTCCGGTCGGCTGGCCGCGCGACGGCGCGCGCGAGCGCGTCATCGGCCCCATCACGACACGATTGGGAAGCGGCAGGCCGTGCAGATCGTAGTGGCTGAGCAGGGAAGACATGATGGATTCCTTTTGCGTGGAACAGGGCGGCGGCGCGTATCGTCCGACGGGCCCTGCGGAAAGTTCGGTTGGGATGCCGGTGTCGTGCCGGCAGCGTTCCGGCGCGCGAACGGCCCGGGCGGGATTCGCGGTGAACCGGTGCCGGCGCTGGTTCAGGCTTGTGCGTGGCGTTCGGCGTGCGGACGCCCGATCACGAGGTAGTGAGCAAGCGCAATGATCGGGAACGCGCCGGCGACGGCGGCGACGAGCGGCCAGCCGCCGTGCTCGTACAGCGGGCTCGCGAGCGCGGAGCCGACCGCGCCGCCGACGAAGATGCTCGTCATGTACAGCGCGTTCAGGCGGTTGCGGCTCGCCGCATGCAGCGCGTAGATCTCGCGCTGGCCGAGCACCATGTTCATCTGCACTGCGAAATCGAGCACGATGCCCGTGACGACGAGGCCATACAGGCCGGCGCCGTGGATCAGCGCAACCGCGTACGACAGCGTGCCGGCGACCAGCGCGATCAGCGTTGCCCGCACGGTATGGCCGGCATCCGCGAGGCGGCCCGCGACCGGCGCCGACGTCGCACCGATCGCACCGACGAGCGCGAACAGGCCGATGGCCGATTGCGACAGCCCGTAGTGACGCGTCAGCTCGACGGGCACGGCGGTCCAGAACAGGCTGAACGACGCGAACATCAGGCCCTGGTAGAACGCGCGATGGCGCAGCACCGGCATCGTGCGGACCAGATGCAGCAGCGAGCCGATCAGTTCGAAGTAGGTCGCGCGATGATCGGGCTGGCGCGACGGGATCGTCAGCGCGAGCACGGCCGTCACGAGCGTCATCAGCACGGCGGCGGCCGCGAACACGAAGCGCCAGCCGAACGCGTCGGCCACCACGCTCGACAGCGGACGCGCGAGCAGGATGCCGAGCAGCAGCCCGCTCATGATCGTGCCGACCACCCGGCCGCGCGAATGATCCGGCGCGAGGTGCGCGGCGAGCGGCACCAGGATCTGGACGGCAACCGAGCTGAAGCCGACCAGCAGCGAAATCGCGAGGAACAGCCCGGGCGTCTGGACGACCGCGGCCGCCGCGAGGCTCGCGATCGACACGACGGCCGTGACGATCATCAGCTTGCGGTTCTCGAGCAGGTCGCCGAGCGGCACGATGAAGAACAGGCCGAGCGCGTAGCCGATCTGCGTCAGCGACACGATGAGGCTCGCGGTTTCGCCGGACATGTGCAGGCTCGGCGCGATGAGTTCGGTGATCGGTTGCGCGTAATACAGGTTCGCGACGATCGCGCCGCAACTGAACGCGAACAGCAGGATGAGGCCCTGCGTGAGCTTGGTCGCGTGCCCGTGGGCCGCAACCGGGGTGGATTCTGCTGACATGGTCGACTCCTTGAAAAGAGATGTCGGGTGCCCGTTCATCGGGCGGGCGTTACGATTGCCGTCGCGGCGAAGCGGAAGCAGCCGCATTGCCGTCAAGATTATTGATCGATCGATAACAAGGGAATACGTCCGGGACGCAATCGAGCATTGCGCGGCACGCAAAGGGGGCGGACCGTGGGCGGGTTCATGCGTGGGCGGCGAGGCCGAGATCGGTCGCTAACCGCACGCCGGCGTCGGCGAGACCGCCGCCGGGGTCGGGCAACGGCCGGTCGCGGCACTCGTGGACGACGGCATCGTGGCCGATGCCATTCAGCGTGACGGCGGCGGCCAGGCCGGCGATGGAACCGCCGGCGATCGCGATCTTCATGATGCGCCTCTCGAAACGGGCCTCCGGCGCGGATGTCGCGGATCGCGAAGCCCGATGAGAGGAGTCTGGATCGACCGGACTGAATAGTCCTAAACCGCGTCTTAATTCACTTGATTCATGCGGTGCGCGCGGCGGCGCGGACGATCGGTTTCAACGGCGGGTTTCGACTACCGGCTTCAACCGCGCTTGCCCTGCAGCGTCGGAATCTGCGCGAACAGCCCCGCGAGCCAGTCGACGAAGACCTTGAGCTTGACGGGCGTATGCCGATTGGGCGGATACAGGATCGAGATCGGCCGGGGCGGCGTGTTGAAATCGGTCAGCACCTCGCGCAGGCGCCCCGATTGCAGATATGGCTCGACCAGGTAGAGCGAGGTCTTGATCAGGCCGATGCCCGCGACGCCGGCCGCGATGTAGGTGTCGGCGTCGTTGACCGCGACCGTGCCGCACATCTGGATGATCCGCGTTTCGCCGTCGACGACGTAGTCCCAGGACCGCGGGCGGCCCGTATCGGCCGAGATGTGGCTGACCGCGACGTGCTGTGCGAGATCGTCCACCGTCTCGGGTGCGCCGCATCGTTCGAGATACGCCGGGGCCGCGCACGTGCAGGTGGTCAGGCTGCCGATCCGTTTCGCAACCAACCCCGAATCGTCGAGCGCGCCGATCCGCACGACGCAATCGACACCCTCGCCGACGAGATCGATCTGGCGATCGGTCACGCCGAGCTCGATCGAGATGCCCGGATGGGCGGCGAGAAACTCGGGCAGGGCGGGCACCATGATCTGCTTGGCCATGGCCGGCGGCAGGTTCACTTTCAGCCGGCCGCGCGGCACGTTGCGCGCCTGCGAGACGGCCGCTTCCATGTCGTCGATCTCGCGCAGCACGCCGACGCAGCGTTCGTAATAGGCCTGCCCGTCCTCGGTCAGCGAGATGCGGCGCGTCGTGCGGTTCAGCAGCCGGCAGCCGAGATGCTGTTCGAGCGTGCTCAGCAGTGCGGACACGCGCGGTGTCGTGAGTCCGGTCGTGTCCGACGCGCGCGTGAAGCTGCCCGTCTCGACGATGCGCGTAAACACGCGCATCGAAAGCAAGGTATCCATCGTTCAGAAATCTCCAGCCTGTTTGTTGCCCGCGCCGGTTCGTGCCGGCGCGATTTGTTGTGGTCGTGTGATGCCGCTACGCGTCGATGCGTTTCCTGAGCCCTTCACCGGCAAACGGCATTTCGCGCAGGCGCTGGCCGGTCGCGTCGAAGATCGCGTTGGCCAGCGCGCCCGCGGTCGGGCCCATCGACGCCTCGGCCGCGCCGAGGAACGGTGCGCCCGGACGATTGATCAGATGCACCTTGATGCTTTGCGGTGCGGCGCCGAAGCGGAGAATCGGATAGCTGCTCCAGTCGAAGCTGCGCACGCGTTGCGTATCGTATTTCAATGCCTCGTACAGCGTCCAGCTCGCGGACTGGATGATGCCACCCTCGATCTGGTTGCGAATGCCGTCGGGCGATACGATCTGGCCGGCGTCGACGGCCGCTTCCGCACGTTCGAGCGTCACCTGGCCGGTTTCCGGAACGACCGACACCTCGACCGCGATCGCGACGTAGGCCATCAGGTTCTTGTATTTGCCGAACGCAAAGCCGACGCCGCGATTGCGTGCACGCGGCGGCCGCGGCCAGCCGAATTTGGTGGCGGCGAGCTGGATCACCTGGCTCGCGCGGTGATCCTGCATGTGGCGCAGCCTGAATTCGACCGGATCGACGCCGGCGGCGTGCGCGAGCTCGTCCATGAAGCTTTCGATCGCCCAGACGTTCGTGTGCGCGCCGAGCGAGCGCATCGCCGACGTCTGCAGCGGCATCGTCGGCGAGAAGTTGTTGACGATGTGCATGTTCGGCAGTGCGTAAAGCGGAATCGCGTTGCGATCGCCGCCGCCCTCGGGCTGCAGCATCGGCGTCGACGGCGCAGAGACGAACGGCGGCTCGAGCATGCGTGCGGGCAGCAGCCGGCCCGCATTGACGATGCGCTCGTTATGCGAGCTGCTCCACAGCGCGTAGTTCCAGTCGACGATGCGGCCGCTCGCGTCGAGCGACGCGCTGAGCTCGGTGATCATCGCCGGCGTGAAGTGGTCCCACGTATGTTCCTGCTCGCGCATCCACTGGACGCGAATCGGCTTGCCGGGCATCGCGGCCGCGATCAGCGCCGCATGCGCGGCCGCGTCGTCCGCACCGTTGTGCCCGTAGCAGCCGGAGCCCTCGGTGTGGATGCAGCGCACGTTCGCCTTCGGCATCGACAGCATCTCGGCGAGCGCGTCGCGCAGCGGATAAACGCCCTGCGAGTGCGTCCACACGGTCAGCGTACCGTTCTCGAGATGGGCGACCGAGCAGGACGGCCCGATCGAGCCGTGCAGCAGATAGTTCTTCAAAAACGTGGCGGAGAGCGTCTTCGTCGCCGGCGCGCTCGGCGCACGCGTGTTGGCGATCTCGATGCGCTGCGTCGCGATCCGCTTCAGGTCCGCGTGGACCGTCGCGCGATCGGGCAGCGCCCGGCCGGGCGACCAGCGGCAGCCGGCGGACAGCGCGCGCTGCGCGGCGACCGCCTGCCATTCGCCTTGCGCGACGACCGCGAGCATGCTGCCGTTGCGCACGATCCGCACGACACCCGGCATCTTCAGGATCGCGGCTTCGTCGAACGACAGCAGTGTCGCGTCGTACACCGGCGGCATCACGACGCGTGCATGCAGCATGCCGGGCAGGTCCATGTCCTGAACGTAGCTGACGCCGCCCGTGACCTTGTTCGGAATGTCCACACGCGGCAGCGACGTGCCGATCACGGCGAACGTGGCCGGCGGTTTCAGCGGCGACGTCGGCGTGGCGTTGCGGTGCAGGTCGACGGTACGCACCGCGTCGGCGTAGCGCATCGTGCGGCCGTCCGGCGCCTTGATGACGGCATCCGCGACGGTCAGCGTGCGCGGATCGACGCCGAACTGCTTCGCAGCGCCGTCGACCAGCAGCCCGCGCACCTGCGCGGCGGCGTTCAGCAACGCGGAGCCGCTGTCCGCCATCGTGTGGCTGCCGGCCGTCAGCCCTTCGTCGGGCGACGCGCCGGTGTCGGCGGTCAGGAACGTGATCAGCGAGGGCTTCATGTTCAGCTCCTCGGCGGCCACCTGCAGCAATGCGGTGCGCACGCCGGTGCCGAGCTCGACCTTGCCGGTAAACACGGTGACCTTGCCGTCGGGCGCGATCTTGATCCACGCGTCCAGCAGCGGGTTGGTCTTCAGGCTGCCGGCCAGCGTTTCGGTGGCCTTGGCGACGTGGACGGCGGCGCCTTCGTCCGCGATCACGACCTCGGCGAGCGCGCGCGCGGCCGGCGCGAGGGTGAACGCGACGAAGAGCGCACCGGAAACCATGAAGTGCCGGCGGCCTTCGTCGATGTCGTCGGGTGCGTTCATCAGATTTCCTTGTTGATCATGACGGGCGCGGCAGACGGTTCCGGCTCCGGCAGCCCGGCGACCTGGCGCACGGCCGCCAGGATCCGCATGTGGGTGCCGCAACGGCACAGGTTCGGTTCCATGTGCGTGCGCAGCTCGCGTTCGGTCGGCTTCGGGTTGCGTTCGAGCAGCGCCTGCGCGCGCATGATCATGCCCGCGATGCAATAACCGCACTGCGCCGCCTGATGATCGATGAACGCCTGCTGAAGCTTGCCCGGATGCTCTGCGGTGCCGAGGCTTTCGATGGTCCTGACGCGGCGCTCGCCGATCGCGGCCACCGGGATCAGGCACGAGAACATCGGCTTGTCGTCGACGATCACGGTGCACGCGCCGCATTGCCCGAGGCCGCAGCCGAACTTCGCGCCGTGCAGGTGAAGGTCGTTGCGCAGCGCGTAAAGCAGCGGCGTGGACGGATCGATGTCGAGCGTGTGCCGCACGCCATTCACGGTGAGGGTGATCATTGCGTGCGGTCCTCCTTTCTGAGCTTCGCGGCGAGGGTATCGATGCCGCTCCACGCGGGGCGATCGGAGTACGTCTCGCGGATGTATGCGGCGAGGTCCGCGATCTGCGCGTCGTCGTACTGGTCGAGGTAAGACGGCATGTAGTTCAGCGTGTCCTCGCCATGCCAGCCGATCCCGTTGAACATCATCTGGATCGCGTTGCGCGGCGTGTCGGCGGCGATCGCCGTGCTGAACGCGAGCGTCGGCCGCTCGCCGATCGACTGCATCGGCGATGCCGGCCCGTGGCACTGCGCGCACGACGCCTGGAACAGCACCGCGCCGCGCTGGCCGGCAGGTGTCGTCGCATGGCGTTCGGCGACGGTCGTCGCGGGCCGTGCGGCGGCCGGCTTCTGGATCGACAGGATATAGGCCGCGATGGCCTCGACATCCTCGACCGGCACCGTCGCGAGATCGCGCGTGACGGGCAGCATCGGTCCGGCGGCCGCGCCGTGCTCGCTCGCGCGGCCGGTGCGCAGGTACGTGACCAGTTGCGCTTGCGTCCACGGGTGGACCGCGTTGCCGAGCGTATTGAGCGGCGGGGCTTCCCAGCCGTCGACGATGCCGCCGTCGAACGCCTTGCCTGCTTCCTCGCCACCGATCGCGTTGAGCGGCGAATGGCACGACGCGCAGTGTCCGAGGCCGTCGACGAGCAGCTTGCCGCGATTCCATTGCGCGGATTGCGACGGGTCCGGCTGGTACGCGCCTTCGCGCAGGAACAGGATGTTCCAGAACGCGACCAGCGGCCGGAAGTTGAGCGGGAAGATCAGGTCGTTCGCCGGCGTCTTCGCTTGAACCGGTTCGCGTGTCATCAGGTACGCGTACGCGGCCGCGATGTCCTGGTCGGACATCCGCGTGAAGTGAATGTACGGAAAGGCCGGGTAGAGCGGATGGCCGTCGCGGGCGATGCCGCTGCGCAGCGCGCGCGCGAAGGCGGCCTGCGACCAGCGGCCGATGCCGGTGTCGGCATCCGGCGTGATGTTGGTCGCGTAGATCGTGCCGAACGGCGTCGCGAGCGGCAGCCCGCCGGCGAACGGCTTGCCGTCCTTCGCGGTGTGGCAGACGACGCAGTCGCCCAGCGCGACCACGCGTGCGCCGGCCTTGATCAGTTGCGGATCGAACGACGCGCGGGCCGGCGGATCGATCGGCGCGATCGACGGCCGATACATGATGCCGATCGCGGCCGCCAGGCCGATGATCGCGATGCCTGCCGCGCTGAACCAGAGTCGTTTGTGCTTCATGCGCGCTCCATGCGGACCGGTTCGTCCGGCGTCATTCGACAGGCGGGGCAATGGACGGCGCGTCGGCCGCGTGCGTTCTCGTGACGATTGCACGCGGTACCGCAGATCCGGTTGCCGAGTCGGACGGACCCACATGTGCGGCCCGGCGTGCGTGCGCTCGCGACGTGCGGTCCGGTCGGCGCCGCCGGCTGGCGGTGCGGCATCGCCGATCGATTCGGCCATGTCGGGCCTGCTCGGCGGCAGCGATTCGCGGCGGAGATCATGTCGTTACTCCAGGGATGGGGGCCGCGCGCGGGCCGTGGCCGGCGCGCTCGTTGGTGGAGGCAGTCTACGCGGGCGCCGACGCCATTTCCTGAAGCTGCGCTGAAACGTTCTGAACGGGCGCACGAACCGTTCCGGCGCTTGCGTTCATGCGTCAGCGCGGCGTGCCGAGACCGAACGCCGCGGCAAGTTGCGGACCCTTGTCGAGCAGCGACGTCACTTCCTCGCGCCGCCGCGTCGACCATTGCGCGAGGCGCGCGATGACGTCGGTCGCGTGTGCCGGCAGCGCTTCGGCGAGCGACACGGCATCGCTCGCCGCCTTCGACGTGCCGGACGCCGTATGGGGGCGCACGGTACAGGCCGCGTCGCCGATCAGCGCGACGCGGCCGTCGACGAAGCCGGGGCTCAATGCGTCGAAAATCGCCTGGTTGAATGGCGCGCGCGTCGCGAGCACCAGTTGCGACAGGGAGGCAGGCAGCCGTTCGCCGGCGAGTTGCCGCAGCGTCGCGACGGTGTCGTCGGCAAGCTGCCCCGGATGCACGGACGCGTGATGGACGTTGCCGTTCCGATCGGTCAGGTGGCGGCGCAGCGCGTCGGGATCGGCTTCGTTGCGATACCACAGCCAGTTGAAGCGGCGCGCGCCCGGCGCGAGCGAGCCGTCGAGCGCGGGAATCAGGAACGCCATGAACAGCTCGCCCGGCGCCTTGTGCAGCGTCATGTTCTCGATCAGCGACTCGATCGCGGCGGCGTCGAAATCGGCTTCGTCGACGATGCCGCGCCACGCGAGGTAACCGGCAAACGATGGCGTATAGCCGGGGAAGATGCGCGCGCGCAGGTTCGAACCGGAACCGTCGGCGGCAATCAGCACATCCGCGCGAATGCGTTCGTCGTCCACGTGTACGTCGACACCGTCCGCGTCCTGGTCGAAACCGGTGACCGTGCGGCCGTAGTGGATGCGCCCGCGCGGCAGCGTCTCGCACAGCGAGCGATAGACGGCGTCCCACGACGAGAAGGGCAGCATCTCGGGTTCGTCGCGCGTGACGATGCCGTCGCGATCGATCCAGCGCCGCCGATGCGTCGGCACGCTGATCATCTGGCGGCAATGGCGTCCATGCTGTTCGAGAAACGCCATCATGCGTCGCAGCACGGCCACGCCGCCGCCCTGGCCGCGCAGCGGCGTGCGCGAACGCTCGCAGACCGTGACGTCGTGCCCGATGCAATCGAGCGTCAGCGCGGCCGCGAGGCCGGCGATCGAACCGCCTGCAATGACTATCTTCATCGTGCGTGACTCCCGTGTTCGAATCGCAGCGTGCATTGCCGGCCGGCTTTCGTGATGCGTGGCGTCGCACGCCAGTCCTCACGGTTCGCCGGATGATGCCATGTCCGGCAACGGGCTGCGCCGAGCGTGCAGGCGTCGTCGGACGCCCACGCAACGCCGGTCGGAACGTTCGCGCTAGATTCTCAGCAGCTTGCCCGCGTTGCCGCCGAGGATCATCGAACGCTGTTCCGCCGTCAGGTCGAGGCGGTCGAGAAAGCGGACCGGTTGCTCGTAACCCATGTCGAAACAGTAGTCGCTGCCGAGCACGAGCCGGTCGACCCCGACGTTCTCCATCAGGAAGTTCAGCACGGGGCCCGAATGAGACACCGTGTCGTAGCTGAAGCGTCGCAGGTAGCTGCTGGGCCTTTGCGCGAGCCGGCGCGTTTCGGGGCGGGCGGTCCAACCCGCGTCGAGGCGCCCGACGAGGATCGGCAACGCGCCACCCGCGTGCGGCAGCGTGACGTGCAGGGTCGGGTGGCGGTCGAGCACGCCGCCCAGGATCAGGTGCGAGCCCGCGATCGCCGTATCGAACGGATTGCCGAGCAGGTTGCTCAGGTAGAAATCGCCGAGCCGCGCGCCGCCGACCGTTTGCTGCGGATGCAGAAACACGGGCAGGCCCAGTTGCTCGATGCGTGCGAACACCGGCGCGAACAGCGGATCGTCGAGATCGCGGTTGTCGATGTTGGTGCCCATGTACACCCCGCGCACGCCCGGCAACTGCGCCGCGCGCTCGAGTTCGTCGATCGCATCGGTGGCGTTCAGCATCGGCAGCGTCGCGAGGACGACGAAACGCGTCGGGTGCCGCTGGTAGACGCGCGACGCGGCCGAATTCCAGTCGCGTGCGAGCTTCGCGTTGAACGGCCGGTCGCCCCAGTACGCCATCGGCACGCTGAGCGACAGCGCCTGGACGTCGACGCCGGATGCGTCCATGTCCTTGAGCCGCGCGTCGACGTCGATGAACTTCATCGGCAGCGGCCCGAGGCCGCCGGCGGGCGTCCGGAACGTGAACGACGCATCGTCGCACGTGAACGCGCCGCCGAAGCGCTTGCCTTCGCCGCCGACCAGGTCGCAAAAGCTCTCCGGGTAGTAGTGCGCGTGGATGTCGATCGAACGGGGCCGGTGCGGCGGCACGGCGGCAGGTGCGCTCGCGGTGTCGGCCGCCGATGCGGGGCGTCCGGCGACGGCCGTACCGGCGAGCGCGGCAAACGCGCCGAGCAGGCGGCGCCGCGCCGGCGACATGCAGCAGGTGCAATTCAACATGGTGTCTCTCATGGGGTGTCGATTTTTCGGATCGCGCGGCTCAGCCGCGTTGCGTCATGCCCATTTCGCATGCGACGAGCTGCGTGTCGAACTGCGCGCGCTCTCGTTGCGCACGGGCCGAGCGATCGGTGACGGAGAACAGGACGACGCCGGCGAACGCCGCCGCCATCGAGAACAGTGCCGGATATTCGTACGGATAGACCGCGTGCGCATGACCGAGCACCTGCACCCAGACGGTCGGGCTCAGCACGGTCAGCGTGACGGCGGTCGCGAGCCCGGTCAGGCCGCCCAGCACCGCGCCGCGCGTCGTCAGGCCGCGCCAGTAGATCGAGAGCAGCAGCACGGGAAAATTCGAGCTTGCCGCGATCGAGAACGTGAGGCTGACGATGAACGCGATGTTCTGCTTCTCGAACGCGATGCCGAGCAGGATCGCGAGCACGCCGAGTACCAGGGTCGTCCCGCGGGCCACGCGCATTTCCTCACGATCGGACGCCTGACCGCGACGCAGCACGTTCGCATAGAGGTCGTGCGAGATCGCCGACGAACCCGCGAGCGTCAGTCCGGCGACCACGGCCAGAATGGTCGAGAACGCGACCGCGCAGATGAAACCGAGGAACACGTTGCCGCCGACCGCATGCGCGAGATGGATCGCCACCATGTTCGCGCCGCCCGCGATCGCGCCGGACGCGTCGTGGTATTGCGGGTCCGACGCCACGAGCGCGATGGTGCCGAAGCCGATGATGACGATCAGCACGTAGCCGGCGCCGACGATGCCGGTCGCATAGAGGATGCTCTTGCGGGCCGCCTTGACGTCGCCGACCGTGAAGAAGCGCATCCGGATGTGCGGCAGGCCCGCCGTGCCGAAGATCAGCGCGAGGCCGAGCGA
Source organism: Burkholderia sp. PR2 (assembly GCF_052372875.1). Taxonomy (NCBI): domain Bacteria; kingdom Pseudomonadati; phylum Pseudomonadota; class Betaproteobacteria; order Burkholderiales; family Burkholderiaceae; genus Burkholderia; species Burkholderia sp. PR2. The sequence goes on from NZ_JBQRWH010000002.1 coordinate 57,282, forward strand.
CACGGCCGAGACCGGATCGGATACCAGGCCGCCGGGGCGCATGATCGCCGCGTGTTTCGGATGGACGAGAATCGCCTGCGCGAACAGCGCATCGAGGCTGAAGCCGAAACGGCTCAGCACCATGATCGCCATGAAGGCCGCACCGGCGAGCAGCAGCACAGCCTTGATGATCTGGATCCAGGTCGTCGCCAGCATCCCGCCGAAGAACACGTAGACGACCATCAGCACGCCGACGAACAGCACCGCGACGGTGTAGTTCAGGCCGAACAGCAGCTCGACCAGCTTGCCGGCGCCGACCATCTGCGACACGAGATACAGCAGCACGATGACGATCGAGCTCGAGGCCGCGAACGCGCGGATCGGCCGTTGCCGGAGGCGATAGGACACGACGTCGGCGAGCGTGTACTTGCCGAGGTTACGCAGCGGCTCGGCGATCAGGAACAAGATGATCGGCCAGCTCGCGAGAAAGCCGACCGAATAGATCAGGCCGTCGTAGCCGCTCGTGAACACCAGCGCGGAGATGCCGAGCAGCGACGCCGCCGACATGTAGTCGCCGGCGATCGCCCAGCCGTTCTGGAACGCGGTGATCTTGCCGCCCGCGGCGTAGTGGTCGGCCACGCTGTGGTTCTTGCGCGCCGCCCAGCGCGTGATGAAAAGCGTCGACGCGACGAACAGCAGGAACATGCCGATCGCGACCGGATTGTGCCCGTGCGCCAGCGTCGCGGGGCCGGCCGCGAATGCCGGTGCCGCGCCGGCGGCGACGACGAAGAAGATCGATGCGAGGAGCAGGCGTTTCATTGATCGCCTCCGTGACGAATGGACGTGACGATCGTGTCGTACACCGAATTGGCCCGATACACGTAAAGCGCGACCAGTGCGAACGTGGCGACGAACATGCCGAACCCGATCGGGATGCCCCATGGCGTAGGCCGGTCCGGCACGATCGGCTGTCCGAGCAGCGTCGGCGAGAACGCCAGCGTCAGGATGAACGCGAAATAGAGGGTGAGCATGACGAGTGTCAGCGACCAGGCGAACAGCCTTCTGCGCCTGACGAGATCGCGAAAGCGGGCATCGCGCAGCAGCGGATGCGTGGCCTGCGCCGGCGCGTCCAGGTCGGGCGCGGTGCCGGCGGCAGCCGGAATGGGGTGGTTCACGGTGTCTCCTTGTGGTTTCGGTATCCGGGCCGGGCAACGGGCAGAGGGCGCCGCGCGTCGCGCACGCCGCGCCCGTGCCCGCTCAGAAACGCGGCGGAACGGCGGTTTCCCGCATCACGACTTCCGGCGTGCGATAGCGCTCGGCCATTGCGCGTTCGGTGTCGTTCTTCAGTTGCGCCTGCATGTAGGCGCCGAGGTGGCGCGCGTGCTGCACGATCGCGGCACCGAATGCCGTGCGCGTTTCGCTGTATTCGCACAGCGCGTCGAGCGTGTCGGTGCGCGTGGCGAGCGCCGTGACGAGCGCGAGCGCATCGCCGGCGGCTTTCGTGACACCCATTCCGCAATGCGGCCGTGCGACGAACGCGGCGTCGCCGAGCAGCGCGATCCGGCCGAACGCCATGTTCGGCACTTCGAGGTCGTAGATCGGCTGGAACAGCGGTTGCGTCGCGCGCGCCACGACCTCGGCGAACTGCGGCGCAAGCAGCGCGTGCGCCGCGTCTTCCAGCTCGGCGAGGACGTCGCGCCGGATCAGCGTCGGTGGAATGCCGCCCGCCCACAGCTTGCCGGTCTCGTCGGTCAGCAGGTTCGGCAGGTCGGACGCTTCGCGAGTCGCGCGATACCAGACGAAGTTGTAGCGGCGCTCGCCGGGTTTCGTGCTGTTGCCCTGGCCGGCGACCGGATAGCCGAGGATCTGCTCGTGCGGCGGCAGGCCGAACGCGAATTTATCGAACAGTGTCGCGTGGGTCGCGTCCGACAGATCGGCTTCGTCGACCAGCCCGCGCCAGGCGACGTAGCCCGCGTACTGCAACTGCGCATCCGGCAGGAATTTCTCGCGGATCGCGGAGCGGAATCCGTCGGCCGCGATCACGAGATCGGCATGCACGACCGAGCCGTCGGACAGCGTGACCGATGCGCGATCCGGTCCGTCCGCGACATCGGTGACGACGCCGCCCGAGTGGTAATGCTGGTCGGGCAGCGCGGCGCGCAGCACGTGGTACATCTTGCTCCACGCGGTGAGCGTCTGCGGCAGCGTGCGTTCCGACTCCACGGTGCCGTCCGCGGCCAGCGTGATGCGCGATTCGACCTTCACGCCGATCGATGCGTCGATGCGCACGCCCGCGGCGAGCATCACGTCGAACAGTTCCGGGTGCGTGACGATGCCGGCGCCGCGGCCCGAGAGCGCCTCGGGCACGCGTTCGAACACATCCACGTCCCAGCCGTTGCGCAGCAGCAGATTCGCGGCAAACAGGCCGCCCAGCGAACCGCCGATGATGGCGGCCTTGCGATTCGTCGAAGTGCGGTTGTTCATGTCAGTCTCCGTGGGTGCCGCCGGCCGTTGCAGCGGCGGCGGGAAGTGTCAGGCAGGCGACCTCGGCGGCAGGGAAGTTGAGCTCGATCGTCACGCCGGACGGATCCTCGATGAAGACCTGGTGCAGCCCGAGGCTCGGCACCGTGCGGTCGCGCCACGCGATGTTTTCGGCACGCAGCGTGTCCCACATCGCCTCGACGCCGGTCGCGAGGAACGCGATGTGGTCGACGGTTCCGGTGCCCGTTGCGGGAAGATCCTTGTCGCCGAGATAGGCCGCGAGTCCGTCGGGGTTCGCCGGATCGACGCCGATGATGTGGACCGTGCCGAAATCGGCTTCGTCGCCGCCCTTGTAGAGCCATGCGCCGGGAAAGTCGAACGGCGGGCGATAGCCGCGTTTGAAGCCGAGCACACGTTCGTAGAAGCGGCACGATTTCTCGAGATCGAGCGTGCGGATCGAGTAGTGCGCGAGTCTGGAGACTGGCATGGCGGACCTCTTGTTTATCGAGAGATAAGTTATCGTTCGATAAATACTAGTCGAAAAAAGCGGTGAGAAAAAGCCGCAATCGAATCGTGTTAACCCTAGGCCCGAAACGGTGTCGGATGCCGGTGCGCGGTGCGCTACGTCGCGATCTCGCCGGCCATGACGTCGTCCGCATAGCACCAGACCCAGCGCTCGCCGGGCTCGATCGAACGCGCCAGTGGGTGAGTCGTTTCGTGGAAGTGACGGCTGGCGTGGCGATTCGGCGACGAGTCGCAGCAGCCGACGTGCCCGCAGGTCTGGCACAGGCGCAAATGCACCCACCGGCTGCCGGACTTCACGCATTCCTCGCAGTAGTCCTTATCGGTGGTCAGGATGCGTGCTTCACCGAGATGGGTGCAGGTCGTGGCCATCTTCCGCTCCGATGCCGGCGCCGGAGATCGCTCGCGGCGCGGCCGGCGCGAAGCTGCGAGCGGGGTTGGATACGGTTCATTGTGGACGGTCGCGTCGCGAGCGGACCTTAATTCTTGTTAAGCGTGTCGGCCCGGAGGGCAGGGAGGACGTACAGTCACGAGTGCGGCCGGTGCGACATCCGGCCGGGATCCGACATGGCGATCTTCGGGAGGCGCTTATGACTCAGTCGCAGCATGTCAAGGTAATCGGCTTGCCGAACAGCAAGGAGGCCTACGCAATCCGCGACTTCCTGAAGCGCCGCGTGCTCGCCCCCTTCGTCATCGCGTCGTTGAAACCGGCAGCCGGAACGTCAGTACGGTGCCGTTCCCGTCGCGCGGCGCGGCTTCGAGCGTGCCGCCATGCGCTTCGACGATCGATCGGCAGATCGCGAGGCCCATCCCCATGCCGTGCGATTTCGTCGTGAAGAACGGATCGAAGATCCGGTTCGCGATCTCGGCATCGATACCGGCGCCGCGGTCGGCGACGGAGACGACCGCGTAACCGTCGCCGACGTGCGACGCGATCTCGAGTTCGCACGTTGCGGCCAGTCCGTCCATCGCGTCGAGCGCGTTGGTGACCAGGTTCAGGATCACCTGCTGGATCTGGGTGCGATCGGCCATCACGCGGATGTCGTTGCAATGCAGGTCGACGCACAGCGCGACCTGCTTCGCGTCGATTTCGGTCGCGGTGAGGTGCAGCATGTCGCGAATCAGGTCGTCGATCGCGAGTGGCGCCAGCGCGGGCGGTGCCTGGCGCGCGAGCGATCGCAACGCGCGGACGATGTCGGCCGCCCGCACGCCGGATGCACGAATGTCCTCGAGGCTCGCGAGCGCTTCGCCGAGATCGGGCTGCGTGCCGCGCAGCCAGCGCATGCACGCGCCGACGCTCGACACGATGCTCGTCAGCGGCTGATTGATCTCGTGCGCGATCGATGCGGCCAGTTCGCCCATCACCGTCATGTGCGCGGTGCGCGCGAGCTCGGTTCGTGCATGCCGCAGCGCGGCCTCGGTCTCGAGCCGGCGCGCGTTCTCGTCGATCAGTTCCGCATAGAGCCGGGCGGATTCGAGCGCATTGGCCGCTTGCGGCGCGAGCACTTCCAGCATCGCGATGCGCCGCGGCGAAAACACGCCGTTGGTCAACGTATTCTCGAGATACAGCACGCCGATCAGCGCACCCTGCTTCAACAGCGGCAGGCAGAACAGCGAGCGCGTCGGATGCGCGCGCAGGCTGTCGGCGTGGTCGGGCATGCCTTCGCGCTGCGCGTTCGCGAGCACGACCGGCTTGCGGGTCCGGGCGACGGTGTTCAGGATCGACAGCGGGACATCCTGCTCGGTCGGTTCGCCGCGGGCAATATCGACGATCACGTCGCTGCCGACGACGCGCGCGGTCGCCTCGATCGTCAGCCGGTCGTGCCGGGCGAGCAGCAGCAGGCCATAGCGTGCGCCGGCGTAGACGATCATGTTGCGCATCAGTGTCTGGATCAGGCGCTCCAGCACGATTTCTTCGGATAGCGAATGGGCCGCGCGCATCGCGAGCGCGAAATCGAGATCTTCGCGCGCGGGCAGAGCGGGGCCGCCCGGTGACGGGTCCATCACGAGGAACGGATGCTGCGCTTCCATCGCCTGCGCCTTGCCGGTCGCGCCCCAGCGCCGGTAGCACGCATGGGCGAGCCGCAATTGGTGGCGCGCGGGACCGGCGAGCCCGAGCGACGTGGCGTGATGCGCGGCCAGTTCGTGCGCGAGCGCCTGTTCGTGCACGAAACCGTGTTCCGCCGCGAGGCTGGCCGACGCCTCGTACTGCTGCATCGCGACGATATGGTCGCCGCGCACGCGCGCGAATTCGGCATCGATCAGCGCGAGCTTGTTGCGGAACGTCGCCGGATTGCGTTCGCTCCACGCGGCGAAGCGGGCGCGTTGCGGCGCATGGCGTTCGAGCAGCCGCTCGGGCGGCGTGGCGCCGCGGTCGCTCGCGATGCCGGCCAGTACGCCGAACAGGTGGAAGTCGGACAGCATGATGTGCGCGGGCGTCGACCACGCGCTCGAAGCGGCTGCCTCGAGCGACGCACGCGCCGCGTCCGCGTCGCCGAAAATGAAGGCCGCCTGGCCGGCGAGCACGTCGGTCCAGAACTGCAGGACCGACATCGGTGTCTTCGTCGACGGCCGGGCACGCCAGGAGCCGATCGGCCGGTGGTAGCCGAGCTGCAGCGCGTCGATGAATTCGGACTGGGTGGACACGAGATCGACGATGTCGTCGTAACGCGCGCCGCGTGCGATCTGCAGCAGCGGATCGATCTCGTCGCGGATCGCCGGCAGTGCTTCGCCCATCGAGAGCAGATCGCTGACGATATGGTTGCAGCTGTAGCACATCCAGCGCAGCTCGGCGCTCGCATTGCCCGCCGCTTTCGCATCGCGTGCGCGTTCGAGTGCGTAGGACAGCGGCTGGGTCCAGACGCTCACCTGGTCGAGCGCAATCAGCGTCGCGGAGCGGTAGCGCTCGAAGCCGTGGCGATTCACCAGTGCGAGCGCGACCTTTGCGAATTCGAAGCCGTCTTCATACGCGTCGTGATGCCCGATGATGCTGACGCCGTACCACGCAAGCCCCTGCACCGACGCGGCGGTGATGCCGTGGCGCAGGGTCAGCCGGACCATCGTCGCGAAATGCAGCAACATCAGCCCGCCGCTCGGATAGAACATCGCGGCTTCGAGTGCGGTCAGCAGCGCCATCGTGGCTTCGACGCGCGTATCGGTCATCACGGGCAGGTCGACGAGGTCGCGGATGGCGCGGCCGTCGAGGGCTTCCCGCACGGCGTCGCAGGCTGCCGCGAGATCGGCTTCGGCCGGCTCGGCCGGCAGTTCCACGCCGAGCAGCGCCAGCCCGGCCAGCGCGACGTCGACGGCCTGCCGGTAGCGCGACTCCACCGTGAGCTGCGCGGCCTTCAGCCGGTGCGCCTCGGCACGATCGGCCGGCGTGCGCGTACGCGCCATGAGCTCGTCGATCGCGTCGGATGCCTGCGCGGTTTCGCCGATCGCGAGCAGCAGGCCGCTGCGCAGGATGCCGATCCGGCTCGCGAGACCGTAGTGCTGCGACCACGCATGAGGACCGAGCAGCGCTTGCGCGGACGCGAGAAACGACAGCGCGCGATCGCGCGCGGCGGCGGGGGCCGCCGCCTCTGCGGCGGCGACCAGGGCATCCGCGAAAGCGAGCGCGAGCACGCCGTCGAGCGGCGCGGTTTTCGCCTGCTCGATCTGGGTGGCGAGTTCCAGCAGGGATTCGGTCGACCGCGCGTTCGCGCGGCCGAGCATCGCGGCGGCGATCCGGGCGTGGGACTGCGCGCGCTCCGCGCGCCCGGCAAGCGCGTGGACGGCTTCGAGGATGCGGTCGTGAACGAAGCGCCAGCGGTTGCCGGAGAGCGACACGAGCCCCGCCTGGCGCGCGGGGTCCAGCCAGAAACGGAGTTCGGCCCACGTCTTGCCGGCGGCGGCGCACAACAGCGCGTCGTCGGCGTCGGTGCCGATATAGGCCAGCAGCGACAGCAGCGTTCTCGATTCAGGCGGCAACCGCTGCATCCGGATCGCGAGCAGGCTCACGACGTTCTCGGTCGGGTGGTGCGCGTCGATGTCCGACGCACGCCACTGCCACGTTTGCCGCATCGGGTCGTAGCCGAGGAGCTGCTCGTCGATCAGCGTGCGCAGCAGGTGCTGGATGTGGAACGGATTGCCGCCCGTCCTGCGGTGAACGATGTCGCCGAGCCCCGACAGCCGGGCCGGCGCCTCCCCGAGCATGCCGGCCAGCATGTGCGTGACGTCGGGTGCGTCGAGCGGCGCCAGCGTCAAGGCCGACAGGCGGACGGGGTCGAGCTGTTGCAGGAAGCGGCGGAACGCCGGTGTGTGATCGTGTTGCGGCCCGCTTCGATAACCGGCCACGATGCAGAAATTGGCCGGCGGATCGACCGCGATCGACGCAAGAAACGCGAGCGTCGCGTCGTCTGCCCACTGGATGTCGTCCAGCGCCATGACCAGCGGTTCGGCCGGCGCCGCGAACGCACGGAAGGCATTCACGACGATCTGGCACAGATGAAATTCCGGAATCGCATCGGTATGGTCGAACGCGACGGGCTCGACATCGAGCAGCCACGCAATCTCCGGGAGGATGCCGGACAGCAGGCTGGCCTGACGGCCCACACAGTCGCGCAGCCGCGCGGCGATCGCCGCGATTTCGTCGTCGGGCCTGGCCAGCGCGCTGCCGAACAGCGCGCGCAATGCTTGCAGCACGGGCGCGTAGGGCCGTGCGGGCTGGAATTGATCGACCTTCGCCGACGTGCACCAGGCCGTGCGCCGCGCCGCGCGCGCATGGCGCATGAAGTCCTCCGCCAGTGCGGTCTTGCCGACGCCGGCCGGCCCGTCGATCAGGACGATGGCCGTTTCGCCGGTTCGCGATACGGCCGCCAGCACCGCCTCGAGCCGGCGGGATTCGGCTTCGCGGCCGACCAGCTGATCGGGCGCGCGCAAGCCGGCGAGCGGATCGCTGCCGCCGAGCGCGAACGGCTCGACGCGGCCTGCGGCCAGCCAGTCGCGCCGGATACGTTCGAGATCGTGCTGCACCGTTTCGCAGGACGGGTAGCGATCGGCGGGCTCCTTGGCGATCAGTTTCAGGATCAGGTCGCTCAGGACGGCAGGCAGGTCGTCGCGAAAGGTCGTGGCCGTCGCCGGCTGCATGGCGACATGCGCGTGGACCCATTCGGACGTCGACGTGGCCTTGTATGGCATCGCGCCCGTCAGCAGGCGGAACAGCGTGATGCCGAACGCGTACAGGTCGGAACGCTCGTCGACGCATGAGCCGTCGGAGACTTCGGGCGCCGCGTAGGCCGCGAAATCGGTGCGCATCGTACTCGCCACGGCGCGTTCCGTCCGACGGTCCCACGCATGGGCGAACGAGCGGAGCATCACCGTGCCGTCCGGTGCGATGACGAAACTGGCCGGTTGCAGATCGCCATGCAGCCAGCCGCGCCGATGAAGCTCCCCGAGCGTGCGCGCGGCCTGGATCGCCGCGTCGAGAAAGACGTCGAGCGGCAGCCGCCCGTCCGCCAGCGTGTCGAAGCCGCGCACGTCCGGGCGGGGATAGACGAGCACCGGGCCGTCCGCGGCGCGGATCAGCGCAACCGGCATGAGCGCCCACGCCGGCTCCAGCGCTTCGTTCAATGCGTATTCGTGCTCGAATTGCCGGCAGCGCTGGTCGGATTCCCACCCGGTCTGGCACGCGGACCACACCTGCCCCGTTGCTGCGTCGGTCAGGTCGAACCACAGCACGTCGCCCGATCGGACGGCATTCGACAGGCGGGCGCGCGCCAGCCAGTCGGCATCCATTCGCTTCGTGTCGTCCGGGGCGCGCAAGGGTTGGTTCACGGTAGGGGCAGGTTCGGTGGAGCAGGGTGTAACCGGCGCGTCATACGAAATCGGCCGGGCTGGATTGCGCACGTTCGGGCGGCGGCCCGTGCATTGTCCATCAGCCCGACGAACTCTGCAGTACCCCCCGCGCACCATTCCCGACGACCGAGCCGGCCGGTACCCGACTAAACCTATAGATAATGGCCGGCGCGCCTGCCACGCCATACGATAGGTTCAAGCCTCCCGACACGCATCGATGCGTGTCCGGCGGGCCGAACAGGGGGTGTCGCCTCGCGAGGCGGCGCAAGGTGCGGAGCAGCATAAGCGAGTGCGGATCATGTACACGTTCGGGCGGGTGACGGTTTCCCTTGAGTGCCGCGAAGTCTGCGTCGACGGGCAGCCCCGGTATATCGGCGCCCGGGCATTCGAGATTCTCGAGCTGCTGGTGAAGGCGGCCGGCAGGCTCGTGTCGAAGGACGAGATCATGCAAGCGGTGTGGCCGAACACGATCGTGGTCGAGAACAACATCCAGGTGCACGTCTCGACGCTGCGCAAGCTGTTCGGCGGCAAGCACGGGTGGATACGAACCGAATCGGGCCGCGGCTATCGGCTCGCGCCGCCGGCCGACCTGGCCTATGCGGACCGTCAGCCGGACCGGGTCGAGCCGGCGCGCGGCGCCCGCGCGGGCACCGCCCCGCGCAAATGTCCGCTGATCGGCCGCGAGCAGGAAGCGGCCGAACTGCACGCGCTGCTCGAGCGCGAGGCGCTCGTGACGCTGGTCGGCCCCGGCGGCGTCGGCAAGACGCATCTCGCGCTGGAGGTGGCGACGGCCTGGTCGGCGGTGCGCGGCATCGAGATGGTCCGGATCGATCTTGCCGGCTGGCAGGGCGGCGCGACGCTGGAGTCCGCGGTGCTGGACGCGCTCGACCTGCCGCTCGGCCCGGCCGCCGGGCCGGCCGACGTCGTGCGCGCGATCGCCGCGCAGCGCGTCATGCTGGTGCTCGATAACGCCGAGCAGCATGTCGACGAACTGGCGGACCTCTGCGAAGCGATCGCGGAGGCGAATGCCGGCACGATACTCGTCGTGACCAGCCGCGAACCGCTGCGTGTCGCCGGCGAGCGCGTTTATCGCGTCGGGCCGCTGCCCGTGCCGCCGGCCGGCGCGAACGACGGCGAGATCGTCGCGTGCGGTGCGGTGCGAATGTTTCTGGCCCGGGCGCGCGCGATGGGCACCGACATCCCCGCGGATGCGAAGACGCTGGACGCGATCGCGACCATCTGCCGCCGCCTGAGCGGCCTGCCGCTCGCGCTCGAGCTCGGCGCGGCCCGCGTCGCGTTGCTCGGGATCCAGGGGCTGGCAGCCGATCTCGACAAGTCTGTCCTGTCGTTGTCCGGCGGCCTGCGTACGGCGCATCCGCGCCAGCAGAACCTCAGGGCCACCATCGAATGGAGCTATCGGCTGCTCGACGATGCGGAGCGCACCGTGCTGTGCCGCCTCGCGGTGTTTCCGGATGCGTTCCGGCTCGATGCGGCGTGCGCGCTGGCCGCCTGCGACGAACTGGGTGCTGCCCGCGTGCTCGACTGCCTGGTCAGCCTTGCATCGAAATCGCTGCTGGTCGTCCATTCGGTTGGACTCTCGAAGCATTATTCGCTGCTCGAGGTCGTGCGTGCGTATGCGCTCGAGAAGCTGGCGGAGTCGGGCGAAGCCGGCCGCCTGCATGCCCGGTGTGCGTCCTTCGTCGGCGAGGCGCGCGCGGAGACGCTGCCGCCGGCGCAGGCGACGTCCGTGCAACCGCTGCTGGCGGCACGGTCGTGGGCGTGACACACGGGTTGTGCGCGCGTGGCGCGCAGCGGTAACGCCGTCCGACGCGGCGTAAGCTGCATGGCGATGTTCTGGATTGACAAAATTTTCAGGTTCTCATTTCATGGCCATTGTTTGCATCATCGATGACGATGCGTCGGTCCGTAAGAGTCTTGCCAGCCTGCTGAAATCGGCTGGCCATACCGCATTGCCGTTCGCGTCGGGCGAGGAATTCCTCGCGGCCGGCCCGCTGGACGACGTGGTTTGCGTGCTGGTCGATCTGAAGATGAAGGGGATGAGCGGTCTCGACGTCCAGCGTCTGCTGGTCCAGCGCAAGGCGACGCTTCCGGTCATCTTCATGTCGGCGCACGGCGACGACGAGTCGGTCCGTCGCGCGCTTGCGCAAGGCGCGGTCGCGTTCTTGCGCAAGCCGTTTCCATCGGACGATATGCTCAACCTGATCGATCACATCGCATCCGGCGCGCCGCCTGCGTGAGCGGTGGCCCGTCGACCGGCCGCGCCGCAGGCGGCGCGGCGGTTCCGGTCGGCCTTTTCTTAGTTTATCATTCGATAATGAAGCGGATGCCTACACAGGAAATGCAATGGCGAGCACGCCGGATATGACGTCGATCGGCAACCGGGGCGGGGGCGACTCCGCCCCGATCGTCTATGTGGTCGACGACGACGAAACGCTGCGGCGCGCGTTGAGCTCGCTGTTGCGTTCGGCGGGATGGCGCGTCGAGACGTTTGCGTCGTCGCGGGCGTTTCTTGCGTTCGAGCGGCCTGCCGTGCCGAGTTGCCTGATCCTCGACGTGCGTCTCGCCGACGAGAGCGGGCTGGCCCTTCAGGAGGAAGCGGTGCGAGCGGGCCTGAACGTGCCGATCCTGTTCATGACCGGTTACGGCGACGTGGCCACGACGGTCAAGGCGATGAAAGGCGGCGCGCTCGACTTCCTGACGAAGCCGTTCGACGACGATGCGATGCTCGATGCCGTCGGTCACGCACTGGCCCGCGATGGCGAGCGCCTCGCGCGCGACCGTGCGCTGGACGCGGTGCGCGCGGCCTATGCGTCGTTGACGCCACGCGAACGAGAAGTGATGAGCCTGGTGGTCGCTGGCCTGATGAACAAGCAGATCGCAGCGAATCTCGGGCTGCAGGAAATCACGGTGAAGGTGCATCGGGCCCAGGTCATGAAGAAGATGCAGGTCCGCACGCTGCCGGATCTCGTGCGGCAAGCCGAGGCGCTGGGCGTGGGGCCGGCCGGCGCGCGCGACTGAGCGGGACGGCCGATCGTTCGACGCAACGGCGCCGGCTTCGACGCGGTGCGCCCGGCCGGGACGATGCGGACGACGGCATTCATGCGGCCACTTCGCTGTCGGCATCCGCGGTGTGCGTGACGGCGCGCGCGTCGTGTCGCGCTGCCGGCCGGGCATCGGGGTTGTCGTCGAACGCCGCGACGAGATGTTCGGCGAGCGTTCTGATGCGCGCGGGCAGGTTCCGGCGCGAGTGATAGAGCAGCGATGCGTCGAGGTCACCGACCTGCCAGTCGGGCAGCAGGCGAACGAGTGCGCCGTCGCGCTCGAGCGGCCGCGCGAGATGCTCCGGAAGCACGGCGAAGCCGGTGCCGCGGGCTGTCGCGAGAATCAGCGCATCGAGGCAGTTCGAGCGGATCGCGCCGGCCAGTCGTATCTCGGCGCTCGCGCCGGTACGTCGGTGCCGCAGCGGCCATACCGAGCCGCTACCCGGTTTGCCGCCGCGCGCATCCATGCGTTCGAGCGCCTGTGGCGAGTCGGTTGCCCCACCTGCGGCGCGATACCGCGGGCTCGCGTAAAGGCCCATCGGGATGCGCCCAAGGCGCCGCTCGATGCACGTCAGGCTCGACGTGCGTTCCGTGACGATCGAGAGATCCGTTTCACCGCTCAGGGCCGCGCTCGGGTGATCGACCCAGTCGACCCGGATTCGCGCGAGCGGATGCTGCCGATTGAAATCGGCCAGGGCCGGCACCAGGCGATCGACGCCGAACAGGTTCGACACCTCGATCGAGATGTCGCCGTCCATCTCGCTGGCATTGGCGTGACAGCAATCCGAAAAGTGCTCGTATTGCTCCAGCAACGCGCGCGCCTGCTCGAGCACGTCTTCGCCGACGCGCGTCAGCGTCACCTTGCGCGTCGTACGGTGAAACAGCAGCACGCCGAGCGACGTTTCCAGGCACCGGATCGCGCGGCTGATGCAGGGAACGCCGAGCCGATGGGCTTCGGCGGCTTTCGTGAAGCTGCCTTGTTCGGCAACCGTCTTGAGTATCTCGAGCGTTTTCAGGCGATCCATGACATGTCTCGCTTCGGTGAATTCGGACATGACCAATTTATGCGGCACGCCGGCGCCAGGCAACGCAAAAAACGTTAGGTAAGCTTAAGAGTGATATGAAAATACGTGAGGCCGTTTGAACCGAGGCAGCGGGCGCGTTGATGTTTTTTCAGAACCGGTCTTCGCGATTCGCGACGTTCGCCGGTTTCGCTGCAGGCGGCGCCCATCCGCCGCCCAGCGCGCGCACGAGATCGACCGTCGCGATGGCGAGTGCCTGGCGGCTATGAATCAGCTGGCGTTGCGCGGTCAGTGCGTCCCGGTCCGCGTCGATGACCTCGAGATAACTGACGTAGCCATGCCCGTAACGGTTCAGCGACAACCGCGCCGCTGCTTCGGTGGCGCGGGCCGCGCTGTCGTAGCGCACGATCCGCTCCTTCTGCGCGGCGATGTCGTTGAGCGCATCCTGGACCTCGCGCAACGCACTCAGCGCGGTGGCGCGATAGTTCGCGTCGGCGAGTGCCGCGCCGGCCGTCGCGGCGGCCACCGCGGCCTCGCGCTTGCCGCCGTCGAACACCGTTTCGGCCACGCTCGCGCCGAGGCCCCACAGGGAACTGTTGCGGTCGAGAAACGTGTGGAGGTCGCGGCTGGCGAATCCACCCTGGGCGGTCAGCGTCAAGGTCGGAAGCCACGCGGTGCGGGCGACGCCGATTTCGAGCGACGCCGCGTCGACGCGGCGCGCCGCCGCATAGACGTCCGGGCGTTGCGCGAGCAGCGCGGACGGCAGACCGGGCGGCACTTCCGGCACGCGCATGGCGGACGCGGTCGGCGCGACCGCGAAGGCGGTTGGCGACACACCCGTCAGCACGGCGAGCGCATCGACGAGGTTTTCGCGCAGCCGCCGGCTGTCCGCGAAATCGGCGCGAGCCGTATCGAGATCGGCCGCCGCACGCAGCGCGTCGAGATCGCTTGCCGCGCCGGCCCGCACGCGCGCGGCGATCACGTCGAGCGCGGTGCGTCGCAGCTCGATCGCGCGGGCGAGCGTCGCGAGATCCTGCTCGACGAAATGGAGCGTCAGGTAGTCGCTCGCGACATCCGTCGCGACGCGTAGTCGAACGGCTGCACGATCCGCGTCGGCCTGCAGCACGTTCTGCCTGCCGATCTCCGCATCGCCACGCAGGCGCCCCCACAGATCGACTTCATAGCTGGCGTTGAACGGCACCGACCAGTTGTGCATCGTGCGTTTCGGCAATGCGTTGTCGACCGTGCCGGATACGCGCGAGCGGCTGAACGACGGATCGACGCCGACGGTTGGCGCCAGTGCGGCTTCGCGCACACCGAGCAGCGCCTGCGCCTGGTCGACGCGCGCCGCGGCGGCGCGGATGTCCTGATTGCCGGCGAGCGCGGCATCGACGAGCGCGACGAGTGGCGGATCGCCGAACGATGCGGGCCATTCGACGAGCGAGGGTGCGAGTTCGCCAGGCGCGCCAGCATGGCGGAACCGGTCGGAGCCGACCGCGACGGGAGCGAGCGGCTGCGGCGCGATCGTGCACGCGCTCAGCAGGCCGGCGGCGAGCAGGGCGGCGAGGCGGGTCATGGCTGCGTGCGGCTGCGTTGCAGCGAGACGATGACCGACAGGCCGGGCCGAATACGCGGCTCGGTCGACGCCGGACCGTCCAGCAGGATCTTGACGGGCACCCGCTGCGTGACCTTCGTGAAGTTGCCGGTCGCGTTGTCGGGCGGCAACAGCGAGAATTGCCCGCCGGTCGCGGGCGACAGGCTGTCGACGTGTCCGCTGAAGGTCCGGTCCGGCAGCGCGTCGAAGCGCAACTGCACGACGTCGCCGGTGCGCACATGCCGAAGCTGGGTTTCGCGGAAGTTCGCAACCACCCACGGGTGCGGTTCGACGACCGTGAGCAGTGCCTGACCGGGTGCGACATGCTCGCCGGTCTCGACCGTCTTCTTGCCGACGTAGCCGTCCGACGGCGCCACGACGGTCGTGTACTGACGCTGCAGCTCCGCATCGCGCAACTCGGCGTCGTTCTGGTTCGACACGGCATCGGCGGCCTGCCGCGCGGCCTGCGCGCTGCGCTGCTGCGCTTCGGCCGCGTCGATGCGCGCGCGGGCGGACTTGCGCGCCGCGTTGGCGGCATCGAATTCCTGCTGCGACAATCCGCGCGGGGTTTCGCGGGTCAGTTCGCGTGCCCGTGCGTAGTCGAGCTCGGCCTTCTCGGCGTCCGCGCGTGCCGACACGAGCGCCGCGTCGGCTTGCTCGACCAGCGCCTTCGCGCGGCTTGCATCGGAGTGCGCTTGTGCGACGCGGGCGCGCTGCAGCGCGACGCGCACGTCGAAATCGCGCGGATCGAGCTGCACGAGCGGGTCGCCCGCATGCACGAACCGGTTGTCGTCCACCAGCACGCGCTCGACCGTGCCGGCCACGCGCGGCGAGATCACGTGCAGGTGGCTTGTCACGTACGCGTCGTCGGTGCCGCGGTCATGCGCGTCGAATTCATAGACCAGCAGCGCGACGAGCAGCAGCGCGCATCCGGCGATCAATACGACCGGCCACTTGCGCGAGCGCGCGGGGGAGGTGGGCGGCACGTCCGGCGAGTTCGTGGTCACGATCGGGATACTCCATGGAACAGACGGGATTCGTCACATCGCGCTATGCTTGCGCGAGCCTTTTGTGCGGGAGCCGCTCGACGATGAACACCACGTTCGCCCCCGGTGGCACGACACCGGCGCCGGCCGCAGCGCCGGCCTCCGACATACCGACGTTTCGTTCGATCGCCGCGATCGCGGCGGTGCTGCTCGGCGCGATCATTTCGACCTTGACGTCGCGCATCACGTCGCTCGGGCTCGCCGACGTGCGCGGCGCGCTCGGCGTCGGTTTCGACGAGGGCGCGTGGATCAACACCGCGTTCATCGCATCGCAGATGTTCGTCGGGCCGCTCGCGATCGCGGCGGCCTTCGTGTTCGGCACGCGTCGCGTGCTGCTGGCGGGTGCCGCGGTATTCCTGGTCGTCGAAAGCGTGCTGCCGCTGTGCACGAATTTCGGCACGTTCATCGTGCTCCAGAGCGTGGCCGGTTTCGCGTCCGGCGTGTTCGTGCCGCTGACCGTCGGATTCGTCGTCCGCACGCTGCCGCCACGGCTGATTCCGTTCGGCATCGCCGCGTATGCGATGAACCTCGAGATGTCGCTCAACCTCTCGGCGACGCTCGAAGGGTGGTACAGCGAACACCTGAGCTGGCGCTGGCTGTTCTGGCAGAACGCGCTGCTGACCGTGCCGTTCATCGTCTGCCTGATGCTGTCGCTGTCCACCGAGCCGATCAAGCGCCTCGCGTCCGGCATCGACGCGCGCGGCATGCTGCTCGGCGCCGGCGGGTTCGCGTGCCTGTGCGTCGCGCTCGATCAGGGCGAGCGGCTGTTCTGGTTCCAGTCGCCGCTGATCGTCGCGCTGCTGTGCATCGGCGTCGTGATGGTGGCCGCGTTCCTGATCCACGAACTGGCGTCGCGACGGGCCGGGCTCGATCTCGGTTACCTCGCGCTGCCCAACGTCGCGTTGCTGATCCTGCTCGTCGGCCTCGTGCGCTTTACCGTGCTCAACACGAGCTTCATTCCGTCGGCGTTTCTCGCGAGTACCTACGGGCTGCGCCCGCTGCAGATCGGCGACACGCTGCGCTGGATCGCGATGCCGCAACTGCTGTTCGCGCCGTGCGTGGCGTGGCTGCTGCAACGCGTCGATCCGCGCCGGCTGATCGTGGCTGGCTTTGCGATGGTGGCGGTCGCGTTCGCGCTCGGCGCGCAACTCACGCCCGTCTGGGCCGAACCCGACTTCATCCCGTCGCAACTGCTTCAGGCATTGGGTCAGACGATGGCGCTCACGTCGGTCGTGTTCTTCTTCGGCAAGCACGTGACGGCCGAGCACGCGCTGACGTTCGGCGCCGTCGTGCAGACGACGCGCCTGCTGAGCGGGCAACTCGGCACGACGTCGATCGCGGTGATCCAGCGCATCATGGAGGCTACCCATTCGAATCTCGTCGGTCTGCATGTCACGCTGTCGGATCCGCAAACGCTGGAGCGCTTGCGAGCCGGCGCGGCGGCGCTCGTGTCGCACGGCGCGACCTTCGCGACCGGCGACCAGGCGGCCTATGTGTTGCTCGATCGGGCCGTCCGCGTCCAGGCGACGACGCTCGCACTCGCAGACAATTTCCGTGTCGCGATGGTTCTCGCGGTCGCGGGGGCGCTGATCGGCATGCTGCTCAGGCCGGCGCGTGCGCCGTAAGCGCCCGACGCCGGATCGGCGGATATCCTGCATCGACGATCCTGGCGATCGTGCACGCCGCAACGGAATCGCGACGACCTGAAAAATCCTGAAACGTGCCAAACGACGCGCCGGTGTGGTGGCCGGGCGCGCCGTACGGTGACGCGTGCGCTTACGCTTTCAGAAACGCGAGCAGTTCGGCATTGATCCGGTCTGCGTCGACGACGCACATCCCGTGCGCGCCGCCGGGGATGACCTTGAGCTCCGCGTGCTTCACGATCTTCGCGGACAGGCGAGCCGAATCGTCGATCGGCACGATCTGGTCGTCGTCGCCGTGCAGGATCAGCGTCGGGACGTCGATCTTCTTCAGGTCGTCGGTGTAGTCGACCTCGGAGAATTCCTTGACGCACAGATACTGGCCATGGATGCCGCCCATCATGCCCTGCGCCCAGAACGCGTCGATCGTGCCCTGCGACACCTTGGCATTCGGACGGTTGAAGCCGAAGAACGGCACGGCGAGATCCTTGTAGAACTGCGAACGGTTCTCGGCGACGTTCTTGCGGATCCCGTCGAACACGTCCATCGGCAGGCCGCCGGGATTGGACGCCGATTTCACCATCTGCGGCGGCACGGCGCCGATCAGCACGGCCTTCGACACACGCTTCGTGCCGTGGCGCCCGATGTAGTGCGCGACTTCGCCGCCGCCGGTGGAGTGGCCGACGAGCGTGGCTTCGCGCAGGTCGAGCGCATTCATCAGCGCCGCGAGATCGTCGGCATACGTGTCCATGTCGTTGCCTTGCGACGGCTGGCTCGAGCGGCCGTGACCGCGGCGATCGTGCGCGATCACGCGGTAGCCGTGCTGCACGAGGAACAGCATCTGCGAGTCCCACGCGTCGGCGCACAGCGGCCAGCCGTGCGAGAAGACGACCGGGCGGCCGCTGCCCCAGTCCTTGAAGTAAATCTGCGTACCGTCTTTGGTGGTGATCGTGTTCATCGCATGGGCTCCTTGATGGGCGGAAGCGGTGTGTTTGGGGGCGGCGGCGGCAGCGGCCGGCAGCGCGGCGGCTGCAACGGCGGTCGCGCCGGCAAGCAGCATGTCTCGGCGACGCGCCGAGGGAACGGCGTCGATGTCTGCTGGACGCATGGGAACTCCTTGAACGTGCGGTGGAACGATGCCGCGTTGGATGGATGGTTCGGATCTGCCCGCATGCGGCAATCGCGCCGGCAGCCGGCGTGCGTTCGCGGTCGCGGGCCGGCAGGCGCGCGAAGGCAGCGAACGAACGTCGACAGGAGCCTATCCCGCGGTCATGCGCCATGTACTGAAATCGGGCTGAATTTTCATGAAGCCGGTCGCGGCGCATGCCGCGCAAATGCACCGGCCAGAAAATTTAAGCCCGGAATAAAGACTCTTCAGCGGCGGCTCGCTATCGTCAGCATCAGGTCATCCCGTCGCGGGTCGGTGCCGGTCCGCGTCGGCGGATGGCGATCGCGACGCGGGCGGGTGTGCAACATCCGGACCGCTCGCCACTTGCCTGGGTACGCCGCCATGGACGAATTCAATCGCTGGGAGCACGTGATGACGCTGCTCGACCCGTCGCCGGCCGCGAGTCGGTGCGCGCCGTCGCATCTTCGCGACCCGGAACCCGCGCGCCGTCGCCATCGTGACGACGCGCCGCCCGCGTCGAGCGGCGGCGCGCGCCGCCGGTGCGCGATCGTCGCCGCCGAGCGGCAGACCGATTCGTCGGTGTTGATCTCGTGGAGCGACCCGACGCGCTGCCGCTACGACGAGCAGCGCTGGATCAGCGCAAAGTCTCGCGCCCTCGGGCGCTGCGCGCTGACCGGCATCACGATTCACACGGGCGATGCGATCTACAAGCCGCAATGGCGCGGCGCGAAGCGCCCCGCGAACTACCGGGAGGTGATCCTCGCGTCCGAACTGGAGCGGTTCATCGCCAGGCTGTCCCGTTCATGATCCGTCCGTCGGCCCTGGCTGGCGGCCGCCACTTTTTCACCGCTGAGGAAGAAATCCGCATGAGCACGTTCACGACACGCGACGGCGTTTCGATTCACTACAAGGACTGGGGAGCAGGGCGACCGGTCGTGTTCATTCACGGCTGGCCGTTGAATGCGGACATGTGGGACGTCCAGATGCATCATCTCGCGTCGAACGGCTTTCGCTGCATCGCCTACGACCGGCGCGGCTTCGGCCGGTCCGGCCAGCCGTGGGCGGGCTACGACTACGATACGCTGGCGGACGACCTCGCGACGCTGATCGAGACGCTCGGGCTGCGCGACGTCACGCTCGTCGGCTTTTCGATGGGCGGCGGCGAAGTGGCCCGCTACATCGGCCGGCACGGCACGCGACACATCGCGAAGGCCGTCCTGATCGGATCGGTGACGCCGCTGGTCGCGCGGCGCGACGACCATCCGGACGGTGTCGACGTGGCCGTGTTCGACGGTATCCGCGCGGGCATCATGGCCGACCGCGCGGCATTCTTCGAGCACTTCTGGCCGCTGTTCACCGGTTCGAACCGGGCCGCTTCGACGATCTCGCGCGCCGCGCTCGACTGGACGTCCTTCATGGCGCTGCAGGGCGGCTTGAAGGGCACGCTCGATTGCGTCGGCGCGTTTTCCGAAACCGATTTCAGGGCGGATCTCGACAAGTTCGACGTGCCGACGCTCGTGATTCACGGCGACGACGACCAGACGGTGCCGCTCGCGCTCACGGGCGCCGCCGCGGCGAAGCGCGTGCCGCACGCGACGCTGAGCGTCTACGAGGGCGGGCCGCATGCGTTGTATCTGACGCACGCGCAACGATTGAATGACGAACTGCTGGCGTTCGCCCGCGCATGACTCGACGGCGGTTGCTGCCGTGACGTGGCGGAGCGGGCCTGGCCGACCGGCTCACTCCGTCCATTTCGACCCGAGCACCAGGCCGCAGAAATTCGTCCGGCGATAGTCCGGGTCGCACCGCTCGAGCACGTCGGCGCAGACGTTGCCGAACGCAGTCGCGGGGCGATGCGCGGTGCCCGCGGCGAGCGCCTCGAGGAACAGTTCCTTGAAACACGGGCCGCGTGGCCACGCGTTGAGGATCTCGTCACGTTCGGACCGGCTCACTTCGTCGAAATGGCGAGCAAAGAGATCCGTCTCGATGCCCGCGCCGAGCAGCGCCGTCAACGGCGTCATGTACGGGTGAATGCCAAAGGTCGTGTGCAGCGCGATTGCACGCCACACCTCAGTCGCATCGTCGGCAGCGACGCCGTATCCGCCGAGGAATGCGTGCGCGGCATTCGCACCGTCGATCTCGAAGCGCCGGCGCGAGTGCCGGTAGCGCTCGGTCAGTCCGAAGTCATGGAACAGCGCGGCGATGTAAAGCAGCTCGGCGTCGAATGCGATGCCGCGACGCAGCCCGATGATCGACGCGAACGCGAACACGCGCATCGCGTGCCGGAACAGGAGTTCCGGCTTGCCGGCGCGCACGGCCGCGGCGGCCTCCCGTGCGATCGGGCCGTCGGGAATCCGGATGCCGGCGATACGGTTGCCCATGGTCGTGTTCCTCGCGGCGTGACGGCAGTCGCTCGACGCTGGCGCCGTGGAACCATCGTCGCGCGTCGCGCCGCTGAATGTCCTGAGCGGCGCCTGAATCGTTCTGAACGGAAAATCCGACCGGCCGTCACGGCCGGAATCGATTTCGCTGCGCCTTGCACGTCGTCGTTACCGGCTTTTTTCTCGGGAGCCATCCGAACCGCCATCTCAATTCACGAGACTACGAAATCAAGTTCGGTCAATCGGCCGTTTTATCCTACGAAACAGGTTCATGAGTAAACGGCTATTTCACGCATTGAAAATGCAGGTTGCCGTGGTGCGTCGTGCCTTGCCAGTTGGGGCGGGGCACGACGTCGTGGCGATCGCGGCATTCGTCGATTCAAAAAATTTGCTGTTTGAGTTCTGATTATTTGAATCATTTGACCGGACAAATGCCGTAGCATTGCCGTCAGACCGGTGTCATTTCTGACAGGGCATCGATGAATGCAATCGATTAAAAATTCCCATGATCCGGATTGGAACACTTCACGTTTTTCTCGACAGACGTGAAATTCGCTCGAACGGCAAGCTGCTGCGTATCGGCAGTCGCGCATTCGAAATTCTCGAACTCCTGATTCGTGCGAACGGCGCACTGGTATCGAAAGACGAAATCATGCAGCGCGTGTGGCCGCACACGATCGTGGAGGAAAACAACCTGCAGGTGCATATCGCCGCGTTGCGCAAGGCGCTCGCCGACGACCGGAACCTGATCGTCACGGTGCCGGGGCGCGGCTATCGGCTGGTTGGCGGCCACGCCGAAGGCGCGGCGCCCGCACCTCCCGCAACGTCGCGGCTGACGGCCGCGCCGACCGCGCTCGTCGGCCGCGAGCAGACCGTCGCCGACGTCCTTGCGGCGCTCGACACCGCGCGCGTCGTGACGCTGGTCGGGGCGGGCGGCATCGGCAAGACGCGGGTCGCGCTCGAAGCGGCGATGCGGGCCGAGGCGCGCTTTCCGGATGGCGCCGCGTTCGTGTCGCTGGCCACGGTCGCGAGTCCGCGATTCGTGCCCGACGCACTGGCGGGTGCGTTCGGCATCGTGGAGCCGACCGGATCGCTGACGCTCGAAGCGGTGCTGGCCAGCGTGGCGAACCGCCGGATGTTGCTGGTGCTCGACAATTGCGAGCATCTGCTCGACGCCGCCGCGCAGATCGCGACCGCGCTGACCGAATCCGACGCCGGATTGCGCGTCCTCGCGACCAGCCGCGAGGCGCTGCGTATCCAGGGCGAGCGGCTGTGTCCGATTCCGCCGCTCGATGTCCCCGGCGAAGGCGCCGACGATACTCAGGCCCTGAGCGCCAGCGCGGTGCAACTGTTCTCGGCGCGCGCGCGTGCCGCCGATCCCCGCTTTCCGCTCGACGAACGCAGCGTGGCGCTGATGGCGTCGGTGTGCCGCCGTCTCGACGGTCTTCCGCTCGCCATCGAACTGGCAGCGGCACGCGCGGCCGTGCTCGGCATCGATGTGCTGGCCGCGCATCTCGACGACCATTTCAGGTTGCTGACCGGCGGTTTTCGCACGGCCTTGCCGCGTCATCAGACGCTGCAGGCGATGTACGACTGGAGCTACCGCTTGCTCGGAGACGCGGAGCGCCTGCTGTTGCGGTGGCTCGGCGTGTTTCGCGACAGCTTCTCGATCGACGCGGTGCGGGATATCGTCGGAACGAAGGGGTTGGCCGATGCGGACCTGCTCGACACGATCGCCGGCCTCGTCTCGAAGTCGCTGCTGAGCCTCGAGAGCGCGCACGGCGCACCGCGCTACCGGCTGCTGACCACGACGCGCGCCTATGCGCTGCAGCAGCTCGAGAACAACGGCGAATGCGCGGCCGCGGCACGCGCGCATGCGAACTACTTCCATACGTTGTTCAGGCTTGCGCCCGGCGGCGGCGGCGACGACGGGCCGCGGACCGAATCGCGGCTCGACGTGATCCGGCGCGAACTCGGCAATCTGCGCGCGGCGCTCGACTGGGCGTTTTCGCCTAATGGCGATGCGGACGTCGGCGTCGCGCTGGCGGCTGTCGCGGTCCCATGCCTGTTCGACCTGTCGCTGGTGGACGAATGTCGCGAACGGGCGCGCGCGGCGCTCGATGCAATGCGGAACATGGACGAGACACGTGCGCGCGAGAATGCGCGCGTGCGCCTGCTGGCCGCCTATGCCGCCGCGCTCGCCCATACCTCGGGGCCGACGCACGTCGTACACGACGCGTGGTCCGAAGTGCACGCATTCGGGTTCGAAGCGGGCGAGGCCGAGTTGCCGCCGCGCGAATCGTAACGGCGCGCGCCGCCGTCGAATTCAGAACGTTTCAGCCTGAACTCAGGACCGGGCCGGCCGGTGCGTCTACATTGCATGTACGGAGACCGTCGGCGATTCGCAGGCGTGCGCGCAGCAGACCGGCTCGCACCGCAGCATCGATGTCGCGACACCACTGAATGCCAGCGCGGGGCGGCAGCGACACATGCGTTGCCGCCGCGACTTCGCGCGTCATCGAACGACCACCGCATGAAACCTGTCCAGCCCGACCTTTCTCGCCACGATTCGTTGCCGGCGGCCGCTCGCCGGATCGGGTAGCGCGCCATGCGATCGCGCGGATTCCCCGCCCGTCGCGCAATGCGCACGCGGCCCGTTCCGGCATGCTGAACCTGTCGGTCACGGTCGCTTACGGCGCGCCGATCGTCGTTGCCGACCTCATTGCATGGCGGTTGCTCGGGCCAGGCCGTTCGACGACGAAAGCGGTCTGGCGCTGTGCGTCGTTCGCCGCGCTGACCTATGTGCTGTTCGCAACCGGCGTGAGCCCGCTCGCGGTGCCGGCGTCGCCCGACCGGTTCGACCGGCTGGCGATCCAGGCGATCGGTGTCGCGTGGTGGCTGCAGTGCGCGCTGGTGTTCAGCCTGATGCTCGACCATCTGCTGCTGCCGCGCGCGTGGCGCAACCAGCGGCTGTTTCATGACATCGCCGCAGGCGCCGTGTTCGGTGCGGCCGCGGTGGCTGCGCTGGGCTATGTCCTGGGTCTGCCGCTGAGCGGCCTGGTCGCGACCTCGGGCGCGGTGGCCGTGATCCTGGGCCTGGCCGTCCAGAACACGCTGAACGACGTGTTCTCGGGCCTCGTCCTGAATACCACCCAGCCGTTTCGCCTGGGCGATACGGTGGCCATCGGCGAGCTGGAAGGGCGGATCGTCGAAAGCAACTGGCGCGCGACCAAGATGATCAACAGTCTCGGCAACCTGGTCGTCGTGCCGAACAGCACCGCCGCGAAGGCGACGATCGTCAACCTGAGCGAACCCCCGAGCGTGCACGGCGTGACGCTGACGATCGAGATCGATCCGGAAGTGCGGCCGGCCATCGTCGTCGATGCGCTCGACCGGGCTGCCTCCAGTTCGCTCGACGTGCTGGCCAGCCCCGCGCCGGTCGCGGTCGTCAAGGCATTCAGGACCAACTCCGTCGAATACGAACTCGTCTGTTACGTCGACGCGCTGCAAAAAAAGGTGGCGGTGCGTAACCGGCTCTACGATCTGGCCCACCGGCATCTGGCCGCCGCGGACATCGCGTTGCGCCCGCTTGGCGGAACGGCCGCGGCGCACCGGCCGGCGTCGCGCGGTCAACGGCTGCTGCGCGCGGTCGAGCTTTTCCGGCAACTCGGTGACGAGGATCTGGCGGTGCTGGCCGACGCGCTGGCGTCACGCGTATTCCACAAAGGGGAGGTGATTTACGCGTCGAATTCCGATACGCGCCTGCTGACGATCGTCGGGTCCGGCGTCGCATCGGTGTTCGTGCCGGGCGCGACGGGCGACATGGAGGTCCGTCGGATGGCGCCCGGCGACGCGATCGGCCAGTCCGTCGTGCTGGCCGGCACGCAACTTCATGCGAGTGTCTATGCCGTGACCGCGGTGACGGCCTATCAGTTGAGCAGCCGCGACCTGACGCCGCTGATCGCGAGGAAGCCGGAACTCGGACGATTGATGTGCGAATCCCTGACCGAACACATCGCGACCGAGGAAAAGATGATGATCCCGCCGGCCGCGAAGGCGCACGCGTCGTTCAACCTGATCGAATGGCTCGAGAAGGAGATGAAGCGCCTGCACGATTCGTTCGGCTGATGCGGCGGGAGATCTTGGGGACACGTTCGACCGACGGGCGCGGCCGACGGGCGGCGGAATCAGGCGAGCGCGGTGAAGCGGTCGACGAGATCGGGGCGAGCGAGCTGATCGACCCACCAGTGCAACGCGCGTCCGGCCTCGTCGCCGCGCCACGCGATATAGCAATGCGTCGTGTCGCGCATGCCGGTCACCTTGCGTGCGACGAGCTTGCCTTGCGCGATCGCGCGTGCCGCGATGCAATCCGGCAGCGTGCCCACCGCGAGTCCTTCGCACTGCGCGGCCAGCTTTGCGGCGAGCGTGGGGACCGCGAGATACGGCTGCCCGGCGTCGACGGCGACCGAGCGTGGCTGCAGTTCGCGAGAGGTATCGCTGATGACGGCGCCGCGATGCTCGATGACCGACGCCATCGACAGCGGTTCGGGCAGCGCCGCGAGCGGATGGGTCGGGGCGACGGCGAACACATGCCTGAGCGTGCCGATCGGCCGCGCGACGATGTCCGGCAGTTCCGGCGGTTCGCCCGCCGCGCCGACGACGAGATCCGCGCGGCGCGAAATCAGCGCATCCCAGGTGCCGCCGAGGACTTCGGTGGACAGGCGCAGCCGCGTGTTCATCTCGAGTCCGTAGAACGCATGCACGTAGGGCCACAACGCCTCGAACGGCAGGATCTCGTCGATGCAGATGCGAACCTCGGTTTCCCAGCCTTGCTGGGCACGCAACGCCTTGAGCTCGAGCTGTTCGGCGGCATGCAGCAGCCGGCGGCCCTCTTCGACGACCACGCGACCCGCGTGCGTGAGCTTCGCGCGGCGCCCGCTCCGGTCGAACAGTGCGACGTCGAGGTCGCTTTCGAGCTTTTGTACGAGATAAGTCAGCGCGGACGGTACGCGGTGCAGGAGCTCCGCGGCTTCGGCGAACGTGCCGGTGCGGTCGATCGCGTCCAGTGCCTCGAGCGCTTCGAATGACAGCTTCATGATGAATTCCACGGGGGCGTCGGCCTGCCATGTTATCGCCAAGCACCGCCGAGTCCAATACGATTCGGAACAATTCGTCCGTGAATCGGAGCCGGGGCACCATCCTGTCCGCGCAGGATTGCCGCTCGCGGTTGCGGCGTCTGATCGGTATTGGTGGTGTGTGCCGTTTCCGGAGCGTCGGTACACGGGGGGAGCCGTGCCGACCGGGGCCGCGTTTCGCGGGTGCTGCGTGTTTTTGCGTACCCGCGTGTCGTCGGCGTCGGCAGATCGGTGGGCCTGCCGATCTGCCTGCGCGAATCCGGTCGATCAGCGTGGGGTACGACGGTGTCTATCGAGGTTTCTTCGCGGCGGCATCGGATGCCTGGGCGCCGGGCAGCGCGCCGAACATGTGCTGGCTGCACTTCGCCTCGTTCCACGCGGTTTTCAGATGAATCCCTCCGAGCATCCGGCGTGCGACCGGCAGGATCTGTTCGCCGGCAAGAATGCCCAGCAGGCCGGCCAGCGCGATCGTGGGCGG
The DNA here is from genome assembly GCF_052372875.1 of Burkholderia sp. PR2. Lineage (NCBI taxonomy): Bacteria > Pseudomonadati > Pseudomonadota > Betaproteobacteria > Burkholderiales > Burkholderiaceae > Burkholderia > Burkholderia sp. PR2. The sequence continues at coordinate 83,586 of NZ_JBQRWH010000002.1, forward strand.
AGCAGGCGACGGCACGCCGATCAGGTAGTAGACAGCGCCGGCGAGCATTCCGGCAAGCAGCGATGAAATGTACGGCTTCATGATTCAGAGACAAGTGAATGACAACCGTGTGAAAAATACGGATAACTACCGATCTGGAGACGAGCATGAATTCAATCGATAGCCTAGCAGGTCTTTTCTGATGTGGCCGTTGAATTCTGCGGTTTTTAAGATCTTTTAAGGCCTGAATTTAGGGATTTTATTAATAGAATTGATTAAGTGGCATTACCATCGATTCGCGTGTTGAATGACAACGGCTGGCAGGCGAACCTTCCGGCACAGCGCATTGGGCGCCTCCCGCTTGCCGGCGAGGCAGGCAAATTTTTCTCCGCGTCAAAGGACATGACCGCCATGAGCAATCCGAAGCTTGAAGTACTCACCCCCCATAACAGCCAGCTGATCTTCATCGACCAGCAGCCGCAGATGGCATTCGGCGTGCAGTCGATCGATCGTCAGGCGCTGAAGAACAACGTCGTCGGGCTCGCGAAGGCCGCGAAGGTATTCAACATCCCGACCACGATCACGACGGTGGAATCCGAGAGCTTCTCGGGTCACACCTACCCCGAACTGCTCGACGTGTTCCCGAACCAGAAGACGCTCGAACGCACGTCGATGAACTCGTGGGATGACCAGAAGGTGCGCGACGCGCTGGCCGCGAACGGTCGCAAGAAGGTGGTCGTCTCGGGCCTGTGGACCGAAGTCTGCAATACGACGTTCGCGCTCTGCGCGATGCTCGAAGGCGACTACGAGATCTACATGGTGGCCGATGCATCGGGCGGCACGTCGAAGGACGCGCACGACTTCGCGATGCAACGGATGATCCAGGCCGGCGTGGTGCCGGTGACGTGGCAGCAGGTCCTGCTCGAGTGGCAGCGCGACTGGGCACACCGCGAGACGTATGACGCCGTGATGGCAATCGCGAAGGAACATTCGGGTGCGTACGGCATGGGCGTCGACTACGCGTACACGATGGTCCACAAGGCCGCGCCGCGCACCGCGACGCCGCACGAGTCGATCCCGGCCGTGCCGGCGAAGTAAGCGCGGACAGTCAGCGACTGTCGATGCCGAAGCGGCGTGTTCGATCCGGACGCGCCGCCTCGGCGATGCGTCGACGCGGACGGTGGAACGTGACGATTCACGATGCCGTCCGCCAGGCGTTTGCCAGGACCTAGGGCCTGCATTCCAACCTGTCCGAGAAATTGATCGTATGGAACCTTATCTGGTTTCCCTTGGTGCGGGCTTGCTGATCGGTGTCATTTACAGCGCAATCAAGGTCCGCTCTCCGGCACCGCCGCTGATTGCCCTGGTCGGGCTGCTCGGCATGGTGATCGGCGTGCAGGTCATCCCCACCCTCAAACAGCTCTTTGGCTTCTGACCGAAACGAGGTGATGTATATGACCGCAACCGAGTCCCAACCGGATCTGATCCTTCACAACGGAAGGTTCACGACTCTCGACCGCGCAAACCCCACCGCGACGGCGGTGGCGATCGCCGCGGGCCGCTTCGTCGCGGTCGGCAACGAGGCGGACGTCATGCCGCTGGCCGGCCGTGCGACGAAGGTCGTCGACCTCGGGGGCCGCGCCGTGCTGCCGGGCCTGATCGACAATCACTGCCACGTGATTCGTGGCGGCCTGAACTACAACATGGAGCTGCGCTGGGACGGCGTGCCTTCGCTCGCGGTCGCGATGGACATGCTCAAGCGGCAGGTCGCGATCACGCCCGCGCCGCAGTGGGTGCGCGTGGTCGGCGGCTTCACCGAACATCAGTTCGTCGAGAAGCGCCTGCCGACGATCGACGAACTCAACGCGGCCGCGCCCGATACGCCGGTGTTCATCCTGCACCTGTACGACCGCGCGCTGCTGAACGCGGCCGCGCTGCGCGTGGTCGGCTATACGAAGGACACACCCGAGCCGCCGGGCGGCACGATCCTGCGCGATGCCGCGGGCAACCCGACGGGCCTGCTGCTCGCGAACCCGAACGCGACGATCCTCTACGCGACGCTCGCGAAAGGGCCGAAGCTGCCGTTCGAATACCAGTACAACTCGACGCGCCATTTCATGCGCGAACTGAACCGTCTCGGCGTGACCGGCGTGATCGACGCGGGCGGCGGTTCGCAGAACTACCCCGACGATTACGAAGTGATCCGCAAGCTGCACGATGCGGGCGAGATGACGATCCGGATCGCGTACAACCTGTTCACGCAGAAGCCGAACGCCGAGAAGGAAGACTTCGTGAACTGGACGAAGAGCACCAAGTATCACGACGGCACCGACTATTTCCGCAACAACGGCGCGGGCGAGATGCTGGTGTTCTCGGCGGCGGATTTCGAGGACTTCCGCGTCGCGCGTCCGGACCTGCCCGCGCAGATGGAGGACGATCTCGAAGGCGTCGTGCGCGTGCTCGCGCAGAACCGCTGGCCGTGGCGCATGCACGCGACCTACGACGAAACCATCAGCCGCGCGCTCGACGTGTTCGAGAAGGTCAACAAGGACATCCCGCTGGAAGGGCTGAACTGGTTCTTCGATCACGCGGAGACGATCACCGAAAAATCGATGGATCGTATTGCGGCGCTGGGCGGGGGCATCGCGGTGCAGCACAGGATGGCGTACCAGGGCGAATACTTCGTCGAGCGCTACGGTGCGCAGGCGGCTGAAGCAACGCCGCCCGTCGCGAAGATGCTCGGCAAGGGGCTCAAGGTTTCGGCCGGCACCGACGCGACGCGTGTTGCCTCGTACAACCCGTGGGTGTCGCTCGCGTGGCTGGTGACGGGCAAGACGGTCGGCGGCCTGCGCATGTATCCGCAGCGCAACCTGCTCGATCGCGAGACCGCGCTGCGCATGTGGACCGAATACGTGACGTGGTTCTCGAACGAGGAAGGGAAGAAAGGGCGTGTGGCCGTCGGGCAGCTTGCCGACCTCGTGGTCCCGGATCGCGATTTCTTCGCGTGCGCCGAGGACGACATCGCGGGCACGACCGCATTGCTGACCGTGGTCGGCGGAAAGATCGTATGGGGCGCAGGGCCGTTCGCGTCGCACGACGCGCCGATTCCGCCCGCGATGCCGGACTGGTCGCCCGTGCGCGAGTACGGCGGCTATGGCGGCTGGGGCGCGACGCAGCGCAACGGCGCACCGCTGCAACGGGCGGCGGCCGCAGCGATGTGCGGTTGCGCGAATGCCTGCAACGTGCACCAGCATGCGCACGGGGGGGCATGGGCAAGCGCATTGCCGACGTCCGACGCGAAGGGCTTCTGGGGCGCGTTCGGCTGTTCGTGCTGGGCGATCTGACATGTCGACGCGCACCTTCTACGGCAACCCGGCATGGGTCCGCGTGCTGCTCGCGCAGCCGTGGATCGGTGCGCTGGTACGGCTTGCACTCGTCTCCGCGTTTCTGATCGGCGGCATCAACAAGGCGATGCATTTCGACGAAGCGGTGGCCGAGCAGGCGCATTTCGGCCTGCACCCGGCCGCGCTGTGGGCTGCGCTGGCGATTGTCGTCGAGATCGGTGGTTCGCTCTGCGTGGTGTTTCGCCGCTTCACGTGGCTCGGCGCCGGCAGCCTCGGCATGTTGACGCTCGTCGCGATGGTCGTGGCGAGCGATTTCTGGAACCGCACGGGCGTAGAACATTTCATGGCGCTCAACAGCTTCTTCGAGCACTTGGGCCTGATTGCCGCGCTGGTTCTCGTCACGATGGTCGGCGACGCCCCGCGTGTGGACGGGGGCGGTCGCGCCTGAGCGCCAGGGCGGCATGGCGCATCAGGAAGGTCGTTCGATCATGGCGCCCGTTCGCGGCGCCATGACTTGCACTGAGAATCGCGCACGGTTTCGTCGTCGCCCGACCCGACGACCGGCGCGACGACGACGCGTGCCGCGCGCCGGCCGTGGCGCCGTGACTTCACGCCTCCCGGTACGTCCCCTTGGCCTTGGCCGTATGCGTTGCCAGAATGTCCATCAGCGCGGGGCTCAGGCAATCGTAGGGCTCCAGTCCCTTGCCGCGCAGCGTGTCGCGCACGTCCGCCATCAACGACGGCGGCGTGCCGCTCTCGATGATCGACGATACGAACGCGGCGAAGCCGGGGCCGTCCCAGCCGACATCCTGCGACAGTTCGGTATGGATGAAGTCCAGGCCGTAAAACGCATGATCGGCATTTTCGATACGCCCGAACAGATGCGTGCCGCAGGCGGTGCACGCGTGGCGCTGGATCAGCGCCTTGTCGTCCACGACCCGCAGTTTCTCGCCGTGCGCGGTCACGGTGACCTTGTCGCGCGGCACGACGCCCACGACTGCAAACAGCGCACCAGCCGGTTTCCAGCACTTCGTGCAGCCGCACGCGTGATTGAACGCGACCTGGGCGTCGACCCGAACCTCGACCGGATCCTGCGTGCACAGGCAGCGCAGCGTACCGCCCGCGAATTCGGCGGCTCCCTTCTGAATGCCTTGATCGACAGCGGGATGAATGGCGACGGACATGTTCATGCTCCTCTTCGTTGCTTCAGTTGAACGACGGTTCGGATCGACTTTCCTGCGTGCATCGGATCGGGTGCGTCTTTGCGCCGAGGCTCCATCATCGACCCTTTGAGCGCGCCATGCACGGCTGCAATCCGCTGAAGAATCGATCTGCCTTTCATCGCAACGCACGGATGCGGGAGCCCGCATCCGTGCTCCGGCCGCATGTTGGCTCTCACGCGCTGGCATCAAACTGGGGGGGAGTATATGCGGATACTGGCGGGGAGTATACCCGGCGATCAACCGAGGGCGGCGATCGTCGAGACGGGGCACGCCGAACGGGTGCCACACGGACGCCACGCTCGGGCGTCGCCCAATTTCGTCCGGCGCGCCTGAGCGCGCCTCCGGCAGGTCGAACGTTGGGGGCGGGCCCGGCGCTGCCGGGCCTCGACGACGGTCCCGCTATTTCACTGGCGTGAGGACGGGGGCGCCCTTGTTCTTGATCAGGAATACGACGAATTTTGCCGGCTTCGTGCCGCTGGCGTTTCGTCCAACTGTGTGTACGTCCTCCGGGCCTTCGTGGAACGTGTCGCCGGCATGGAGCGTGACCGTCTTGCCGCCGTTCAGGCCCATCACGATGCTGCCGTCGAGCACATAGACGAATGCGTGTGCGTCGTGGCGATGGATGGGGTCGACGCTGCCTGGCGGATAATCCACGACGATCATCTCGACTTCCTTGCCCGGATACTCGGGCAACGGTTCCGTTGTCAGTTGCGTGACCTTGGCTTGCGGTGCGGCGGCGACCGGCTGAACGGGCATCAGCAGCGACAGCGCAAGCGGTGCAAGTGCGAGCACGATGCGTTTCATGTCGTTACTCCAGGTTGGCCTTGTCGAGCCCGAACATCTTGTCGAACGAGCCGGGCACGACGCTGAACGCGACGTTCAGCCGGTTCCAGCAGTTGATCGCACCCACGAGGACGGTGAGATCCGACAGTTCCTTCTCGGAATAATGGGCCCGCACGCGTTCGTAGAGATCGTCCGGCACGCCATGCGACGAGAGATGCGTCAGTGCCTCGGTCCATTCGAGCGCGGCACGCTCGCGCGGCGAAAACAGCGGCGACTCGCGCCAGATCGAGACGTGATGCACGCGCAGTTCACGCTCGCCATGGATCTTCGCCATCTTGATGTGCATGTCGACACAGAACGCGCAGCCGTTGAGCTGCGACGCGCGAATCTCGACGAGCTCGCGCACCGGAACCTCGATCGTCGTCTTCTGAAGCAACCCGTCGAGTTCGACGAGTTTCCTGGTCAGATCCGGCGATTGCTGAAAATAATTGATACGTTGCGACATGATCCGTTCTCCTGATTGGTGAAAGTGGCACGAGTGGCCGTGCGCATGGCGATGCATCGCACGACCTGCCTGTCAACCATCGTAATAGCGGGTCCGGCGGGCCGGTAGAACCGGGAACGTGCGCACTCTGTTGCCGCTTCGGCACCAATCACGTCGACACGCCGACGACATTGCAGATTCCCTGCCGCGCCATCTTCGAATAGGGGCACAGGCGCTCCGTGTCCCGGACGAGACGCTCCGCGACATGCCGGTTCACGCCCGGCATGCGGATGGTGACGTTGGCGGTCAGCGCATATCCGCCATCGACCGGATCGCGACCAAACGTCACTTCGACAGCGACGGTCGCTTCCCGGATGTCGATCCGGTCGCGTTGCGCGAGCAGGCTCAGCGCGCCGTGAAAGCACGCGGCGTAGCCGGCAGCGAGAAGTTGTTCGGGGTTGGTCCCGCCGCCCGGGCCGCCGAGTTCGGTCGGCAATCGCAGATCGAGGGCGAGACAGCCGTCGTCGGATCGTGCGATGCCCGATGCACGGCCATGACCGGACTGGCCGCCGGATACGGTGACCGTGGTCGTGTAGAGCGCCGCGAATTCTCGTCCGCGGTATTTGTCGAGCAGCGTCAGCGGCGGAGGTTGCAACCTCTCGTTCTCCATATTCCTCCCGGTTGCTTGTATTGATCGGCGCGAGTGTTCCGAGCCCTGCGGATCGGTGTGGCGCGTCGTTTCCCGAAGCGAATCGGCGCAATGGTGCAACGCTTGCCTGCAGGCCGTTCCCCACGACCGCCATCCGAACGATGGCCCCAGCGCTCTTGCATGCTAGGCAAAGACGGATCGTCGGACCAGATCGTTCAGGGATGCATGGTGTTTCCCGCTTCGCACCAATGCGGCGAGAGCGGCGGATGTCGCTCGCATCGAGCGTTCCACGACCGCGGGGACGCGGCCGATTGGTGCCGATGAGGAACGGGAAAGTGTTCCGATGCGGGTCTACCTGCGCGTGAGTGCGGATCCTAGTATGACGGCACGGGAATGCGGGCCGACCTTCGGTTCGCGCATGCAGGCAACCCATCGGTGACGCGACATGCGGCACACCTACGTAATCGGAGGCTCGCGATGGACACTTTGAATATCGATTGGCCGACGCTTTCGCACGTACCGATTCGGTCGGAACCCAACATCGACGCTGGCGCGCATCTCGTCAGCGAGCGCGACGGGTATGTGCATCACGGCATCTACGTGGGAGACGGCCTGGTTGTTCACTATGGCGGCTTCGATCGTTCCGCGAGGCGGTGTCCGGTGGAATGCATCCCGTTGCGTCGCTTCGCGGCGGGAAACGGCATCCGTGTTCAGGCGGATCCGGACGCCATCTATACCGGAATCGCTGTCGTCGAGCGGGCCTGGTCGCGCCTCGGCGAGGACCACTATCGGCTCCTGACGAACAACTGCGAGCACTTCTGCAGCTGGTGCGTGTGCGGTGTCGGTCACAGCGGGCAGGTACGCCGCGGCTTGCTGAATCCATGGATCGGCATCCGGACATTGATCGCGCTCGTGAAGGGACGCGCGACGACCATGCTTTCGACCGCGCGGCGGTATGGATTGCGCGTGTCCCGAGCCGGCGTGCCGGCGATCGTCGCATCGGCGTTGTCGGCATGCGCGAACTACGCCGGCATTCACGGCGATGCGGCGATGACCGATCCACAGCATTACGCAACGCAATGGAGCCTGCCGTTCGAGCAAGGACATTGGCCGACCGCGGATTGGGCCGATCAGTTCGGTGACGGCCAGTTGAAGTCCTTGATCGACGAGGCACTCAACAGCAGCCCGACGCTCGATCAGGCGCGTGCACGCGTGGCGGCCGCGCAGGCCTACAGCGAATCCGCGCGAGCGGGGACGATGCCGCGCGTCGACGCCAGCTACGCGCTCACGCGTCAACAGTTTTCCGGAACGGCGCTCGTGCCGCCGCCGTACGGCGGGTCATGGCAGACGGAGAACCGCGGCATCCTGGGCGCTTCGTACGAGCTCGACCTCTGGGGCAAGAAACGCGAGGCGCTGCGCGAGTCGGTGTCCGATCTGCAGGCGAGCCGCGCCGACGCGGAAGCGGTCAGGCTGACGCTCACGACCGCGATCGCGCGTACCTACAACGAATTTGCACGCCTGTTCCTGTTGCACGACATCGCGCAGCGGGAGATCGCCCGGCGCGAGCAGATCGATCGCATCGCCGCGGCCCGAATCGCGACCGGGCTCGATACGCAGGTCGAGCGAGAGACCGCCCGTGCGAATCTCGCGACCAGCCGTGCGTTGCTGAAATCGCTCGACGGCCGGATCCTCGCGGCGCGCTACCAGATTGCCGCGCTGGTCGGCGCCGGTCCCGATCGCGGCCTGGGGATCGCGCGACCGACGCTCGGCACCGGCAACGAGGTACGCCTGCCCGACAATCTGCCTGCGGATCTCGTGAGCCGGCGCCCCGACATCGTGGCTGCCCGATGGCGTGTCGATGCGCTCGCGCACGGCGTGAAGGAAGCGAAGGCCGAGTTCTATCCGGACATCAACCTGAGCGCCGCGATCGGACTCGATGCGTTCGGCTTCGGCCGTTTCCTGACGGCGGCGAGCCGCACCGCGTCGGTCGGACCGGCCATCCACCTGCCGATCTTCGACGCTGGCGCACTCCGTGCGCAACTGAAGGGGCGCTATGCGGACTTCGATCTCGCCGTCGCGACCTATAACCAGGCGCTCGTCACCGCGCTGAGCGAAGTCGCGACGCAAGTCGCCGACGTGCGTTCGACGGACGCACAGCTGGTCGATGCGCTGACCGCGCAGCAAGCCGCGCTGAAGGCGGCCGCGCTGGCGCTCGTGCAGTACAAGGCTGGTCTCACGAATCAATTGACCGTGTTGAACGCCGACGTCAACGCACTTTCCGCCGATCAGCGCGTCGCGAATCTGCGCATGGACCGCCGCGATCGTCAGATTGCGCTCGCGTCCGCGCTGGGCGGTGGCTTCGTCGACACGTCATTCGCAGGCGCGGGCACCGCGGCACATGCCGATGCGCGCGTATCGGCCGTGCCCGCTGTCGCCGCGCGCTGAGCGGCGATCCATCGAATCTGCCTGGAGAATTGAAATGAGCGAAATCAATCCGCCGGTACGCAAGCCGGTCGACGCACCCCGCGTGAATCGTGATACGTCGCCGTCGGGAGGCGACGATGTCGCAAGCGAAGACGCGACGCGCCGCCGCCGGCTGCTGCTGGCGCTGCTCGGCGTGACGGTCGTGGCGGCGTCGGTTGCCTACACCGCGTACTACCTGACGTTCGCGCGCTACCACGAATCCACCGACGATGCGTACGTCAGCGGCAATCTCGTGCAGCTGACGCCGCAGGTGGCGGGTACCGTCGTTGCCGTGAACGCCGACGATACGCAGATCGTGAAGGCGGGGGAACCCGTCGTCACGCTTGACGCCGCCGATGCGAAAGTCGCGCTCGGCAACGCCGAAGCGGCGCTGGGTCAGACCGTGCGGCAAGTGAGCAGTCTCTACGTGAACGACGATCTGTATGCCGCGAACGTCGCGCAGAAGCAGTCCGATCTCGTGCGAGCCCAGGAGGACCTGCGTCGTCGCGTGGCCGTCGCCGATACGGGAGCCGTGTCGGCCGAGGACATCGCGCACGCGCGCGACACCGTGGCGGCCGCGCGGGCCGCGCTCGACGCCGCGCGTCGACAGGCGGAGGCCAACCGCGCATTGACGGACGGCACGACGATCGACCAGCACCCGAACGTGCAGGCGGCCGCGTCGAAGGTGCGCGACGCGTATCTGGCGTACGCGCGCAACGTGCTGCCCGCGCCCGTCACCGGCTATGTCGCGAAGCGCTCGGTTCAGGTCGGCCAGCGCGTGTCGCCCGGCATGCCATTGATGGCGATCGTGCCGCTCGACGGCGTGTGGGTCGACGCGAACTACAAGGAAAGCCAGTTGCGCAACATGCGCATCGGTCAACCCGTCACGCTGACGGCCGACGTGTACGGCGGAAAGGTCAGGTATCACGGCCGCGTGGTCGGCTTCTCGGCGGGCACGGGCAGCGCATTCGCGAGCCTGCCCGCGCAGAACGCGACAGGTAACTGGATCAAGATCGTTCAGCGCCTGCCCGCGCGCATCCAGCTCGACCCGAAGGAACTCGACGCGCATCCGCTGCGCATCGGACTGTCGATGGACGTCGACGTGGATACGCGCGACGACACGGGCCCGCAGCTCGGCGCGGCGACGAACACGTCATATCGCACGGACGTGTTTGCCGAATACGGCGCACAGGCGGACGCCGAGATCGAGAAGATCATCGCGCGCAACATCGTCATCGGGCGTGCGGGTACGACGGCGCGTGGCGGCGAGCCGACGGCTTCCGCCACGCGCGATGCAAAGGACCCGCGCGACACGACGCGGCGCGCGAGTTGAACCGTCGACCCGGATACGCGTTGCAGTCGCGTTCCGGTCGATTCAATCATCCGACTGGCCGGAACGATGTGCCGGCGCGGTCGACCTTCGGAGTGTGAGCAAGATGAATTCCTCGACTCAACCCGCGCCGCCACCGCTGACGGGCGGAAAGCTGGTGCTGGCGACGCTCGCCGTCGCGCTCGCGACGTTCATGAACGTGCTCGATTCGTCGATCGCCAACGTCGCGATTCCGACCATCTCCGGAAACCTCGGCGTATCCGTCGACGAAGGCACGTGGGTGATCACGCTGTTCTCGGCGGCCAATGCCGTCGCAATTCCGCTGACCGGATGGCTCACGCAGCGCGTCGGGCAGATCAGGTTGTTCGTGGCCGCGATCGTGCTGTTCGTGTTCTCGTCGTGGCTGTGCGGCATCGCGCCGAACCTGCTCGTGCTGCTCGCCGCGCGCGTATTGCAGGGCGCCGTCGCGGGGCCGCTGATTCCGCTTTCGCAGGCGATCCTGCTGGGTTCGTATTCGAAGGAGAAGAGCTCGACCGCGCTCGCGCTCTGGTCGATGACCGCGACGGTCGGCCCGATCGCCGGTCCCGCGCTGGGCGGCTGGATCACCGACAGCTACAGCTGGTCGTGGATCTTCTACATCAACATTCCGGTCGGCCTGTTCGCGGCCGGCGTGACGTGGATGATCTATCGCGACCGTGAGACGCAGGTGCGCAAGCTGCCCATCGACAAAGTCGGCCTGATGTCGCTGGTCGTATGGGTCGCGACGCTGCAGATCATGCTCGACAAGGGCAAGGATCTCGACTGGTTCAGCTCGCCTGTGATCTGCTCGCTTGCCGTGATTGCGGCCGTCAGCTTCCTGTTCTTCCTGATCTGGGAGTTCACGGCGCGCAACCCGATCGTGGACATTCGCCTGTTCGCGGTGCGCAACTTCCGCGGCGGCACGATCGCGATCTCGGTCGCATACGCGGTATTCTTCTCGAACCTCGTGATCCTGCCGCAATGGATTCAGGGCTATCTCGGCTATCGATCGGTGGACGCCGGACTCGTGACGGCGCCGCTCGGGATCTTCGCCGTGCTGCTCGCACCGTTGATGGCGAAGATCATGCCGAAGTCCGACGCGCGGGTGCTCGCGACGCTGGCCTTCGTGGGTTTCGCGGGCGTGTTCTTCATGCGCTCGCGTTACACGACGGGCGTCGACCCCTACACGCTGGTGCTGCCGACCCTGTTGCAGGGTATTCCGATGGCGCTCTTTTTCACGCCGCTTACCGCGATCATTCTGTCGGGCCTCGCGCCCGACCGGATTCCGGCCGCCGCCGGGCTGTCGAATTTCGTGCGTGTGTTCGCGGGCGGCGTCGGCACCTCGCTGATCGCGACCGGATGGAACGACCGGACGATCCTGCATCATGCGCGGCTCGCCGAGCAATCGAGCGTGAACAACCCCGCTTACACGAGTGCCGTCACGCAGCTCCAGGCGACGCTAGGCGGCGGCGTCGATCAGGCGTCGGCGTTTTTCGAACGCACGCTGAATGCACAGGCTGCGATGCTCGCGCTGAACGACATCTTCTGGTTGTCGTCGATCATCTTCATCGTGATCATTCCGCTGGTTTGGCTCACCCGGCCGGGCAAGTGCGGCGGCGGCGGGATCGCGGCAGGCGGTCACTGAACGAGCCCGCTGGCGTCGCGCGGTGGCGATCGCTCGCACGCCGCCGAGCCGGGATGCGCCAAACCCTTGAGGATCGATGTCGGCATGGTGTCCGTCAAAATGATGGACACCATGCGGTCGCATTCGGCGGACCGGGCGGGTCGTTGCAGGAAGCGGCCACACCTTGCGTCAAACGCTTCGTCAAACTGATCAAGCCGTCCGCGGCCAACCAGTGCCTTCGTCGTCACGGAAACGCGCCGGATGGCGTTCCAAGCGTGCTGACGTCGAACGTCCGTTACGCCGATCTCACTGTCTGTGTCGGGGAATGCGCCCGCCAGGCGCGCAACGGCGGAAGGAACGCTTTATCCGTTACGCGATCGACAGATCGTCTTGCCCCGGGTTCGAGACAAGCGGCGCAGTCGCCGCATGGCGCAACTGTGGTCGGGAGAGGGTGTCAGGTCCGCCGAGGATGTGACCAAGAAGAGGCGTGAAACCCGGCTAGCGTGGGTCGCGATGCCGAGGTCCGGCACTCGCTGCGTGAGCCGATGGAGGCGCCATGGAGGTGTTGTCCGTCGTCAGGCGAATCGGCGGCCCGACAGGCCGCCAACGGTGCGATACCGCGCTGCCCGGGAACCCGGGCGCGCCACGGCGTCAATACGTGAAGGCGTTCCGCTCCTCCGGGGCGATTGCCGCGTCGTTCATCGCGACCATCGGTTCCACGTCGAAGCCCGCGACGCGCCATGCATCGATACCGCCGGTGAGCGGTAACGCGAGCTTGACACCGGACAGGCGCAACTGCCTGGCCACCGACACGGCGGACGTTTCGTGCGGGCACGCACAATAGATGACGAGCGTCCGGTTCGTGCCATAGCGCTCCATGATCTGGCGCGGCTTGCGTTCATCGCCGATCACCGCGCCCGGGATGACGAACGGATCGAGCATTCTTCGCTCGGCGGAACGGATATCGATCACGGCCGGCCGCGGATTGCTCGCGAGCAACGCATGCAGTTCACCCGCGCTGATCCGCGCTTTCCCGAGCGCGCTTGCCAGCATCCGTCGGCGGCAGTGGCGATACGGAAGATACAACGCCGGTGCGATGCCGATCACGATGAGCACATGCCAGCCAAGACGAGTGACGAGGGCGAAGACCGCGTCGATCTGCGAGGCGAACAGTGTGCCGACGGCCAGACCGATCGACGCCCACAGCGCAATGCCGATGCAGTCATGCAAGATAAAGGCGCGCAACCTGACGGCCATCGCGCCGCATAGCGGAACGGCCACGAGTGACAGGCCGGGTACGAACCGCGCGATCACGAGCACGCGAACGCCCCAACGCCCGAAGAAGCGCTCCGTCGTCCTGACGCACGCGTCGCGCGACGGTGTCAGTTTGCAGACGGTGTGAAGCGTGCGCTTGCCGTACCGTTTTCCACCCTGGTACCAGACCAGGTCGCCGAGCAGGCCGCCAACCACGGCGGCGGCCAGTATCGTCGAGAAATGCAGCAGCGTCGACGACGCGACATGGGTCACGAGCGCGATGCCTGCGCCTACCGTGACCAAGGTCGGAATGGCAGGCAGCGGCAGGCCGAGCGACGACCCTAGAACGTTCAGGAATACGATCAACGTGCCGTACCGCGCGATCATTTCATGCGACATCATGGTGCTCTCCTTGAGGCGGGCGCATGCGCGATCTCGACGATCGGTCATGGCTCCGCCTGAAGCGGTCCTGCAAGGGCGGTACCGCGAGTCGGGAACAGAGCAGGCGGGCCGCCGGTCACGGCGTCGCCGGCACGCGGCCGACCGCCCGGCTCACCCGCGGCTGGCGTCGATACGGGTTACCCGGCGACGGACGATTCCTTCTCAGGCGGCAGTTGTTCCGCGGGAGAAGCATGCTTGCCGAGGCTGCCGGCTTCGTCCACGTCGTGCCGATAGCGGTGCACGTCTCGCGTGACGAAGCCGATTTCCCGGCTCGGAATCTCGAACCACTCCGGGAGTCCGAACGAACGGCGAATATCCTCGAGACCGCTCGCCCAATGCTCGCGCATCGTGTCCTTGCTGAACTCATAGTCCTTGTAGTGCCCCTCGAACGTCTTGTTCTTGTAGATCAGGTGCACCACGTTCACGGCACTGCCATCCGCCGTTTTCTGAGCTTCCCGCAGCAGCGGGTGGGCAAGCCGCACGTGTTCCGGAATGTGTTCGAGCAGCGCCTTGATCATCTGCGCATGTTTCTGGTTCTGCGACATGAACGCGGTGATCGCGCGCGTGCGGCTCGAATACTGAATGTCCTTGGTGCGTTCGCTGACATCGAGGAAGTTGCCCGGCAACTTGCCGCGCGAGCTCCACAGATCGAGCTGGAAGACGAGCGTGTCCTTGTGCTGGCTTTCGCGGATGATCTCGGTGAGCGGCGTATTGGAAACGAGGCCACCGTCCCAGTAGAACTCGCCATCGATCTCGACGGCCGGAAAGCCCGGCGGCAGCGCGCCGGACGCGATGAAATGCTCCGGCGCCAGGCGCATTTTCGTATTGTCGAAATAGACGAGATTGCCCGTTCGCACATTGACCGCTCCGACGGAAACGCGAATGTTTCCGTCGTTGATGCGGTCGAAGTTGGCGTACCGCAGGAGCGTTTCACGCAACGCCGACGTGTCGTAGTAGCTGACCTGATCGGGACGCTTTGCGCCGAATCCGGCGAAAGGCACGTGCGTGCGCGGCGAGAAGAATCCGTTCTGGCCTTCCATCAGCGTTCGCGTGGCGGCCCACGCGCTCGACCACCTGCGCCCCACGTCGGCAAGCCCGGGCCACGCCGACATGGACGCGCCGACGTGAGCGAGCGTATCGCCCGGCTGACTGATGGTGTTCCAGAAGCCGCGGAGTGCATCCGTGCGGTCCGCCGGCGCATTGCCGGCGATGATCGCCGTATTCAGCGCGCCGATCGATATGCCGGCGATTCGCGTCGGCTCCACGCCGACTTCGGCCATGCCTTCATACACGCCGGCCTGATAGGAGCCGAGTGCGCCGCCACCCTGCAGCACGAGTCCGATTTCGTCATACGCGGGCAGCTTGATGCGATGGGGCTGCTTCAGCTTGTTACGCTGGCTCGAATACATGGTGTTCTCCTTACTGCATGAACCAGCCGTGGCTGACGACGATCGATTGTCCGGTGAGCGCGTTCGACTCGAAGCCGGCCAGGAACGCAACCGTGTGCGCGACATCGGCCGCCGACGTGAATTCGCCGTCGACGGTCTCTCTCAACATCACGTCCTTGACGACCTGCTGTTCGGAGATGCCCAGCGCTTTCGCCTGCTCCGGAATCTGCTTGTCGACCAGCGGCGTCCTGACGAAGCCCGGGCACACGACATTGGCGCGTACGCCGCGTGGCCCGCCTTCCTTCGCGACGACGCGCGCGAGACCGAGCAGCCCGTGCTTCGCGGTCACGTAGGCGGACTTCAGCGGCGAGGCCTCGTGCGAATGCACCGAGCCCATGTAGATCACCGTGCCGCCCTTGTTCGACGCGTACATGTGCCTGATGACGGCACGCGTCGTCAGGAATGCACCGTCCAGGTGAATGGCCAGCATCTTCTTCCAGTCGGAAAATGCGTAGTCCTCGATCCGGTTGACGATCTGGATGCCGGCGTTCGACACGAGCACGTCGATTCCGCCCAGCCGGTTCACCGTTTCGGCCATGCCCGCATCGACGGCTTCCTCGCTGGTGACGTCCATCGCGATCGCCAATGCCTTCCCTCCGCTCGCGACGATGTCGTCCGCAACCTTGCGCGCGGCCGCGAGGTTCAGATCGGCGATCACGACCGTGGCGCCGTCCGCTGCTAGCTTGCGTGCGCACAGATCGCCGATACCGCTTGCCGCGCCCGTCACGAGCGCGACCTTGTCATTCAGTGCCATACGTCCTCCGGAGGTTTACTGGTTGACCGCGAGCTTCAGCGACGCGGCGGGGGCGAGGTAGTCATGGGCCACTTCGCCGATATCGAGTGTGAGATGTGCGATGACGTGGCGCGCGCCGATCACCTTGCGAACCGGCAGGTCGGCAACCGACGCGAGCGCATGCGGATGCAGTTCGAGCGCGGCAGGCCCCTCCCATGCGCCGATCACGTCGACATCGCGTAGGAAGAAGCGCACCAGTTCGCAGATGCGCGCGGTGCCGTCGACGTGCGGAATGACCTTGAGCAGATAGTTGGGCGTGCCGGCGAGCTTGCGGCGCTCGGCTTCCGTGTCGAGCGCGCGGTACTTGTAACCCATCGTTCCGGTGGCGATGCGCTGCGTGCCGTAGTCGAGCGTGCCGAGCAGCGTGTCCTTGCCGTCGACGCAGAGCCGCGGCGACGCCAGTTTCTTGGGAAATCCCCAGATTTCCCGTCCGGCGGCGATGGGGCCTTCGTCGTCGAGGTACATCGCATGCGTGAAATTGGCTCGCGTGCCGTCCTCGTCAAGAACGGAGATCACCTGACCGCTTTCGGTGTAGTCACCGAATCCCGACGAATCGGGCATCCGGATGAACTCGTAATGGACGACGGCCTGGTCGACCGTCAGAGGTTCCGGGACGACGGCCCGGAGGGCGTCCATGTCCGTCTCGTACGAGATGATGAAATACTCCCGATTGACGAAGCGGAAAGGCGGACGCGGATACGCCGGGTTGTGCACGGGCATCGCGAATGCGTTGCTGCGGATATCTTCTTCTGTCACGGATCGTTCCTCGGTTGATGAGGTGCTGGGTCACACCCATGGCAACAGCCTTGGCTGCCGCGGCCAATGACGCGCGACGACGCGACGCGGCGCAGACGGCCGCGCGGGTCGCACGTTGCACTTGCGGTGTCGTGTCCGTTTCCCGGAGGGGATCGGGCATGCATGCACGGCCACCGTCATCGCCAAGCGTAGGCGATGTGCTCGTGCGGCAGTAGCGTCGCGACGGACCTCATCATGTTGTCTCGGCGACAACAATCGACGAAGGGAGGATGGCGAAACGAAAGACGTGTGACGCGCTACAGCGCGATGATGGTGCGGCTCGACGGATCGCGCGCATGTTCACCGAGCATCGCTTTCAGATCGCGCTCGATCGTGCTGCACAGCGTTGAAATGGGCACATCGTTGGCGCCGCCTTCGAACGGGTTCTCCGTGCTTTCGCCAACCTGCTCGAGCGAGGTGTACATCCAGGAAACGGCGACGCTGCACGGCACGACCAGCCAGACCATGTTGCCGTGCATGAAACCGCTGACGCTATCGTTCAACCGGTTGAATTCGTTCAGAAGACCGAACGGAAGCGACAGGCAGAAGAACCGGACGAACAGGGAGCTGACGGTCGCATACTGACGCGGGTAGGGAAAGTTCTTGAAGCGTTCCGATCTTGCCTGGAGATCGATGAAATCGCCGACGGTTTTCTGAAGCTCCATGTAAAAGTTCGAATTCAGATGCCCGGCCATGTGAAGCGTCCGGAGCGAAGTGCCCTGCAGGCTCAGCACGAACGTTGCGATGCAAGCCGAGGAGAGCGACTGTTCCGTTTCGGTCGAGGAGAGGTACTTCGGCAACAATTCGCTGATGTCCTTTTCCCACTCCGGAACACGATAGAACCGGCGGTACTCTGCGTTGTAGCGTTTGTTCGTGCTTTCCCAGATGCGCGGGCGGCGCAGGTCGTAGCGCAGCGCGGTCAGCCACGCCAGGTGGCGATCGACGAGTGTTCGGGCGATCTCGTCATCGGTGACGAAGTCGCGGACGAATTGGCCCCAGCGCCGGCTCGTGCTCAGGATATCCGTCCAGATGTCCAGCGCGTCCATTGCGCGGTTGTAGGTTTGAACGTTCTTGAAGCCG
Organism: Burkholderia sp. PR2; assembly: GCF_052372875.1. NCBI lineage: Bacteria > Pseudomonadati > Pseudomonadota > Betaproteobacteria > Burkholderiales > Burkholderiaceae > Burkholderia > Burkholderia sp. PR2. The sequence goes on from NZ_JBQRWH010000002.1 coordinate 101,294, forward strand.
ACGATGAACGACGTGGCAGTTCCGAGCAGAACCACGATCGTCAGGGGGATCGACAGCCACGTAACGGAGAAAAACTTGTACAGGACAACCGGAACGGAACCGAAAACGAGCAGCTCGTAAATTTTCCAGCGCGTCCAGATCAGGAACTCCGACAGTTTGTACGATTTCCCCATGTGCATTTTATTTGCCTCATCGTTGAGTCAGGTGGGTGACGAAGACGGCGTTCGAGTCGCGTGCGATCGTTCGTCGACATCATGCCCGCGATCGATCAGTGCGGCGTGTGATGGATTGGTGCCGAAGCGGCAACATCGTGAGCACGACTGCGGATCTACTGCGCAATGCCGTGTCGACCTAGGATGACTTCGCGCGGCGAGTTGCCGCCATCGACATCAACCGAGGGCAATGATCATGTCGCAGAAGATCCTGATAGTGGGTGCCGGTTTTGCCGGCGTGTGGGGCGCACTGGGCGCGGCGCGCGTGCTGGATGGTGCCGGTGTGACGAGTGGCGACGTCGAGATCACGTTGATCTCCCCGAAACCGGAACTGCAGATCCGGCCGCGGCTGTACGAAAGCGAGCCGCAGCGGATGGCCGCACCGTTGCTGCCGCTGCTCGATGCGGTCGGCGTGAAGTTTCTCGAAGGCAGCGTCGAGGAGATTTCCGTCCGCGAGAAGACGGTCAGTGTCGCGTGCGCCAACGGCCAGCGACGTCTGCTCGCGTATGACAGGCTGTTGTTGACCAGCGGCAGCAGGTTGGGCAAGCCGCCGGTGCCGGGGCTCGCGGAACACGCGTTTTCGGTCGATCGCATCGAGGACGCCGTCGCGCTCGACGACCACTTCGCGGCGCTCGCGAAACTGCCGGAATCGCCGGCACGCAATACGGTCGCGGTGGTCGGCTGCGGTTTTACGGGTATCGAGGTTGCCACCGAGTTGCCCAAGCGCTTGCGCGAGTGGTTCGGCCCGCAGACGAAAGGGCGTGTCGTCGTGATCGGCGCGCAGGACGACATCGGTCCCGATCTCGGCCCGAATCCTCGGCCGTATGTCGCCGAAGCATTCGCGTCGCTCGGCGTCGAGGCCGTGCTCGGATCGCGCGTCGTGTCGGTCGCGGCCGACGGCGTTCGTACCGCGTCGGGCATGCACATCGAGGCGATGACCGTGATCTGGGCGGGCGGAATGCTTGCGAGCCCGCTGACGTCGCAAGTCTCGTCGCACCTGGATCCGCTCGGGCGCGTCGAGGTCACACCGGATCTTCGCGTGGCGGAAGCGCCGCACGTATTCGTCGCGGGAGACGTGGCGCGGGCACGCAGCGACGATGACGGGCACTATGCATTGATGTCATGCCAGCACGCGATCGTGATGGGGCAATTCGGCGGGCACAACGTCGCGGCGGATCTGATCGGCGTGCCGACACTGGAATACCGGCAGCCGTTCTATGCGACATGCGTCGACCTGGGCGATTGGGGCGCCGTGTACTCGGAAGGCTGGGATCGGCAGATCAAACTGACGCATGCCGAAGGAAAGGCGCGCAAGCAGATGATCAACACGCAATGGATCTATCCGCCGGCACCGAATCGTGCCGAGGCACTGGCGGCCGGTAACCCGCAGGCGTCGTTCGATTGACCGGTCGCCCCCCGCGCGCGCGTCGCGAGATGCGCGGCGGGGGCATGCCGCTGCGGCAACGAACGCCGTCGGCGGACGACGCGCTGTCGCGGCGCGACAGGCGCCGGGTCAGTCGACGACGGTCACGATATTGACGGTGCCTTGCCGTGCCATCTTCGCATATGGGCACAAGCGTTCCGCGGTTCGAACCATTTCTTCCGCGACGTTTCGATCGACGCCCGGCATCCGTACCCGAACGTCGATGAGCAACGCATAGCCGCCGTCCATGGGATCGCGGCCGAATGAAACCTGCACTTCCACGGCGGTATCGGGGGTATCCATATCGGCGCGTTTCTCGAGCAGATTGAGCGCGCCGTGGAAGCACGCGGCGAAGCCGGCCGCGAACAACTGCTCCGGATTGGTCCCGTTGCCGGGCCCGCCAAACTCGGTGGGCAGGCGCAAGTCGACGGCGAGATTTCCGTCGTCCGAGCGGACGACGCCGGATGCGCGGCCGTGTCCCGTCTCGCCACCGGACACGGTGACGGTCGTGGTGTAAAGCGGTTGAAAATCCCGGCCTCGATACCTGTCGAGGAGGGAAAGCGGCGGGGCTTGCAGCTTGTTGTCATCCATGATGCGTGCTCGAATTCAGCGACACGCTTCGACCTCGGTCATTCGATCGTCGAAACGTCTTGCGAAGGGGCCGGAACGCCGGGGCAAGTAGCGTCGTCAAGGAATGACGGGCACGGAGGATCGTCCGAGGAATGCGGCAATCTTCCGGTGCAGCCCGATTCCCGGTTCGTCTACGGGAGAAAGACGCTTCCATGCTAGAGGCGCGCGCGGGATGGCGGTATGGCCGTTCCGGGCGATTGTATGTTTCCCGTTGGACACCAATCGGGAACGCGGCACGAATTTCAATCAGGCGCCCGGCGGCAGCGGTTGCCGGCACGCAAGGCCGCACGCGATTGGTGCACGCCGCGCGTCAGCGGCCCAGGCACGCGCGCAGCGCTCGTGCGTGACGTTGCGCTTCGTCCGCGTCGGCGATGTTCGCGAACCCGATGATGAGGCCGCGTGGCGTTTGCTGCGTGTGGCTGTTCGTGTACCAGATCGACAGCGGCAGGACCGCGAGCCCGGCTTCGCGGGCGCGCGCGGCGACGGTGACATCGTCGACCGGCCCCTCGGGCCCCGCCGTGAACCGTACCGCGAACTGGATGCCGCCAGGCGGCAGGTCGACGATCAGCCGCTTGCCGAACGCCTGCCGCAATGCGTGCACGATCAGCGTGCGGCGCTCGCCATACAGCGTGCGCATGCGCTTCAGGTGCCGGGCGAAGTGACCCTGTTCGATGAAATCCGCCAGGGCCGCCTGCAGGAGCGCCGGCGAGCCTGCGTTCATGCTGCAGGCCACGCGTTCGACACGCTCCACCGCACGCTCCGGCACGACTGCGTACGCGAGCCGCAAGCCGGGATACATCGCCTTGCTGAACGTACTGCAATAGATCACGCGATCGCGCCGGTCGAGACTCTTCAGCGCCTGCAGCGGGCGGCCCAGATAGCGGAACTCGCTGTCGTAGTCGTCCTCGACGATCCACCCGGACGTCTTTTCGGCCCAGTCCAGCAGCGCGATGCGGCGGGACAGCGACAGCGTATGCCCGAGGGGGCTCTGATGCGACGGCGTCACGAGCGCGAAGCGCGCATGCGCGTCCAGCTGCAGGCCGCGCTCGACGTCGATTCCCTCGGCATCCACCGGCACCGGGACGAGGTGCACGCCCGTCTCGGAGAGGAAACTGCGTGCGAGCAGATAGCCGGGGTCCTCGAACCAGACGCGGTCGTTCGGACGCGCGAGGCTGCGCAGCACGAGTTCCAGCGTGGCGCGGTAGCCGCTGGTGATGAACACCTGTTCCGGCACGCAGGTGACGCCGCGCGACAGCCCCAGATAGGTGGCGATGTGTTCGCGCAGCGGCCTGTAACCGGCCGGATTCGGGTAGCCCAGCAGCGCACGATCCCCGCTGCGCGCGCGCAGCGACACGAGGCGGTGCCAGACCTTGCGCGGAAAGGCGTCGAGGGCAGGGACCCCGGGCTGCAACGGGCGCGGCTCGCCGCTCATCGCGACAGCGATCGGTTGCGCGCGCCGCGGAGGCGGGCTGTCGCGCGACATGCCCGGTACCTGAAGCACGTCGACGCTGTCGACGTGCGCCGCCGATTCGTCGTCATGCGCGGGGGTCGCCCGCGGCAGCGATTTCGGCAAGGACGGCGAGACGAACGTGCCTGCCGCGCCGCGCATTTGAAGATATCCCTCGTCGACCAGGATCGTGTAAGCCTGTTCGACGGTGCCGCGCGCCGTGTTCAATTGCGTCGCCAGACCGCGTAACGCCGGCACGCGATCGCCCGGACGCAGGTGGCCCGCGGCGATCGCGGTTCTGAACCGCTCACAGATCTGCAGATAGATCGGCAACTGATGCTGCCGGTCGATTTCGATGGTCAGCATGGAGGATTGCGCAGACATGACGGCCTCGTGGGCAACGGAACAGACACGGCATGGACCAGTCCGATCGACGATTCTTGGCACTGATGGATAGGACATGATTCTTCCACAATTGCTCCACGCGATGCGACGGTCATCACCGCCTTCACCGGATCCGGCACCCGTCATGTCCCCTCGCATTCACATGCAATCCATTCGTCAGGAGATTTTGCGATGAAGATCGTTGTCATCGGCGGTTCGGGCCTGATCGGTTCGCGTGTCGTCACGCTGCTCGAGGAAGCGGGCCATCGGGCGGTTGCCGCATCGCCGCGCACCGGTGTCAATACCATCACGGGCGAGGGCCTGACCGACGCATTGGCGGACGCGGACGTGGTCGTGGACGTGGCGAACGCACCGTCATGGGAACCGCAGGCGGTCCTGGATTTCTTCCGCACGTCGGCACGCAATCTCGGCAAGGCCGAAGTGGCCGCGGGCGTGCGCCATCACGTCGCGCTGTCGATCGTCGGTTGCGACCGGATGCCTGAGAACGGCTATTTCGCGGCCAAGGTCGCGCAGGAGCAGGCGATCGAGGCGGCGGGCGTACCGTACACGATCGTGCGCGCGACGCAATTCATGGAATTCATCGGCGGCATCGCGGATTTCGGCACGGTTGACGGCACCGTGCGCATCGGCGACGGACTGTTCCAGCCGATCGCCGCGGAAGACGTGTCGGCACTCGTCGCGCAGGCCGCGCTCGCCGGGCCGCAGAACGGCACGATCGAGATCGCGGGCCCGGATCGCGCGCCGTTCGCGGAGATCGTCGCGCGCTACCTGAAGTCGGTCGGCGACACGCGCGCGGTGGTGACCGATCGCGACGCCCGCTACTACGGCGGCCGCGTCGAGGAAACGTCGCTGGTGCCGCTCGGGGACGCGCGGCTGGGCCGCATCGGTCTCGACCAGTGGCTGGCAAGAAGCTGATTCACGTTCGCACGTATGCGATACGCCGGCGCATGCCGGCGACGAGTCGATCCGTGTGAGCAGCACGTGTGGGGGCAGCGGAAATGAATCATTCGGAACCATCGGAACACGGCGCGCGTCGCGACCTGGCCAGTCGCGCCGATGCACTGTCGGCGAGCTTCGGTGCGAGCTATGCAGGCATCCTTGCATTCGTTGCCGTGGCGAGCGAGGGGAGTTTCACCAAGGCCGCCGAACTGCTCGGCGTCGGGCGGCCGGCCGTGAGCCGGAACGTCCAGAAGCTGGAGGCGCAGCTGAGCACGCGGCTGTTCCAGCGGACCACGCGCACGACCGAGCTGACTTGCGAGGGCCGGCGCTTCTTCGAGAATTGCCATCAGGGCGTGGCGCAGATCGTCGAAGCCATGAACGATATGCTGGAATTGCGGCAGGGGCCGCCGCGCGGCCTCATCCGCATCAGCTCGGCAGTGGGATTCGGCAGGAAGATCGTGGCGCCGCTGCTGGAAAAGTTCGCGCACGCCTATCCGGACATCATCATCGATCTGCTGCTCGACGACCGGCCCGTCGATCTGGTGTCCGAGCGGATCGACGTGTCGTTCCGTAACGGCCGCATCGAGGACTCCAGCATCATCGCCCGGCAACTGATTCCGATGCAGATGGCGCTCTGCGCGGCGCCGTCGTATGTGGCGAGGCACGGTCTCCCGCAGAGCGTCGAGGACCTCGACCGGCACGAGTGCATCAATTTCCGGTTTGCGAGCGGGCGCCTGTTCGAATGGGAGTTCAACGTGGGCGGCCGCGTGCAGAAGTACCTGCCGACGTCGCGCCTCACGTTCAACGACGCGGATCTGGTGTTGCGTTCGGTGCTGAACGGATCGGGCATCGCGCAGATGGCGGGCTACCAGATCCGCGACCATCTCGCGTCGAACGAACTCGTCGTCGCGCTGGCGAAGCACGTGCCGGAGGATCGCGGTCACTACATCTGCTATCTGAGCCGGCAACACCTTCCGACGCGCATCCGGATCTTCGTCGACTTCATGACCGAGCAGATTCGCGCGCTCGATCTGAACTGCATGACGCGGTTCAATCCGGAAGTGCCGGTGTTGTCGTCGGCCGCGTCGGCCGCGTCGGCCGCGTCGGCGGGGCTGGCGGCTTGACGCAGCTCCACGCGCGTTCGTCCGCAATCCAGTCGCCGAACAGCTGGATCTTGTGTTGCTGTTCGGTTCCGCCCGGATACACGAAGTAATAGCCCATCCCCGTCGGCAACGAGATGTCGAACGGCATCACGAGCCGGTGTGCCGCCACGCTCTCGTCCACCAGCGTCCTGTCGCCCCCAGGGGCGTCGACGTCGTCTCCAAGGACGCACGCCCCCTGTTCAGACTGAATTCCGCCACCGGCCTTATTTGCGTCGCGCGTTCTCGTCCAGGCGTCGCTTCAGTAGCTTCGGTACGCGGACCTGGTGTGATGCCAGGCCCACGTACCGCTGATTCGATCGGTCATGCGCGCGTGCGGATATCCCGCGTTGCCGAACCAGACCAGCCGCCGGTATGCCCGGCTCGGCCTGCAAGCGAGCCCGCGACGGTCAGTGCAGCTCGCCGAAGCGCGGATCGATATACGCGTCGACGTCCTGCGACTGTTTGTACACGGCATTGCGCACGTTGAACGCATTCGCGTTGCGGGTCGACCCGTAGATCGAGTCGAGCCCGTCGCCCTTGCGGAACGCTTGCTTCGCGGCCGCCGCGTCGAGCAGGTGGGTGCCTTTCAGCAGCGGGAGATATTGCGCGGGCGTGAGGCCCACGCGTGCCGACATGATCTTCACCGCATCGGCCTGCGTCTTCGGGTCGTTGATATAGGCGACACAGCGATACCAGACCTTGACCACCTTCGCCCAGTCGGCCCGACGCGCGGCGAGGCTCGCCGGCGCGACCGTGATCGCATCGTAGATCAGCCCCGGCGCATCCGCCGACGTGAAGATTGCCCGTGCGCCGGGTGCGCGCTTCAACGCCTCGCCCGCGTTCGGCTGCCATGCGGCCACCGCGGCGATGTCGGTCGACGAACCGAGCACCTGCGGCAGTTCGTTCGTCTTCGCATTCACGAGCGTGACGTCGCCGTCCTTGAGCCCGTGCTTCTGCAGCGCGGTTTCGAGCAGCAGGTGATCGACGAGGCCAAGCTCGACGCCGACCTTCTTGCCCTTCAGGCCTTCGACGGTGCGCAGCGGCGGCTTCGCGACGATCATGTCGTTGCCGGCCGAATAGTCGGTCAACAGGATCATGACGTTCTTCGCGCCGGCCGCGCCGGTGACGAGCGCATCGCCGTTGGTCGCCGCGACCGCGTCGAGCTTGCCGGCGGAAAACGCGTCGAGCGAGGCCGAATAATCGAACCATTCGAAGTCGACGTCGACGCCGGCTTCCTTGAACCAGCCCTTGTCGAGCGCGACCTGGAACGCGACCCAGCCCGGCCAGTCGCTGTAGCCGATTTTCAGCGGCGCCGCCGCGTGCACGGCGGGCGCTGCCAGCAGCGCGGCTGCCGCGACGGCGGCGCCGAATGCGTGACGGATTGGACGGAAGAAATGGAAGAAGCGGAGGGACGGCAGGCGGCGGAACGCCAGGGCGGGACGGGTCATCGTTGTTCTCCAGGAGACCGGGATCGGGATCGTCGATTCGGACCGTGCCTGTGCACGGTCCGGCCGCGTGGCCGGTTCCTGCGGATGCGGAACGAGAAGCGGCCACGGAGAGGCGCGACGGCCGTTGCCATCGCCAATCTCCCGGGCTTTTGTCCCGCCGTGTAGCGCGCGTGCATCCGGTCTCGCGATCGGACGAACCCGCGCCGGGCTGCTCTCGGACCAGACGTTCGATGAACCGGAACCCTAGCACCCCTAAGATGCGACGCCGCCGCACCTCTCGGCATCATGCCGAGCGAGAAGCGTGCCAATGACGCGCGGCAACGCGATTCAACGGCGGCGGACGGTGCGCTGAAGTTCGATGAAGCGGGCGGAGAACAGCGCGCTCAATGCGCGCCGGAGCAGGTCGAGCTTGTTCATGAAGAGTGGGGTATCGAGTGAGGATGCACCTGTTCAGCAATGCCCATGCCATCGCGGATCGCGCGGTGCGCGCGTGCGCGATGCGCACTGCGCCGGTGCGCGATCGCGTGCGCATGGTGCGTCGCACGCCCGCCGCGAGGGCAAGCCGCCGCCGCCGATGCGTGCATGCCGTGCGTCATCGGGCCGTCGTGCCGCGTCGTGCGGTGATTGCGCGGCGGCTGGCACGCAACTCGCTTTATCGACCCCCGAGAGGTGCGAAGCAATTTGCATCATCTTCAGGATCGCTAGGGTTCCGGTCGTGCGGCGTTCGCGCCGCGCGATGACTGGTCCGAGAGCAATCCGGTCTTGCCTTCGCCTCGATTCGAGGAAACGGCGAGGCTCCACGGAGGGATAAAAGCCCGGGAGGTCGCGATGTCGTTCGGTCGCCCTCTCACGCCTTTTGTCCAACCGACCACGGAGCCGCCATGTCGCCGAGCCCCCAAGCCGTCCCTATCCTTGTGCCACCGCCACACGTCGCGTGGGAAACGCTGATCCCCGCAGGAACCCACTGGTCCGGCATCCTGCGCCGCGGCCTCGCACTGCGCATCGTCGATGTCGACGGCGGCGCGAACCTGTCCGCCGTCTTTCATCGCCAGGAAGATCCGCTCGAACGCTACAACATGGCCGACACGCTGAAGGCGCAGCACACCGCGCACCTCACGTGCGGCCATGCGCTGTATACGGACATGGGGCGCGTGATCGCGTCGATCACGGCCGACACGCTCGGCTGGCACGACCCGCTCGGCGGTGTCGGCGATGCGCGGTTGTTCGCGCACAAGTACGGCACGACCTCATACCAGGCCGATCGCAACGCGATGATCCGCAACGGTCGCGACAGCCTCGTGCTCGAGCTCGCGAAATACGGGCTGTCGGCGCGCGATCTCGCCGCGAACGTCAACTTCTTCAGCAGGCTCGACGCGCGCGACGACGGCACGCTCGATTTCATCGCCGGCCACTCGCCGGCCGGCAGCGCGCTCGACCTGCGCTTCGAGATGAACACGCTGGCGGCGTTCTCGACCGCGCCGCATCCGCTCGATCCGCGTGCGGACTACGCACCGAAGCCCGTGAAGTTGATCGCGTACCGCGCGTATCCGGCGGACGGCGCCGCGCCCGAGGACGACCCGTGCCGCCGCGCATGCGCGGAGAACATGCGCGGCTTCGCCAACACCGACCGCCTGTTCGCGTAAGGAGCCCTTCAATGCCGATCATCGAAAGCCGTCTCCACCCGCGCGACGCGATCCACGACACCACGCTGAAAGCCGGCGAACCGTGGCTGCACGACCTGAAACGCGGACAGGTCTTCCGCATCCTCGACCTGGAAGGCAACCAGGCGGTCGACACGTTGTTCTATCGCACCGACGACATCGAGGAGCGCTACAGCGCGCAGGACACGATTCGCGCGCAGCGCAACCTGTACCTGAGCGCGGGCAGCGTGCTGCTGTCCAGCCGGGGCAACCCGATGGTGACGATCGTCGCCGATACCTGCGGCCGCCACGACACGCTCGGCGGCGCGTGTGCGGCCGAGAGCAACACCGTGCGCTATGCGCTCGACAAGCGTTACATGCACAACTGCCGCGACAGCTTCCTCAACGCGATTGCGCACTGCACGTGCGGCGCGGGCACGCGGCTCGGCAAGCGCGACCTCGTCGGCAACGTCAACTTCTTCATGAACGTGCCAGTGACGCCGCTCGGCGGGCTCACGTTCGAGGACGGCATTTCCGCGCCCGGCAAGTACGTGGAGATGCGCGCGGAGATGGACGTCACAGTGCTGATCTCGAACTGCCCGCAACTCAACAATCCGTGCAACGGCTACAACCCGACGCCCGTGCGCCTCACGATCTGGGAGGCTCAATGAACTACACCCACGCTCACGCTCGTTCGCGGGAGGCAACATGAGGTTCGCCAAGGTCCTCGTCGCGAACCGCGGCGAAATCGCGTGCCGCGTGATCCGCACGCTCAAGCGGCTCGGCATCGCGTCGGTCGCGATTTATTCGGATGCCGATCGCGACGCGCGTCACGTGGCGCTCGCCGACGAAGCGGTGCGTGTCGGGCCCGCGCCGGCGGCCGACAGCTACCTGAACGTCGCGGCGATCCTCGCCGCCGCGCGCGAGACCGGCGCGCAGGCCGTGCATCCCGGCTACGGCTTCCTGTCCGAGCATGCCGGTTTCGCCGATGCATGCGAGGCAGCGGGCCTGCGCTTCATCGGACCGCGCGGCGATCACATGCGTGCATTCGGCCTCAAGCACACCGCGCGCTCGCTCGCCGCCGCGCACGGCGTCGCGCTGCTGCCGGGCACGGGCCTGCTCGACGATGTGGCGACGGCGCTCGCCGAAGCCGACGCAATCGGTTATCCCGTGATGCTGAAAAGCACCGCCGGCGGCGGCGGGATCGGCATGTCGCTCTGCCGCGATGCCGCGCAGCTCGAGGCGGCCTTCGAATCCGTCGTGCGGCTCGGTAACGCGAACTTCGCGCATGCGGGGGTCTATCTCGAGAAGTTCGTCGAACACGCGCGGCACATCGAAGTGCAGATCTTCGGCGACGGGCTGGGCGGCGCGATCGCGCTCGGCGAACGCGATTGCTCCGTGCAGCGCCGCAACCAGAAGGTGATCGAGGAAACGCCCGCGCCGGACCTGAGCGGCGCCGAGCGCGATGCGCTGCATGCGAGCGCGGTGCGGCTCGCCCGCGCGGTCGGCTACGCGTCGGCCGGCACCGTCGAATTCGTGTTCGACGCGAACGCGCGGCAGTTCTATTTCCTCGAGGTGAATACGCGGCTGCAGGTCGAACATTGCGTGACCGAAGCGGTGACGGGCGTCGATCTCGTGGAATGGATGATCCTGCAGGCCGAAGGCGACCTGCCGCCGCTCGACACGCTCGCCGTCGCGCCGCGCGGCGCGAGCATCCAGGTGCGGCTCTATGCGGAGGATCCGCACAAGCAGTTCCAGCCGAGCGCGGGGTTGCTCACACACGTCGCGTTTCCGGACGACGTGCGCGTCGACGGCTGGATCGAAGCGGGCACCGAGATCAGCGCGCATTACGATCCGCTGCTCGCGAAGCTGATCGTGCGCGGCGATACGCGGCGCGACGCGCTGGCCGCATTGCAGGCCGCGCTCGCCCGTACCGAGCTGTACGGGATCGAGACCAACCTCGACTACCTGCGCGCCGTCGTCGGCTCGGACACGTTCGCGCGCGGCGCGCCGACGACGGCATTCCTGTCGCGCTTCGCGTTCGCGCCGCACACGATCGACGTGCTCGACGGTGGCGTGCAGACCACCGTGCAGCAAGCCCCCGGGCGAGTCGGCTACTGGAGCGTCGGCGTGCCGCCGTCCGGTCCGATGGACGATCGCGCGTTCGATCTCGCGAACGCGCTGCTCGGCAACGCGCGCGACGCGGCGGGGCTGGAATTCACGATGGTCGGCGCGACGCTGCGCTTCAACACGGCGACGCTGTTCGTGCTCGGCGGCGCGCCGCTCGCGGCCACGCTCGATGGCGAGCCCGCGCCGTTCTGGCAGGTGCTGCGCGCGCGGCCCGGCGCGGTGCTGAAGCTCGGCGGCGTGATGGGCGCGGGCGTGCGCGCGTGCCTTGCCGTGAAGGGCGGGCTGCAAGTGCCCGACTATCTCGGCAGCAAGGCGACCTTCACGCTCGGCCAGTTCGGCGGCCACGCGGGGCGCGCGCTGCGCAAGGGCGACGTGCTGCATCTGCACGCGGACGCGGGGCGCGGCGACGCGGGCGCGACGCTGGCCGCGGCCGACGTTCCCGCGCTGACGCATGCCTGGACGCTCGGCGTGCTCGACGGGCCGCACGGCGCGCCCGATTTCTTCACGCCCGACGACATCGCGATGCTCTACGGCACGCAGTGGACGGTCCATTACAACTCCAGCCGCACCGGCGTGCGGCTGATCGGACCGAAGCCGCAATGGGCACGCGTGGACGGCGGCGAGGCAGGCCTGCATCCGTCGAATATCCACGACAACGCGTATGCGATCGGTGCGGTTGATTTCACCGGCGACATGCCGGTGATCCTGGGCCCCGACGGTCCGAGTCTCGGCGGCTTCGTGTGCCCGGTGACGGTCGTGCGCGACGAGTTGTGGAAGCTCGGGCAGTTGCGCCCGGGCGATACCGTGCAGTTCGTGCGCGCCCGCGTGTCGCCCGCCCCTGCCGCCGCCGCGATCGCGCCTGCGGCATCCGCTGGCGCGCCGGACGATTGCGTGCTGCATCGCGACCCGTCGGCCGGCGGCGGCATCGGCGTGGTGTACCGGCGCTCGGGCGATCGCAACGTGCTGGTCGAATACGGGCCGCTCGTGCTCGACCTGAACCTGCGCTTTCGCGTGCACGCGCTGATGTGCTGGCTCGACGCGCACCGGCTGCCCGGCATGCTCGACCTGACGCCGGGGATACGTTCGCTGCAGGTGCAGTTCGACGCGCGGACGCTGCCGCTCGCCACGCTGCTCGCGCATCTGCAGGCCGCCGAGCGCGAATTGCCCGACGTGGCCGACATGCGCGTGCCGAACCGCATCGTGCATCTGCCGCTGTCGTGGGACGACCCGTCGACGCGCGTCGCGATCGAGCGCTACATGCAGTCGGTGCGGCCCGATGCGCCGTGGTGCCCGAGCAATATCGAGTTCATCCGGCGCATCAACGGCCTGGCGAGTATCGACGACGTGAAGCGCATCGTGTTCGACGCGCGCTATCTGGTGATGGGGCTCGGCGACGTCTACCTCGGTGCGCCGGTCGCGACGCCGATCGATCCGCGGCACCGGCTGGTGACCACGAAGTACAACCCCGCGCGCACCTGGACGCCGGAGAACGCGGTCGGCATCGGCGGCGCGTACCTGTGCGTGTACGGGATGGAAGGGCCCGGTGGCTACCAGTTCGTCGGCCGGACGGTGCAGATGTGGAACCGCCACCGCACCACGCGCGAATTCGAGGCCGGCAAGCCCTGGCTGCTGCGCTTCTTCGACGAGATCCGCTTTTACGAAGTCAGCGAGGCGGAGCTGACCGCGCTGCGCGCGGATTTCATCGCGGGCCGCGCGGCGCTGAGGATCGAGGAATCCGTGTTCGATCTGGGCGCATACAACCGTTTTTTGCGCGACGAGGCGGATTCGATCGCGACGTTCAAGGCCGCGCAGCAAACCGCGTTCGAAGCCGAGCGTGAGCGATGGCGGGCGGCCGGGCACGCGGAATACGTCGGCGACGCGGAGCAGGGCGACGCGCAGGCGGCGCGGGCAGCGGGCGCGCTCGACGACACGCAGCGGGCGATTGCCGCGGACGTGTCGGGCAGCGTGTGGAAGGTGCTGGTCGAGGCGGGCGAGCGCGTGACCGAAGGGCAGGTCGTCGCGATCGTCGAGTCGATGAAGATGGAGGTGGCGGTGACGGCAACGGAAGACGGCACGATCGAGACGATCGATTGTGCGCCGGGCGCGGCGGTGGTGGCCGGCCAGCGGCTGATGGTAATGAAGGCGGGCGCCGCCGAGGAGGTCGCATGAGCACGGCGGAACGTTCCATCCTGCCCGGGCTGCGCTCGATTGCAGCGCTGCGCGCGCGCTACGTGGCGGGCGACCTGACGCCGCATGCGCTCGTCGACGCGATCGCCGCGCATTTCGACGCCGGCGATCCGCATCATGCGTGGATCCGTCCGCTGACGCGCGCGGAGATGGCGCGGTATGCCGACGCGCTCGCCGGGCGCGACGTCGCGTCGTTGCCGCTTTACGGCGTGCCGTTCGCGATCAAGGACAACATCGACCTCGCCGGCATACCGACGACGGCGGCCTGCCCGGCGTATGCGTACACGCCGGCGCGCAGCGCGCCCGTCGTCGAGCGGCTGATCGCGGCCGGTGCGATTCCGGTCGGCAAGACCAATCTCGACCAGTTCGCGACGGGGCTCTCGGGACAGCGCTCGCCTTACGGCGCGTGCCGCAACGCGCTCGATCCGCGCTATGCGTCGGGCGGGTCGAGTTCCGGGTCGGCGGTGGCGGTCGCACTCGGCGTCGCGACGTTCTCGCTCGGCACCGACACCGCCGGTTCCGGGCGCGTGCCGGCCGCGTTCCACGGCCTCGTCGGGCTCAAGCCGACCCGCGGTGTGGTGAGTACGCTCGGCGTCGTGCCGGCCTGCCGGTCGCTCGATTGCGTGTCGGTGTTCGCGCACTCGCCGGCCGATGCGCGGGCGGTGTTCGACGTTGCGCATGGCGTGATCGAAGGAGATCCTTACGGGCGCGCATGGCAGCCGCCGGCGGGCGCGGCCGGACTGCGCGCGCATCCGGCGCGGCCGCTCGCGCAAGTGCGCTTCGGCGCACCGCGAGCCGATCAGCTCGAATTCTTCGGCGACGAATCGTATCGCGCGGCCTGGGGCGCGGCGCTCGAACGCCTGCGCGCGACCGGCGCGGAAGTCGTCGAGATCGATTTCAGCCCGTTCCTGGCGGCCGCGCGGCTGCTGTATGACGGCCCGTGGGTTGCCGAGCGGCTCGCCGCGATCGGCGCATTCGCCGCGCGGGAACCCGATGCGCTGCATCCGGTGATCCGCGAAATCGTCGGCGGCGCGTCGCGCTTCAGCGCGGCCGACGCGTTCGCGGCATTCGACCGGCTCGCGACGCTGCGCGTCGAGGCGGCGCGCGCATGGAGCGGGCTGGACGCGATCGTCATGCCGACCTCGGCGACGACCGCGACCGTCGACGCGCTCGAAGCCGATCCGATCGGCGTCAACTCGCGCTTCGGCTACTACACGAATTTCGTCAACATGCTCGACCTGTCGGCGATCGCCGTGCCGGCCGGCACGTGCGAAAGCGGGCGGCATGCGGGTTTGCCGTTCGGGATCACGTTCGTCGGCCGCGCAAACGACGATGCGCGGCTGCTCGATCTCGCCCAGGCGTGGACCGGCGGTGCCGTCGCTGCCGGCGATGCGGCCGTCCGGGATGCCGGGTCGCCAGCGCCGGCGGCATCGGCCTGCGACGCGTCGTCCGCTGTCGTGCGCGTGGCCGTCGTCGGCGCGCATCTGCGTGGCGAACCGTTGAATGGGCAGCTCACGCAGCGGGGCGCGCACTTCGTCGCCGCGACGACGACGGCTGCCGCCTATCGACTCTATGCGCTGTCCGCGGCGGCCTGCGGTGGCGTCGCCAAGCCTGGCCTCGTGCGCGTGCCGGACGGCGGCGCGCCGATCGCGGTCGAGATCTGGGAGATGCCCGTCGACGCATACGGCAGCTTCGTCGCCGGGATTGCCGCGCCGCTCGGCATCGGCACGCTGACGCTCGCGGACGGCTCGCGGGTGCAGGGCTTCCTGTGTGAAAGCGCGGCGCTCGACGATGCGCAGGACATCACGCACTTCGGCGGCTGGCGCGCATACCGCGCTCAGGCCGCCAGCGGCGCGTTGCAATGAATGCCCGGTCGCGCGTTGCTTAGGCACCCGCGCGACCGGCACCCGAAACGATACGGAGATTCCCATGTCAACGACCCGTAACCCAACCGGCTGGCTCGCCGTTCGACGCGAGCTGACGGCGCGCGGCAAATGGACGCTCGGCCTGGCGTCCTTTCTGCTGCCGTTCGCCGTCTGGTGCCTGATCAGCTATGTGCCGTTCGTCTGGCATCCGCAAATGCGCATCACGAATCCGGGAAGCGTCGACTATTTCCAGACCGGCATGCAGATCGACCGCGACGTGTTCGACGACGAGCTCGCGCATGCGCGTGCGACGCACGCGGCCGTGCCCGAGGGCGTGCGCGCGAACCCGGTGTACCTGCCTGCGCCGCACCAGGTGCTGCGCGCGTTCTACACGGCGTTCACGACGCCGCCTGCATCGCGCGATGGCGTGTGGCTGCACGAGAGCCTCTGGCACAGCATCCGGATCATCTTCTGGGGCTTTGTGATCTCGTCCGCGATCGGCGTGCCGCTCGGCATCGTCTGCGGCACCTTCAGCGCGCTCGCGCGGCTGCAGGAGCCGTTCCTGGAGTTCTTCCGCTATCTGCCGGCGCCCGCATTCGGCGCGCTGATGGTCGCGATCCTCGGCATTTACGACGCGCCGAAGGTCGCGATCATCGTGATCGGCACGCTGTTCCAGCAGGTGCTGATCATTGCGAACACGACGCGCAAGCTCGAATACGGGCTGTTCGAGGCCGCGATGACGCTCGGCACGAAGAAGCTTCAGCTGCTCACGCACGTCGTGATTCCGGGGGTGCTGCCGGATCTGTATCGCGACCAGCGGATCCTGCTCGGCTGGGCGTGGACCTACCTGATCGTGGCCGAACTCGTCGGCACGAGCTCGGGCATCACGTGGTACATCAGCCAGCAGGCGCGCTATCAGCATTTCGACAACGTATACGCGGCGATCCTGATGATCGGGATCATCGGCCTCGGCACCGACATCGCGCTCGGACTGCTCGGCCGCAAGCTGTTTCCGTGGGACCGCACACTGAAGGCGTGACGCCCGTCGACGCGCATCCATCGACCGATTTCCGTAGAGGGCATCATGCAGAATCCGCAAGCCGTTCCCGATTACCTGATTCAATCCGACGCGGTGCGCGAGCGCTTCGCGCGACTCAAAGCCCGCGACGTGATTCTCGACGTGCGGCATGTCGGCAAGCGTTTCGCGACGCCGCAGGGCGAGTGCGTCGCGCTCGACGACATCAGCTTCCGTACCCACCGGCGCGAGTTCGTGTGCGTGATCGGTCCGTCCGGCTGCGGCAAGTCGACGCTGATTCGCATCCTGGCGGGGCTCGAGGCGCAGACGAGCGGCGAGGTGCTGCTGGACGGCAAGCCCGTGCAGGGGCCGGGCGCCGATCGCGGGATGGTGTTCCAGGGCTATACGCTGTTTCCGTGGCTCACCGTGAAGAAGAACGTGATGTTCGGCCTCCGAATGAATGGCAGCAGCGGCGGCGAAGCCGAGCGCGAGGCGCTGCAGTGGCTTGATCTGGTCGGACTGACGCGTTTCGCCGACGTGTATCCGCATCAGTTGTCGGGCGGCATGAAGCAGCGCGTGGCGATCGCCCGCGCGCTCGCGAATCGTCCGCGCATCCTGCTGATGGACGAGCCGTTCGGCGCGCTCGACGCGCAGACGCGTGCGCGGATGCAGACACACCTGCTCGACATCTGGCGCAATATCGACGTGACGATCCTGTTCATCACGCACGATCTCGACGAGGCGATCTTCCTCGCGGACCGGATTCTCGTGCTCAAGGCGAACCCGGGCGGCGTGCAGGAACTGATCGAGGTGCCCGTGGCGCGGCCGCGGGACTATTCGCAGGTCAATACGCCCGAATTCATCGCGACGAAGGCGCGGCTCGAAGCGCTGATCCATCCGAAGGAGGAGGCGGCGGACGATGAGGGGGTGAAGCCGCACATGATCCGGATGACGGACGTTTCGGATAATGTCGAGTAACGGGAGTGGTTATGGTTCGGCGTTTTTATTCATTGTGTCTGGTGGCGTGCAGGGCGAAATAATGCCGTTGCGCGCGCCCGGCACATCTGCGGGGTGATCCCCGGCGACACCGGGCCGCTCGGCCGCAACGACAGCCGGCTCTTTGCCGGCCTGTCGCCGGGCGACCAGCTCCGCCTGCGCGAAACGGCGCTGGCGCTGCGTGCCGAAGCGAGCGTTCTGTTCATCCGGTTCGCGTTGAAGGATGCCGGCATCGTCGCGCCGATCGAACCGGAGGTGCGCGATGCCGCGACACCGGTGCCGTCCGACGACGACCTGCTCCATCCACAGTGCCGGCCGATGCCGGACCACTACTGGCGCAGCGATGTGCTGGCCGCGGGCGCCACCACGTGTACGGCCGATTTCGCCGTACTGGATCGCGATGGTGCCGTGTCCGGCTATTTCCGCTGGGAGACGTCGATCGAGATCGCCGGAGGCGGGGCGGATTCGTAGCAGCCCGATTTCAGGCCGTCGTCGGGCCGCGACGGCAACGTCAACCTGGCGCCCGATACCGGTTTCCCGGCGATCTTCCGCGCGAATGCCGCGTTCAAGCAGGATGCCGAACCGTTTGGTTCGCGGGCCGCACGCGTTTCATGGACGGCCCGCCAGCGTTAGTTTCGCTCCTGTTCCAGCCAGCGTCGTTGCGATGCATAGAGATGCGTGCGCATGGCCGCCTGGGCCATCAGCACCTCGCCGTTTTCCAGCGCGTGAAGAATGGACTCGTGTTCGTCGAACGCCTTGGCCCATGTCTGCCTGCTTTCGGTGCGCGCGCTGACGCGCGACGAGATCGGACTGTGGCGTCCGTCGAACAGTTCGCCCACCAGCCTGACCAGCACCGAATTGCCGGTCATCGCTGCAATCGCGACGTGAAATTCGCGATCGTGCTGCAGCGGGGAACGGCCTTCCGCGATGGCGGACCGCATTGCATCGACCGCGCGGCGCACGGGCGCCAGCCGTTCGGGCGTCGCGTGTGCGCATGCGAGTTCGACGACGCTGCCTTCGAGTGCGGCGCGGGCGCTTGTCAGTTCGATCGGGTTTTCGCCCAGCGGTGTCGCCGCGGTATTCGACGCCTTCGCTGGAGGGCACACGAACACGCCGGAGCCCATCCGGACTTCGACGATGCCTTCGATTTCCAGCGCGATGAGCGCCTCTCGAACCGACGGGCGTGACACGCCCAGCTGCTGAGCCAGATCCCGCTCGGGCGGCAGGCGTTCTCCGTCGGCGAACCGCCCCGCATCGATGAGCGAACGAATCTGGTCGGCGATGCGCTGATACAGGCGGCGTGTATCCACCTGTTTGAACTGGTCCAGCAACGCTCCCCCTTGCCGCATACCGCGGATGTCTGTTCCGAAGCGATCAGTCTACTGCACTTTGAATGGCCTGACCAATTCAGACGAAGTCGATGGCGCCTTCCGATGTCGCAGGGAGCTGGATGGATAAATTGGCCTTACCAAGTTTTCAATCCAGTCGGTTCTTGCCGATTCCGCTTTGCGCCCAATGAAAAAGCGGCAAGGTGAGCGTATTCGAGCCACCCGATGCGCGCTTTGTCACCATGCCTTTTAGGGATTTCCCCAAATTTCCGGCGATTGGCTTGACCAATGGTGGCCAGACCAATAGCATGTGTTTGGTCAGGCCAATTTGGTGGTGCCGCGCGCCACATCGTCCTGTTTCACCCATTACAGAGATACCGATGAGAACCGTCATTTGTGAAGAACCCGGTCGTCTGGTCGTTGCCGAGCGCCCGGTGCCGGCCGTGGGCCCCGACGATGTCCTGATCCGCGTGAAGCGGGTTGGTGTATGCGGCACCGACATGCATATCTTCACCGGCAACCAGCCGTACCTCGCCTATCCCAGGGTGATGGGGCACGAGCTGGCCGGCGTCGTCGAGACGGCGCCGGCGGGCGCACGCGTCAAGGCCGGCGACCAGGTCTACGTGATGCCGTATCTGTCGTGCGGAACGTGTGTCGCGTGCCGTGCGGGCAAGACCAATTGCTGCACCCGGATCCAGGTGCTGGGCGTGCACGCCGACGGCGGCATGGTCGAATACCTCGCCGTTCCGCAGGCCTTCGTGTTCGCGGCCAACGGCGTCACGCTCGACCAGGCCGCGATGATCGAATTCCTCGCGATCGGCGCGCACGCGGTCGCGCGTGCCGAGGTCCGGGCCGGGCAACGCGTGCTGGTTGTCGGCGCGGGCCCGATCGGCATGGCCGCGCTGATCTTCGCCATGCTGCGCGGCGCGCAGGTCAGCGTGCTCGACGGCCGCGCGGACCGGCTGGCAGTCTGCGCGACGGCGCTGGACGCGCACGCCACCGTGCCGCTCGACGTGAGCGGGGCCGGCGCCGATGTCGAGCGCCTCGCGGCGCTCACCGACGGCGAATTCTTCGATGTCGTGTTCGACGCCACCGGCAATCTCGTCGCAATGGAGCGCGGCCTGGACTTCGTCGCGCACGGCGGGAAGTACGTGCTGATCTCGCTCGTGAAGGGCCGCATTTCGTTCTCCGACCCGGAATTCCACAAGCGCGAGACGACGCTGCTCGCGAGCCGCAACGCGACGCCGGCCGATTTCGAAACCGTGCTCGACGCAATGCGTGCGGGGCGGGTGCCGACCGACGCGCTGAAGACGCACGCGCTGACGCTCGCGGACTTGCCCGACCGGTTCGCGGAACTCCTCGAACCGGACGCCGGCGTGATCAAGGCACTCGTCGAATGCTGAACGCGGAGCGCGAACCAATGGGCAACCCGATCCTGCAGTTCGGCACCAGCCGCTTCCTCCAGGCGCACGTCGACCTGTTCGTGTCGGAAGCGCTGGCAGCCAGCCGCGCACTCGGTGCGATCACCGTGGTGCAGACGACGTCGAGCGCGGAAAGCCGTGCCCGCATCGATGCGTTGCGCGCGACCGGGCGCTACCCGGTGCGGATTCGCGGCCGGCGGCACGGCGAGACGATCGATCGCGAGGTCGACTGCACGGCGATCACGGAAGCGTTGCATGCGGCGGACGACTGGGCGCGGTTGCGCGAGCGCGTCGCATGCGAGGTCCGGGCCATCGTGTCCAACACCGGCGACAGCGGCTATGCGCCGTTCGACGACGACGGGGCCGATCTGCTTGCCGGCCACCGCGCGCCGCGCGGTTTCGCGGCGAAGCTCGTGGTGCTGCTGCACGAGCGTTTCCGCGCGGGCGGGGCACCCGTCACGCTGCTGCCGTGCGAACTCGTCGCGCGCAACGGCGACACGCTGCGCGACCTGGTGGTTGCCGTCGCGCGGGGCTGGCGCGCGGACGCGGCTTTCGTCGATTACCTGATCGACGGCTGCGTGTGGGTCAACTCGCTCGTCGACCGGATCGTGTCGGAGCCGATTCACCCGGTCGGCGCGATCGCCGAACCGTATGCGTTGTGGGCGGTGCGGCGCACGGCGGGGATGACGCTGCCGTGCGAGCACCCCGACATCGTCGTGACCGACGATCTCGAACGCTACGAGCGCCTGAAGCTGCTGCTGCTCAATCTCGGGCATACGGTACTCGCCGAACAATGGCGCACGCGCGGCGGCTCGCCTGACATGACGGTGGGCGCGGCGATGGGCGATCCCGCGTACCGCGCACCGCTCGAGGCGGTATGGAGCGAAGAGGTGATGCCGGTGTTCGATGCGCTCGGCGAGCGCGACGCGGCGCTGGCCTACCTCGATGACGTGCGCGAACGCTTCCTGAACCCGTTCCTCGCGCATCGGCTGACCGATATCGCGGGCAATCACGACATGAAGAAGACACGGCGCCTGCGCCCGGTGGTCGAGATGGCGCGCATGCTGAAGCTATCGGTCGCGCAGCCGTACCTGATCGCGGCGCTCGGGTGAGCGGGCGTCCGGGCCGGCATCCAGCGAAGTGAAATCAAATGAAATGGAATGGAGACACGCAACGATGACGACACGCATTATCGATGTGCTGGTACGTGACATTCGCTTTCCAACGTCCAGGAGCATGGACGGCTCGGATGCAATGAACGGCAACTCCGACTATTCGGCAACCTACGTGACGCTCGTCACCGATGCCGGCGACGGCCTTCGCGGGCATGGGCTAACGTTTACGATCGGCCGCGGCAACGACCTGTGTGTCGACGCGGCGCACGCGCTCGCGAAGCTGTTCGTGATCGGCCGGTCGCTCGACGAGATCACGGCCGATTTCGGCGCGTACTGGCACGAAATGGTCGCGGGCGACTGCCAGTTGCGCTGGGTCGGCCCGGAGAAGGGCGTGGTGCATCTCGCGACGGCCGCGCTGATCAACGCGATCTGGGATCTCTGGGCGAAAACGGCGCGCAAGCCGGTCTGGAAATTCCTGGTCGACATGCCGCCCGAACAACTCGTGAACTGCATCGACTTCACGTACATCGACGACGTGCTGACGCGCGACGAGGCCGTCGCGTTGCTGCGCCGGGCCGCACCCGGCAAGGTGCAGCGCGAGCGGGAGATGCGCGAGCACGGCTTTCCCGGCTACACGACCGCGGCCGGCTGGCTCGGTTATTCGGAGGAGAAGATGCGTGCGCTCGCACGCGCCGCCGTGGCCGACGGATGGACCCACCTGAAGCAGAAGGTCGGCGCGGATCTCGAGCAGGACGTGCGGCGTGCGCGCATCCTGCGCGAAGAACTCGGTTGGGAGCGCAAGCTGATGATGGATGCGAACCAGAACTGGGGCGTCGACGAGGCGATCGCGAACATGCGGGTGCTCGCGCGGTTCGATCCGTGGTGGATCGAGGAGCCCACCAGCCCGGACGACATTCTTGGTCATGCGGCGATCCGGCAGCGGATCGGGCCGATCGGTGTCGCGACCGGCGAGCATGCGCACAACCGCGTGATGTTCAAGCAGTTCTTCCAGGCCGGCGCGCTCGATTTCTGCCAGCTCGATCCCGCGCGGCTCGGCGGGCTCAACGAAGTGCTCGCCGTCGTGCTGATGGCGGCGAAGTTCGGCGTGCCGGTGTGCCCGCACGGCGGCGGCGTTGGCCTGTGCCAGTACTCGCAGAACATCGTGATGTTCGACTATATCGCGGTGTCGGGCTCGCTGGAGCGGCGCGTGCTCGAATACGTCGACCATCTTCACGAGCATTTCGAGGCGCCGATCGTGATTCGCCGCGGGCGCTACATGCCTCAGGAGGCGCCTGGTTACGGCGTCACGATGAAGCCGGCTTCGCTCGATGCATTCGCGTACCCGGACGGGCCCGAATGGCGAGCGTAGTCGAACGGGCATCACGACAAGAACCATATCGGAGACAACGATGAACCACGATTCGCAGCAATCGCAGCACCTTGCCAGGGCGGTCAGGAAGGCCGCCGTCCGGCTCTTGCCGTTCCTCACGCTGATGTACGCGCTCGCCTTCATCGATCGCGCGAACGTCGGCTTCGCGAAGCTCGCCTATCAGGCCGACACGGGCTTGAGCGATGCGGCATTCGCATTCGGCGCCGGCATTTTCTTCATCGGTTATGCATTGTTCGAAGTGCCGAGCAATCTCATCATGAATCGCATCGGCGCGCGCGTGTGGATGAGCCGGATCATGGTGACGTGGGGCTTCGTCTCGGCGTCGATGATGTTCGCGCATACGCCGACGCAGTTCTATACGATCCGCTTCCTGCTCGGCGCGGCGGAGGCCGGGTTCTTTCCAGGCATCATCCTGTATCTGACCTACTGGTTTCCTGCGAAGGGGCGCGCCCGCGCGCTCGGACTGTTCTACTTCGGCGTGCCCGTCGCGATGCTGATCGGCAATCCGCTGTCGGGCTTCCTGCTGCAGATGCATGACATGTTCGGTCTGCGGAACTGGCAATGGATGTATCTGGTCGAGGGGCTGATGGCGACCGTGGTTGGCGTGATCGCGTTCTTCTACCTGACGAGCCGGCCGAAAGACGCGCGCTGGCTGACCGACGACGAGAAGCGCGCATTGTGCGACACGCTCGACGCGGAAGAGCGCGCGAAATCGCGGCACCTGTCCGCAGCCGTGTTCGGCGTGCTGAAGGACCGTCGCGTGCTGACCTTCATTGCCGCGTACTTCTGCATCCAGATCGGCAATGCGCCGCTCGCGTTCTATCTGCCGTCGAAATTCGCCGCGACGATGGGCACCCAGATCGATGGAAAGATCGGGTTGCTGCTGATGATTCCGTGGCTGTGCACGATTGCGGCGATGATCGTCGCGACGCGATTCGCGGATCGCCACGACAACCATCTGCAGGTCGCGACCGGCATGCTGACGGTCGGGATTCTCGCATTCGCATCGATATCCGTGATCAACACGCCGGTGCTGGCGCTGCTCGCCTTCTGCATCGCGATCCCAGGGCTGGTTGCGTGCCAGCCGGTGTTCTGGTGCCTGCCGACGCGTTATCTCGGCGGGACGGGCGCGGCGAGCGGCATTGCGTTCATCGTGTCGATCGGCAATCTCGGCGGCTTCGTGTCGCCGCAGATCAAGGCGTTCGCGGACGCGGCATCGCACGATTCGCGCACGGGCTTCGTGGTGGTTGCGGCGTTGTGCTTCGTCAGCGTGCTGCTGCTGCGCTCGCTGCGCGGCATGGGGCACGCGGGCGCGGAAAGCGGGCCGGGCGGCGTGCAGGCCGGTTCGCATCGCTGAAGCGTTCGCCGGCGCCGCAAGGCGGCCTGCCGGCGCGGAACCACCCATCTTGAATCCAGGATTACCGTCATGTCTTTTCCCCCTACCGGGCCGGTTGCGATCCGACTCCATCCGAACGACGATGTCGTGATCGCGACGCGCCAGCTCGTGTCCGGCGACCTGATCGCGTCCGAGGCGCTCGCCGTGTCCGGCCTGATTCCGCCGGGCCACAAGGTGGCCGTGCGCGACATCGCGAAGGGCGAGCCGGTCAGGCGCTACAACCAGATCATCGGCGTCGCGCGCGAGACGATCGCGCGCGGTCAGCATGTGCACGTGCACAATCTCGGCATGGCCGAGTTTGCGCGCGTGCACGCGTTCGGCGCTGCCGCGAGTCCGACACGTCTCGACGACACACCGGCGACCTTCCTGGGTATTCGTCGTGACGACGGACGGATCGCGACGCGCAACTACATCGGCATACTGACTAGCGTCAATTGCTCCGCCACGGTGGCGCGTGCGATCGCCGATCATTTCCGGCGAGAGGTGAACCCGCGGGCGCTGGCCGACTATCCGGACATCGACGGCGTGATCGCGCTCACGCACGGGCTCGGCTGCGGGATCGATTCGCGGGGAGACGGAATCGCGATCCTTCGGCGCACGCTGGCGGGCTACGCCGCGCATCCGAATTTCCACTCGGTGCTGTTCATCGGTCTCGGTTGCGAGACCAACCAGATCGGCGACGTGCTGCGCGAAGGCGGGCATGCGGATGCTGCGCGCCTGCACCACTTCATGATCCAGGAGAGCGGCGGCACGCGCAGGACGATCGAGCGCGGCATCGCGATGGTCACGGACATGCTCGCGGACGCGAACCGTGCGGTGCGGGTCGCGATGCCGGCGGCGCATCTCGTGGTGGGGCTGCAGTGCGGCGGCTCGGACGGCTACTCGGGCATCTCGGCGAATCCCGCGCTGGGGGCGGCCGTCGACCGACTGGTACGGCAGGGCGGTACGGCGATCCTTTCCGAGACGCCCGAAATCTACGGCGCCGAGCATCTGCTCACCCGGCGTGCCGTCAGCCGCGACGTCGGCGAAAAGCTGCTCGCGCGCATCGCGTGGTGGGAAGCCTATTGCGCACGTCACGGCGCCGCGCTGGACAACAATCCGTCGGCCGGCAACAAGGCGGGCGGGCTCACGACGATCCTCGAGAAATCGCTCGGCGCGATCGCGAAGGCCGGAACCACGAATCTCGTCGACGTATACGAATATGCGCAGCGTATCGATGCGCGTGGCCTCGTTTTCATGGATTCGCCCGGCTACGACCCGATGTCGGCGACGGGGCAAGTCGCGTCGGGCGCGAACCTGATTTGCTTCACGACGGGGCGGGGTTCGGCTTACGGCTGTGCGCCGGCGCCGTCGTTGAAACTTGCAACGAATACCGCGCTGTGGGTGCGTCAGGAAGACGACATCGATATCGATTGCGGCGGGGTGATCGACGGTACGTCGAGTGTCGACCAGCTCGGCGCCGCGATCTTCCAGCACATGCTCGACTGCGCGTCCGGCAATCGCTCGAAAAGCGAGCTGCACGGCTACGGCCAGAACGAATTCGTGCCCTGGCAGGTTGGCGTGATCACCTGATCGCGTTTTGCTCGTTGCGGTGTGGCCCGGATGACGGTGTCGCGCGCGCTGCGAGCACTGACGGCCGAACGCGTGCTGACCCTCACCCTGTCGGCACATACGATCACGCTCGAGGCCCTGATTCCCGGCAGGGAGTGGCGCATAATGTTTCGAGGTCGACCCTTGGCTGGAAGAGGGTTTTATGCGCTGCACAATATGCGGGTCCGAGAATCCTCCCGGTGCGAGGTTCTGCCAGGAATGCCAGGCCGTGCTGTCCCGCACGTGTCCGCAATGCGGGCATGAGGCGGCGCCGGCGGCCCGCTTCTGCAGCCATTGCGGAACGTCGCTGACACCGCCCGCCGCGCCGTCGTTTTCCCGACCGTCGGGCCGCGAACCGCCACCTACCCCGATTCATTACACGCCCGATCATCTTGCCGAGCGCATCCGTGCCGAACACGCGGCCATGGAAGCGCGCGGCGAGCGCGCCGGCGAGCGCAAGACCGTTACCGCGCTGTTCGCCGACATGGCCGGGTCGACCGCGCTGATCCACGATCTCGATCCCGAAGTGGCGCATCGCCTGATCGTCCCCGTGGTCGAGCTGATGATGGAAGCGGTCCACTACTACGAGGGATACGTCGCGAAATCGCTCGGCGACGGCATCCTCGCGTTGTTCGGCGCACCGATCGCCCACGAAGACCATGCGCAGCGCGCGCTGTTCGCCGCATTGCGCATGCAGCAGGCGATGCGGCAGCATGGCGACCGCATTCGTCTGCAGGAAGGCATTCCTCTGCAGATTCGCGTCGGCGTTCATACGGGCGAAGTCGTCGTCCGTTCCATCCGCACCGTCGACCTGCACACCGAATACGATCCGCTCGGGCATACGATCCACATCGCGTCG
This sequence comes from Burkholderia sp. PR2, assembly GCF_052372875.1. Classification (NCBI taxonomy): domain Bacteria; kingdom Pseudomonadati; phylum Pseudomonadota; class Betaproteobacteria; order Burkholderiales; family Burkholderiaceae; genus Burkholderia; species Burkholderia sp. PR2. The sequence goes on from NZ_JBQRWH010000002.1 coordinate 127,872, forward strand.
CGGATCGAGGGCATCGCCACGCCCACGTCGATTCTCGTCAGCGAGTCCACCCATAAGCTCGCCGAAGGCTATTTCGAGTTCAAGGCGCTGGGCGCGACACAACTCAAGGGCATTCCCGCGCCGCTGTGCGTATACGAGGTGCTTGGCCTGGGCGCTTTGCGCACGCGCCTGCAACTGGCGGCACATCGCGGTCTCGCGCGCTTCGTCGGTCGCGAGACGGAAATGGAGCATCTGAACCGTGCGCTGGAGGCCATGAGGTCGGGGCACGGGCGCGTCGTCGGTGTCGTGGGGGAGGCGGGCGTCGGGAAGTCTCGTCTGTTCCACGAGTTCAAGGAGCGCTCGCGACGTGGCGCGCTGGTGCTGGAGACGTTCTCGGTCTCGCACGGCAAGGCGTTTCCCAATTTACCGCTCATCGAACTCCTGAAGAACTATTTCCAGATCACGACGCAGGACGACGAGCGGCGCTGCCGGGAGAAGGTGATCGGCAAGGCGCTCGCGCTCGAGCGCAGTTTCGAGGACCTCGTGCCCTACGTCCTCTATCTGCTTGGAATCGGCGAGGGCGGGTCGGTACTCGTCGACATGGATCCGCAAATCCGGCGCGACCGCACCTTCGACGCGATCAGGCAGCTTCTCGTGCGAGAGAGCTGGAATCAGCCGGTCCATTTGCTGTTCGAGGATCTGCAATGGCTCGACCGCGAAACGGAAGCGTTTCTCACCTACCTGGTCGACCACGTGCCCGACGCACGCATCCTGCTTCTCGTGAACTACCGGCCCGAATATCAGCCCGCATGGGCCGGCGCGGATCATTGCAGCAGGATCCGGCTCGAACCGCTTGGCCCGTCCGATGCGCAAGGACTGCTCGCGGTGCTGCTCGGCGAGGATCGCACGCTCGTGCCGCTCAAGCAGCTCATTCTGGAGAAGACGGAGGGCAACCCGTTCTTCATGGAGGAAGTGGTCCAGACGCTCGTGGAAGAGCAATCGCTGCTCGGCGATGCCGGGCGTTATCACATCGTCGAGACCCCGACCACGCTGCACATTCCCACCACCGTGCAGGGCGTGCTGGCCGCGCGTATCGACCGGCTTCCCATCGAGGAAAAGGAACTGCTGCAGGCGCTCGCGGTGATTGGCCACGAATTCCCGTTCAGTCTGATCCGGCAAATTTGCGGTGAGGCGCCGGCGCGCGACGACGAACTGCGTCGTCTGCTCGCCCACCTGGAAGAAGCGGAGTTCATCTTCGAGCGCCCGGCCTTTCCCGAAGTCAATTACTCGTTCAAGCACGCGCTGACCCAGGAAGTGGCCGGGCGCTCGTTGCTTACGGAGCGGCGCACCACGCTGCACGAGCGCACCGCGCAGGCGATCGAGATGCTGTTCCCGACGCGCATCGCCGATTACTGCAGCGAACTTGCGCACCACTACGGTCAGAGCGGAAACATTCCCAAGGCAGTCGAATACCTGCATCGCGCGGCACAGCAGGCGCTGCGCCATGCCGCCCATCACGATGCGATGAATCACCTTGGAGCGGCGCTTGCGTTGCTGAAGGGCCTGCCGGACACACCCATGCGTGCGCATTGGGAACTGACGGTGCTGCTTTCCCTTGGGCCCGTCCTGATGGACGTGCGCGGGTATGGCGCGACGGAGGTTGGCACGACCTATACGCGTGCGCTCGATTTGTGCGAGCGCACGGGCGAGGCATCGCAGCGCTTTGCGACGCAGCTGGGATTGCGGATGTACCACCTGGTGCGCGGCGAGTACGCTCTCGCGACCGATCTCGGCAAGCAGATGCTCGTAACCGCAAGGAATGCGAATGATCCGGGTCTCCTCGTCGAGGCGCACAGTGCATTGGGCTCGTGCTTTTTTCTGCAGGGCGATTTCGGCACGGCTCGCACACACCTGGAACAGGCCCTTGCGATCTACGATCCGGAGCAGCATCAGGCGCACGTCTTCGCCCACGGAGTGGATCCCGGTATCCGGGCGCTCAGTTTCCTGGTGCTGACCTTGTGGATTCAGGGGTATCCCGACCAGGCGCTCAAGCGCAGCGTTGAAGCACTTGCGCTCGCACGGCATCTTTCTTATGGGCCGTCACTGGCGTTCAGCCTGACCTACACGGCGCACTTGCATCAACTGAGGCGGGAGCCGATGCTTGCCGCCGAGCGCGCGGACGCGGTCATTGCCGTATCGACCGAGCACGGATTGCCGTACTGGCTCGCTTGGGGGACGCTTCTGCGAGGCTGGGCGATGAGCGCGCAAGGAGACATCCAGGGCGGCATCGCGCAGATGCAGCTGGGCCTCGACGCGCAGCGGGCAGCGGGCGGCGAAGATCAGCGGCCTTATGGTCTTGCGTTGCTCGCCGACAGTTACTGGCGCGCGGGTGACGAGCGGGCCGCCCTGGACATGCTGGAAGAGGCGACGACGATCGTCGAGCACTCCGGCGAGCATTGCTACGAGGCCGAGCTGTACCGGCTCACGGGAATCTATCTGGCCGGCGCGGCGAGCAAGAAGGGGGCTGCCGCCACACGTGAAGACGAAGCGGTCGACTGTTTTCATCGGGCGATCGCGCGCGCGCGCCGGCAGGGTGCCAGAGCGCTGGAATTGCGAGCAGCATCGGACCTCGCTCGGCTACTGCAACGACAGGGGAAGATTGTCGAGGCAAGGCAGGCGCTGTCCGAGGTGTACGCCTGGTTCACGGAAGGATTCGACACGTGCGATCTGCGAGAGGCGAAAGCGCTGCTGGATGCCTTGGACGGGCGCGCAGAATGAATGGGCCTGCGATGCACGACGACGTATCGCGTGACGACGCACCGTCCATGAACTGCCGTTGTTCCGTATAGCTAAGAACTGGGGAGACGGACATGACGATTACGCACACGCGACGCCGCAACGATCTGCCGCGCAAACCGATCGCGCTGGCCTTGCAGGGGGGCGGGATGCACGGCGCCTTCACCTGGGGCGTGCTTGACCGGCTGCTCGAAGACGGCAGGCTCGAAATTGAGGGTGTCAGTGCAACCAGTGCCGGCGCGATGAACGCCGCCGTACTCGCGTACGGGCTGCAACAAGGCGGCGAAGACGGCGCGCGTCAGGCACTGCACGACTTCTGGCAGGCGGTCGCGCGATCGGCGGAGCACTACAACCCGCTGCGCTGGGTGCCGTGGCTGAAGGGCACGCACAGCTTCGGGCTCGATCATTCGCCGCTCTATGCGTTCGCCGACATGATGCTGCGCGTCTTTTCGCCGTATCAGTTCAATCCGAACAACCTGAATCCGCTGCGCGAAGTGCTCGAAAGCCACGTCGATTTCGACGCACTGCGCAAGCACTGTCCGATCCGGTTGTACCTGTGCGCCACCAACGTCGAGACGGGGAAGATACGCATCTTCACGGGCGAGGACGTCAGTGCGGACGCGGTGCTGGCCTCGGCATGCGTGCCGACACTGTTCCAGGCGGTCTCGATCGATGGCGAATATTTCTGGGACGGCGGCTACATGGGCAATCCGGCCATCTATCCGCTCATCTACAATTGCGCGACGCGCGACGTCGTGATCGTGCACATCAATCCGCTCGTGCGACGCGGCGTGCCGATCACGGCGGCGGAAATCCTCAATCGCATCAGCGAGATCAGTTTCAATTCGTCGCTGATGCGCGAGATGCGGGCGATCGCGTTCGTCACCGAACTGATCCAGCAGGGCACGATCGATCGCGGCGAGATGAAGGAAATGCTGATCCATTCGATTCGCGCCGACGACGCCATGTGCGCGTTGAGCGTATCGAGCAAGTACAACGCGGATTGGGCATTTCTCAGCGAACTGCATGACCATGGTCGGCGCGAAGCCGACGCATGGCTTGCGCATCACTACGGAAACATCGGGCAGCGGTCGAGTATCGACATCCGCAGGGAGTTTCTCTGAACGCATCGCGGTAATGTCGGCATGGGGCGATCATGCGCAGACGCCCCGGGCCAAGGAGCGAACGTGAGCCGGATGCAGGAGCGGTTCGTCGCGTTGTGGTCGTGCAGCGGCGGGACAGATGCCGAGGGTGTCTATCGGATGCTGGCGCGATGCTATGCGGAGCCGGTGCGCCATTACCACACGCTCGTCCACGTGCGGCGATGCTTGCGCCAGTTCGACCTGGCACGCGAGTCGATTCCCGAACCGGACGCCGTCGAACTCGCGCTCTGGTTCCATGACGTGATCTTCGTGCCCGGCGCGAAGGACAACGAGCAGAACAGCGCGGACTGGTTCCGGCGCCGGGCGGGCGAGCGAATCCGCGCCTGCGACCAGATTTGCGCGATGATTCTCGCGACGACCCACTCGGGTATTGCCGCAGGACTGGATGCCCGTTTCGTCTGCGACATCGACCTGGCCGTGCTCGGCGCTTCCCGCAGCCGGTTTCGCGAAGACGGCCGGCGTCTGCGGGCGGAGCGTCCCGATCTTGACGACCGGGCCTACGACCTTCATGAGCGAACCATTTTGCGCGGGCTGCTCGTGCGTCCGCGCATCTATCTGACGGACTTCTTCTACACGCGTTGCGAGATGCAGGCCCGCAGGAATTTGAGCTGGCGGCTCGGTTTGCCGGTTTCCGAATCGGAATGAAGAACGGCTGCGCCGACGTGATGATCGATCGAAGCGGTGCTCGAGCCCGGGCGATTGCCGTCTGAATTTTTGGGGGCCGGAATGAAACGTCGCGCCGGTATTGCCCCTCAGCCCGCTCGCTACCCAAACTTAAACGAAATGTGACCCCTTCCCGCTGCAAAATTTTGCACAATGGCGGCAGCGCGGCGTTGCTGCCGCGATTCGCTCTCGCTGGCCGGTCTTTCGGCCCTGGGCAGACCAGAACCCGTCTTTTGACTTCCGGAACCACTACGACGTGCCGCCGCCGACCGCCATGGACCACCCCAAACGCATCCTGATCGTCGAGGACGATGCCGACATCGCCGACGTGCTGAGCCTGCACCTGCGCGACGAGCGCTACGAAGTGGTTCACAGCGCGGACGGCACGGAAGGGCTGCGCCTGCTCGAACAGGGCAACTGGGACGCACTGATCCTCGACCTGATGCTGCCCGGCGTCGACGGCCTGGAAATCTGCCGGCGCGCGCGCGCGATGGCGCGCTACACGCCGATCATCATCACGAGCGCACGCTCGAGTGAGGTGCACCGGATCCTCGGCCTCGAACTCGGCGCCGACGACTACCTCGCGAAGCCGTTCTCGGTGCTCGAACTCGTCGCGCGGGTCAAGGCGTTGCTGCGGCGCGTCGACGCGCTCGCGCGCGATTCGCGGATCGACGCGGGCACGCTCGACGTGGCCGGGCTGTCGATCGACCCGATCGCGCGCGAAGCTGCCGTCAATGGCGCGCGCATCGACCTCACGCCGCGCGAGTTCGACCTGCTGTATTTCTTCGCGCGGCATCCGGGCAAGGTGTTCTCGCGGATGGACCTGCTCAATGCCGTGTGGGGCTACCAGCACGAAGGCTATGAACACACGGTGAACACCCACATCAACCGGTTGCGCGCGAAGATCGAGGCCGATCCGGCCGAACCCGTGCGCATCCTCACCGTGTGGGGACGCGGCTACAAGCTCGCCGCGCCGGATCAGCGGGACACGTGATGAAGCTGACCCTCACCCAGCGGCTGTCGCTCGTGTTCTCGGTCCTGCTGCTCGCGTGCTCGGGGGCGTCGGCATGGCTGCAGATCCGCGCGAACGACATGCGCGAGAAGGAAGTCGTGCAGGGCCTGTCGCGCGATCTCGCCGCGCATATCGCGAGCAGCACGCCGCTGATGGACGCGAACGGGCTGCGCCCGGACGCCGTGCGCTCGTTGTTCGGCCAGCTGATGGGCGTGAATCCGAGCGTCGAGGTGTACCTGCTCGACAACGCGGGGCGCATCCAGGGCGACGACGCGCCGCCCGGCCACGTGAAGCGCGACCGCGTCGATCTGGCGCCGGTGCAGCGCTTCATCGCGGGCGATCCGCTGCCGATCCTCGGCGACGATCCGCGCAGCCCCGACGCGCGCAAGGTGTTCAGCGCCGCGCCGCTGCAGCGTGCGGGACAGCCGCCTTCCGGCTACATCTACGTGGTGCTGCTCGGCGAAGCGCACGACCGGCTGGCCGCGCGCGTCGACGCCGGCAACGTGCTGCGCACGACGCTGTGGTCGATGGCGCTTGTCGCGCTGCTCGGCCTGCTCGCGGGCCTGACCGCGTTCAGTTTCATCACGAGCCCGCTGCGCCGGTTGACCGATGCGATGCGCCGCTTCGACGCGAACGCGGCGCCCGACACGCAGCCGCCGGTGCCACGTTTGCCGCCCGGGCGGCGCGGCGACGACATCGCGGTGCTCGAATCCGCGTTCGCGCAGATGGCCGACCGGATCGGCGACCAGTGGCGCGCGCTGACGCGTCAGGACCAGCAGCGGCGCGAACTGATCACGAACATCTCGCACGACCTGCGCACGCCGCTGACGTCGCTGCACGGCTACCTCGAAACGCTGTCGCTGAAGTCCGACGCGCTCGCGGAGTCCGAGCGCCGCCGCTACCTGTCGATCGCGCTCGCGCAGAGCACGAAGGTCGGCCGCCTCGCGCAGGCGCTGTTCGAGCTCGCGCGGCTCGAATCGGGCGGCGTGCAGGCCGAGCGCGAGCCGTTCTCGCTCGTCGATCTCGTGCAGGACGTATTCGAGAAGTTCGAACTCGCCGCGCAGTCGCGCGGCGTCACGCTGCATGCGCGCATCCCGCCGCGCGTGCCGGTCGTGTCGGCCGATCTCGGGATGATCGAGCGCGTGCTGACCAACCTGCTCGACAACGCATTGCGGCACACGCCGCAGCACGGCGAAGTCGAAGTGGCGCTGACGCCGCAGGAAGACCGCGTGGTGGTGACCGTGTCGGATACCGGCGAAGGGATTCCGCCGGCGCGGCGCGAAGGGCTGTTCCAGCGGCCGCAACGGCCGATGAGCGGCGGTGCGGCGACGAGTGGCGGGCTCGGGCTGCTGATCGTGCACCGGATGCTCGCGCTCAACGGCAGCGGGATCCGGCTCGTCGACCGGGAGGGGCGTGGCGCGGTGTTCGAGTTCGCGCTGACGGTCGCGCAGCCGGCGGCCGGAGAGGCGCGCTGAAACGGACCGGCGCCGTCGTCGCGTTTTCCGCCGATCGGCATGCGTGGAATGGTGGACGGCCGACGCCGACCCATCGGCCGTCCACGGCAGTTGGCGCCGCGTGCGGCGTGGCAGGAGGCGCTACGTATCGATGCCCGGGCCGGTCTGGCCGATCGTGCGGGCACGTTTGAACCACGCGACTTGCGACCGGCAGAACGCGAGATTTGCGCGAACGATGGCCGACGGATGCCGATGTGACGGATACGGCAGGTTCACCTGATGTTCGGGCTCGCGCTCGCTCGTGCGTAGCGTCTACGCGCCGCGCTTGCGCCGCACGTCGCTCGGCGTCGTGCCGGTCCAGCGCTTGAACGCGTGGCGGAATCCCACCGCGTCGCTGAAGCCGAGCGTCAGCGCGATGTCCTCGGTGCTGAGCGTGGTGGTGCTCAGGTAGTCGATCGCGAGCGCCTTGCGCACGCTCGTCAGCAACTCGCTGTACGACGTGCCTTCGGCGTCGAGCTTGCGGCGCAATGTGCGCGACGTCATGCACAGGGTGTCGGCGATCGCGTCGATGTCCGGAAACTGCCCGGGCGTGCGCGTGAGTTCATGGTAGACGCGCCGCGTGACGCCCGCCTGGCTGCGCAATTCGTCGAGCAGGCGCGCGCAGTGCGACGACACCTGCGCGGCGGTGATCGGATTCGCGAGCTGCGGCGCGCGCGTGAGCCACGCGGCCGGGTAGCTCAACACATGGTGCGGCTGGTCGAACGCGATCGGGCATTCGAGCGCATCGGACAGCAGCGCCGCATGCGGCGGTCGCGGCTGCGCGAACTGCGCGCGGGCCGGCACGCACCACGCGCCCATCACGTCCTTGATGATCGTCACGTGCAGCGCGAATTGCATGTCGATCAGGAAGCGGTAGAGGGGCAGGTCCGGCTCCGGCAGTGCGGTTTCATGCGGATCCGGGAACAGCCACGACGCGGTGTCGCCCTGTTCGACCCACCGGATCGCGAGCATCCCGTTCGCGAGCTGGTGATATTTGACTGCCGAATCGAATGCATGCGCGAGCGATTCCGAACACAGCATCGCGTAGCCGTACATTCCGTAGCTCGACGCATGCAGCCGGCGGCCGACGCGCACGCCGAGATCGGTGCCGTCATAGCGGCCGATCGCGTTGCGCGCGGCGGTCAGGAACTGCAGTTGCGATGTGAGCGTGAACGGGTCGGTGACGGCGTCCGGCGACAGGCCGGTGCCGTCGAGCACGGCGGTCGGGTCGAGGCCGAGTTCCTGGGCGACACCGACCAGCACGGCCAGCTTGGCCGGCGAGAAGCGCTTTTCGCGCAACGCGTGGGCGAGCGGGGCGTCCGGCAGCGGGGCAGCGCCGGCGGCCGTCGGGGTCAAGAGCGCACTGCGCGGCATGGCTGGTTCTGCGTCCGATTCGATACCGTTCCGGGTTCGCGATTTTGCGCCGGAACGCGCGGGCGCGCCATAGGGTTCACCCTGATGCACATGGCCTTGCACGGCCCGACAACGGCAAACCGACGCGCGAGCGCTAGCCGTGGCTGGCGGTGCGCCGCGCGTCCGCGTGTCCGTTTCGATCATCTTTTCGACCGCCCGGATCATTTTCAAAGCACCGTTGGCGGGCGATAGTCGTCGGTCAGGCGACGGCCCATGCGCATCCGGTGCGCGGGCCGCCGTGCGAACGGCGCTGCCTGGCGCCGTCCCCCGAGGAGCAGGACATGACGAAGAGACACTGGATCGGCTCGTACGGCTCGATCCCCGCCGAGATCGATGCCGATCGCCATCCTTCCGTAACCGCGCTGCTGGACGAAGCGATGCGCCGCTTTGCCGATCGCCCCGCGTTCCGTGCATTCGGCCGCACGCTGACCTACGCCGACGTCGACCGCCTGTCGGCCGCGCTCGCCGCATACCTGCAGCAGGTCGTGGGCGTGCGCAAGGGCGACCGCGTGGCCGTGATGCTGCCCAACGTGCTCGCGTTTCCGGTGACGTTCGTCGCGCTCGCGCGGATCGGCGCGATCCAGGTCAACGTGAATCCGTTCTACACCGCGCACGAGCTCGAACACCAGCTGAACGACGCGGGCGTCGAAGTGGCCGTGGTGTGCGGCGGATCGATGGGCACGTTCGCCGACGTGGTCGGCAAGACACGCATGCGAACCGTGCTGAGCGTCGGGCGCGGCGATCTCGGCGTCGTCGATGCGCCGGCCGGCGCGTGCGACGCGCTGCCGCCCGGCTCGATCCCGCTCGCGGACGCGATCGCCGCCGGCGAATCGCTCGCCTTCGAGCCGGTCGCGCTCGGCGGCGCCGATCTGCTGCTGCTGCAGTACACGGGAGGCACGACCGGGCTGTCGAAGGGTGCCGCGCTGTCGCACCGCAATCTCGTCGCGAACATCGAGCAGTTCGCGGCGATCGTGCCTGCCGCGCGTCAGCCGGGCGAGGAGGTCGTCGTCACGGCGATCCCGCTGTATCACATCTTCGCGCTGACCGTGAACTTCCTGTCTTACTTCGCGATCGGCGCGGAGAACTGGCTCGTCGCGAACCCGCGCGACATGGACGGCTTCATCGACGTGCTGAAGGCGGCGCGGCCGTCGGTGTTCGTCGGCGTCAACACGCTGTATGCGGGGCTCGCGGGCCATCCGCGGCTGAAGGAAGTGGACTGGTCGCGGCTGAAGCTGTCGGCCGGCGGCGGCGCGGCGGTGATCGACGTGATCTCCGCGCGCTGGAAGGCGGTGACGGGCAACTTCATCCGCGAAGGGTACGGGCTGTCGGAAACGTCGCCGGTGGTCACCTTCAACCCGCAGTCGATCGACGCGTTCACGGGCACGACGGGCTTGCCGCTGCCGTCGACCGACGTGAAGCTGCTCGACGACCAGGATCGCGAGGTGGCGATCGGCGAAGCAGGCGAGATCTGCGTGCAGGGGCCGCAGGTGATGGGCGGCTACTGGCAGAAGCCGGAAGCGAACGCGGCGGCGTTCACCGCCGACGGCTACTTCCGCACCGGCGACATCGGCGTGTTCGACGCGGCCGGCTTCCTGAAGATCGTCGACCGCAAGAAGGACATGATCATCGTGTCGGGCTTCAACGTGTACCCGAACGAGGTGGAAGCCGCAGCCACGTCGCTGGCGGGCGTGGCCGAATGCGCATGCATCGGCGTGCCGGACGAGCGCACGGGCGAGGCCGTCAAGCTGTTCGTGGTGCTTGCGCCGGATGCGGCCGTCACCGAAGCGGAGATCGTCGCGCACTGCCGCGAGAACCTCGCGGCCTACAAGGTGCCGAAGCTGATCCGCCTGGTCGATCGGCTGCCGAAGTCGACGGTCGGCAAGATCCTGCGCCGGGAACTCAGCCGCGCCGACTGATGGCGCCGAAGCGCCGCGCGCCCGTCGGCGCGCGGGCCGGCACGCCGAAAGCCCCGAAGGCCCCGAAGGCCCGGTCCGGGCCGCTCAAGTACAATGCGAGCGGTTCGACCGACGGGGACGCGATGACCGGTTCAGACTCACCTTCCGCCCGGCCCGGGCAGGCGCTACCGTCGCCGAGCGCGACGGTGCCGATCTCGCTCGTCAACGGTTTTCTGGCGAGCGCCGGCGCGCGCCGCGACGTGGTCGAGCGCTACCTGCGCGGGGCCGGCATCCCGCTCGAGCTGCTCGGCGAGCCGCATGCGCGCGTGACGGAAGAGCAGTTCTCGACGCTGTACCGCACGCTCGCGATCGACCTCGACGACGAGATGCCCGGCATCTTCTCGCGCCCGCTGCGCGGCGGCACGCTGAAGTACCTGTGCCTGAGCCTGCTCGATGCGCGCAACCTCGAAACGGCGCTGCACCGTTTCAGCCAGTTCTTCCATATCCTGCTCGACGACTTCTTCGTCGAATCGAAGCGCGATGGTCTGGTCGCGCAGGTGCTGCTGCGGCCGAACCCGGCCGTCGGCCCGATCGGCGCGCTCGGCCAGGAATTGATGCTCAAGCTCGTGCACGGCGTGTGTTCCTGGCTGATCGGGCAGAAGATCCCGCTGCTGAAGATCGAGTTCGCGTGCCCGCGGCCGCGCCATGCGGTCGAGCACCTGTACTTCTTCACCGGTTCCGTGCAGTTCGATTGCGAACGCACGTTGATGCGCTTCAGCGCCGACTACCTCGACGCGCCGATCCGGCAGAGCAAGCGCAACCTGCGCAAGTTCCTCGCGCGCGCGCCCGGCGACTGGATCTTCGAATCGTTCAGCGAACAGCTCGTGTGCCATCGCGTGCGGCAATACCTGTCGGCGGCGCTGCCCGACCTGCCGGTGATCGACCAGGCGGCCGAGCATCTGCATTGTTCGGTGCGCACGCTGAGCCGCCACCTGGCCTCGGAAGGCACGACGTTCCAGGCGCTCAAGGATGAACTGCGGCGCGACATCGCGATCCAGCGGCTCACCGATACGCTCGACACGATCGCCGCGATCGGCGCCGATATCGGCTTCGACGATCCGAGCGCGTTCCATCGCGCGTTCCGCCACTGGACGGGCAGCACGCCGGGGACTTACCGGCGGCGCACGTAGTGCGGTTTTTTCGAACCCGATTTCAATCCCGTTCCCATAACCGGCATCCTTCGCGCGCTCCCATGGACGGCTCCCCGTCGTCACGCGTCATCATGCGTGCGGCATGCTGTTGCGCTTTTCGTATCGGGAATGGCGCACCGCGAAGATCGTCCACATCGCGTCGTTCGCCGTCACGAGCGGGCGGCGTCGCGTCGCGCTCGACGAATTCGACGGACAGGGCGAGCGCGTGAGGATGGCAAGGGCATCGCGAATGCCGTAGCTGTAATGCGTCCATGCCCCGGCGTTGATCAGCACCGCATCCTGGCGTTCCTCGAAAGCGCGATGAATGCGCTCGCACATCGCGCCTTCGCCGTTCGTCTGGAACGATTCCACCTGTACACCCAGTTCCTCCGCCAGCCCTTGCAGCCGTGCATCGATCTGCGCGAGCGTGATCGTCCCGTACTGTGCGGGGTCGCGCTTGCCGAACATGTTGTGATTGATGCCGTGCAGCATCAGGATCTTCTTCATGCGAATCTCCATCGCGTGTTCAATCAAAGGGCACGGCCAGCCGATCGATCACCGAGCTGGTCTCGGGGCGTACGCCGCGCCACCATGCGAACGCTTCGGCCGCCTGCTCGACCAGCATGCCGACACCATCCGCAATTCCGTGCACGCCTGCGTTTTTCGCGAGCCGCAGAAACGGCGTCAGACGCTTGCCGTATGCAAGTTCGTAGGCGGTGCCGGTCGGACTGAACACGCTCGGCGGGACCGGCGGCAGGTCGCCGGTCAGGCTCGCCGACGTCGCATTGACGACCAGGTCGAAACGCCCCATCCGTGCGAGGTCCGCGTAGCCGCCGGCAACGAGCGGACCGCGTCCGGCAACCTGCGCGACCAGGGCGCGCGCCTTGTCGACGTCGCGATTCGCGATGACCAGTTCAGCCGGTCCGGCTTCGAGGAACGGCAAAAGCGCGCCGCGTGCCGCGCCGCCCGCACCGAGCATCAGGACACGCTTGCCGGCCATCGGCAGATTGAGGTTCGCCTCGATATCGCGAACCAGGCCGATGCCGTCGAAGTTGTCGGCCAGGATGCGGCCGCCGTCGAACTTGAGCGCGTTGGCCGCGCCCGCGAGCTGCGCCCGCTCGCTGCGTTCGTCCGACATCGCGAACGCGTCGAGCTTGAACGGCGCAGTGACGTTGATGCCCTTGCCGCCGCCTTCGAAAAAGGCACGAACCGCGGCTGCGAAAGCGCCTGCCGGCTCGACGGGCCCCTCGATGGGCGTATAGCTGATGTCCTGACGCGTCTGCTGCGCGAAGAGGCCGTGAATCAGTGGGGATTTCGTGTGCCCGATCGGATTGCCGATCACCGCGTATGGGTCGGTCATCATTGGCTCGCTTTTGAATAGAGGACGCCGTCGGCCTGCATCGCGTCGATTTCGGCCGAATCGAACCCGAGGGAGCGCGCGACTTCCGCGTTGTGCTGCCCGAGATCGGGCGCGACGTCGCGAATCGTCGTATCGCAATCGGAAAACCGGAACGGCAGGTTGGGCAGGCGCAGCGTCCCGTAGCGCGGATGCTGTTGCTCGACGACCATGCCTCTCGCCTGGATCTGCGGATCGTTCAATACCTCGTCGATGCGCTGCACCTTCGCGCACGGAACGTCGATGCCGTCGAGCAGTTCGAGCACCGACGCGACGGAACGCGCGGCCACCCACGGCTCGACCACCGACAGAATCTCCGCGCGGTGCGCGTTACGCCCGGTGCTGTCGTGAAACCGTGTGTCGGCGCCGAAGTCCGACGGGCCGCCGTGCGTCGCGATCAGCCCGGCGAAGCGTTTCCACGCGTCGTCGACTTGTGCGGCGATCACGAGATCGCCGTCCGCGGCACGGAACACGCCATAGAGTGTCGAGGTCGGCATGTCGTGCCCGGTCTGCTCGGGCAGCACGCCCTGCAGCGTGTAGCACTGCACCGCATATTCGTGCATCGATACCAGCGTGTCGTACAGCGCCATGTCGATGTGTTGCCCGCGGCCGCTCTTCACGCGCCCCAGCAGCGCGGCGTTGATGGCCGCGACCGCATGAATGCCGGTGTACATGTCGCCGAGCGAGATGCGCAGCAGCGGCGGCCGCTCGCCCGGCGTGCCCACCATCTGCATGATTCCGCTCCTGGCTTCCGCGATCAGCCCGAAGCCTGCGCGATGCGCGTCCGGACCGGTGTGCCCGTACGCGGAAATCGAACAGTAGACGAGGCCCGGATTGCGCGCCGACAATTCCGCATAGCCGAGCCCGAGCTTGTCCAGTGCACCCGGCCGATAGTTCTCGATGAACACGTCGGCGGAGTCGCACAGCCGCTGCATGAACGCCTTGCCGCGCGCGTCCTTCATGTTGACGCTGACGCCGCGCTTGCCCATGTTGAGCTGCAGGAAGTAGCCGCTTTGCTGGTCGTCGAGCACGGTCGCGTGCTGGCGTCCGGCGTCACCCGATCCGGGGCGCTCGACCTTGATGACTTCGGCGCCGAGCGCCGCGAGACAGCGCCCGACATACGGACCGGCAAGGAAGTGGCTGTAGTCGACGACGCGAATACCTTCGAGTGGGCGAGCCTGCATTACAGTGCCTCCGGGCGGCGCGGCACCATCAGGCGATGTTCGCCGCGTTGAACGACCTGATCGTCCTGATTGATCAGCTCCGACGGCAGCACGACGATGCCCCAATCCGGGCGGCTCTTGCTGGCCCGCATCGAGCCGACGCGGAACTTCACGTGCAGCACATCGCCGACCTTGATCGGCAGCAGGAAATCCCAGCTCCAGCCGAGCGACATGCCCGGCAGAAAGCGATAGTCGCTCTGCGTCTTCAGGCCGTCGGCGATGGACAAGCCGAACAGCCCGTGCGCGACGAGGCACCCGAAATGGCTCGCGTTGGCGTATTCCTCGTCCACGTGGACGGGCGTATGGTCGCCGGTGAGGTCGGCGTACGCGAGAATGCGCTCCTTGGTCACGATGTAGGTCGGGCTCGTGCACGTGTCACCCTCGCGGGCGTCGTCCCAGTATTTCTCGACGATCGTCATGGTCATGCCTCCGCGCGCGGGTTGATCGCCAGTGCCTGCGCGACGCAGGAAGCCGGCCGGGCCTGGATCAGTTCGACGGCGAGCCCGTCGGGCAGGCGAAGCCAGTTCCGCCCTTGCGGCATCTCCGACACGCCGAACCGTTGTGCCCCGGCCAGCGCGGCTTCCAGGTCTTCGCACATCACGCCGAGATGCGCGAGCCGGCCTTCCGGGCCATCGTGTTCCGGCGCGTGGATGAACTGCAGGCCGCCGAGCGTCCAGTACTGCCGCGGCGCGTCGAGCGTGCCGTCCACTTCGCGCAGGGTCATGCCGAGCACTTCCTCGAAGAAGCGGATGTGCCAGCCGATGTCCTTCACCCAGATCGCAACGTGTTCGAGATAGGCTTTCGTGGCATTCATGCGGCGGCCTCCTGCCGTTGGCGATCGGCCATCGCGCGTTCCAGCCCCTTGATGCAGGCGACGAGCGTTGCATTGACCGGGGTCGGCACGCCGTAGCGCTGCCCCCAGCGCACGACCGAACCGTTGATGAAGTCGATTTCGGTGATCGAGCCCTTCTCGAGGCTTTGCAGCATCGACGTCTTGAAGGTCGCGGGGAGCCCCTCGGCGGCGAGCGTCCAGGCCTGTTCCGGATCGGTCATCGACAGCTTGACGCCGGCCGCCTGCGCCGCCGAGATCGCCTCGGCCACGGCTGCGAGCGACGTCGCCTTCAGCAGCGGCTCATCGTAAAGCTGCCCGTAGGTGAGACCCGTAAGGCCGGTCAGCGCACCCGTCGCGACATTCACCAGCAGTTTGTCCCACATCGTGCCGACGATGTTGTCGCTGATCGTCGTGGCGAGGCCGGCGGCATCGAACGCGGCGGCGATTGCCTGCACGCGCGGCGTGATGCGGCCGTCGAGTTCGCCGATATAGGTGTACTTGCCGATCACGCCGGATTCGATATGGCCCGCGCCGCGCAGCACGCCGCCGACGTAGGTCTTGCCCGCGAGGACGCGCTCGCGGCCGACGACGTCGATCAGGATGTCCTCGTGTCCGAGGCCGTTCTGCAGCGACAGCACGGCGGTATCCGGACCCACCAGCGATTGGGCGCCGCGGATGGCCGCGTCGGTGTGGAACGACTTGACCAGCACCACCACCAGGTCGGCCACGCCGACATCGGCAGCCTGAGTCGTCGCGTGGACGCGTACGTGGCGGGTGCCGCCCGCGTCGTCGACGCGCAGGCCGTCACGGCGCATCGCATCGACGTGTGCGGGCGAGCGGTCGATCAGCCAGGTCTCGTGGCCGCCTTGGGTAAGGGTCGCGCCGATCGCGCAGCCCAGCGCGCCAGCGCCCAGAATTGCTATTTTCAATGGCTTCTCCTTGACGTATGGCATCACGATAGGAGTCGCCGCTCATGCCGACAATGCAATGGATACAATGGCATCATTGCCACGGACAATAACGCCACGATGCCCGCCGATCTGCCCGACCTGAAGCTGCTTCAGCTTTTCGATCTCCTGTACGACGTGCGCAGCGTCACGCGCGTCGCCGAGCAACTGGGGCAGAGCCAGCCGACGGTCAGCATCTGGCTCGGGCACTTGAGGGAACACCTGCACGATCCGCTCTTCATCCGGACCCCCGGCGGGATGGCGCCGACACCGCAAGCCGACGCGCTGATCGGGCCATGCCGGGAAATTCTCGAATCGCTTCGGCGCTTCACCGCATGGGAGATCGCGTTCGATCCAGCGACGGCCCAGCGGCGTTTTCGTATCTGCATGACCGACGCGAGCCACATCACGCTGCTTCCAAGGCTGCTGGCCCATGTCCGGGCGCAGGCGCCCGGCGTCCGGCTGGAAGTCGCACGGATCGACGGCAATACGGAACGCGCGCTCGAATCCGGCGAAGCCGATCTCGCGATCGGGTATGTGCCGTGGCTGGGTGGCGGCATTTATCAGCAGAAGCTGTACGACCAGGACTGGGTATGTCTGGCCAACCGGCATCATCCGAGGATTCGCGGCCGCCTCGGGGCCAAGCAGTATCGTTCCGAAGGACATGTCGCCATCACCGCGGGAACCGGGGCGCAACTCCTCGAACAGGCGCTGCGGCAGGCGCGCATCGAGCGAGACGTGGTGCTGGAGTTGCCGGGTTTTCTGGGTCTGGGTGCGATCGTCCAGACGACCGACCTGATCACGACGCTACCCCGTCATATCGGCCAGACACTGGCTCAGGCGAGTGATCTGGCGGTTCATGCGTGTCCGATCCCGGTCGACGGGTTTGCGGTACGGCAGCATTGGCATGCGCGATATCACCATGAGGCAGGCAACCGGTGGCTGCGCGGCGTCGTGATTCAACTGTTCGGTGCATCGCAGTGACCTGCGGCTCTGGCGTTCGCGAGGGACGCCAGACGGGCCGGCACCTGGCTGGATGCAAAACGTCCGTCGAGCGGTATTTTTCGACGTTTTGCGTCGAAGTTCGATGCGGTTGAGATTTTTTTAGTCGCATCGAGGCGATATGATTTCTCCAGCCCCAACATAGTCGGCCAAACCATGAAGCGCGCCAGCATCGCTGCGACGCGGCCCCGCAAGCACGAGAGAGTTGTATGCCGGACACGCCAATCGTCATCGTTGAACACGCCCGCAGGCGAACCGCTCAAGTCCGGGCCGGCGACGTCCCCGCCGCCTTGCAGGATGGTCCCAAGTGGGTGTGCAGGATCGTCCCGGAGCACGCGCAGCAGTCCCGCGAAGGGCACCGGTCCGCTGCAAGCGCGGCTGAAGTGCTCGGCCGACTGAAGCCTGCGAACGTCGTTTTGACGGACCCTGTCCCGAGCGCCGGCGGCTGGCTGGCGCGTGCTTCGACCGACGGGGCCGGCCGGTGTCGCGCCTATGCGCATCTCGGGGCGGACCGGGTTCTCGAGATGGTCGGCATGCCGGCCGTCGGCCCGTGGCTCGACGAGCACGACACCTGGTGGCCCGGCGCGTACGAGTTGCCGCTGCTCGAACAGTTGTCCGCGAACGCGTCGCCTCTGCGCGACCTGCTCGGTGCGACTGCATCCGCCCATCTGATGATGAGCCTGACCGAAGTCGACGGCACTGCACTCGTGACCGAATCGGACGATGGCATCGAGCGTCCGTTCCGAATTCCCGCGGGTGTGGATACGATCCATTTCGCACCAGTACGTATCTGCGGGCCAGCGGCGCAGTGGCGCGAAACGCTCGTTACCGCGTTCGACCGTGTCCGGCATCTGGTCGGGCTCAGATCGGCGCGCCCTTTCTATCTTTGACGCAAGCACCCGTTTCCGGCAGGCCACGCCATGACCGACGCACTCGACTCCTTCGACCGCAAGATCCTGAATATCGTCCAGCGCGATTGCACCGCGACTGCGGATGCCATTGCCGAACGAATCGGCCTGTCCACGTCGGCCGTGCAAAAGCGGCTGAAGCGCATGCGCACCGAAAAGATCATTTCGGCGGAAATCGCGGTGGTCGATCGCGCGGCGGTCGGCAGGCCGATGACGTTCATCGCGGCGATCGAGATCGAACGCGAAAACTACGAGACGGTCGCCCGGTTCCGCGAGTGGTCGAAGGCGCATGACGAAATCCAGCAGATCTACTACGTGACCGGCTCCGTCGACCTGATCGCGATCATCACCGCGCACGACGTCGAGGCGTACGACCGGCTGTCCGCGCGGATCATGCAGAGCAATCCGATGATCCGCCGGATCAACACGAATGTCGTGCTGAGCGCGGTCAAGGTCGGGCTGTTCGTGCCGGTCGACAAGGACGGCGACGACGAACCGTCGGCCACCTGACGTACTCGTTTCGCGCGGGACGGGCGATCCGTCCGTCCCGCATTACAAACCGCAACGGATGATGACTTGAATCGGGCGAAACGCCTAATTTGAAAATCGATTCGCATAACTAACCTGTGTCGTGTCGTCAATGAACAGGAGAAGATCAAGATGGAACTCAAACTGGCACTGGTCGGTTTCGGCGGAGTCAATCAGGGACTCGTCGATTTGCTCAAAAAGAAGCGTGCGATGCTGGGTGCGGCGGGACTCGACGTATTGGTGACGACGGTCGCCGACCTGCGGCTCGGGATCGCGACGAATCCTCGCGGTATCGCGCTGGACGTCCTCGACGAAACCGCTCGGCGGGGTGTCGATGCCGAAGCGCTGCGTCGCGATCCCGGCACGCTGGTGTCGCCGGACGTCAGCCTCGGCGCGGTGCTGAAGGCCATCGCGTCGGAACACGTGGATGTCGTCATCGAGGCGACCTTCACCGATCCGAACACCGGTGAGCCCGCGCTGTCGCATTGCCGTACCGCGCTCGAATGCGGCAAGCACGTGATCACGACCAACAAGGGGCCGATCGCGCTCGCGCAGCCGGCGCTGGCGCGGATCGCCGCGCAATCGGGTGCTTGTGTGATGTACGAGGGCACGGTGATGAGCGGCACGCCGGTGCTGCGGCAACTCGCGACCTCGCTGCGCGGCTGCGACATCCACGGCTTCGCCGGCATCCTGAACGGCACGTCGAATTACGTGCTCGGTGAGGTCGAGGCCGGCGCGAGCTTCGATGCGGCGATCCGGGATGCGCAGCAGCGCGGCTATGCGGAGGCGAACCCGGCGGCCGACGTCAACGGTTCGGACGTACAGCTGAAGGTCGTCATTCTGGCGAATGCACTGTGGAATGCGGGCCTCAAGCGTAGCGACGTGACGTGCCGCGGCATCGTGGAACTGACCGAGCACGACGTGCGCGCAGCGGCGGCGGAGCGCACGTCCTGGCGATTGATCGGATCCGCCATCCGCCATCCGGACGGCACCGTTACCGCGAGCGTCGAACCGCGCAAGCTGCCGGCCGGCCATCCGCTGCTTGCCGCGAGCGGCGTGACGAATGCGATCACGTTCGACACCGACGTGCTCGGCGGCGTGACGATCAGCGGGCCGGGAGCCGGCCGCGAGGAAACGGCGTTCGCGATCCTCTCCGACCTGATCGAACTGGCGGACAGGATTGGTGCAGCCTCGCACGAGGTGGCGGCATGAGCGCGCGCGATGCGGTGATGGGCGACTGCACGGCAGCCGGCGTAGCCGATGTTCGGTCGCCGTATGACGGCTCGATCGTCGGCCAGGTTCGTCTGTCGCGAGCCGATGCGGCGCCGGTCCTCGTCGAGCGCGCGCTCGACGGCGCGCGCGCGGCCGCAACCATGCCGCGCAGCCAGCGGGCCGACATCCTGTTTCGCGCAGCCGCGAGCGTCGAGGCACAAGCGGAGACGTTCGCACGCACGATCGCGCTCGAAGCGGGCAAGCCGCTGCGGCAGGCCCGCAAGGAAGTCGCGCGCTGCGTGAACACGCTGCGCCTGTCGGGCGAGGAAGCGAAACGACTCAACGGCGAGACGATCCCGTTCGACGGGTATCCCGGCTCGGAGGATCGCAGCGGCTACTACACGCTGGAGCCGCTGGGCGTGATTCTCGCGATCACGCCCTTCAACGACCCGTTGAACCTCGTCGCACACAAGCTCGGGCCGGCGATCGCGACCGGCAATGCGGTCATCCTGAAGCCCTCGCTGCTCGCGCCGCTGTCCGCACAGGCGCTCGTCGAGGTCCTGTGGGATGCCGGTGCGCCGCGCGCCGCGCTGCAGATCGTGCACGGCGGCGCGGATATCGCGTCCGCTCTGGTGCGCGACCGGCGGATCCGGATGGTGACCTTTACCGGTGGCCCGCAGACCGGCGAGGCCATCACGCGCGATGCGGGACTCAAGAAGATCGCGATGGACCTGGGCGGAAATGCGCCGGTGATCGTCATGGCCGACTGTGACCTGAAGGATGCCGCCGAATCGTGCGTGTCGGGCGCGTTCTGGGCGGCGGGACAGAACTGCATCGGCACGCAGCGGATCTTCGTCGCCGAGGCCGCGTACGAGCCGTTCGTGCGGTATTTCGTGGAACTGACCGGCAGGATGGTCGTCGGCGATCCGCTGGACGATGCGACCGACATGGGGCCGATGATCGGCGAGGAGCAGGCGATCCGCATCGAGCGCTGGGTCGACGAAGCAGTCGCGGGCGGTGCGACGGTGCTGACCGGCCATCGGCGGCGCGGGGCGCTGTATGAACCGACGGTGCTTGCGGATGTGCCGCACGACGCGCGTGTCTGGACCGACGAGGTATTCGCGCCGGTCGTGACCATCGAGAAATTCACCGACCTGCAGCAGGCGCTCGACGCAGCCAACGCGTCGGAGAGCTGCCTGCATGCAGGCGTGTTCACCAACCGCCTGGAGGTGGCGCTCGGCGCGGCCGAGCGCCTGCAGGCGGGCGGCGTGATGATCAACGATTCGTCCGATTACCGCTTCGACGGCATGCCGTTCGGCGGATTCAAGCATGGGTCGCTGGGTCGGGAAGGCGTTCGATTCGCGATGACGGAAATGACGCAGCCGAAGGTGGTCTGCTTCAGGCGCAACCGGCGGCTGTCGAGCTGATGCGCAAGCGCGGGCCCCTCGCGGGCCGGCGCGGCGCGAACCGGAGCGGTGTGAGCAACGTATCGAAGAAGGAGTCGAGGATGCCAGCAGCAATTCCTGCATGCAAACCGGCGGCGGACGCGCTGGTGGTCGAGGATATTCACAAGTCGTTCGGCGGTGTCGAGGTGCTGAAGGGCATCTCGCTGACCGCGAAGAATCATGAGGTCGTGTCGATCCTCGGCAGCAGCGGGTCGGGAAAAAGTACGTTCCTCAGGTGCATCAACTTGCTGGAAATGCCCGACCGTGGCCGGATCTGCGTGAATGGCGAAACGCTCGCGCTGAAACGGGCAGGCCGCGACGGCGCGCTCGTCGCGGCCGACGCGCGGCAGGTGATGCGCGTGCGCCGCAAGCTCGCGATGGTGTTCCAGCAGTTCAACCTCTGGGCGCACATGACCGTGCTGCAGAACGTGATGTTCGTGCCGGTGCGCGTGCTCGGCGTGCCGAAGCGCGACGCCCGCGACAAGGCGATCGCGATGCTCGAACGGGTCGGGCTCGCCGGCAAGTGCGAACACTATCCGAACCAGCTGTCGGGCGGCCAGCAGCAGCGCGTCGCGATTGCACGAGCGCTCGCGACCGACCCCGACGTGATGCTGTTCGACGAGCCGACATCGGCGCTCGATCCGGAGCTCGTCGGCGAAGTATTGAAGGTGATGCGCTCGCTGGCGGACGAGGGACGCACGATGCTCGTCGTCACGCACGAGATGGGATTTGCGCGCGAAGTCGCGAACCGCGTCGTGTTCGTCCACCAGGGACGAATCGAGGAAGACGGCAGTCCCGACGAGGTATTCGCGAGCCAGAAATCGCCGCGTTTCCAGAAGTTTCTGTCCAGCATCATCTGATGCGGATTCAATGTCAACCGGAGGGGAAATCATGAAAAAGCTGCTTCAGTCGCTGTGCGTGGGCGCGGCATTGCTCGGTTCGGTCGCGCATGCCGAGCAGGTCGTGCGGGTCGGCACGCTCGCCGATTACGCGCCGTTCGAATACAAGGATGCATCCGGCAAGCTGCAGGGCATGGAGATCGACATCGGCAAGAAGATGTGCGACACGATGAAGGTCAAGTGCCAGTGGGTGACGATGGATTTCGACGCGCTGATTCCTGCACTCAAGGCGAAGCAGATCGATGCGGTGCTCGCGCAAATGTCGAAGACGCCGGAGCGTGAGCAGTCGGTGGACTTCACGCGCATTTTCACGACGGCGCCCGTGCAGCTCGTCGCGAAGCAGGGCTCGGGCATCACGGACAACGCCGCCACGCTGCGTGGCAAGACGATCGGCGTTCAGACGGCATCGACGCACGAATCCTATTTGCGCCGCCGCCTGCCGGCGAGCAAGTCGGGGATCAACGTGAAGGTCTATCAGACGCTCGACGAGGCGTGGCTCGATCTCGAGGCCGGGCGCGTCGATGCGGTGTTTGCCGACAACACGGTCGCGTACGACTGGCTGACGAAGGCCGGCAGGAAGGAGGGTTTCGACTTCGTCGGCAAGCCGATCGCCGATGCGGAGATCTTCGGCGACGGCACCGCGATCGCGGTACGCAAGGGCGACGCGCCGTTGAAGGCGCTGTTCGACAAGGGCATCGCGCAGGTGCAGGCGGATGGCACGTTCGCCGCGGCCAACAAGCGCTATTTCCCGTTCAGCATCGCGCCGCAATAACCGCGCATCGGCACCGCGCGGGCGCCGGACGGCGGCCTGCGCGATCCGCGTCTTACACGGAGCGACATGACGATGGACATCTTGATGAACTACGGCGCGCAGATCGCGGCTGGCGCGCTCGTCACGCTGGAGCTTGCGGTCGCCGCGCTGTGTGTCGGCATGCTGCTCGGCATCGCCGGTGCGTCGGCAAAACTGTCGAGCCTGGGGTGGCTCAGGCATGCGACCTATGCGCTGACCAATTTCCTGCGCGGAATTCCCGAGTTCCTGATCCTGTTGATCTGCTACTTCGGGCTGTCGCATCTGCTCAACGCGCAATTCGATGGCGCCCTGGTCATCAGCCCGTTCTCCGCCGGCGTGATCGCGCTCGCCGTGGTGTTCGGCGCCTACTCGTCGGAGATGTTTCGCGGCGCGTTCATCGCGGTGCCGGCCGGACAGATCGAGGCGGCGCGCGCGTTCGGGATGACACGCCTGCAGACACTGTGGTACGTGCGGCTGCCGCAGGCATGGCGCATCTGCCTGCCGAGCCTGAACAACATGTGGCAGAACCTGCTGAAGGACACGTCGCTGGTGTCGATCGTCGGGCTCGAGGACATGTTGCGCAAGGCGAACATCGCCGCGCAGTTCACCAAGCAGCCGTTCGTCTTCTACGTGACGGTCGGAATCGTCTATTTCGGCTTTCTCGCCGCATCCAACCCCGTGTTCGCGTGGCTCGAGCGCATCGCGGGCCGCGGTTACGCAAAACGCACCTGAAGAGGGCCATATGATGAACGACTTTCTTTCCCTCATCGAGCAGTCCGGCCCGGACGTCGCGCGCGGCATATGGATCACGCTCGAGCTGCTGGTGCTGTCATGCACGCTTGCGTTTGCGCTCGCGGTGCCGCTGGCTGTCGCGCGCACGTCGGCGTGCCGGTGGTTGTCGACCCCGAGCCGCCTGTTCATGTCGGTGTTTCGCGGCACGCCGCTGCTGGTGCAGATCTTCGTGCTGTATTACGGGCTCGCGCAGTTCTCGATCGTGCGTGCGTCGCCTCTGTGGCTGCTGGTCGGCGGATCGTTCTCGTGTGCATTGTGCGCGCTGACGCTCAATCTCGCGGCCTACATGGCGGAAGACATCCGGGGCGGGATCGCCGGCGTCCCCGCCGGCGAGAAGGAAGCCGCGCTCGCGTTCGGGATGAGCCGCTTCATGCTCACCTGGTTCGTGATCGTGCCGCGCGCGATCGGCATCGTCGCACCGACGCTCGGCAACGAGATCGTGCTGCAGCTGAAGTCCACCGCGCTTGCCAGCACGATCACCGTGCTCGACCTGACCGGTGTCGCACGACGCATCTCCATCGAAACCTATACGACCGACGCGCTGATGCTGGCCGGCATCGTGTACGTCGGTATCACGGCTGTGCTTTCGACCGCGCTCAAACGCGTCGAAGGTCTGCTGAATCGCCATCTGGGCAGCGTGCGTGCCTGACGGGCGCCGCATGAACGCGACACAACGAACGATCCGAGGACGACATGGGATACAAGCTTGAAACGCTGGCGCTCGCCGCTGACCGCGACGTGACCGACGAGAAGTCGGTCGCGCCGGCGATCCACTATTCGGCGGTATTCAAGGCAGCCGGCAGCGAGGAATTCGCGGAGATGTCGAGCGTGCCGCAGCATCCGCGCAACTACACCCGCTACGGCAATCCGGTTCACGAGCGCGTGAAGGCGATCATGGCGGAGCTCGAGGGCACCGAGACCGCGCTCGTCACGGCATCCGGAATGGGCGCGATCGCGACCGCGATCCTCAGTGTCGTGAAGGCCGGCGATCATGTGGTCGGCCAGACGCGTCATTACATGAGCACCACGAAGCTGCTCGACGACATGCTGCGCCGGTTCGGCGTCGAGGTGACGTTCGTCGACCAGACGGACGTGGCCGCGTTCGATCGCGCGATCCGGCCGAACACACGGCTGATCGTGCTCGAGTCGCCGGTCAATCCGCTGCTGCTCGTGACCGACATCGCCGCGGTGACCGAAATCGCAAGAGCCCGCGGCATCCTCACGCTCGCGGACAACACGTTCGCGTCGCCGATCAATCAGCAACCGCACCGGCTCGGTGTCGACATCGTCGTGCACAGCGCGACCAAGTATCTGGGTGGCCATCACGACCTGACGGGCGGCGTGATCTGCACGAGCCGCGTGCTCGCCGAGCAGATCTGGCATACGCACATCACGCTCGGGGCGGTGCTGTCGCCGATGGACGCGTGGCTGCTGCTGCGCGGGCTGCGCACGCTGCCGATGCGCGTCGAGCGGATCAACGCGAACGCTCAGGCGCTCGCCGAATTCCTCGAAGCGCACGCGAAGATCGAGCGCGTGTTCTATCCGGGCCTGCGCAGCCATCCGCAGCACGGGCTCGCATGCCGGCAGATGCGCGGTTTCGGCGGCGTGGTTGCGTTCGGTGTGCGGGGAAGCTACGGCGAAGCGCAGCGCTTTGTCGAGGCGCTGCGCTTGCCGCTGAATGCAGGCAATCTCGGCGGCGTCGATTCGCTCGCGATCCATACGGCATCCATGTGGGCGGGCACGATGTCGGCGGAGCAGATGCGCGCTGCCGACATCCCGCTCAATTTCATCCGCTATTCGGTTGGCATCGAGCACATCGACGACCTGAAAAGCGATATCGCGCAGGCATTGGAGCAGATCTGACACGGACCCGCGCGCACGTTCGATCGAAGCCCGACGCGCGTCGCGCCGACCTTTGAATCGATTCGCGCACGAGATGCGTGAATTGCAACGACGGAGCACGGACTATGCATGACATCACGGTACTCGACGGCGGCATGGGCCGCGAACTGGCGCGGATGGGCGCGCCGTTCAGACAGCCGGAATGGTCGGCGCTCGCACTGATGGAAGCGCCGCATTACGTCGGCCTCGCGCACGACGCATTCATCGCGGCGGGTGCCGACGTGATCACCGCGAACAGCTATGCGGTCGTGCCGTTCCATATCGGCGAGGAGCGGTTCCGTCGCGACGGTGTCGCGCTCGCGGCACTTGCCGGGCAACTCGCGCGGCAAGCGGCGGACCGCGCGGGGCGGCCCGTGCGCGTCGCAGGATCGCTTCCGCCGACCGGCGGTTCCTATCGCCCCGACCTGTTCGACGCAGCGCGCGCGGATGCGATCCTGGCGTCGCTCGTCGATGGGCTCGATCCATACGTCGACCTGTGGCTGGCCGAGACGCAGAGCCTGACGGACGAGATCGGCGCGGTCCGGCGTGCGCTCGATGCGAATCCGAAGCCGCTCTGGGTCTCGTTCACGCTGCGCGACGACGTCGACGCAGGTGCCACGCCGGTACTGCGATCGGGACAGACGCTCGACGAAGCGATCGACGCCGCCGTGTCCGCGCGCGCGACCGCGCTGCTGTTCAACTGCAGCCAGCCGGAAGTGATGGGTGCGGCGATCGAGACGGCGCAGCGCACGCTCGCGAGAGCGGGAACGTCGCTCGTGATCGGCGCCTATGCGAACGCGTTTCCGCCTCAGCGCGCCGATGCGCGCGCGAACGAGGAACTCGACGGCCTGCGCGGCGACATCGATCCGCCCGGCTATGCAGGATGGGCAGAGCAGTGGCTTGCGCTGGGCGCACGGATTGTCGGCGGGTGTTGCGGAATCGGGCCCGGCCACATCGCGGCATTGCGGGACGCGGTCGATGCGCGCGGCGCCGGGCACACCGGATTCGGCCAATGAAGATCGACGGCCTGGACCAGAAGATAATCGACGCGTTGTGTGCCGATGCGCGGATTCCGCTCGCGGTATTGGCCGACAGGATCGGCCTGTCCAGGCAGGCGGTCCGGAACCGGATCGACCGGCTCGAAGCGCTGAACATCATTGCCGGCTATACGGTGCGGCTCGCAGTGCCCGACGATGTCGTGCCGGTGCGCGCCGTGATGCTGGTGTATCGCAAGGACCGGATGCGCGGCGCCGACGTGCTCGCCGCGCTCGAGCGGATCGCCGAGGTGCGCGATTGCGCGGTCCTCAGCGGCGAGGTCGATTTGCTGGTGCAGATCGAGGCGGCCACACACGAGCGCATCAGCGACATCTGGGCAACGATCAGCGCGCTGGACGGCGTGCAAAACATGACGACCAGTTTCGTGCTCGACTCCGTTGTCCACAAGCGCTGACTAAACCGGCGCAATGGAAAAAGGGCAGGTGGGGATCTGCTCGTCGCCCGGTTCGGCGTGCGTGTCGGCGTATCGAAGCCACGCGGCGCTGGAGCGGCTTGCTGCCCGCTCCACGCGCGTGGCCGTACTCAGGCTTTCAGTGCACCGAAGATTTCATTGAGCATCGACTTCGCGTCGCCGAACAACATGCGGTTGTTGTCCTTGTAGAACAGCGGATTGTCGACGCCCGCATAGCCGGACGCCATGCTGCGCTTCATCACGATCGACGTCTTCGCTTTCCACACTTCCAGCACCGGCATGCCGGCGATCGGGCTCGACGGATCGTCCTGCGCGGCCGGGTTCACGATGTCGTTCGCGCCGATCACCATCGACACGTCGGCCTCGGGGAAGTCGCCGTTGATCTCGTCCATCTCCAGCACGATGTCGTACGGCACCTTCGCTTCCGCCAGCAGCACGTTCATGTGCCCCGGCATGCGGCCCGCAACCGGGTGGATCGCAAAACGCACGTCGACGCCCTTCTCGCGCAGCAGCTTCGTCAGCTCGAACACCGTGTGCTGGGCCTGTGCAACGGCCATCCCATAGCCGGGTACGATGATCACGCGCTTCGCTTCGCGCAGCAGCTCGGCCGTCTCCGCCGCGCTCACCGCGACCGCCTCGCCGGCCGGCTGCGCCGCGCCGCCGCCGGCTGCCGCCGGTGCGCCCGCGCCGCTGCCGAAGCCGCCCGCGATCACGCTGATGAAGTTGCGGTTCATCGCGCGGCACATGATGTACGACAGGATCGCACCGGACGAGCCCACCAGCGCGCCGATCACGATCAGCAGGTCGTTGCCGAGCATGAAGCCGGTGGCCGCCGCCGCCCACCCCGAGTAGCTGTTGAGCATCGACACCACGACCGGCATGTCCGCGCCGCCGATCGCCATCACCATGTGCACGCCGAACAGCAGCGAGATCACGGTCATCACGACGAGCGGCAGCATGCCGTCCTGGATCGTCTCGGCATGCAGGAACGCGCGGCCGTAGTAGATCACGATCAGCAGCGCGGCCAGGTTCATCCAGTGCCGCGCCGGCAGCAGCAGCGGCTTGCCGCCGATCTTGCCCGACAGCTTGCCGAACGCGATGATCGAGCCCGCGAAGGTGATGGCACCGATCAGGATGCCGACATAAATCTCGACCTCATGAATGGCCTTCTCCGCGCCGGTGAATTGCAGCGACGTGTCGATATAGCTCGCGAAACCGACCAGGCAGGCCGCGAGGCCGACCAGGCTGTGCATCAGCGCGACCAGTTCCGGCATCTGCGTCATCTGCACTTTCTTCGCGGCGTACAGGCCGACCGCGCCGCCGACGACGAGCGCGGCGATCACGTACGGAATGCCCGCGGCCGACACGCGCGGCCCGGCCACGGTGGCCAGGACGGCGATCAGCATGCCGATCATGCCGAGCAGGTTGCCGCGGCGCGCGGTTTCGGGGTTCGCGAGGCCGCCGAGGCTCAGGATGAACAGGATTGCGGCGCCGATATAGGAGACGGTAGTCAGGTTGGAAGTCATTGTTGTCGTCCCCTTATTTGCGGAACATCGCCAGCATGCGGCGCGTGACCGCGAAGCCGCCGAACATGTTGACGGCCGTGAGCGTGAGCGCGCCCACCGCCAGGCCGAGGATCAGCCCGGACGGGCGGTCGCCCGCGTTGGCCAGTTCGTCCAGCGGCGGCGCGACCTGCACGAGCGCGCCGATCGCGATGATCGACGAGATCGCGTTGGTCACGCTCATCAGCGGCGTGTGCAGCGACGGCGTGACGTTCCAGATCACCATGTAGCCGACGAAGCACGCGAGCACGAATACCGTGAAGTGCGACAGGAAGCTGGCCGGCGCGAACTGGCCGACCAGCAGGAATGCCAGCGCGCCGATCGCGAATACGATCGCGAGCGCCTTGGCCGACATCGGTTCGCCGCTGTGGCCGTGGCCCTTCGACTTCGCCGGGGCGGCCGCCGCGGGTGCGGCTGCCGGGGGCTTGGGCGCGACGGCCGCCTGCTTGATCGGCGGCGGCCAGGTGACGTTGCCTTCCTTGATCACGGTGAGGCCTCGGATCGCGTCGTCGTCGAAGTCGACGTTGATCGTGCCGTCCTTGGCCTTGCACAGCTCCTCGATCACGCGCAGCAGGTTCGTCGCATACAGCGTGGACGACTGCCGCGACAGGCGCGACGCGAGATCGGTGTAGCCAACGATCGTCACGCCATGGCGCACGACCGCCTCGCCGGGCACGGTGAGCTCGCAGTTGCCGCCCTGCTCGGCGGCCATGTCGACGATCACGCTGCCGGGCTTCATCGACTGCACCATCTCGGCGGTGATGAGCTTCGGCGCCGGCTTGCCGGGGATCAGCGCGGTGGTGATGATGATGTCGGCATCCTTCGCCTGCTGCGCGTACATCGCGCGCTGCGCCTGCTGGAAGCCCTCGCTCATCACCTTCGCGTAGCCGCCGCCGCCCGAGCCTTCCTCTTCGTAGTCGACCTTGACGAACTCGCCGCCCAGCGACTTGACCTGATCGGCCACCTCGGCGCGCGTGTCGTTCGCGCGCACGATCGCGCCGAGACTCGCGGCGGTGCCGATCGCGGCCAGCCCGGCCACGCCGGCGCCGGCGATGAACACTTTGGCCGGCGGGATCTTGCCGGCTGCCGTGACCTGGCCGTTCAGGAAGCGGCCGAACGCATGCGCGGCCTCGATCACGGCGCGATAGCCGCTGATGCCGGCCATCGACGTGAGCGCGTCCATCTTCTGCGCGCGCGACAGCGTGCGCGGCAGCGAATCGATCGCCAGCACCGTGGCGCGCTTCGCGGCCAGCTGCTGCATCAACTCGGGGTTCTGCGCGGGCCACACGAAGCCGATCAGCGTGCCGCCCTCGCGCATCAGCGCGACTTCGTCGGCGCTCGGCGGGCGGACCTTGAATACGATATCGCTGCCGGACCAGAGCTCGGCGGCGGTGGCGGCGATGCTCGCACCGGCCGCGCGATACGCGTCGTCGTCAAAGTTCGCGCCGGCCCCGGCGCCGCTTTGAACGGCCACCGTAAAACCCAGCTTGATCAGTTTCTCGACCACTTCGGGGACGGACGCAACGCGCCGCTCCTGAGTGGCTGTCTCCAGAGGAATCCCAATCTGTAATGTCATAGTATGAAAGATGGGTGATAGATCGGTGATGGCCATCGCGAAGCGCGCGGGCCGGTGCGTCAAGGTACCAGAATCATGTGCGTGTTTAGTGGAGTGCGTGACGGTCTGTGTCAAAAATAGAACGACCGTTCGCTGAATGCGGATAGAGTATGCCGCATAACGATGAGGCTATCGGGGACACAAATGCGTCGAACGCGTTTTCCGGTGTTCTGTTGCGTTTTATCCACGCGCGGGCGATATCGCGTCGGCCGAATGGATGTTGACGATGGGATCGGATCACCGCTTCCACGGTGCGGCGCAGCCGCGCGGCGGGACTGCATGGGCTTCCCATAACCGGCTTCCTGCGCGGGTTCCCATGGCCGGCTCCCCATTGGCGATTCCGACCGACCGGCTGGTCAATGGCCGGCTGCTTGTCGCAGGCGAGTCCGTTGGCATCACGCGTCGGTCGTCGGATCAATTCAGCAGGCACCAGATCGCGAGGAATGGCGCGTGGCCGGAGCGCATCGCGTGCACGGCGCCAGGCGCATTGTGGATGCCGCCGCCGATCCCGGGATCGAACCACGCGCCGTTTTGCTGCCGGAATTCACCGGCCGTCATGAGCACGTACGCTTCCTCCGGTGCGTGACCGTGATCCGGATATCTGACGTCGGGCATCATCAACGAGAAGCCGAGCTGGATGTCGTCACGGCTTTCGGCGCCGCCGGGCCCGCAGATCATCCCGTTCACGTGCCCGTCGATGTAGTTCGGGCTGCCGTCCTTGCCGGACGTGCGACGCGACCATCCGATCACGGGTTCGAGCGACTTGATCAGCCGTGCGACGGTGGCGAACGTCGGGCTGGCGCGTGCGACCGACTCGAGCGCCGGGTCGAGCCATTCGCATGCGGGGTATCGCACCGAGCGCCGCGTTCCGTTGTCCGACGGGGTCTGCAGCCGTGCGAATACTTGCGGCGCGAATGCGCGCGCGGCGGGTGGAAGCTTGTCCGACTCGAACAAATCGCCGGCGACCCGGACGAAATCCGCGATGTCTTTCGGGCGTACACTCATTCTGGTCTCTGCTCCCGCGCTCGCTTGGCCTGATGACACGAAAGTCTACGCAGAAACGCGCCGGCCCGGACAGCGAAAAAGGGCGGCCGATTTGGCACCGGCCGCCATGTGCCCGCCGAGACTTCCGTCCATCCCGAGGCACCGTCGGCGACTTTCCATGATCAACTCCCGGTCTTCGGCTTTGCCGGCGATTCGAGTCGCCAGCCAACCCATCGGGCCGGCACGCGGATTGCGCGTCGTTTGTGCCGCGATCGGCATCCGAACCCGCCGCCCGGGCGCCCGTTTCCGCCATCGCCGCGCGCATCGCGTGGCCGGTTTTGTCACCATGTGGGCCGGATATGACAATGGAAAACCGCCGGCACGGCATTACGATGGGCCACGACGTCGCCTGGCGCTGGCCGGTTTTGCCGCAGCCGCCCGGGCCGCGCGCCTCATTCACTGCCTGATTTGGAACATCGACCATGAGCTATAACGCCCCTGTCAAGGACATGCTGTTCGTGCTGAAGGAACTCGCGGGCATCGACACCGTCGCGCAGTTGCCGGGCTTCGAGGAAGCCGGCTACGACACCGCGCAGGCCGTGCTCGACGAATCCGCGAAATTCTGCGGTGAAGTGCTGGCGCCGCTGAATGTCGAGGGCGACCGCAACCCGAGCAGCTGGAAGGACGGCGTCGTGACGGCGACGCCCGGCTTCGGCGCCGCGTTCCGCCAGTTCGTCGAAGGCGGCTGGCAAGGTTTGCAGCACCCGGCCGAATATGACGGCCAGGGGCTGCCGAAGCTGATCGCGACGCCGTGCATCGAGATGCTGAATGCGTCGAACCTGTCGTTCGCGCTGTGTCCGCTGCTCACCGACGGCGCGATCGAGGCGCTGCTGACGGCCGGCACCGACGAACAGAAGCAACGCTACGTGCCGAAGCTGATCTCGGGCGAATGGACCGGCACGATGAACCTGACCGAGCCGCAGGCCGGCTCGGACCTGGCGCTGGTGCGCTCGCGTGTCGAGCCGCAGGGCGACGGCACGTACAAGGTGTTCGGCACGAAGATCTTCATCACGTGGGGCGAGCACGACATGGCGGACAACATCGTCCACCTGGTGCTGGCGCGCACGCCGAACGCGCCGGAAGGCGTGAAGGGCATTTCGCTGTTCATCGTGCCGAAGTTCCTCGTCAATGAAGACGGCTCGCTCGGCGCACGCAACGACGTGCACTGCGTGTCGATCGAGCACAAGCTCGGGATCAAGGCGAGCCCGACCGCGGTGCTGCAGTACGGCGACCACGGCGGCGCGGTCGGCTACCTGGTCGGCGAGGAGAATCGCGGCCTCGAATACATGTTCATCATGATGAACGCGGCGCGCTTCGGCGTCGGGATGCAGGGGATCGGCGTGGCCGACCGCGCATACCAGAAGGCCGCGGCATTCGCGAAGGAGCGCGTGCAGAGCCGCCCGGTCGACGGGTCGGCGAAGCAGTCGGTGACGATCATCCATCACCCGGACGTTCGCCGCATGCTCGGCACGATGCGCGCGCTGACCGAAGGCGCGCGGGCGCTGGCCTACGTGGCAGCCGCGCACAGCGACATTGCCCACCGCCATTCGGACGAGGCGACGCGCACGCGTCATCAGGCAATCTACGAATATCTGGTGCCGGTCGTGAAGGGCTGGAGCACGGAGATGGTGAACGACGTGGCGAGCCTGGGCGTGCAGGTGCATGGCGGGATGGGCTTCATCGAGGAAACCGGCGCCGCGCAGTACTACCGCGACGCGCGAATCCTCGCGATCTACGAAGGCACGACCGCGATCCAGGCGAACGACCTGGTCGGCCGCAAGACGATGCGCGACGGCGGCGCGGTGGCGAAGGCGTTGATCGCGGAGATCGGCGAGACCGTCGCGGCGCTCGGCAAGGTGGACGGCGCTGCGGCCGCGTCGATGAGGGCGCAGCTCGAGAAAGGCGCGCGCTCGCTGTCGACGGTGGTCGACTACGTGGTCGCGAACGTGAAGCAGGACCCGAACGCGGTGTTCGCGGGCAGCGTGCCGTACCTGAAGCTGGCGGGCGTGGTGCTGTGCGGATGGCAGATGGCGCGCGCGCTGCTGGCGGCGCACGCGAACCGCGCGAGCGACACGGCGTTCTTCGATGCGAAGATCGCGATCGCACAATGCTACGCGGAACACGTTCTCGTGCAGGCAGGCGGGCTCGAAGCGTCGATCGTCGGCGCGAAGGGTAGCGAGAGCGTGCTCGCGTTGACGGAAGACCAGTTCTGACCGTAACGGTCGGGGCGCAGGAGGAGACAGGATTTTGACCACACAGGACTTGCTCGCGCAATACGGCCCGCGCGAATCGATGGAATACGACGTCGTGATCGTCGGCGGCGGCCCCGCCGGGCTGTCGGCGGCGATCCGGCTCAAGCAGCTGGCCGCCGAGAAAGGCACCGAGATCGGCGTGTGCGTGCTCGAGAAGGGTTCCGAGATCGGCGCGCACATCCTGTCGGGCGCGGTGATGGACCCGCGCGCGATCACCGAGCTGTTCCCCGACTGGAAGGAACAGGGCGCGCCGCTCACCGTCGAGGTGACGGAGGACCGCTTCCTGTTCCTGTCGGAAAAGAGCGCGGCGACGACGCCGAACTGGGCGCTGCCCGAGAACTTCAAGAACCACGGCAACTACGTGATCTCGCTGGGCAACGTCACGCGCTGGCTCGGCCAGCAGGCGGAAGCGCTGGGCGTCGAGATCTTCCCGGGCTTCCCGGCCGCTGAGATTCTCTATCACGACGACGGCTCGGTGAAGGGCGTCGCCACCGGCAACATGGGCGTGGGCAAGGACGGCGAGCCGACCGAGAACTTCCAGCTCGGCATGGAGCTGCACGCGAAGTACACGCTGTTTGCCGAAGGCTGCCGCGGCCACCTCGGCCGCCAGCTGATCTCGAAGTTCAAGCTCGACGCAAACGCCGATCCGCAAGCGTACGGGATCGGCATCAAGGAACTGTGGGAAATCGATCCCGCGAAGCACAAGCCGGGCCTCGTGATCCACACGGCCGGCTGGCCGCTGAAATCGGACACATACGGCGGCTCGTTCCTGTATCACATGGACAACAACCAGGTCGTGGTCGGCTTCGTGGTGGGCCTGGGCTACACGAACCCGTATCTGTCGCCGTTCGAGGAATTCCAGCGCTACAAGACGCACCCGTCGATCCGCGCGTTCCTGGAAGGCGGCAAGCGCGTGTCGTACGGTGCGCGGGCGATCACGGCCGGCGGCCTGCTGTCGCTGCCGAAGACGGTGTTCCCGGGCGGCGCGCTGATTGGCGACGACGCGGGCTTCCTGAACGCATCGCGGATCAAGGGCAGCCACGCGGCGATCAAGACGGGCATGCTGGCGGCGGACGCCGCGTTCGACGCGCTGCAGGCCGGCCGCCAGAGCGACGAGCTCAACGCGTATCCGGACGCCTTCAAGCAGTCGTGGCTGCATACGGAGCTGTACCGCGCACGCAACTTCAAGCAGTGGATGGCGAAGGGCCTGTACCTGGGCACGCTGATGGTCGGGCTCGAGCAGAAGGTGATGGGCGGCAACGTGCCGTGGACGCTGCACCACAAGCATGCGGATCACGAGATGCTGAAGCCGGCCTCGCAATGCACGCCGATCGAGTATCCGAAGCCGGATGGCAAGCTGACGTTCGACCGGCTGTCGTCGGTGTTCATCTCGAACACGAACCACGAGGAAAACCAGCCGGCGCACCTGACGCTGAAGGATGCGAACGTGCCGGTGAACGTGAACCTGCGGACCTACGCGGGGCCGGAGGGGCGCTTCTGCCCGGCGGCGGTGTACGAGTTCGTGAAGAACGACGACGGCAGCGACCGGCTGGTGATCAACGCTCAGAACTGCGTGCACTGCAAGACGTGCGACATCAAGGACCCGACGCAGAACATCGTGTGGGTCACGCCGGAAGGCGGTGGCGGGCCGAATTACCCGAACATGTAACGCAAACGCATCCCCGCGCCCGCGGGCGCGAACGAACCGGAGTGAGACGATGAGCAATGCAGCGAAGGAAGTCGTGGTGGTGAGCGGTGTCCGTACCGCGATCGGCGCTTTCGGCGGGAGCCTGAAGGATTTCTCGCCGACCGATCTCGGCGCGAAGGTCGTGAGTGAAGTGCTGTCGCGCGCGAACGTTTCGGGTGACGCGGTCGGGCATGTCGTGTTCGGCCACGTCGTGAACACCGAGCCGAAGGACATGTATCTCGCGCGCGTCGCGGCGATCAACGGTGGCGTCGCGCAGCACACGCCGGCGCTGACTGTAAACCGCCTGTGCGGCTCGGGCCTGCAGGCGATCGTGTCGGCCGCACAGACGATCATGCTCGGCGACGCCGACATCGCCATCGGCGGCGGCTCGGAGAACATGAGCCGCGCGCCGTACAGCGTGCCGTCCGCGCGCTTCGGCCAGCGCATGGGCGATGCGAAGCTCGTCGACATGATGCTCGGCGCGCTGCACGACCCGTTCCAGACGATCCACATGGGCGTGACGGCCGAGAACGTCGCACGCAAGTACGGCATTTCGCGTGACGCACAGGATGCGCTCGCGCTCGAATCGCATCGCCGTGCGGCGCGCGCGATCGCGGAAGGCCGCTTCAAGGACCAGATCCTGCCGATCTCGATCCGCACGAAGAAGGGCGAGGTCGCGTTCGACACCGACGAGCACGTGCGTCACGACGCCGGCCCGGACGATTTCACGAAGCTGAAGCCGGTGTTCGTGAAGGAAGACGGCACGGTGACGGCCGGTAACGCGTCGGGGATCAACGATGCCGCTGCCGCGGTGCTGATGATGAGCGCGGATGCCGCACGTGCGCAGGGCGTGAAGCCGCTCGCGCGTCTGGTCGCGTATGCGCATGCGGGCGTCGATCCGGCGTACATGGGCATCGGCCCCGTGCCGGCCACGCAGAAGGCGCTCGAGCGCGCCGGCCTGAAGATCACCGATCTCGACGTGATCGAGGCGAACGAAGCGTTCGCGGCACAGGCATGCGCGGTCACGCAGGAGCTCGGCCTCGATCCGGCCAAGGTCAACCCGAACGGCTCTGGCATTTCGCTCGGTCACCCGATCGGTGCGACGGGCGCATTGATCACGGTCAAGGCGCTGTACGAGCTGAAGCGCATCGGCGGGCGTTACGCGCTCGTGACGATGTGTATCGGCGGCGGCCAGGGGATTGCGG
This sequence comes from Burkholderia sp. PR2, assembly GCF_052372875.1. Classification (NCBI taxonomy): domain Bacteria; kingdom Pseudomonadati; phylum Pseudomonadota; class Betaproteobacteria; order Burkholderiales; family Burkholderiaceae; genus Burkholderia; species Burkholderia sp. PR2. Next base: position 164,164 of record NZ_JBQRWH010000002.1, read on the forward strand.
CGATCTTCGAGAACATCTGATAATCGACCGTTCAGCACCCGAATACACAGGAATCGTCATGGCCATCGAAACCGTCGGCGTCGTGGGCGCCGGAACCATGGGCAACGGCATTGCGCAGACCGCCGCCGTTGCAGGACTCAACGTCGTGATGATCGACGTCAGCGATGCGGCACTCGACAAGGGTGTCGCCGCACTGAAGGGCAGCCTCGAGCGGCTCGTGTCGAAGGACAAGCTCGACGCCGCCGCACGCGACGCCGCGCTCGCACGCATCACGACGTCGACCGACTACGCGAAGCTCGCCGCGGTCGACATCGTGATCGAAGCCGCAACCGAAAATGTCGAGCTGAAGAGCCGCATCCTGAAGCAGATCGAGTCGGTCGCGCGGCCCGACGCAATCATCGCGACCAACACGTCGTCGATCTCGATCACGTCGCTCGCGGCGCTGCTCGCCGATCCGTCGCGCTTCGTCGGCATGCACTTCTTCAACCCGGTGCCGCTGATGCCGCTCGTCGAGATCATCCGCGGGCTGCAGACGAGCGACGCGACCGCATCGGCGGTGCGCGCGCTGACCGAGCGATTCGACAAGTCGCCGATCGGCGTGCGCAATGCGCCGGGCTTCGTCGTGAACCGGATCCTTGTGCCGATGATCAACGAAGCGTTCTTCGTGCTGGCCGAAGGCATCGCGTCGGCCGAGGAGATCGACGCGGGGATGAAACTCGGCGCGAACCATCCGATCGGGCCGCTTGCGCTGGCCGATCTCGTCGGGCTCGACGTGTGCCTCGCGGTGATGGACGTGTTCCTGAAGGACTTCGGCGACACGAAGTATCGTGCGTGCCCGCTGCTGCGCGAGATGGTGTCGGCAGGGCGGCTGGGGCGCAAGACGGGGCGCGGGGTGTACGACTACAGCAAGTAAGCGGTGCATCGATGCCTCTTCGCGCGGCCGCCTTCGGGCGGCCGTGTGCTTTGGGCGGCATGCTTGCTCGTCGAGCATCGCCAGGTTCCGCGGCAACGTCCGCTTGAACATCGCGAGCAACTGCCGTGCCGCCTTCGGCTGCAACGTGATCGCATGCCGCACGGCCGCGGCGATCCGAATCATCATCAGCTCAGCGAACGCGCCGCGTGGCGTGCGCGTGGCGCTGGGCGCCACATTGGCTAACGCTTCGGCGAGTAGCCCGGCCAGAAACTCCCCGTCGGCGGGGTCGAGCGCCTGCAGCGCACGGTCGGCCTGCGTCGCGCGGCAGATGTCGCGCATCAGCCGCTCGTCGACGAACATCCGGTGATGGCTGTCCGTGATGCGCGCGAGCGCACCGTGCAGGTTGCCCGAACCCGCGTGCGATCTTGGCCAACGACTTGCAAGAAACCAGAAACACTGATGTCTCGTGGCCCATCGATCCGCGCGGCCGATCCGTCCCGACGCGCGAGATTTCAGAATTGAAACTTCGATTCCATATCTGAGCCCGTGCGCGACCGGGCTTCGCATCCGATCCCCCTACATCCACACCGTCTGGTCGATATCCGACATGGCCTGGTTTTTGCATTAACCGGGCGGCATGCTCGATGTCCTCTCGCCTGACGGGTCTTTCCTGACGAAACGAAGCGGACAGTTCGAGAGGCGACTCGCTTTTCAATCGTAAGGTGAATGCAATGACTGGCAGCGGTAAACAAAGCACGGTACCCGGCGACGACGCGCGTCGCGTAGCGCCGGAGCGCGAGGCGGACGCAGGTCGATCCGCGATGACGCGCGAATCGTTCGGTGAGCGACGCCACGATACCAACTGGGCGTGGGCAAAGGGAACACCAGGCTACGACTGGATGGATCACGCGCCGCTTTTCGATCCCCGCGATTGATCCTCCCGCGAGCGCAGGTCGTGCCACGGGCTCGCCGTGGTTAGACCGGCGACCGAACCGGCCGGCGAGCCGGTCCCTTATTTCCGGCTGGTCGGCTGGATGCTATTCGTCGTCGCGATGTCGATAGCGGCTGTCCGGCGATCTGGCGAACATGTCGACTGGCGAAAGCCGGGACGATGCAACCTCGAATGACCGACGCGAGAATCCGCACGCCGCCCAGCGAGGCAGGCGGGTGGAGGACGGCGCGTCGGCGAGCTCAATTCAACTCTTCACTATCCATGGCCGCCGTGACGCCTACCCCCATCCAGTCCATCCTGATCGCGAACCGCTCGGAAATCTCCATTCGCGTAATGCGTGCCGCCGCCGAACTGAACATGCGTACGGTGGCGGTCTATTCGAAGGAAGACCGGCTCGCGCTGCATCGCTTCAAGGCGGACGAGAGCTACCTGATCGGCGAGGGCAAGAAGCCGCTCGCCGCGTATCTGGACATCGACGACATCCTGCGTGTCGCGCGGCAGGCGAAGGTCGACGCGATTCACCCCGGTTACGGCTTCCTGTCCGAGAACCCGGACTTCGCGCAGGCCGTGATCGACGCCGGCATCCGCTGGATCGGCCCGTCGCCGGACGTGATGCGCACGCTCGGCAACAAGGTTGCCGCGCGCAATGCGGCGATCGCGGCCGGCGTGCCGGTGATGCCCGCGACCGCGCCGCTGCCGGGCGATCTCGACGCGTGCCGGGCGCTGGCCGCGGAGGTCGGCTATCCGCTGATGCTGAAGGCGAGCTGGGGCGGCGGTGGACGCGGGATGCGCGTACTGGAAAACGCTCAGGACCTCGAAACCCTGCTGCCTGTCGCGCGGCGCGAGGCGCTGGCCGCATTCGGCAACGACGAGGTGTACGTCGAGAAACTCGTGCGCAATGCGCGGCACGTCGAGGTGCAGGTGCTCGGCGATCTGCACGGCACGGTCGTGCATTTGTACGAGCGCGACTGCACGGTGCAGCGACGCAACCAGAAGGTCGTCGAACGCGCACCGGCGCCATATCTCGACGACGCGGGCCGGCAGGCGCTGTGCGAATCCGCGCTGCGCCTGATGCGCGCGGTCGGTTACACGCATGCGGGCACCGTCGAATTCCTGATGGATGCCGACACCGGCCAGTTCTACTTCATCGAGGTGAACCCGCGCATCCAGGTCGAGCACACGGTGACCGAGATGATCACCGGCATCGACATCGTGAAGGCGCAGATTCGCATCACGGAAGGCGCCCGTATTGGTCTCGCCGAGGACGCAACGGACGGCGACGGCGCGCTCGTCGCACGTGCGGCAGGCGTGCCGGAACAGCAGGCGATTCCGCTGAACGGCAACGCATTGCAATGCCGGATCACGACCGAGGATCCGGAGAACGACTTCCTGCCCGACTACGGGCGGCTCACGGCCTATCGCAGCGCGGCGGGCTTCGGCGTGCGCCTCGACGCCGGCACCGCCTACGGCGGCGCGGTGATCACGCCGTACTACGACTCGCTGCTCGTGAAAGTGACGACCTGGGCGCCGACGGCCGCCGAATCGATCCACCGGATGGATCGCGCGCTGCGCGAGTTCCGCATTCGCGGCGTCACGTCGAACCTGCAGTTCCTCGAGAACGTGATCAATCACCCGGCCTTCATCGCGGGCGACGTGACGACGCGCTTCATCGACAAGACTCCGGAGCTGCTCGCATTCGCGAAGCGCGGCGATCGCGCGACGAAGCTGCTGCGCTATCTCGGCGAGCTGAACGTGAACGGAAACGCCGAGATGAGCGGTCGCACGCTGCCGGCTCTGCCGTTGCCGAAGCCGGTGTTGCCGAAGATCGATACGGCCGTGGCGATTCCTGCGGGCACGCGCGATCGCTTGCGTGAGCTTGGTCCCGAGAAATTCGCGCGCTGGATGCTCGACCAGAAGCAGGTGCTGCTGACCGACACGACGATGCGCGACGCGCACCAGTCGCTGTTCGCGACGCGCATGCGCACCGCCGACATGCTGCCGATCGCGCCGTTCTACGCGCGCGAGCTGTCGCAGCTGTTCTCGCTCGAATGCTGGGGCGGCGCGACGTTCGACGTCGCGCTGCGGTTCCTGAAGGAAGATCCGTGGGAGCGGCTCGCGCTGCTGCGCGAACGCGTGCCGAACATCCTGTTCCAGATGCTGCTGCGCGGCTCGAACGCGGTCGGCTATACGAACTACGCGGACAACGTCGTGCGCTTCTTCGTGCAGCAGGCCGCGAGTGCCGGCGTCGACGTGTTCCGCGTGTTCGATTCGCTGAACTGGGTGCGCAACATGCGCGTGGCGATCGATGCGGTGGGCGAGAGCGGGATGCTGTGCGAAGGCGCGATCTGCTACACCGGCGATCTGTTCGACACGTCGCGCTCGAAGTACGACCTCAAGTACTACGTCGGCATCGCGCGCGAACTGCAGCAGGCCGGCGTGCACGTGCTCGGCATCAAGGACATGGCCGGCATCTGCCGCCCGCAGGCGGTCGCGACGCTCGTGAAGGCGCTCAAGGAGGAAACCGGGCTGCCCGTGCATTTCCATACGCACGACACGAGCGGCATCGCCGCGGCGTCGGTGCTTGCGGCAGTCGGTGCGGGCTGCGATGCGGTTGACGGCGCGCTCGACGCGATGAGCGGGCTCACGTCGCAGCCGAACCTGTCGAGCATCGCGGCGGCGCTGGCCGGCGGCGAACGCGATCCGGGGCTGGATCAGGACCGTCTGCACGAAGCGTCGATGTACTGGGAAGGCGTGCGCCGGTATTACGCGCCATTCGAATCCGAGATCCGCGCGGGCACGGCTGACGTCTACCGTCACCAGATGCCCGGCGGCCAGTACACGAACCTGCGCGAGCAGGCGCGCTCGCTCGGCATCGATCATCGCTGGACCGAGGTATCGCGCGCGTATGCGGACGTGAACCGGCTGTTCGGCGACATCGTCAAGGTCACGCCGACGTCGAAGGTGGTCGGCGACATGGCGCTGATGATGGTCGCGAACGACCTGAGCGTGGACGACGTGCGCAATCCGGACAAGGACATCGCGTTCCCGGAATCGGTCGTATCGCTGTTCAAGGGCGAGCTGGGCTTCCCGCCCGACGGCTTCCCGGCCGAACTGTCGCGCAAGGTGCTCAAGAGCGAGCCGCCGGCACCGTATCGTCCCGGCGACCAGATTCCGCCGGTCGACCTCGACACGGTACGCAAGCAGGCCGAGGCTGCGTGCGAGCAGCCGCTCGACGACCGGCAACTCGCGTCCTACCTGATGTATCCGAAACAGACGGTCGACTATTACGCGCACGTTCGCGCGTACAGCGACACGTCGGTCGTGCCGACGTCCGCGTTCCTGTACGGCCTGCAGCCACAGGAGGAAGTGGCGATCGACATCGAGCCGGGCAAGACGCTGCTCGTATCGCTGCAGGGCCAGCATGCCGATGCGCAGGACGGCATCGTGAAGGTGCTGTTCGAGCTGAACGGCCAGTCGCGTTCCGCGCTGGTCGAGCAGAAGAGCGTCGTGCAGGCGGGCAAGGAGCGCCATGGTCTGCAGCGTGCCGATCCGGCGAATCCGATGCATGTTGCCGCGCCGATGCCGGGCTCGGTCGTGACGGTGGCGGTGCAGCCGGGCCAGCGCGTGGCGGCCGGCACCACGCTGATCGCGCTTGAGGCGATGAAGATGGAAACACACATCGCGGCGGAGCGCGACTGCGAGATCGCGGCCGTGCATGTGAAGCCGGGCGAACGGGTGGCGGCGAAGGATCTGCTGATCGAGTTGAAAGACCCGACACAATGAGGGTTGCCGCGATCGGTCGTGTGTGGTGACCGGGCATGGCATCGCAATCGGCACACCGCCTGCTCGGGGGGCGTGCCGAACTGTTCGGCGACGGCTGCCTGCGCGTCGTTACGCGCCGACGCGCAGGCAGCCGGCCCGCCATCGGTCAGTACACCGCGTCGCTGCCCCCCTGATCGGTCACGATCGCAACACCCGAACTCGTGCCGAGCCGCGTCGCGCCGGCCTCGATCATCGCGAGCGCGGTCGCGCGGTCGCGTACGCCGCCCGACGCCTTCACGCCGAGCACGGGGCCGACCGTGCGGCGCATCAGCGCGACATCCGCGAGCGTCGCGCCGCCGTGGCCGAAGCCGGTCGACGTCTTCACGAACGCGACGCCGAGGTCGCGGCACATCTCGCACACGCGCACCTTCTCGTCGTCGGTCAGCAGCCCCGTTTCAAGAATCACCTTGAGCGGCACCGTGCCGCAGGCGCGGTGCACGGCGTCGATATCGGCCTTCACGTCGTCGGCGCGGCCGCTCTTCAGCGCGCCGAGGTTGATCACCATGTCGATCTCGCGCGCGCCCGCCGCGATCGCGGCCGACGCCTCGAACGCCTTCGCGGCGGACAGGCCCGCGCCGAGCGGGAAGCCGACCACCGCACACACAAGCACGCCGGTGTCGGCCAGCTCGCGCGCGGCGAGCGGCACGTTCGCCGAATTCACGCAGACCGAGTAAAAGCGATGCTCGGCCGCCTGGCGGCAGAGTTCGCGGATCTGTGCGTCGCTCGCGTCGGGCGCGAGCAGCGTGTGATCGATGGTTTGAGCGAGTTGGGCGTTGGAAAGCGGCATGTTTCAGGACTCCACGGATCGTGTGCGGGAAGGGCACACGTAAAGTTGATGTTTTCACATCGGTTTGTTACAAATACGACATTCCGGCCGGGCCCGCGCGCCCGGCATGACACGCGACGGATGCGACGGGTACGCAGGATACTGGCATGGAAACGAAGAAGGGCGAACGGATCAAGACGCTGATGAACGTGCTGCAAGGGCAGAACGCGATTCATCTGAGGGAAGTCGCCGAACTGTTCGGCGTGTCGGAGATGACGATCCGCCGCGACCTCGCGGACAATCCGCACGGCCTCAGCCTGATCGGCGGCTACGTGACGCGCCACTTCGCCGCGCAGCGCAGCGACATCGGCGAGTACGTCGTCAGCGCCGAGAACAACCGGCAGACCGAGGAGAAACGCCGCATTGGCAAGCTGGCCGCGCAGTTCGTGACGACCGGCGACACGATCTTCGTCGACTGCGGCTCGACCACGCCGTTCATCGTCGACTTCATCCCCGACGACCTCGAATTCACCGCCGTCTGCAATTCGCTGAACGTGTTCGCGAAGCTGCAGCAGAAACCGCATTGCAGCGTGATCCTGTGCGGCGGCGTGTATCACCGCAAGAACATGGTGTTCGAGTCGGTGGCCGAGACGGGCATCCTCGACACGGTGCGCGTGTCGAAGGCGTTCATCTCCGCGGCCGGCGTGAGCGACCGCTGCGGCGTCACGTGCTTCAACTTCCACGAAGTCGACGCGAAGAAGAAAGTGATGGAACGCGCGCAGAACCGCTTCCTGCTCGTCGACCACACGAAGTTCGACGAAGTGCGCGCGGCCTATTTCGCCGAGCTGACCGACTTCAACTACGTGATCTCGGACGGGCAGCTGAGCCGCCGGTACGAAACGACGATCCGCGAACACGGGATCGCGCTCGTGACCTGATGCAGCATGGCGGCGCAGTTCGATCTCGCCTCGCATCGTCAGGCTCCTGACGTGTTGCGCGCAGCGGCATAGCGCGCGGGCGCGTTGCCGTCGGCGGCTGCGTCGGGCATCGCCGCCGGCTGGTGCCGCAGGCAGTAGAAGCCGTAGTAGACGATCACGACGAAGCACGCGAGCGGCACGACGAATGCGAGCTGCATGTTGCCGCCCGTGTGATCGGAGATCAGCCCCTGGATCAGCGGTACGACCGCGCCGCCGACGATGCTCATCACGAGGATCGAGCCGCCGTATTCGGTGTCCTTGCCGAGCCCGTCGATCGTGAGGCCATAGATCGTCGGCCAGCACGGGCCGAGGAACACGCTCACGCCCACGGCTGCATAGACGGCCGTGATGTTGTGCACGCTGATCGTGTACGCGAGCAGCACGATGCACAGGATGCCGTAGACGATCAGAACCTTGGCCGGGCCGACGCGCTTCATCACGAGCGTCGCGATCAGCTTGCCGACGAAGAACGCGAAGAACGTCGCGAGCAGGTAGTGCGACGCGCCGCGCTCGGTGAGGCCGCCGATCTGCATCGCGAGCCGGATGGTGAAGCTCCAGACGCCCACTTGTGCACCGACGTACAGGAACTGCGCGACGATGCCCGCGACGAAGCGCCGGTTGCCGAACAGGCGCGCCAGCGTGCCGCGCGCGTCGATCCGGTGCGTGGCCACGCCGGGGCCGTTGCCCTTGCAGGCCGGGTAGGGCGTGAGCGCAAACACGACGAACACGCCCGCGAGCACGACGATCAGCCACTTGTACGGCTCGAGCGTGGCCTGGATCATCGCGAGCTGGTGGACGTGGGCTTCGGCCGCCGACATCGCGGCGAGCTGCGCATGCGACGCATCGCCCTCCTTGAAGATCAGGAAGCTGCCCATGTACACGCCGGCCATCGCGCCGAACGGATAGAACGTCTGCGAGATGTTCAGCCGCCGCGTGCTGGTTTCGCGCGGGCCCATCAGTGTCGAATACGAGTTCGACGCGGTTTCGAGGAACGACAGGCCCGCCGCGATCACGAACAGCGCGACGAGGAACATTCCGTACTTCGCCATCGACGCGGCCGGGAAGAACAGCAGGCAGCCGGTCGTGTACAGCAGCAGTCCGACGAGGATCGTCGTCTTGTAGCTGAACTTCTTCACGACGGTCGCGGCCGGAATCGCGAGGAAGAAGTAGCCGAGATAGAACGCGGACTGCACGAACGCCGATTCGAAGTCGGACAGGAAGAACGATTTCTTGAACTGCGCGATCAGCACGTCGTTCAGGTTCGCGGCGGTGCCCCACAGCGCGAACAGGCAGCACAGCAGCGTGAACGCGAAGAGCGGCGTGCGGTTCAGGTAATAGCCGTCGGGGGCGTGTTCGATTCTGGTACGGCCCATGGGTGTCTCCTTCCCGGTTGTCTCGTCGATGAAGGCGCCGTTCAGATGCCGGCGTCGCGGAGGAAGCGTTCGAACGTCGCGGCGTCGGCGTACGACTTCTGCGTGCCGAGGCCCATGACCGAATGCGCGGCGTAGGCCGACGCGTAGCGCATCGCGTCGATCGCATCGCGCTTCGCCGCGTAGCAGCGCGCGAAGCAGCCGATGTACGCGTCGCCGGCGCCCGTCGTGTCGCGCGCATCGACCTGTACGCCCGGCACGTGCCGCGCGCCGTCGCGTGACGCGAACAGCGAGCCGTCGCTGCCGAGCGTGACGAGCACGTGCTTGAGCCCGCGCGCGATCAGCGATTCGGCGGCGCGGGTGGCGCTCGCGCGCGAATCGACCGGCATGCCCGACACGATCGCGAGTTCGGTCTCGTTAGGCACAAAGAATTCGACGGACCGGATCCGCTCGAAATCAAGATCGGCCACGGCGGGTGCGGGGTTCAGCAGCACGGCAATGCCGTGCCGGGCACCGAATTCGATCGCGTGATAGACGGTGTCGAGCTCGATCTCGAGCTGCAGCACGATCAGTGCGCATTCGACGAGCTGCGGCGCGGCCGCGTCGATGTCGGCGGGCGTCAGGTGGCGGTTCGCGCCCTTGACGATCAGGATGCTGTTGCTCGAATCGGGTTCGACGAAGATCGGCGCGACGCCGCTCGGCACGCCGGCGACCTTGCGCACGTGCGTGGTGTCGATGCCCTCGCGCTCGAAGTTGCGGATCGTGTTGTCGGCGAACACGTCGTCGCCGACCTTCGTGACCATCACGACACGCGCGCCGAGGCGCGCGGCCGCGACGGCCTGGTTCGCGCCCTTGCCGCCGCAGCCGAGCTCGAAGTTCGGCGCCTCGAGCGTTTCGCCCCGGGCGGGTATGCGCGTGACGTAGGTCACGAGATCGACCATGTTGCTGCCGATGACGGCGATTGTCTCCATCTGCGTCTCTTCCTTGGAATGGGGGGGCGTATGCGATCGACGGCGGCCACCACGGATGAGAATAAAATCACAATAAATGTGATAATGCAATCGTATGATGTTATGCGGGTCACTATGTGGGATCGGCCCGGGTGCGCCTGGTACTGGGCGAACCAGACGCAGGACATCTGGGCGTGACCGCGCTCATCCTGAAGTCGCTGGCGGGTCTGGTGCGCGACGCCGCACGCGGCGAGCGTGCGCGTCCCGACCAGGTTCGCGCACCGGGCATCGGGCCCGCGAAGGTCATACGTGCGGCTCGCGGCTCAGCCAGTCAATGCGACGACACGAACACCGCATCGTCGAATGGCGCCGGAATCGCGAACTGCGCGCGCATGCGCTTCGTCTCCTGCGCGGGCGTCAGGCCGAACAGCCGCTTGAATTCCCGGCTGAACTGCGACGCGCTCGCATAACCGACCGCATGGCCGGCCGCCTCCGCAGTCAGGTCCTGGCGCACCATCAACAGGCGCGCCTGATGCAGCCGCGTCGACTTCAGGTACTGCATCGGCGACACCTGCGTGATCGCCTTGAAGTGGCTGTGGAAGCTCGGCACGCTCATGCCGGCTTCCCCGGCCAGTTGCGTCACGTCGAGCGACTTCGCGTAGTCGGCGTGGATCATGCGCAGCGAACGGCCGATCCGGCCGAACTGTCCACGCATCGCCAGCGCGCTCCGCATTGCGCCGCCCTGCGCGCTGGTGAGCACGCGGAAATACAGTTCGCGCAGCAACCCGGGGCCGAGCACCGCCGCTTCGAGCGGGCGGTGCATCGCCTCGACGAACCGCAGCACGGTCGCGTGCATCGCATCGTCCATCGGCGTCGACATCATGCTTTTCGGCGCTTGCACGGGTTCGGCGATTCCCTCGCGATCGATCTGCGCGGCCAACTCGGCGGCCATCGGGAAATCGAGGTGCAGATACAGCGCGAGCAGCGGGCGATCCGCCGTTGCGTCGGTTTCCATGCTGAACGGCACGGGCACCGATACGGCCAGGTAGTGGTCCTCGTCGTACAGATAGCGTTCGCCGCCGAAATAGCCGCGCTTGCTGCCCTGGCACACGATCACGATGCCCGGGTCGTAGAGCACCGGCATGCGCGATAGCGCGCGGTTCGAACGCAGGATGCGCACGCTCGGTAGCGCGGTCAGGTTGTAGCCTTCGTCCGGCGCCAACGCATGCAGCAACGCGATCAGGCGTTTGCGACCGCGCGCGGGCAGCGACCGCGAGCGGGACGAGGAGGAGGCAGCGTTCATAGTTTCAGGCAAGAAATTCAGCGGAATCGGGCTTATTCGACCTGGTTCGTCAGACTAGCATGCATGCTTCGATCGACATTCGGGAGAAGCTCACATGGCATCCGGCAACATCATGCTCATCACCGGCGTCAGCAGCGGCTTCGGCCGTGCGCTCGCGCAAGCGGCGCTGGCCGCGGGTCATACGGTGGTCGGCACCGTGAGAAGCGAAGCGGCAAAACGGGCGTTCGAGGCGCTGTCCCCGCGTGCGGCCATCGGGCGCGTGCTCGACGTGACCGACTTCGAGCGCATCGACGGCGTCGTCGCGGAAATCGAGTCGAGCGTCGGGCCCGTCGACGTGCTGGTGAACAATGCCGGTTATGGACACGAAGGCATCGTGGAGGAGTCGCCGCTGTCGGAGATGCGCCGACAGTTCGACGTGAACGTATTCGGCGCCGTCGCGATGTTGAAGGCCGTCGTGCCGTTCATGCGCGAACGCCGGCGCGGCCGCATCCTGAACATCACGTCGATGGGCGGCCACATCACGATGCCGGGCATCGCCTATTACTGCGGCAGCAAGTTCGCGCTGGAAGGGATTTCGGAGACGCTCGGCAAGGAGCTCGAGCCGTTTGGCATCGCGGTGACTGCCGTGGCGCCGGGCTCGTTCCGTACCGACTGGGCGGGCCGTTCGATGACGCGAACGCCGCGTTCGATCGCCGATTACGACGCGCTCTTCGATCCGATCCGCCAGGCGCGCGAGGAGAAAAACGGCCGCCAGTCGGGCGATCCCGCGAAGGCGGCGCGCGCGATGCTTGCTGTCATCGCGGCGGACCATCCGCCGGCCCATCTGTTGCTCGGCAGCGATGCGCTTCGGCTCGTGCGCGCCAAATGGTCGGCGCTGGAAGACGAAATTCGCACGTGGGAGGCGGTGACCGTGTCGACGGACGGTTGACGCGCGATCGGTCGTGCGTGACGCGTCACACGGTGAGTACCAGGGTGCCGATGCACGGCGCGACGTAATTGGCTTCATGACACGGTCGCGGTTTTCCGCTACAACACTGAGGTGCTGCGTCGACCGACGCGGTGTGCCACCGCGCCGCAGCTCGTCACCGACACCCGCCCGGGTGGCCGGCCGGCACGTATGTTCACTTACCTCAAAGGAGCCTGCAGCCATGCCGTACATCACCACGAAGGACAACGTCGACATCTTCTACAAGGACTGGGGCCCGAAGGACGCGCAGCCGATCATGTTCCACCATGGCTGGCCGCTGTCTTCCGACGACTGGGATGCGCAGTTGCTGTTCTTCGTTCAGAAGGGTTATCGCGTGGTTGCACACGATCGCCGCGGCCACGGCCGGTCGGCGCAGGTTTCCGACGGCCACGACATGGATCACTACGCGGCGGACGCGTTCGCGGTGGCCGAAGCGCTCGACCTGCGCAACGCGGTTCATATCGGTCACTCGACCGGCGGCGGCGAAGTCGCACGCTACGTGGCCCGCCACGGCGAGCCGGCCGGACGTGTCGCGAAGGCGGTGCTGGTCAGCGCGGTGCCGCCGCTGATGCTGAAGACGGACGCGAACCCGGAAGGCCTGCCGCTCGAGGTCTTCGACGGCTTCCGCAAGGCGCTCGCCGACAACCGCGCGCAGTTCTTCCTGGACGTGCCGTCGGGCCCGTTCTACGGCTTCAACCGGCCGGGCGCGGTGGTGCACCAAGGCGTGATCCAGAACTGGTGGCGTCAGGGCATGATCGGCAGCGCGAAGGCGCACTATGAAGGCATCAAGGCGTTCTCGGAAACGGACCAGACCGAAGACCTGCGGTCGATCTCGGTGCCGACGCTCGTGCTGCACGGCGAAGACGATCAGATCGTGCCGATCGCGGACTCGGCGCTGAAGTCGGTCAAGCTGCTGAAGAACGGCACGCTGAAGACGTATCCGGGCTATTCGCACGGGATGCTGACGGTCAATGCGGACGTGCTGAACGCCGATCTGCTCGCCTTCATCCAGTCGTAACGCTATCGGCGCATGCCCGCTTTCGCGGGCTGCGCCGCGCCGACCGGTCACGCCGGTCGCCTCGGCGCCGATTTGATTCGGTGTCCTGTGCGTTTCGCGGAGCGGGGACACCGCGTCGACTTGAGTCTGCGCGGTGTCGTCTTGCCGCTGAACCGGTGCGTCGGCGGCAACGCGCGTGCAGCCGGGTCGCGCCGCGCGCGTCACACGTCACGCATTGTTTGCGGCGCTGTCGCCGACATCGCCTTCGATCGCGGCCATCAGATCGTCGACGCTCACCATCAACGCTCGAACCTGCCGCAGCGATTCGTACTGATGCAGCACTGCGCGCCATGACGGCAGTTCCAGCAACGCTTGCCATACGGCGCCGAGGCCGTGCGGATCGGCATCCGCGTGCTGCGCCAGCGCGCTCGCGTATTCAAGGCTCGCCGGCGCCGACAGCAACTGCATCCGGCTTGCGGCCCCCAGCAGGCGCGGCGCGGGGTCTGCCGATGCATCGCAGCAGTACAACACCTCGCGTTGCAGTGACGCGTCGTCGATCGTCAGTGCGTGCAGCGACGCACCGTGCAGGCGTACCGCGCCTTCGCGTGTTTCGAACGCATAGACGGTGTCCGGATCGGCTTGTGCGAGCAGGCTCAGGCCGCGCAGCAGGCGCGGCAGGTCGGTGGTCGCGGCATCCGCGGACGCTTTCGCTTCGACGAGAAACAGGACGTGCCACGCGGCCGACGGATCGTCGCCGCGCGCGCGCTCGAGCAGCACCGCATCCCACTCGGTTTTCGCGCGGTCGTGTTTGCCGGGTATCGAGGCCGGCACGCGCATCGACGTGACCACGCGATACGTGCGGTGCGCGTCGCTCGCATCGAGCTGCGCGGCCAGGGCGTCGAGCGCCTGCGCGGCCAGCGCTTCGACGGCCGCGCCCCGCTGTTGCGACGTGACGCCTTGCGCGACGGCGAGCGCGCTGCCTTCGAGCGGACCCTGGCGGCTCCACAGCGTGCGGTACCGCTGGACGTCCGGATCCGGCAACAATGCGTCGAGACGCTGCAGTCGGGCAAGCGCGGCGCTGTCCTTCAGTTTGGCGATGTCCTGTTCGAACGCGGTGTCGGCCGCCGTCTCCGGTTGCGCGAGCAAGTGGCGCAGTGTGGCATCGAGATCGTCCCACGACGCGCCCGCCGCGGCCGCATGCAGCCGTGCGAGCGGCTCGCGTTGCCATGCCTGCGCGCGCCGTTCGAGCCGGGCCGGATGCGCGATCGTGTTGACGGCCGAACGCAGCGTGCGCCGATCCTGCTCGGCATGCGAGGCGAGCGATGCGTATTCGCGCACGGCCGGGGCACCATGTCGAAGCACCGCGGCCTGGAATGCGGGGTCGCCGGACCGTGCGTCCATCGCGTCGCCGATCATCCGCGCGAGCGCGTCGATGAACCGGCGTTGCAATGCCGGGGCGGGCGTGAGGCCGTCGGCGTGCATCCGGCGCGCTTCCTCGATCACGATGGCGATGATGGCGGCCGGGTTCGCGGCATCGGTCAGCGACGACGCACGCACGAACGGCGGCAGCCGGTAGCGGCGATCGACTGTGCTCAGGACTTCGTCCAGCAGGGCAGGCAACGGTGTCGGCGGCATGGCGAGTGACGGGAGGGGCACGCGGTTCGTGCGTGACGGGCGATGTGCAACGGTATCACGCAGTGCCGACATGCTGCATCGTGTGCCACGGCGAAGCCGCCGTTCGCGTGGCGCGGGCCGTGCCCGACGTGCGTTACGCGTGGAGCGCTTCGATCTGCTTGCGTGCGTTCGCCAGCCCCGCTTCGAAGCCGTGCGGCCTCATGTCGAGGCCTTCCGCGTAGACGAACCGGACTTGATGGATGCCCATCAGGCCCAGCACGGCACGCAGGTACGGCGTGACGGCGTCGGTCGGCTGCCCGACGTGCACGCCGCCGCGCGAACTGAACACGATCGCGTCGACGCCTTCGACGAGCCCCATCGGATAGGTGTCCGTGTAGCGGAACGTCACGCGTGCGCGTGCCACCAGGTCGAACCAGTTCTTCAGCTGGGTCGGCACGTTCAGGTTGTACATCGGTGCGCCGATCAGCAGCAGGTCGCTGCCCTTCAGTTCGGCGACGAGCTCGTCGGACAGCGCGACCGCCTGCCGCGCACGCTCGCCCGGATTCTCCGCGCCGCGCAGCGCATGGAACAGTTCGCCGTCGAGCACCGGCAGGTCGAGATCGACGAGATCGCGCACGACCACGTCGTCCGCGTGCCCGCTGGCCTTGCGTTGCGCGAGGAATGCGTCGATCAGCGCGTTGGTTTGCGACTGGTCGCGGTTGATGCTGGACTTGAGTACGAGAATGCGGGCCATCGGGATCTCTCCGTTCATATATGAACAACGGAGCCGATCGTATCATCCACTTTTTGTCTCAAAAAGCGATAAGATTTCCCGTCAATGTAGACTTTATCGATCCAATTGCATGCGAAACAACCTCAACGGCATCGCCGTGTTCGTTGCTGCGGCGGAAGCCGACAACTTCGCGCAGGCCGCCGAGACGCTGCACATCACGCGTTCTGCGGTCGGCAAGAGCATCGCGCGACTCGAGGCGCGGCTGGGCGTCGTGCTATTCCAGCGCACGACGCGCAGCCAGAGCCTGACGGACGAGGGCGCGTTGTTCTATGAATACTGCCTGCGCGCGGTGGAGGAGATCGACGCGGGGGAGGCGCTGCTCGAAAGCGGCAAATGGCAGATGAAGGGGCGGCTGCGCGTGTCGATGCCGGCGCTGTTCGGGCATCTGTGCGTCGCGCCGATCCTGATCGGGCTGGCGCGCGACCATCCCGAACTCGATCTCGACCTGTCGTTCAGCGACCGGACGATCGACCTCGTCGAGGAGCGCGTCGATCTGGCGGTGCGGGTCGGTGCGCTGCCCGACAGCAGCGGCCTCGTCGCGCGTGCGCTCGGCGAGCACAAGATGGCCTTTTGTGCGTCACCGGCGTATCTGGCACGCTGCGGCGAACCCGCGACCGTCGACGCGCTCGCGCAGCACAAGGCGCTGGCCTATACGCGTTACGGTCAGATGCATCGCTGGCAAGTGGTCGTCGATGGCCGGACGGAGGAGTTGCAACCGGCGGCCCGTCTGCTCTCCGACGACTTGCGCGCGGTGCTGGACGCGGCTGTCGCGGGGCTCGGTGTCGCGTGGCTGCCTTACTGGCTGGTGCGCGACGAGATTCGCCGCGGCGCGTTGCGCGAGCTGCTGCCGGATCAGCCGGGCGTGACCTATGCGATCCACGCGGTGTGGCCGCATACGTCGCACCTGCCGCTGAAGGTGCGCGCGGCCGTCGATGCGCTCGTGAACCAGCTGCCGGCGCGACTGGCCGAGGTGGAGGCGCAGGCGTAGCGTGCGGCGAGCCGCGCATGCGGCAGGCTCGCGGAAACGGCGCGACGTGCCGGCGGCGAGCGATGAATATGTGACGGGTGTCGGCCGGCGTGAGTCGTTCAGCGCGACGATGCCGACACCCCGCTGCGCGCCGACGACGATACGCGCCGCGTTCCCCGCCGTCGGCCGTCAGGCCGTCAGCGTCACCGACAGGCTGCCGAGTTCGCCGAAGCGCACCGTCAGCGCGTCGCCGATCGGCACGTCGATCGCGCCCGCATACGACCCGGTCGTTACGATCTGGCCGGCACGCGCGCCGTCGCCGCGCGATGCGAGGAAATTGACCAGCCACACGAGCGGCTTGAGCGGATCGCCGTCCGGATGACGGCCGTCGATCGTGCGATTCAGCGCACCTTCGAACGACAGCGCGAGCGTCTCGAGCGGCACGTTCAATCCATCGGGCACGACGGGGCCCACGCACAATCCCTGGTTGAACTGCCCGTCGGCGAGCAGTTCGAACTTCGACGCGCGCGCGGGCTCCGCATAGCGGCAACCCAGCACCTCGAGCACGATGCGCACTTCGCGGATCGCGCCGCGCACGTCGCTCTCGTCGTACGGCTGCGCGCGCGCGGGCAGGTCGCGATCGAGCACGAACGCGATCTCCGGCTCGATCCGCACGATCGGGCCGCCGACGACGCGATACGGCACATCGGCTTCGCGGATCGTCGACGCGAAGATCGGCGCGACGATCACGCGGTCGGGCGGCGGCAGCGCGCATTTCCATCCGCCGATGGCTTCGCCGAGCAGGTCGGCGACGCGATGCTGGATCGCCAGCGCGGTATCGACGCTCTCGGGGCGCAAGGCGTCGGGGAGCAGCGGGCCGGGCACGCCGGCATGGCGGGCGGCGACGAGATGCTGGGCGGCGCCGTCCACGCGTTCGGTAGTCGTTGTCATGTCGGTTGAGCGAGTTGAAAGTGAGCCGGCAAAAAAAGGGCCGGACGAAGGTCGCAACGTCGATGATAGCGCTTTCGGCGGCATGGCCGCCCGGTTGCCCGGCGCGGCCTCGGGGATGGCGCGCCGATTTTTGCGCGTGGCGCTTTGCCGCACGCCGCGTTTTGGGTGGATTTTGATCGCCGTCAAGCTTCCAGCCGGCCGTCCGCCGATGATGGGGACATGGCCACGCGCGACCGCGCGCGGCAACTCACCCCAGCGAGGTTCGCATGTACAAGAAGATCATGGTGGCCGTCGACGGCAGCGCTTCGTCGAAACAGGCGCTTGCCGAGGCAATGAAGGTGGCACTGGCGGGCGACACGCACGTCAGCGTCGTGTACGTGGTCGACAAGTCGGTGCTGTTTACGTACGCGGGTCGTTTCGATCCGCATGCGCTCATCGAGGAAATCCGCGACGACGGGCGCAAGGTGCTGCGTGAAGCCGAAGAGGTCCTCGCGCGGGCCGGCGCGAAGGGCGAGGGCGAACTCGTCGAGACCGAGAGCATTGGCGAGGACGTCGCGGAACGCCTGCAGCGTTACGTCAAGGAGCGCGGGATCGACCTCGCGGTGGTCGGCACGCACGGGCGGCGCGGCATCCGGCGCGTGGTGCTCGGGAGCGTCGCCGAGCGCTTCGTGCGTGGCTCGAAGTGCCCGGTGCTGCTGATTCGCGGCGACGATGCCGGCGAGCCGGCTTCCGCCGCGGCAGCCTGATCTGGCGGACGCGCGATGATACGTCGTCAATACCGGATCGTCGTCGCGGCGATCGCCGTGTTCGTGTCGCTCGCGGGGATGATGGCCGTGGTGACCGGGCTGCTGTTCGACGAAACGATCGCGCTGCGTGGCGGCGCGGTCGCGTTGATCGTCGGCGTGGCCTGCTTTGTCGTCATGCTCAACCCGGGGCCGAAGGGCGAGGGGTGACGCGCGGCGCTTCCTCGGTTTCATGCAAGACCGGCAATCACCGCAGCAGCACCGCCGGTCCGTCTTTCCGCCTCTCTCCGTCCGTCATGTCCGGCGCATTCGCGTCATCCTGCCCGGCCGGCATCGCCCTGGCCGGCATCTCCCGTCTCATCGATTCCGCATCAGGCAGCGCACGCTTTGATTGAATGACTCGCGCATGCGCGAGCACGCCGCTGCTTACCTCATCGCGGCGGTCGAGTCCTGTCCTCGCAGCTTTCCTTCGGTGGCGCACCCGCATTGATCCGGCCTGACACGGCAACCGTTAGCGCGCGCGTGGCAGCGACCCGTGCGTGATTGCATCGCGCCGCGAAAGCGCGTGATGTCGTGACAAAGCGGCTCACGTGCATAACCGTGTGATCGAGCGCCGGCCTGCAACCCGTCAAACCCGTTTCGAAGTCCTTCGTGAAGGCGGGAGCCGCGCGGCGGTTCCAGATGGCAAACACCGGTTGATTCAACGCCACACGGTGCAGGTGAATCCCGAGCCTCGCTCCGGCTACGAGTGGCCGCGATGGACGAACGCGTGATGCGAAGGTCCGGTGCCGAGCATGCCATTAGCGCTCCTGAATCGATCCCCATTTAATACCGATGCGTGCGGGGGCAACGATATCGTGATTTGTATCAAATCGTGATATGTCGATCCGAAAGAGAATTCATTCGATCCGGACGCAAGGGATGGAACCGGACGCCACGAGCCGAATGCCGATCGTCCTTTACATCCGGAATATCACCTCCTTAAATACTCAGGGTCTGCGAAAAGACCGGAAAAACGAGATCCCCATGAGCCATTTCCTGGATAGATTGCGTTATTTCTCCACCACAAGGCCAACATTCTCCGACGGACACGGCGCCGTCACGGACGAGGACCGCAAATGGGAAGACGGCTATCGGCTGCGCTGGCAGCACGACAAGATCGTCCGTTCGACCCACGGGGTGAACTGCACGGGTTCGTGCTCCTGGAAGGTCTATGTGAAAGGCGGGATCGTCACCTGGGAAACGCAGCAGACCGACTACCCCCGCACGCGCCCCGACATGCCGAACCACGAGCCGCGCGGCTGCTCGCGCGGCGCTTCGTACTCCTGGTATCTGTATAGCGCGAACCGTCTCAAGCATCCGATGGTGCGCAGCGCGCTGGTGAAGCTGTGGCGCGAACGCCGCCGCACGCTCGCGCCGGTCGACGCATGGCGTTCGATCGTCGAGGACGACGACGCGCGGCGCTCGTATCAGAGCCGGCGCGGGCTCGGCGGTTTCGTACGCGCGAGCTGGGACGAGGTCAATGAGATCGTTGCGGCCGCAAACGTTTACACGGTCGAGCGGCACGGGCCCGATCGCGTCGTCGGCTTCTCGCCGATTCCGGCGATGTCGATGGTGTCGTACGCGGCGGGCTCGCGCTACCTGTCGCTGATCGGCGGCGTGTGCCTGAGCTTCTACGACTGGTATTGCGACCTGCCGCCCGCGTCGCCGCAGACCTGGGGCGAGCAGACCGACGTGCCGGAATCGGCCGACTGGTACAACTCGACGTTCATCATGATGTGGGGCTCCAACGTCCCGCAGACCCGCACGCCCGATGCGCACTTCCTCGTCGAGGCGCGCTATCGCGGCACGAAGGTCGTGTCGGTGTTCCCCGACTACTCGGAAGGCGCGAAGTTCGGTGATCTGTGGCTGCATCCGAAGCAGGGCACCGACGCGGCGCTCGCGCTCGCGATGGGTCACGTGATCCTGAAGGAGTTCCACCTCGCAGGCAAGAGCGACTATTTCATCGACTACTGCAAGCGCTATACCGACATGCCGGCGCTCGTGCGTCTCGTGCCGCACGGCGATGGCTACGTGCCCGAGCGCCTCGTGCGCGCGTCCGATTTCGACGACGCGCTCGACGAGGCTGCACATCCGGACTGGAAGACCGTGATGATCGACGACGCGACCGGCGAATTCGTCGTGCCGGTGGGCTCGATCGGCTTCCGCTGGGGGCAGCAGGCCAAGGACGGATCGAGCGACAAGGGCAAGTGGAACCTGCGAGGCGAGACGTCGAAGGGTGCGGCGCTGTCACCACGGCTGTCCTGCACGGCCGGGCACGACGACGTGGTCGACGTGCTGTTTCCGTACTTCGGCAACCAGCCGCACGCGCATTTCAACTCGACGCAGCACGGCTCCGAGCTGTCTCGCCGGATCGGCGTGCGGCGCGTCGCGACGCGCGACGGCGAGATGCTGGTCGCGACCGTCTACGACCTGTTCGTCGCGAACTACGGGCTCGACCAGGGGCTGGGCGGGCGCGACGTGGCCACGAGCTACGACGACGATCTTCCGTATACACCAGCCTGGCAGGAAACGATCACGGGCGTGAAGCGCGCGGACGTGATTTCGGTCGCGCGGCAGTTCGCGGAGAACGCGCACAAGACGCAAGGCAAGTCGATGGTGATCATCGGCGCGGGGATCAATCACTGGTTCCACATGGACATGTCGTACCGCGCGATCATCAACATGCTGATCATGTGCGGCTGCGTCGGCAAGCCGGGCGGAGGCTGGTCGCATTACGTGGGCCAGGAGAAGCTGCGTCCGCAGACGGGCTGGACCGCGCTCGCGTTCGCGCTCGACTGGAACCGGCCGCCGCGGCACATGAACGCGACGTCGTTCTTCTACGCGCACACCGATCAGTGGCGCTACGACACGATGGACCCGGGCGCGCTGCTGTCCCCGCTCGCGGACAAGACGCAGTTCCACGGTTCGCCGATCGACTACAACGTGCGCGCCGAACGGATGGGCTGGCTGCCGTCCGCGCCGCAGCTCGCGGTGAATCCGCTGAAGGTCGGTGCGAGTCTCGGCGACCCCGCGCAGGCCGGCGCCGAGGTCGCGCGGCACCTGAAAGCCGGGATGCTGCGGATGGCGTGCGAGGACCCGGATTCCCCCGACAACTTCCCGCGCAACCTGTTCGTGTGGCGCTCGAACCTGCTCGGTTCGTCGGGCAAGGGCCACGAGTATTTCCTGAAGCACCTGCTCGGCACGACCAACGGCGTGCAGGGCGACGACCTCGGCGCGACGGGCGGCGCGCGTCCGGAGGAAGTGAAGTGGCACGACGAAGCGCCGCGCGGCAAGCTCGACCTGCTCGTCACGCTCGACTTCCGGATGTCGACCACCTGCATGTATTCGGACGTCGTGCTGCCGACCGCGACGTGGTACGAGAAGGACGACATGAACACGTCCGACATGCACCCGTTCATCCATCCGCTGTCGGCAGCGGTCGATCCCGCATGGGAATCGAAGAGCGACTGGGAAATCTTCAAAGGGATCGCGAAGCGCTTCTCCGAGCTGTGCGACGGGCATCTTGGCGTCGAACGCGACGTCGTGCTCGCGCCGATCGCGCACGATACGCCGGGCGAACTCGCGCAGCCGTTCGACGTGCAGGACTGGAAGCGCGGCGAATGCGAGCCGGTGCCGGGCCGTACGATGCCGTCGGTGATCGCGGTCGAGCGCGATTATCCGAATACCTATGCACGCTTCACGTCGCTCGGCCCGCTGATGGACAAGCTCGGCAACGCGGGCAAGGGCATCGGCTGGGACACGAAGGACGAAGTGAAGCTGCTCGGCCAGCTCAATTACCAGGTCGCCGGCGGCGCCACGCAGGGGCGCCCGCGCATCGACACCGCGCTCGACGCCGCGGAGGTGATTCTCGCGCTCGCGCCGGAGACCAACGGCGAAGTCGCGGTGAAGGCGTGGCGCGCGTTGTCTGGCATCACCGGCATCGACCACACGCACCTGGCCGCCGCGCGCGCGGACGAGAAGATCCGTTTCCGCGACATCCAGGCGCAACCGCGCAAGATCATCTCGTCGCCGACGTGGAGCGGGATCGAATCCGAGCACGTGTCGTACAACGCCGGTTACGTGAACGTGCACGAGCTGGTGCCGTGGCGCACGCTGACGGGCCGTCAGCAGTTGTACCAGGATCACGCGTGGATGCGCGCGTTCGGCGAGTCGCTGTGCGTGTACAAGCCGCCGATCGACACGGGCAGCTATGCGCACATGGTCGGCAAGCGCTCGAACGGCAATCCGGAGCGCGTGCTCAACTTCCTGACGCCGCACCAGAAGTGGGGGATCCACAGCACGTACACGGACAACCTGCTGATGCTGACGCTGTCGCGCGGCGGCCCGATCGTGTGGATGTCGGAGGACGACGCGAAAGCGATCGGCGCGGTCGATAACGACTGGATCGAGTGCTACAACTCGAACGGTGCATTGTGCGCGCGGGCGGTCGTGAGTCAGCGGATTCCGTCCGGGATGGTGATGATGTACCACGCGCAGGAAAAGATCGTGAACACGCCGGGCTCCGAGATCACCGGCACGCGCGGCGGCATTCACAACTCGGTCACGCGCATCGCGCTGAAGCCGACCCACATGATCGGCGGCTACGCGCAGCTGTCGTACGGCTTCAACTATTACGGCACGGTCGGCTCGAATCGCGACGAGTTCCTGATCGTGCGCAGAATGAGCAAGATCGACTGGCTCGACGGCGAGGAAACCGCGGTCGACCCGACCACACAGGCCGTACGGGATGGAGAAACGTCATGAAGGTACGCGCACAGATCGCGATGGTGCTGAACCTCGACAAGTGCATCGGGTGCCATACCTGCTCGGTGACCTGCAAGAACGTGTGGACCAGCCGCGAAGGGATGGAGTACGCGTGGTTCAACAACGTCGAGACGAAGCCGGGCATCGGCTATCCGAAGGACTGGGAGAATCAGGACCGCTGGCGCGGCGGCTGGCAACGCCGTGCGGACGGCCGGATCGAGCCGCGTATGGGCGGCAAGTGGCGGCTGCTCGCGCAGATTTTCGCGAACCCGCACCTGCCCGAGATCGACGATTACTACGAGCCGTTCACATTCGACTACGGCCACCTTCAGGAAGCGGGCAACACGCGCGCGATGCCGGTCGCGCGGCCGCGCTCGCTGATCAGCGGCCAGCGGCTCGAAAAGATCGAGTGGGGTCCGAACTGGGAGGAAATCCTCGGCGGCGAGTTCGAGAAGCGCGCGAAGGACTACAACTTCGAGTCGGTGCAGAAGGAGATCTACGGGCAGTTCGAGAACACCTTCATGATGTACCTGCCGCGCCTCTGCGAGCACTGCCTGAATCCGGCGTGCGTCGCGTCGTGCCCGTCGGGTTCGATCTACAAGCGGGAGGAAGACGGCATCGTGCTGATCGACCAGGACAAGTGCCGCGGGTGGCGCATGTGCGTGTCGGGCTGCCCGTACAAGAAGATCTACTACAACTGGCAGAGCGGCAAGGCCGAGAAGTGCATCTTCTGCTATCCGCGCATCGAGGCCGGCCAGCCGACGGTGTGTTCGGAAACCTGCGTGGGCCGCATCCGCTACCTCGGCGTGCTGCTGTACGACGCCGACAGAATCAGTGAAGCCGCGAGCGCGGAGAACGAGAAGGACCTGTACGAAGCGCAGCTGTCGCTGTTCCTCGATCCGGAGGACCCGGCCGTGATCGCGCAGGCCGAGCGCGACGGCGTGCCGGCCGCGTGGCTCGACGCCGCGCGGCGCTCGCCGACCTACAAGATGGCGATCGACTGGAAGATCGCGTTCCCGCTGCATCCGGAATACCGGACGCTGCCGATGGTGTGGTACGTGCCGCCGCTGTCGCCGATCAACTCGGCCGCCAACAGCGGCGCGCTCGGGATGAACGGCTATCTGCCGGACGTCGAATCGTTGCGCATCCCGCTGCGCTATCTCGCGAACCTGTTGACGGCCGGCGACGAGGCGCCCGTGAAGCTCGCGCTCGAACGGCTGCTCGCGATGCGCGGGTTCATGCGCGCGCGCCACGTGGACGGCGTCGACGCGCGCGGCGTGCTCGACCAGGTCGGTCTATCGCTCGCGCAGGTCGAGGAGATGTACCGCTATCTGGCGATCGCGAACTACGAGGATCGCTTCGTGATCCCGACGACGCACCGCGAGTATGCGGAAAACGCATACGATCTGCGCGCGTCGTGCGGCTTCTCGTTCGGCAACGGCTGTTCCGACGGCCGTTCGGAGGGCAGCCTGTTCAGTCCGAAGAAGGGCACGAAAACCATTCCGATCCACGAGGCGTCCCGATGAGCACCGCACCCGATCCGACCTACGCGGCGTTCGCTGCGCTGCTTGACTATCCCGACGATGCGCTCGTCGACGTGCTCGACTCGATCGAAGCCCATCTGCGCGAATGCGCGCGCGTGCCGAAGGCGGTGCGCGCGGGCCTCGACCGCTTCTTCGCCTACATGCGCGAGCGTGACCTGCTGACGCTGCAGGAGAACTACGTCGCGCTGTTCGATCGCGGCCGCGCGACGTCGCTGCACCTGTTCGAGCACGTGCACGGCGAATCGCGCGACCGCGGGCAGGCGATGGTCGACCTGCTGCAGATGTACGAGCGGCACGGGTTGACGTTGAATCCGGGCGAGCTGCCCGACTACCTGCCCGTGTTCCTCGAATACCTGTCGCGGCTGCCGGCGACCGATGCGCGCAACCTGCTCGGCGAGACCGGCGAGATCCTGCGCGCGTTGGCCGGCCAACTCGCGCAGCGCGGCAGCCATTACAGCTTCGTTGTCGGCGCGCTGCTGCCGATGGCCGGCCTCGCGTCGGTCGACGCACCGGCGGCCGCGGACGACGACATCGCAGGCGAGCGGCCGAGTGCCGACGACTACCGCGCGCTCGACGCGTCGTATGCGGACGAGGCAGTGCGCTTCGTCGGCGCGGCAACGCCGGCCGAGCAGACGGTGCGGTTCCACGACAAGCGGCCGGCCCGCAGCGCATAAGCGCGGGCTCAACTGGGGAAAGACATGAACGCTTATTTGCATCAGTTCCTGTTCGGGATCTACCCGTACATCTGTCTCGCGGTGCTGCTGGTCGGCAGCCTGATCCGCTTCGACCGCGAGCAGTACACGTGGAAGAGCGATTCGTCGCAGCTGCTGCGCCACGGGATGCTGCGGCTCGGCAGCAACCTGTTCCACTGGGGCGTGCTGGTCGTCGTGCTCGGGCACTTCGGTGGCTTCCTCGCACCGCACTGGCTCGTGTCGCCGTTCCTGTCGGCGTCCGGGCACCAGCTCGTCGCGATGGTGGCGGGCGGTGCGGCCGGCGTCGCGGCGATCATCGGGCTGACGATCCTGATCTGGCGCCGCCTCGGCGACCCGCGCATCCGCAAGAACAGCCGCCAGTCCGACATCCTGATCGTGCTGATGCTGTGGGTGCAACTCGCGCTCGGGCTCGGCACCGTCGTGCTGTCGACGCGCCACATGGACGGTGTGATGTTCGAGCAGCTCACCGATTACGTGAAGGGCGTCGTCACGTTCCGGCCGGACATCGCGAGCCAGCTGGTCGGCGTGCCGCTGACGTACCGGCTGCATATCCTGCTGGGCTTCACGATCTTCCTCGTGTCGCCGTTCACGCGGATGGTGCACATCTGGAGCGGCATCGCGTCGGTCGCGTACCTGATCCGCCCGTACCAGCTCGTGCGCAAGCGCTGAGGAGGCCACATGAACGACGTTCTCTCCGAAGTCGCGACCGCGCCGCTGGCGATCAACGGCGTTGCGATCAACGACGCGGCCATTGCGGCCGAGGCCGAGCATCACGGCGATGCGCCCGATCCACTCGACGCGGCACGGCACGCGCTCGCGGTGCGCGAACTGCTGCGTCAGCGCGCGGTATCGCTCGGGCTGATCGATGAAAGCACACCGCTCGACGACGCAGCGGTCGATGCCTTGCTCGAGCGCGAGTTGACTCACGTGCCCGAACCCGATCGCGCCGATTGCGAGCGCTACTACGGGCAGCATCCGACGCGTTTTCGCCGCGGCGACATCGTGTATGCGAGCCACGTGCTGTTCGCGGTGACCGACCGCGTGCCGCTCGCACCGCTGCGGCAGCGCGCGGAACGTGCGCTCGCCGACGTGGTGGCCGCACCCGACACGTTTGAAGCGGTCGCGCGCGCGTCTTCGAATTGTCCGTCGGCACAAGTCGGCGGCAGCCTCGGGCAGCTCCTGCGCGGCGACACCGTGCCGGAATTCGAGGCTGCGCTGTTCGATACGGACGGGCTCGGCGTGCTGCCGAAACTCGTCAATACCCGCTTCGGCTTCCACATCGTGCGCATCGAGCACCGCGTGCCTGGCGACGTGGTGCCGTTCGACGAGGCCGCCGGCCAGATCGCCGCGTACCTGTCGAAACGCGTGCGGCAGCGGGCGATACGGCAGTACGTGGCGATACTCGCGGGCGGCGCGCGGGTCGAAGGCGTGACCTTCGACGGCGCGAACGGCCCGCTCGTCCAATGAAACGAGGTTTTGCGTATGGCAATTCAACAAGGTAGCGCTCGCCTGGCCGCGGAGACGCCGGCCGTTCCGCTGCGCGCATGGTCGGTGCTGGCCGCGAGCACGCTCGCGTTCATGGTGTGTTTCGTCGTGTGGATGAT
The DNA here is from genome assembly GCF_052372875.1 of Burkholderia sp. PR2. NCBI lineage: Bacteria > Pseudomonadati > Pseudomonadota > Betaproteobacteria > Burkholderiales > Burkholderiaceae > Burkholderia > Burkholderia sp. PR2. The sequence goes on from NZ_JBQRWH010000002.1 coordinate 190,916, forward strand.
GTTCGGCGTGCTCGGCGTGCAACTGCGCACCGATCTCGGGCTGAACAGCACGGAATTCGGGCTGCTCACGTCGACGCCCGTGCTGACCGGCGCGCTGATGCGCTTGCCGCTGGGCACGTGGACCGACCGCTTCGGCGGCCGGATCGTGATGACGGTGCTGCTCGTCGTGTGCGCGATTCCCGTCTACATCGTCAGCTACGCGACGCAGCTGTGGCAGTTCCTCTTGATCGGGCTGTTCCTCGGCTGCGTCGGCGCGTCGTTCGCGGTCGGCACGCCGTACGTCGCGCGCTTTTTCCCGCCGAAGCGGCGCGGGCTCGCGATGGGCGTGTTCGGTGCGGGCACGTGCGGCGCGGCGGTCAACCTATTCGTCACGCCGCTGCTGCTGTCCGCATATGGATGGCGCTTCGTGCCGCGCGTCTACGCAGTCGCATTGCTCGTCACGGCCGTGATCTTCTGGTTCGCGTCGGCACCCGATCCAGGGGCAGGCAAACGGGGTGGATCGATGCTCGACGCGTTCAAGGTGTTGCGCGATCCGCGCGTGTGGCGGCTCTGCCAGTACTACTCGATCACGTTCGGCGGCTTCACGGCGCTCTCGCTGTGGATCCCGCAGTACCTGAAGAGCGAATACGGGATGTCGCTCGTGATGGCATCCGCGTTCGCGGCCGGCTTCTCGCTGCCGGGCTCCGTGCTGCGTGCGCTCGGCGGCGCGCTGTCCGACCGCTTCGGCGCGCATGCGGTCACCTGGTGGGGGCTGTGGGTCGCGTGGATCTGCCTGTTCCTGCTGTCATATCCGGCGACCGACTTCGTGATTCACACGATCGACGGCACCGCGTCGCTGAATCTGTCGATGCCGGTGGCAGGCTTCGTCGCGCTGACCTTCGTGCTCGGTGCGGTGTTCGCGTTCGGGATGGCGTCGACCTTCAAGTACGTAGCCGACGATTTCCCGGACAACATGGGCGTCGTCACGGGCATCGTCGGCCTCGCGGGCGGGCTCGGCGGCTTTCTGCTGCCGATCCTGTTCGGCCTGCTGCTCGACTTGCTGCGCGTGCGCACGACCTGCTTCATGTTCTTGTACGGGATCGTGTGGGTGTCGCTGATCCTGATCTACCTGTCCGAGGTGCGGCGCACGCCTGTGACGGGCTGAACGTTCCTGCGCGATGCCGGTAGCCTGCGGCATCGCGCACGCATCTTGCAGCACGCCGGGCGTTTTCGAGCGTCCGCAGTTCTGTCAAACTGGCGCCCATGACACCGCGCCTCGCCTTATCGCCTTCCTCCGATTCCACACCTGCGCCCGCGGGCTTCCCCGACGCCGACGAACTGGCCGCGCTGCGCGCGTGGTACGCGGGCATGACCGTGCGGCAGGCCGTCGAGCGCTACCTGCCCGATCGGCTCGGCGAAGGGCGCTCGGCGCGCGGCGTGATCGGCGGGATTCGTCGCCGTCTCGTGCGTGTCGCGCGGCAGGCAGGGCGGCCCGATCTCGCGGAGCAACTGGGTCATGCCGACAGCGCGCGCATTCAGATGGCGAAGGCCGCGACCGATGCGATCGGCCTGCTGCGCCATGCGCGAGCGCCGGTGCCGCAGATCAGCGACGACGTTGGTTTGTGGCTGCCCGCACGCGCAGTCGTCGCGCTGCGCGCACACGGGATCGCGACGCTGGCCGACCTGACCGTGCGGATTCCGCGGCGGCGCCAGTGGTGGCGCGCAATAACGGGGCTCGGCGTGGCGAGCGCGCGCCACATCGAGGCGTTCTTTTCCGCGCATCCCGACTTGACGGAGCGGGCGCGCGCGCTGATCGCGGCGACGCCGCGCAGCGCCATCGTGCCGTGGGAGCACCTGAAGTTGCCGCACGAGGTCGACGGGTCGGCCGGCACGTTCCGCGCGCCGCGCGCGACCAGCACGCTCGACGCGGACAACGATTACGCGGCCGTGCACGCGTGGCTGTCGCTGCACGAATCGGCCGCGACGCGCCGCGCGTACCGGAAGGAGGCCGAGCGGCTGATCCTGTGGGCGATCGTCGAGCGCGGGCGCGCGCTGTCGTCGCTGACCACCGAGGATGCGGTTGCGTATCGCGCGTTCCTGCGCAACCCGACGCCGCACGAACGCTGGATCGGCCCGGTGCGGCCGCGCGGCGCGCCGGACTGGCGGCCGTTTTCGGGCGGATTGTCCGCGCGTTCGGCCGCGTACACGCTATCGGTTCTCGGCGCGCTGTTCCGCTGGCTGATCGAGCAGCGCTATCTGCTCGCGAATCCGTTCGCGGGCGTCAAGGTGCGCGATACGCGCGGCGCGAATGCGCTGGACACGTCGCATGCGTTCACCGAAGGCGAGTGGCTGCTCGTGCGCACGATCGCGGACGGGCTCGAGTTTCGCAAGGCCAAGCCGTCCGGCGCACCGCAGTCCGGCTGGACGCCGGCCGCCGCGCAACGGCTGCGTTTCATCCTCGATTTCGGCTATGCGACCGGGCTGCGCGCGAGCGAACTGGTCGGCGCGACGCTTGGCGACATCGAAACGGACGCGCACGGCGATGCGTGGCTGAAGGTGATCGGCAAGGGCAGCAAGGCCGCGCGCGTCGCGCTGCCGCCGCTCGCGCGCACGGCGCTCGATCGTCATCTGGTCGCGCGGCGGCTGCCGGTCACGCCGGTGCGCTGGCGGCCCGATACGCCGCTGATTCCGAGCCTTGCGGAAGACGGGGCGGCCGGAATTACGAGCGTGCGGCTGTGGAAGGTGATGCAGCGTTTCTTCGCGCAGACGGCCGCGCTCGTCGATGACGACAACCCGTCGCTCGCGCAGAAGCTGCGCCAGGCGAGCCCGCACTGGATGCGTCATACGCATGCGACGCATGCGCTCGCGCGCGGCGCGGAGCTGACGACGGTGCGGGACAACCTGCGGCATGCGTCGATCTCGACGACGTCGATTTATCTGCACGGGGACGATGTGAAGCGGGCACGGCAGATGTCGAGTGCGTTTTCGGCTGACAAATGAGCAGGGCGCGCGCGTGATCGCATGAAATCCGAACGGAACGACACCGCGTCGGTGACGGTCAGAAGGGTTATTCGGTAACGGAGCGGATGGATGGCATCGAGTCAGGGAACCGTCGATTTCGTCGTCGAGCAGATGGCTGCAGCGGGTACCGTGTCGGCGCGCAAGATGTTCGGCGAGTACGGCATCTACTGCGATGGCAAGATGGTCGCGCTGGTGTGCGACGACCGGTTGTTCGTCAAGCCGACGCCTGACGGGCGTGCGTTTCTCGGCACCTGCGACGAAGCGCCACCGTATCCGACGGCGAAGCCGCATCTCGTCATTGGGGGCGAGCGCTGGGACGACCGCGAATGGCTGTCGGCGCTGATCCGGATCACTGCTGCGCAACTGCCGGTGCCGGTGAAGCGGGGTCGATAGCGGTCGGCGTATTCTGTGAACCATGTGCGCGACCATCGCGCCCCCGCTGGAGCACAAGAATGGAGACATCCGAACATCCGCAAGCACCGCGATATGCGCGCCGCGCATGGCACGCGCTCGTCGCAGCCCTGTGCCTCGGCTGGTGCGCGCTGTCGTTCGGCGCGGACGGCGCGGCGGCGCTGCTCGACCGTTACCACAGCCTCGGTGCGCAACTGAAGGACAACGCGTTTCACCGGCCGCTATACCTCGAATCGTCGGAGGCGTCGTCGTCGCTGAAGGGCGACATTTACGCGGTCGTCGACTATCCGTTTTCCGTCGTGAACGGCAAGCTCAACGATCCCGCGCAGGGCCCCGCGAACTGGTGCGCGGTGCTGATCCTGCATCTGAACACGAAGTACTGTCACGCGTCGACCGGCAGCGACGGCCCGGTGCTCGACGTGAACCTCGGCCGCAAGATCGAGCAGAAGCTGTCGGATACCTATCGCGTGCAGTTCCGCTACCGCGTGGCCGCCGCGACGCCTGAGTATTTTCAGGTCGACCTGACCGCCGACAGCGGTCCGATGGGCACGAAGGACTACCGGATCGCGCTGGAGGCCGTGCCGGTCGGCGCGTCGCGCACGTTTCTGCACCTGACGTATTCGTACGGCTTCGGCGCCGTCGGCCGCATGGCGATGAAGACCTACCTCGCGACGGTCGGCAGCGACAAGGTCGGGTTCACGGCAGCCAGCGGCGCATCGGCGACGCAGCCGCAGTACATCGGCGGCGTGCGCGGATTGCTGGAGCGCAACACGATGCGCTACTACCTCGCGATCGACACGTATCTCGCGACGCTCGACAAGCCGCTCGACCAGCGCCTTGCGCGCTGGTTCGACGCGACCGAGCAGTATCCGAAGCAACTGCACGAAGTCGAGCGTGGCGCGTATCTGCAGATGAAGGCACAGGAAGTGCAGCGGCAGCAGGCGGCGCGATGACGCCGCCTGCTGCCGGGCTGCTCGGCGCCGATCAGTTCGACGCGCCGCCGACCGTGCGAATGCTGTGCCACTGCCCCTGTTCGACGCGGAACAGCGTGTAGGGCGGCTTGATCAGGTCGCCGCGTTCGTCGAACGAGATCTTCCCCGTCACGCCCGTGACCGACACCCCCGGCAGGCTCGCGACGATCTTGCCGCGATCGACCGAATCGGCCTTGCGAACGGCCGCGATCATGGCAAGCGCCGCGTCGTACGCGAACGGTGCATACAGCTCGACGTCCTGGTTGAAGCGCGCCTTGTAGCGCTGCGCGAACGCGATGGCGGACGGCAGCTTGTCGAGCGCCGGGCCCGGCTCGAGATCCTGCGTGCCTTCGCCCGCGTTGCCGGCGATCTTCAGGAACGCATTGCTTTTCAACGCGCCGGCGCCGAACAGCTGCGCGCGGATGCCGAGCTAGCGCATCTGCTTGACGAGCATCGCGCCCTGTTCGTCGAGGCCGCCGAAGAACAGCAGGTCGACGTTGTTGCTCTTCATCGTCGTCAGGATGCCGCGGAAATCGACGGCCTTGTCGTTCGTGTATTCGCGGCCGACGATGCTGCCGTGCGCGTCCTTGACGCCTTTCTCGAATGCGTCGGCAAGCCCCTGGCCGAATGCGGTGCGATCGTCGATGATGCCGATCCGCTTCGCCTTGAACTGCTCGACCGCGAAGCGGCCGGCCACCACGCCGCCGACGCCGTCGTGCCCCATCGTGCGGAACACGTTCTTGAAGCCCTGCATCGTCAGTTGCGGATTGGTCGAGCCGGGCGTGATCATCGCGACGTTCGCCTGCCTGTAGACGGCCGACGCGGGGATGCTGCAGCCCGAGTTGTAGTGGCCGATCACACCGACCACGCCGTCGTCGACGAGCTTCTGTGCGACCTGGATCGCGATGCGCGGATCGGCCACGGTAGCGACGATACCGCGTGCAACGGCGAAGGCTGCCGGCTCGCTCCCCGTGTCGAACAGACCGACGTCGGTGCCCGCACCGGGCGCAGGTGAACAGCCGCAGCGCGTTGCGCCACCGGACAGCGTCCGCATCTCGTCCCGAACCCTTCATCGTCGGCTCGCTGACGCCCGCGTGGCACGCCCCATCGCTCTCGTGCCATTTTCATGGCCGTGCAGCTCGGGCAGCCTCGACCTTTTCCTGTCAGGCCGGTCGGGCGTGACCAGCCAGCGCCGACAGCGCTGCGCGTCACGTCGTATTGCTCTCCGGTCGCCGCTCCCCGCACCAAATTCGTAAGACGTACAGTTCGCCCGAAGTCGCAAATTCGCGACGAACTGTACTCTTCTGTGCGTGTCCGATGTGTGTACTCTGCGTCAACTGTTCTGCTCTTAAGATTCCATCATCAAGTGCACAGTGCCGCAGGCCCAGACATCACGGGCCTTCCGGCGCATCTTCAAAAGCGAGCCACTGCGATGGAAAAGGCAAAACCCGAGGGAGCAATCAGGCATCACGACAGCCTGGTCAGCAGGCAGCACACGCACGGAACGGGCGTGCACGGGGCGGCGGCGCGCATGCGCTGGGCGGCGGGGAGCACGCAATGAAGCTCTACGAAAAACTAGCGGACGACATCGAACGTCTGATCCGCCAGGGCGTGTACCGGCACGGCGACCGGATTCCGTCGGTGCGGCAGGCGAGCCAGCAGCACCGGATCAGCATCACGACCGTGCTGCACGCGTACCTGTTGCTCGAAAGCCGCGGGCTGCTGGAAAGCCGTCCGCAGTCGGGCTACTTCGTGAACCTGCGTCGCGACGACAACCATGCGCCGGTGCGCGAGCTGCGGCCGTCGAAGCCGATCGCGATTTCGTCGTCGGTCGACATGAGCCGGCTCGTGCTGTCGACGTTGCGCTCGATCGGCACCGACGACGCGGTGCCGCTCGGTTCGCCGTATCCGGATCCGAGCCTCTTTCCGTTCGAGAAGCTGAACCGCTACGCGTATGCGGCCGGCCGGGACAAGTCGCTGTGGGGCGTGACCGACGGGCTGCCGCCCGGCCATCCGCGCCTGATCCGGCAGATCGCACGGCGCTACCTGGAAAACGGCATGTCGGTCGACCCGAACGAGATCATCGTGACGGTCGGCGCGACGGAGGCGATCAACCTGTGCCTGCAGGCGGTCGCGAAACCGGGTGACACGATCGCGGTGGAGTCGCCGACGTTCTACGCGATGCTGCATGCGATCGAGCGGATGGGGATGAAGGCGATCGAGGTCGCGACGCATCCGGAATACGGGATCGATATCGCCGCGCTGGCGGCAATCGCAAAGTCGCAGCCGATCGCCGCGTGCATGGTGATGCCGAATTTCCAGAATCCGCTGGGCTTCCAGATGCCCGACGAGCGCAAGCGCGAACTGGTGGAATTCGCGACCCGCGTCGACATGCCGATCATCGAGAACGGTGTGTATAACGAACTGTATTTCGGCGAGTCGCATCCGGGCACGCTGAAGTCCTACGACCGCAACGGGATCGTGCTGCATTGCGCATCGTTTTCGAAGAGCCTGACGGCGGCTTACCGGGTCGGCTGGGCGTTGCCGGGCCGGTATCGCGATCAGGTCGAGAAGCTGAAGTTCCTGAACACGCTGGCCACGCCGTCGCTGCCGCAGCTCGCGATCGCCGAGTTTCTCGAACGCGACGGCTACGAGCATCACCTGCGGCGCTTGCGCAAGGCGTATGCGCAGCAGGCGAACCTGATGCGCGCGATGGTGTCGCGATTCTTCCCTGAAGGCACGCGCATCTCCAGCCCGGCCGGCGGCTACGTGCTGTGGGTCGAGTTGCCGGTGCAGGTCGACGCGATGCGGCTGTATCAGCTCGCGCTGGAGCAGGGAATCACGATCGGCCCCGGCTACATGTTCTCGATCACCGACAACTACCGGAACTTCATCCGGTTGAACTACAGCAGCCCGTGGTCGCCGGAGATCGAGCGAGCGGTGATCGCGGTCGGGAAGCTCGCCGCCTCGTGCGTGCGATGAAGCGAAGGCCGGTGCGCGTCGCACGCATCGGCCCGGACGGCGGAGCGCGGCGATCGGCCGGCCCTTACGCGCAGAAACCCGGACACGCGCGCGAGGTGCGTCGATCCGGTCGAGCGCGTGATGCTCAGCGACTGCCGCGCGCAACGGCCAGCAAGATCCCGAAGCCGACGAGCAGGACACCAAAGGTGCGGTCGATCCAGTGACGTAAGGACAACAAACGATCGCGGACGGCCCGGGCGGAGAAGCAGGCGGCCACCAGGCTGAACCAGCCCGCATGCGCCAGCGCGATGAACAGGCCGTAACCGATCTGCACGATCAATGGCGTATCGGGGCGAACGGCCTGCATGAACAGGCTGACGATGAACACGGTGGTTTTCGGATTCAGCGCATTGGTCAGGAAACCGGTGCGCAGCGCCGCCAGATCGGACAGCGGCGCGGCAGGCGTTGCGGGCTGTCCGCGCGCGGGCCTGGCTGTGAGCATCTTCGCGCCGAGGTAGATCAGGTAGATCGCCCCGAGGAGCTTCACGGTATTGAAGAGCCACAGGGATTGACGGATCAGCAGGCCTACGCCGAGCAGCGTATAGCTCACGTGTACCGTCACGCCCAGCCCGATCCCCCATGCGGTGAGCAAGCCCGACCGGCGCGACAGCGTCAGGCTGTTGCGCGTGACCATCGCGAAATCCGGCCCCGGGCTGATGACCGCGAGTAAAGTGATGGTGACTACGAGTATCCATTCTGTCATTGCATTGTCCTTTTGATTTTCACCGTGATGCGCCAATATTAGGGATCACGGTTCACCAGGAAAAGCGATGATTTCTGACCAAGATGGTGAGTTGGAGTCACAGAATGTCCGCGCCAGTCTGCCGTCGCTGATGGCACTGCGCTGCTTCGAGGCGGCGGCGCGCCATGAGCATTTCAGCCGCGCCGCCGATGAATTGCACGTGACGCACGGCGCCGTCAGTCGCGCGGTGCGCCTGCTCGAAGACGATCTGGGCGTGGCGTTGTTCGAGCGGCGCAGTCGCCGTGTGTTCCTGACCGATGCGGGCCGCAAGCTGGCGCAGGCCGTCCATGAAGGTCTGCATCTGATCAGGCAGACCGCGCATGAATTGCGGACCGAGGCGGCTCGTGCGCAGCGTTCGGTGCTGTCGTGCGAACCCACGCTGCTGATGCGCTGGCTGATCCCGCGCTGGCCGAACTTCCAGGCAATGTACCCGGGCGTCGACATCCACCTTGCCGCGGCGGGTGGCCCGTTCTCGTTCGACCACGGCATCGACATGGCGATCCGCCGCAACGACTTTGCGTGGCCCGACGGTTATCACGCGGAGAAACTGTTCGCAGAAAGGGTGGGGCCGGTGTGCCGGCCCGACAAGGTGGACAGGTGGTTTTCCGGCAGCCGGGACGGTCGCGCGCTGAAGCGCGGCGCGCCGCGGCTGCATGCCCGGACACGGCCGGACGCGTGGAAGGAATGGGCGGCGGCCGCGCATCGACCGCCGGGCAGCGGGCGCGGGCAGGTGTTCGATCATTTCTATTTCAGCCTTCAGGCGGCCGTCGCGGGGCTGGGTGTCGCAATCGGTCCGTGGCATCTCGTTCGCGATGACCTCGAAAGCGGTGTGCTGGTCGCGCCGATGGGTTTCGTCGAGGACGGCTCGCACTATTGTCTGCTGACGCCGGCGCCCGTGAAGGACGGGAGCGCGCAGCGGGCGCTGCGCGACTGGCTGAGGACGATGGTCTGACGCGTGAGCCGGATCGATGCGCGATGCCGGCAGCATAAAAAAATGGCGCCGCAGGCATTCAGCCCGTGGCGCCATTGCGTGTCGCCACGACGGGCACAGCCCGCCGTAGCTCGACCGCGTGCTTAGATCTGCACGGTGTCGGCGACTTCCTTGAAGTCTTCGATCTGGTCGAAGTTCATGTACTTGTAGATCTTGTCGCCGTTGGCATTGAGCACGCCCATGTCGGCCATGTACTCGTCCTTGGTCGGGATCCGGCCGAGACGCGAGCAGATTGCCGCCAGTTCCGCCGAGCCGAGGTACACGTTCGTGTTCTTGCCCAGACGGTTCGGGAAGTTGCGGGTCGACGTCGACATCACCGTCGCGCCTTCGCGCACCTGCGCCTGGTTGCCCATGCACAGCGAGCAGCCCGGCATTTCGGTGCGGGCGCCGGCCGTGCCGAACACGCCGTAATGACCTTCTTCCGTCAGTTGCTTCTGGTCCATCTTGGTCGGCGGCGCGACCCACAGCTTGACCGGGATGTCGCGCTTGCCTTCCAGCAGCTTCGATGCGGCACGGAAGTGACCGATGTTGGTCATGCACGAACCGATGAACACTTCGTCGATCTTCGCACCGGCGACGTCGGACAGCGTCTTCACGTCGTCCGGATCGTTCGGGCACGCAACGATCGGTTCATGGATGTCGGCCAGGTCGATCTCGATGACGGCCGCGTATTCGGCGTCGGCATCCGGCGACAGCAGTTGCGGGTCGGCCAGCCACTGCTCCATCGCCACGATACGGCGCTGCAGGCTGCGCGGATCCTGATAGCCCTGCGCGATCATCCACTTCAGCAGCGTGATGTTGCTGTTGAGGTACTCGATGATCGGTTCCTTGTTCAGGTGCACCGTGCAACCGGCTGCCGAACGCTCGGCCGATGCGTCCGACAGTTCGAACGCTTGCTCGACCTTCAGATCGGGCAGGCCTTCGATTTCGAGGATGCGGCCCGAGAAGATGTTTTTCTTGCCTTGCTTGGCGACCGTCAGCATGCCCTGCTTGATCGCGTACAGCGGAATCGCGTTGACGAGGTCGCGCAGTGTGACGCCAGGCTGCATCTTGCCCTTGAAGCGGACCAGCACCGATTCCGGCATGTCCAGCGGCATCGTGCCGGTGGCGGCCGCGAACGCGACCAGGCCCGAGCCTGCCGGGAAGCTGATGCCGATCGGGAAGCGCGTGTGCGAATCGCCGCCGGTGCCGACGGTGTCGGGCAGCAGCATGCGGTTCAGCCACGAGTGGATCACGCCGTCGCCCGGGCGCAGCGCGATACCGCCACGGGTGCTGATGAAGTTCGGCAGCGTCTGGTGCGTCTTCACGTCGACCGGCTTCGGATAAGCGGCGGTGTGGCAGAACGACTGCATCACGAGGTCGGCCGAGAAGCCGAGGCAGGCCAGATCCTTCAGTTCGTCGCGGGTCATCGGGCCGGTGGTGTCCTGCGAGCCGACCGAGGTCATCTTCGGTTCGCAGTACGTGCCCGGGCGGACGCCCTGGCCTTCCGGCAGGCCGCATGCGCGGCCGACCATCTTCTGCGCGAGCGAGAAGCCCTTGCCGCTGTCGGCCGGCTGGTGCGGCAGGCGGAACAGCGTTGACGGTGCGAGGCCGAGCGCTTCACGGGCCTTCGCGGTCAGGCCGCGGCCGATGATCAGCGGAATGCGGCCGCCGGCGCGCACTTCGTCGAACAGCACGTCGGACTTGACCTGGAATTCGGCGATCACGTTGCCGTCCTTCAGCGCCTTGCCTTCGTACGGGCGCAGTTCGACCACGTCGCCCATGTTCATCTGCGACACGTCGAGCTCGATCGGCAGCGCGCCGGCGTCTTCCATCGTGTTGTAGAAGATGGGGGCGATCTTGCCGCCGAGGCACACGCCGCCGAAGCGCTTGTTCGGGACGAACGGGATGTCTTCGCCGGTGAACCACAGCACCGAGTTGGTGGCCGACTTGCGCGAGGAGCCGGTGCCGACCACGTCGCCCACGTAGGCGACCAGATGACCCTTTTCCTTCAGCGATTCGATGAACTTGACCGGGCCGCGCTTGCCGTCTTCTTCCGGCGTGATGCCGGGGCGCGCGTTCTTCAGCATCGCCAGTGCGTGCATCGGGATGTCCGGGCGGGTGGTGGCGTCCGGGGCCGGCGACAGGTCGTCGGTGTTGGTTTCGCCCGTGACCTTGAACACGGTGATGGTCAGGCTTTCCGGGACTTCCGGACGGCTCGTGAACCATTCGGCGTCAGCCCAGCTCTGCAGCACGGCCTTCGCGTGCGCGTTGCCCTTGTCGGCGAGTTCCTTCACGTCATGGAACTGGTCGAACATCAGCAGCGTTTTCTTCAGTGCGTCGGCAGCGACGGCCGCGACTGCGTCGTCGGACAGCAGCTCGATCAGCGGCTGGATGTTGTAGCCGCCCAGCATCGTGCCGAGCAGTTCGGTCGCGCGCTCGCGCGAGATCAGCGGGCAGGCCGTCTCGCCCTTCGCGACGGCGGCCAGGAAGCCGGCCTTCACGCGCGCGGCTTCGTCGACGCCGGCGGGGACGCGGTGGGTGATCAGGTCGAGCAGCGTCTGCTCTTCGCCTGCGGGCGGGTTCGCCAGCAGTTCCACCAGTTCGGCGGTTTGCTGAGCCGTCAGCGGCAGGGGAGGAATACCGAGCGCGGCGCGGGCGGCCACGTGAGCACGAAAGTTTTCAAGCATGGGGGGACCTGCTGAGATTGCGTTTCAGGGGAAGGGCTTTCCAGGCACGCCGAGGCTGCTGTTCCGGACACTGCTTCACTGCTTGGACGGGATTCTAATCCCAATATGGTCAGGCGTCAAATGTCTTATGTCTTATATAAGAGTTGATTGTGCAACGTCGAGAAACGCGTGCTGTCGCGGCGCACCTTGCGGAAGAATTCGGCGGATTAGGTAGCGGCGTGGTGCAGGGAGTGACCGCGGATCCGGGCGCTGTGGGGCGTACGCGCGTCGCAGATGAGGCATTCGCTCGACCGGCGCGATTTCAGTATGTGGAAAATCCAGGGGCGAACCGGTCGAGGTCAGGAAGCTTCAGGATCCCAACGGATGACGAGCGCGACGAGCAAGATAGAGCACGATGAAGACACCGATGCCGATCCAGGCGGTCTCGACCGGCGGCGGCGTCCGAAAAGCGCCCATCACGGTGGTGTGCGCGGTGAACACGGCGAGTGCGAGCAACTTCGCGCTGATCACGCCGCAAATGTTGGCGCGTCGTCGATCGTCGGCGCGGGTGAGTACAGCGCCTTCGTCGCTGCAACCTCGTCGGTCAGTCGAACCACGAGTTCCCGCGGCCCGAGCACTTTCAACTCCGCACCATATCCAAGCAGCTTCCGCGCACCGTGCTCGATCGATTCGATCGGCATCAGGAATTCTTTCCATCCCGGCGGAACCGCGGCATTGCCGGCGCTCTCCAGGACAGGCACGACCTTCACGCGTGCATTGACCAGCCAGCGCTCTCCGCGCGCCGACACCGCGACGTGCGCGCTCAACCGGTAAAGCTCCGCCTCATACCGGCTCATCGCATCACGCCAGTGCTGCGGCAGGTCGAACCGCGCGGGCCGCTTGAATCGCCGGCGCGACGCCGCGAGTTCCCGAATGTTCGCGAGCCGAAAAGTCAGTGCATCGCGCTTGCCGGCGACCTTCGCCACCACGTACCACGCACCGCCCTTGAGCACCAGGCCGAGGGGATCGAGTGCCCGGCGCGACACGCCGCGCCAGCTCTCGTACGTCACCTCGATCCGCTGCGACTGCCATACGGCATCGGCGACCTCGCGCAGAAACGCCGGTGTTTCCTGCGCCCGATACCAATCCATGGTATCGACATGCAGCCGGCTCGCGACACGATCGGCATGCTCGCGCGAGTCCGGCGGCAGGCTGGCGATCATCTTCAGCCGCGCGGACGCGGCCATCCCGTCGAGCCCGAGTTCTCGCGCCGGCCCCGGCAGACCCGCCAGAATCAACGCATGTGCCTCCTGCTCGGTCAGTCCCGTGAGATCGGTACGCCAGCCCTCCTGCAACTGAAAACCGCCGTTGCGTCCGCGATCGCCCCAGATCGGCACGCCGGCCGTCGACAGTTGGTCGATATCGCGCAGGATCGTCCGCTCGGACACCTCCAGCGCGGCAGCCAGCGCCGGCGCGGTCATGCGGCCGCGCGCCTGCAACATCATCATGATCGACAACAGCCGGCTGGCTTTCATGTGCGGCACCTGATCCGGAATACATGACACAGGATGTCATGTTATCGGATCTATGATCCGACACATCCGCGATCGGCCTGCGCGCAACGGAGTCGGGCGCGGGCTTGCCGACACGCGGGCGGTGCTCACGTGAAGGCCGCTGCGCGAAACCCATCGAGGAGAGCGACACATGAAAATCATCACCGGTCCGCTGAGCATGTTCGGCGCGAAAGTCGAGATTGCGGCGCACGAGAAGGGCATCGCCTTCGAGCGCGTGCTGGTGCCGTTCAGCCAGCAGCGCGGCTATGACCCGAAGCATCCGGACGTCTTGCGCATCAATCCGAAGCGTCAGGTGCCGGTGCTGATCGACGGCGACATGGAGATTTTCGATTCCACGCAGATCTTCGAGTACCTGGAAGACCTGAAGCCCGATCCGGCGCTATGGCCCGCGCAGCCGAAAGCGCGCGCGGTGGCGCGTCAGCTCGAGCACTGCAGCGACGAGGTTTATTTTCCGCACGTGATCCGGCTGATGGGCCTCGAAGAGACGCCGGATCATCCCGCGGCACAGGCCGCACGCGACGAAGCGCGGCAATACTGTCGACGCATGGAGCGCGTGCTGGCGGACCGGGAATTCCTCGCCGAAAGCTATTCGTACGCCGACATCGCGTTCTACATGGCGCAGTTGTTCGGCGCGCGCAAGGGCGCGCCGATGACGGCGGAGACACCGAACCTGCTCGCCTGGCGCGAACGGATGACCGCGCGTCCGGCCGTGCGGAAAGTGGCCGGTGCGATGGCGGATTATCTCGCTTCGATCGACCATCCGGTTCCGGATTTTCTTCGCGGGCTCTATTAGCCACCCCGTTGCGCATCGAGCGGCTACGATCTGTCAGTCGCCGCTGGATGTGCACGAATCACCCGCCTGTCACCGGCGGAAAGAACGCCACCTCGCTATCCTCCCGCACGACGAATCCGCCGGTCACCATCTCGCGATTCACGGCCGCGCGCACGGGCCGGTCTATCCGCAGCGCTTCACCACTGCGCGCGTCGCGTGCGGCGAGCGTGGCGCGCAGCGCGTCGACGGTGAGCTCATGCGCATCGATCTGGATGACTTCCTCGTCGGTATCCAGTTGTTCGCGAATGCTCGCAAAGTATTTGATCGTCAGTTTCATTGCGATGTCCCGAGCGAAATCGGTGAAGTCGGTGATATCGGCGGAATCGGAAAGGCGTTGGCCGGCACGTTCATCCCCATCGACGCATCGCCTGATCGTCATGCGCCTTCGGCTCGACCCAGCCGGCCACGCCGTCGTGCCGGATCTCCTTCTTCCAGAACGGCGCGTGCGTCTTCAGGAAGTCCATGATGAATTCGCACGCATCGAACGCCGGCGCGCGATGCGCGGCGGCCACCACGACGATCACGACCGCGTGGCCGAGCGGAATGCGCCCGACGCGATGCACGATCCTGACCGCCTCGAGCCGCCAGCGCGCGCTGGCTTCCTCGACGATGCTCCACAGCGCCTGCTCGGTCATCGTCGGATAGTGCTCGACTTCCAGCGCGATCACGTCGTCGACGTCGCCTTCGTTGCGCACGACACCGAGGAAATTCACGACCGCGCCGACATTCGGATTGCGAATGAACGGCGCGATCTCGGCGCCGGCGTCGATCGTCGCGTACTGCACACGCACCTCGAAGCCGGCTGCGATCGCCGGCGGCGGCTCGGTGTGCGGGTCGACGGGTTCGGAATGTCCGCCGTCACGCGACGGATCGTCGGATGACGCGGCACGGGATTCGGTGAATCTGGTCATGACGGTTCTCCAGTAGGCGGTGCGCTCCGCTTCGCGCGGCAGCCCGTCAGCCGCCGACGAGCGACATGCGCACGATCGGATGGGTCTTGCCCGACGGCCTGGCCGCACGCGTGGCCCGCCGTTCGGAATAGCGGTCGTCGCGCCGCATCCATCGCGCGCGCACGGTGTCGGCAAGGCGGTCGATCGATTCGGCATCGTCGAGCCACGGCCGCAGGTCGGTGCCCTGCATCGCGAACAGGCATGTATAGAGCTGGCCGTCGGCCGACACGCGTGCGCGCGAGCACGTGCCGCAGAACGGATGCGACACGCTCGCGATGAAACCGACGTCGCCCGCGCCGTCGATGTGCCGGCAGCGGATCGCGGTGGCATCGTGTCCCGGTTCGCCGACGAGCACGAGCGGATAGCTCGCTTCGATGATTTCGCGCATCCGCGCGGCCGGCACGACCTTGTCGCCGGACCACGCGTTCGCGCCGCCGACGTCCATGTATTCGATGAAGCGCACGGCCACGCCGCTATGACGGAAGTGGCGCACGAGCGGCAGGATCTGGCCGTCGTTCGCGCCGCGCTCGATCACGGCGTTGACCTTCACGGGCGCGAGCCCGGCCGCCTGCGCGGCCTCGATGCCGGCCAGCACGCGCGCCACCGGCACGTCGGTGTCGGTCATCCGGCGGAATACGGCATCGTCGATCGCGTCGAGACTCACGGTCACGCGCGACAGGCCCGCATCGCGCAGCGCGCGTGCCTTGGCGGCGAGCAGCGAACCGTTGGTCGTCAGCGCGATTTCGACTGGCTTGCCGTTGACGGTCGTCAGCGTCGCCAGCCGTTCGATCAGCGCTTCGAGGTTGCGGCGCAGCAGTGGCTCGCCGCCGGTGATGCGGATCTTTTCGACGCCGAGCGAGACGAACGCGCGCGCGATCTTCTCCATTTGCGCGAACGACAGTCGCTCGGACGACGGCATGAACGCATAGTCGGAACCGAAGCTGTCTCGCGGCATGCAGTAGCCGCAGCGGAAATTGCACCGGTCGATGACGGACAGCCGCAGATCGCGCAGCGGCCGCGCGAGCGTGTCGAGCGGGCGGGAGAAGGCACCGGGCGATGCGCTGCCGGATTCGGCGGCGGCCGGCGCGGAAGCGATGGCATTCACGATGGGTTCGTCTGCCTGCAGGAAGTGAGCGGAACGGCGTCGCCGATCGGCCGTGCGTGTGCCGACGTGTCGGCGTACGGGTCGTGACGAGCCTCATCGTGAGGATAGGTCGCCGGCTTCCATCGGCAGAGACACAATCCCGCCTGGAATACAGGAATACAGTTCGTCATCCTGGATGCGCGAAAGATGGGCATGGCGAGCCGCCGCATGCTCATGTTCGTGCTCATGCGAGCCAGTGCGCGAAATCGTAATACGGCACGGCGTCGCCGCGCGCGATGCGTCGGCCGGCCGGCAGCCGTGCGAACCCGGTCGCCTGCAGCAGCGATTGCAGCGTGCCGGCGCCTTGCTGCCGCAGTGTGTCGAGGACGGGCGCGCCGGTGGCGTCGATGGTGCGGCGCACGCGCACGAAGCGTTCGCGCTGCGCATCCGGTTCGGCGTCGATGTCGATCGGCAGCGACGGTACGGCCGGCAGGCAGTCGTCGCGTCCCTGCAGACAGCGGATCAGCGGCGCGACGAACAGCGCGAAGGCGATCATCGCCGCGCCCGGATTGCCGGGCAGCAGCACCACGGGCCGTTCGTCGAGCCGCGCGAGCGCGACGGGCTTGCCCGGTTTCATCCGCACGCCCGACACCACGAACGACGCGCCGAGCGCGGTCAGCGCGGGGCGCAGCAGGTCCTTGTCGCCGACCGATGCGCCGCCGACGCAGACAACCAGATCGCAGCGCGCGGCCATTTCGCGCAGTGCCTGATCGACGGCGGCCGGCGTGTCGGCGGCGTGTTCGCTCGCGGTGACGCCAGCACCGGTTCCCGATACCAGAGCCGCGAGCATCGGCGCGTTGCTGTTGTAGATCTGCCGGGGCGCACGCGGCTCGCCGCACGGGACGAGTTCGTCGCCGGTCGTCAGGATGCCGACCCGCAGCGGCGGCCGCACGGCGATGCGCGCGCAACCCTGCGCGGCTGCGACGCCGACGTGCATCGCGCCGAGCCGCACGCCGGCAGGCATCAGCAGGTCGCCCGCGCGCACTTCCTCGCCGCGGCGGCGGATATGCGATCCGCTGCGCTGCGGTGCGTCGAACGTGACGCCGCCGTCCTGCTCGCGCGCGTGCTCCTGGATCACGACGGTGTCGGCACCGGGCGGAATCAGGCTGCCGGTAAAGATTCGCGCTGCCGTGCCCGGTGCCAGCGGCGACGGCGCGTCGCCCGCGTAGCAGCGCTGCGCGACGCGCAGCGGCTCGCCGTGTTCGAGGTCGGCGTGACGGACCGCATAGCCGTCCATCGCGCTCTGGTCGGCGGGCGGCTGGTCGAGCACGGCGGAGAGCGGCGTGGCGAGCACGTGGCCGGCCGCCTGCTCGACCGGAATGGAGACGGCCGCATGCGGCGGCGCGAACGCGGCGGCGAACTGCCGTTGGGCGGTATCGAAATCGGTCAGGGGTTTCATCAAGCGGTGAGCGCATGCGGTTGCGCACGCGTTGGTTCGGGTAGCGGGAGCGCGTCGGGCGACACGTATTCGACGAAGCCGTCGTTGCGGCAGAAGCCGAGCAGCCGCACGCCGGCTTCGCGCGCGACGTCGATCGCAAGCGACGTCGGCGCCGAGATCGTCGCGATCATCGGGATGCCGACGCGCGCCGCCTTGCGCACGAGCTCGTAGCTCGCGCGGCTCGACAGGAACACGAAGCCCGCGCTCAGGTCGGCGCGACGCCGCGCGAGCCAGCCGATCAGCTTGTCGAGCGCGTTGTGGCGGCCGACGTCCTCGAAGACTTCCTGAACGGCGCCGTCGCTGTCGCACCATGCGGCCGCATGGATGCCGCCGGTCGCCCGCATCAGCGGCTGCCGCTGCGGCAACGCGCGGGCCGCGCGCGCGACGGCGTCGGCACCGATGCCGGCCGCCGCACCCGCGGCCGCGATGCGCGGCGGATGGAGGTCGAGCTGCGCGATGCTTTCGATCCCGCAGACACCGCAGCCGGTGCGGCCGGCCAGCGCGCGCCGGTGTGCCTTCAGCGCCATGAACGCCTGCTGCGATACGGTCAGCCGTACTTCGGCGCTGGTCGGCCGATATTCGCTTTCGATGTCGAAGACGTCCGACGCGCGCTCGACGATCCCTTCGCTCAGCGCGAAGCCGAGGCCGAACGCGTCGAGGTCGATCGGCGTCGCCATCATCACCGCGTGTGCGATGCCGTTGAACACGAGTGCAACCGGCGTTTCGTCGACGACGCGATCGACGGTGTCCCATGTTTCGCCGGCACGATGACGCGTCACGTGACACGCGCAGCTCCCGGCCGGATCGTCGGGGCGGTCGTTGGGCTCCATGCTGTTTTCTCCTGGGAGATCGCTCGGCGCGTGCGCCGAGCGATGGGCGCGAATTATGCCGGGGTGGTGCGCGGTGTCGCGCCGGCTCGCCACCGGCAGGCTACGAGTCGATGGTACGGGCGTTCGGCCGTGCGGCGGATGCACAGCGTCGCGGTGCGGAAAGCAGTACAGCTGAGGGCCTCGCGGCCCCGCAACGGGTTTTCCGTACACACATCTTCGGCCCAGGGGAAAGCACAGTTTCAGCGCACGTTCGCGCGATTGCGAGTATCGTCGGAAACGCGATATCGTCATTCACGCTTCGTTGCCGTGTCTCGCGATCCGTCCACGCTTGCACGTGCCGTCGCGAAGCCGTCGCGCGACTTCCTGCTTCGAGCTGACGTTCTCACAACCACGAGCACTTTACGGTCATGGAAATCTTCGATGCGTTCCATCTCGCCCGATTGCAATTCGCGTTCACGGTGTCTTTCCACATCGTGTTTCCGGCGATCAGCATCGGCATGGCGAGCTTTCTCGCGGTGCTGGAATGGCGCTATCTCGTCACCGGCGATGCCGCCTACAAATCCATGTTCCAGTTCTGGTCGAAGATCTTCGCGATCGGCTTCGGGATGGGCGTCGTCTCCGGCGTCGTGATGGCGTACGAGTTCGGCACGAACTGGGCGGGCTTCTCGCGCGTCGCCGGCAACATCACGGGCCCGCTGCTCACGTATGAAGTGCTGACGGCGTTCTTCCTCGAAGCCGGCTTTCTCGGCGTGATGCTGTTCGGCTGGCAGCGCGTGAGCCCGCGCGCCCATTTCTTCGCGACGCTGATGGTCGCGGTCGGCACACTGATCTCCACGTTCTGGATCCTGGCGTCGAACAGCTTCATGCAGACGCCGCAGGGCTACAAGATCGAGAACGGTCTCGTCGTGCCGGTCGACTGGTTCAAGGTCGTCTTCAATCCGTCGTTCCCGTACCGTCTCGTGCACATGACGATCGCGGCGTTCATCGTCGCGGGCTTCATCGTCGCCGCGTGCGGCGCGTGGCACCTGCTGAAGGGGCGCCGCGACGAGCCCGTGAAGCGCAGCTTCTCGATGGCGCTGTGGATGCTGCTGCTGCTCGCACCGATCCAGATCGTCGCCGGCGATGCGCACGGGTTGAACACGCGCGAATACCAGCCGGCGAAGATCGCGGCGATCGAAGGGCTGTGGGAAACCGAGAAGGGCGGCACCGCGCTGAACCTCGTCGGGCTGCCCGACATGCAGGCCGAAACCACGCGCTATTCGATCCAGGTGCCGCACCTCGGCAGCCTGATCCTCACGCACAGCTGGGATGGCGAAATCCGCGGGCTGAAGGAATTCCCGCCGCAGGACCGCCCGTATTCGCCAATCGTGTTCTGGACGTTCCGGATCATGGCGGGCCTCGGGATGCTGATGCTGCTGACCGCGCTGCTCGGGCTGCTGCTGAGAAAGGGCGGGCGCCTGTATGAAACGCGCTGGTTCCAGTGGTTCGTGGTGGGCATGGGGCCGTCGGGTATCGTCGCGCTGCTGGCCGGCTGGATCACGACCGAGGTCGGGCGGCAGCCGTGGACCGTATACGGCGTGCTGCGCACCGTCGATTCGGTCGCGCCGCTCAGCGCGCAGCAGGTCGGCGTGTCGCTGCTGATCTTCGTGGTCGTGTATTTCCTGGTGTTCGGGACGGGTATCTACTACATGATGAAACTGATGAAGCGCGGGCCGGCCGCCGAGGCCGGATACATCGAGCTGCACCGGCATCCGGGGCTGCGCAAGAGCGCGCTGTCCACGCCGCTGAACGTCACCGAAGCGGAGTAAGCCATGCACATCGATCTTCCTGTCGTGTGGGCCGCGATCATCGGCCTCGGCGTGTTCATCTATGTGATGCTCGACGGCTTCGACCTCGGCATCGGCCTGCTGTTTCCGTTCTTCGACGCGAAGGCCGAACGCGAAGTCATGCTGAATACCGTCGCGCCGGTATGGGACGGCAACGAGACCTTTCTCGTGCTCGGCGGCGCGGGCCTGTACGGTGCGTTCCCGGTCGTGTATTCGACGCTGCTGCCGGCGAATTACCTGCCGCTGGTGCTGATGCTGGTCGGGCTGATCTTCCGCGGCGCGGCGTTCGAGCTGCGCGCCAAGGCGACGCGCACGCAACACATGTGGGATCTCGCATTCATCGGCGGCTCCGCGCTCGCGGCGCTCTGCCAGGGGATCGTGCTCGGTTCGCTGCTGCAGGGCATCAAGATCGAGAACAACCAGTTCGCGGGCGGGCCGTTCGACTGGCTGTCGCCGTTCAGCCTGTTCTGCGGGATCGGCGTGCTCGTCACCTATGCGACGCTCGGCTGCGGCTGGCTGATCCTGAAAGTCGACGGTGAGCTGCAGCGCAAGATGCGGCAGCTGATGAAGCCGCTCACAGGCGTGCTGCTCGGCGTAATGGCCGTGGTCAGCCTGTGGACGGTGATCGGGCTGCCCGCCGTCGCGCACCGCTGGTTCGGCAGCGGCAACCTCGGCTGGTTCCTGCCGGTGCCGATCCTCGTCGTCGCGTGCGTGTGGGGCATCTTCCACACGGTCAAGCGCGAGCACGAGGCGACGCCGTTCCTGCTGACGCTCGCGCTCGTGTTCCTCGGCTACACCGGGCTCGTGATCAGCATCTGGCCGAACATCGTGCCGCCGTCGCTGACGATCTGGGACGCGTCGTCGAGCCATTCGAGCCAGATGTTCGCGCTCGTCGGCACTGTGATCGTGCTGCCGGTCATCCTCGTGTACAACGCGATGCAGTACCGCGTGTTCCGCGGCAAGGTTCGCGAGGGTGACGCCGGCTATCACTGACCGGCGCGCTCCGGTGACGGGGCAGGGTGTGCGCGGGCGTATCATCACGCGCAAGCGCGGTGAATCGCGTCACCCGGCCCGGTATCGACCGGACAGCGGCCCGCCACGCGCGGGCCGCTGCACATCGGGCGACGGTGATTCGCATTGCGTATTTCATCGGCAGTCGAGACAACACCATGATCGTCAGACCACGACAAAACTGGCTCAGGATGCTGTTCGTATGGAACGGCTCCGTGCTGCAGTCGATCATTCCGCAACTCGTGTTCATGGCGATCGTCAGCACGCTGGCGGTCTTCACGAACGGGCGCATCTTCGGCGAGAAGATTCCGCTGAACACCGCGCCGTTCACGCTATTCGGGCTGGCACTCGCGATCTTCCTCGCGTTTCGCAACAACGCGAGCTTCGAGCGCTTCAAGGAGGCGCGGCTTTTGTGGGGCAACCTGCTGATCGCGGCGCGCACCGTCACGTCGCAGCTGCGGCGCTACCTACCCGACAGCGTCGGCGACGCGGAGCGCAACCGGCTCGCCGATCTGCTGATCGCGTTCACGTATGCCTTGAAGCATCAGCTGCGTCATACCGATCCGGCGCGGGACCTGCAGCGCATCCTTGGCGCCGAACGTGCCGCCACGTTCGCGCACAAGTGCTACCAGCCGGTCGCGATTCTCGATGACCTGCGCGGCGGAATCGTCCGCGCGCTGGGCCGCGCGCCAGGCAGCGAAGCAACGTGCTGGATGTTCGATGCGCAACTGGCCGAGTTGGGCAAGGCGGTGGGCGGCTGCGAGCGGATCCTGACGACACCGATCCCGTTCTCGTACAGCGTGCTGCTGCATCGCACCGTCTATGCTTATTGCGTGCTGCTGCCGTTCGGCCTCGTCGATTCGACGGAATTCTTTACGCCGCTGATTTGCGTATTCATCTCGTACACGCTGATCGCGCTCGAAGCGATCGCAAACGAGGTAGCGGAGCCGTTCGGCCTCGCACCGAACGCGCTGGCGCTCGATGCGATGGCGCGCACGATCGAGCGGTCGGTGCTCGAGCTGGGCGATCGCGCGATGCCGGACGAGTTCGTGCCGGCGTCGACGTATCAGATCACGTGAGCGGCACCGCGACGCAAGCAGTGGCACGCACGATCGGAAGCACTTCACATGCGCATCTACGTGACGCGCATCTTCGTCGACGATCTCGAACCGGTCGATCATTTTCCGGGGCGTCATGATGGCGTGAAGTGGCGTGCGCGTTGATGACGGGGAAACGATCGCGCCGGCGCGACATTGGCGGAGTGGACTTAGGAAGTTTGTGTAGACTCGTGCTCGTTCAATGGAGCCAACATCATGCAACTTCTTGACCACGTGTCCATCGGCGTTCCGGATATCGACCGGGCCCGCCCCTTCTACGACGGTGTCATGGCCGCGCTGGGCGCGACCAGGGTTTATGACCGCGGTACCGCGCTCGGTTACGGCGAACGTTGCAGTGCCACCGACACCGCATCGACCTTCCTGGCGATTTATCTGGATCCCGCCGAAGTCGGAACGAGCAAGCGACACTGGTGCTTCAAGGCGGCTTCCCGCGAGCAGGTGCATGCATTTTTCGAGGCAGCGCTGTCGGCGGGCGGGCGGCCCGACGGTGACCCCGGCTTGCGGCCGAACTATCACGCCGACTACTACGCGGCCTTTGTCGTCGATCCGGCCGGCAACCGGATCGAGGCCGTGTGCCACGCTGCGCCGTCGACGCACGGGCGGTCGTGACGGCACTTGCCGACGGCTGATCGCCAGCGGCACGGTGTTGTGCCGGCGGGTAGCTGACAAGCGCGGCGCCGGCATGCCGCCGCGCCTCGCCGCCCGGTCGCGTTTGCCGCGCGCGGCTCAATCGAAGTACGTCAGCCCCATCGCGCCCTTCACCTCGGCCAGCGTCGCGCCGGCCACCTCGCGCGCATGCATCGTGCCGCGCTTCAGGATCGCCATCACCTCCGCCTTGTCCGCCTCGAATTCGCGACGACGCGCACGGATCGGCTCGATCAGCGCCTGCAGCCGCTCGTTCAGCACGCGCTTGACGACGCTGTCGCCGAGTCCGCCACGGCGATAGTGCGCCTTCAGTTCGTCGACTTTCTGCACGTCGGGCTCGAACGCGTCGAGGAACGTGAACACGACGTTGCCTTCGACCTGGCCGGGATCGCTCACGCGCAGGTGGTTCCGGTCCGTGTACATGTCCTTCACGGCCTGCGCGATCTCGTCGGGCGTCGAGCCGAGCGTGATCGCGTTGCCGAGCGACTTGCTCATCTTCGCCTTGCCGTCGATGCCCGGCAGCCGCGTGACCGCCGACAGCACGGCCTCGCATTCCACCAGCACGGGCTTGTCGACCGTCGCGTTGAAGCGGCGCACGAGTTCGTTGGTCTGCTCGATCATCGGCAGCTGGTCGTCGCCGACCGGCACGTGTGTCGCCTTGAACGCGGTGATGTCGGCCGCCTGGCTGACGGGATAGGTCAGGAAGCCGGCCGGGATGTCACGCTCGAAGCCGCGCAGGCGGATCTCTTCCTTGATGGTCGGATTGCGCTCGAGGCGCGCGACCGTCACGAGGTTGAGCAGGTATTGCGACAGCTCGGCGAGCTCGGGCACCTGCGACTGGACGACGATCGTCGAGATCGCCGGATCGATGCCGACGGCCAGGTAGTCGAGCGCGACCTCGATCACGTTCTCGGTGACGCGTTGGCGGCGGCCCATGTTGTCGGTCAGCGCCTGCGTGTCGGCGAGCAGCAGGAACTGCGTCGCCTCGTGCTGCATCTGCACGCGTGCGCGCAGCGAGCCGATGTAATGGCCGAGATGCAGCGGGCCGGTCGTGCGGTCGCCGGTGAGGATGGTCGGTTGGGTCGGGTGCGTCATGGTGTGGATTGGCTCCGGATTATCGAAGCTACCAGCCATGACGTGAGCGCAGAAACGACAATGCCGCCATGGCTGGCGGCATCACGTTCGGGACATGCAAAAGGAAACGGGCCGCCTGGGTCAGGCGCGCCACCAGCGATGCACGTTCGGCGAGGCAGGTTTGGTTTGCATTGCGCGAGTATAGCGTAGTGCGGGGATGGGTGTTGCGTCAGCGCAGGACCGACTCCATCGCGAGATAGGCGGTTTCTGCCGACGGCCACAGCAGGTACAGCAGGCCGGCCATCAGCAGCAGCGCGCCGGCGCGTGCCAGCGGCGTGCGGTCCATGTCGTTCAGGGTGCGGATGTGCTGCTTCAGTTTCTTCATGCTTGCAGGCGCAACGTGCGCCACTCCAACGGTTGCTGCAACGGGTCGCATGGAGCGACGCCGGGGTGTTGCGGGCTTCAACGGGGGCTGGGTGCGGTTGGGGCACCGTGTCGTCTGGGCGGACGGCCGGGCTGGCCGATCGCGGGCATAAAAAAGGGACGGTTGAACGTCGTTTGGCTGCCGTCCACACCCAGGCGACGGGCATCCTACCAGTTCGGCGGTGTGGACAAGGTCAAGAATTGTCGGGACAGGGGCGGCAAGGGCAGCGTCGAGTCGTCGAGACGCTACCAGCCCGGGCTGTCGTCGTCCAGATGCAGCGATGCAATTTTTCCTGCCCGATGATCGTAAGGTATCTGTCGGCCGATTGCATCAAGGACCGGGCTGCCTCGGCAGACGGGTGCGCAGCTGCCTTCGTCGGCGGTGCGATAAGCGGATCGTTCGAAGCGATGAAAGGGAGCGGCGGCCGCATCGGATGCAATGCGGCGGCCGGGAGAGGCTAAGCAGGGGCGGCGGGCAGATTCAGGTTCGTGGCGTGCCGTACGTCGCGAACCTGCCCGCCCGCGGATCACACGACCGCGGAACGCGCGATCCGCACCGGCACCGACTTGTACGACGGCGTGCCGCTTTCCTTGTCGATGTAGTCGAGCGGCACGAGTACGTTCGCTTCCGGATAATACGCGCCGACCGACCCCGGCGCGATGTCGTACTCGATCGCCGTGATCTGCTCGAGGCGCAGCGTGCGGCCGGATGCGGTGATCGTCTCGATGTCGACGAGGTCGCCGTGTTCGAGCCCGTACTTCGCGAGATCGGTCGCGTTCATGAACAGCACGTCGCGCCGCCCGAACACGCCGCGATAGCGGTCGTCGAGCCCGTAGATCGTCGTGTTGTACTGGTCGTGGCTGCGCAGCGTGATCAGCCGCAGCACCTGCTCGGCGCCGAGGACGTCGGCGTCTTCCTTCACGCCCTTGTAGACCGAAAACATCGCCTTGCCGGTCGGCGTGGGCCACACGCGCTCGGTGGGCGGCAGCGGCAGGCGGAAGCCGCCCGGCGCGCGGATCCGCTCGTTGAACGCCTCGAAGCCGGGCACCGTCTTGTCGATCAGGTCGCGGATGCGGTCGTAGTCGGCAATCAGGTCGAGCCACGCGACCTTGCTGTTCGGCAGCGTCGCGTGCGCGATCCCCGCGACGATCGCGGGCTCCGAGCGCAACTGGTCGGACGCCGGCTTGAGCTTGCCGGCCGACGCATGGACCATCGACATCGAATCCTCGACGGTGATCGACTGTCGGCCGCTCGCCTGCATGTCGAGCTCGGTGCGGCCGAGCACGGGCAGGATGTAGGTTTCCTTTGCCACCAGAAGATGCGAGCGGTTCAGCTTCGTGCCGAGATGCACGCTCAGATCGAGCTTCGCCATCGCGGGGAACGACAGCTCGGGGTCGGGTAGCGCGACCGCGAAGTTGCCGCCGAGGCACAGCAGCGCCTTCGCCTGGCCGTCGATCATGGCCTGCATCGCCTGCACCGCGTCGTGCCCGTGATGCGCGGGCGGCTTGAAGCCGCACACGTCCTCGATCTTTTGCAGGAACTCGGCCGACGGCTTCTCGGTGATGCCGACCGTGCGGTTGCCCTGCACGTTGGAGTGGCCGCGCAGCGGGCATATGCCCGCACCGGGCTTGCCGAAGTTGCCGCGCATCAGCAGCAGGTCGGCGATCAGGCGCACGGTCGCGGTGCCCTTGTTGTGCTGCGTGACGCCCATCCCGTACGTGACGATCGTCGCGTTCGACTTCGCATAGGCGAGCGCGACCTGCTCGAGCTGCGCCTGGCTCAGGCCGCTCGCGCGCTCGATGTCGTCCCACGACGTCGCCTGCAGGTCGGTGGAAAACGCGTCGAAGCCGTCGGTGTGCTGCGCGATGAAGTCGCGGTCGAGCACGTCGCCGCGCTCGGCCTCGAGCTGCAGCAGCGCCTTCATGATGCCTTTCAGCGCGGCCGCGTCGCCGCCCGCGTCGACCTGGTAGTACGTCGACGCGATGCGCGTCGAGCCGAACGACGCCATCTCGATCATGTCCTGCGGATCCGCGAAGCGTTCGAGCGCGCGCTCGCGCAGCGGATTGAACACGATGATCGGCACGTTGCGGCGCGAGCACTCGTGCAGCGTGCCCATCATCCGCGGGTGGTTGGTGCCGGGGTTGTGGCCGATCGAGATGATCAGCTCGCAGTGGTCGAAATCCTCCAGGGACACCGTGCCCTTGCCGATCCCGATCGACTGCGGCAGGCCGACGCTGGTCGGCTCGTGGCACATGTTCGAGCAGTCGGGGAAGTTGTTGGTGCCGAGCTCGCGCGCGAAGAGCTGATACAGGTACGCGGCTTCGTTCGACGCGCGGCCCGACGTATAGAACTCGACTTGCTCGGGTGGCAGCGCGCGCAG
Source organism: Burkholderia sp. PR2 (assembly GCF_052372875.1). NCBI lineage: Bacteria > Pseudomonadati > Pseudomonadota > Betaproteobacteria > Burkholderiales > Burkholderiaceae > Burkholderia > Burkholderia sp. PR2. Next base: position 217,946 of record NZ_JBQRWH010000002.1, read on the forward strand.
CACCTCGCCGATGCGCGCGAATGCGTCATCCCATTCGACCGCGCGGAACGTGTCGGTCGCGCGATCGTAGACGAGCGGATGCGTGAGCCGGCCCATGTTCTCCAGCTCGTAGTCGGACATCCGCAGCAGCGACGATACCGTGTTCGCCGCGAAGAACGCGGGGGTCACGCGTTTGGTCGTCGCTTCCCACGTGACAGCCTTCGCGCCGTTCTCGCAGAACTGGAACGTCGACTTGTGTTCCTTGTCGGGCCATGCACAGCCGGGGCAGTCGAAACCGTCGGGCTGGTTGGTCCGCATCAGCACGATCGGCGCTTCGATGGTTTCCATCTGCGTGCGCACGGCCTCGGCAGTCGCGCGAAGCGCGCCCCAACCGCCAGCGGGCCCATCGTACTTCCTGATGCCTGGCACCTCGCGTCGATTTGTCATGTGAATCTCCATGAGCCGGACCCGCTGCGGGGTGGCTCGGGTTGCGCCGCGTCGCGGCGTGAGGCGGCTCCGTCCGGCGAACGGAGTCGGTCATGCATACCCCGGGCTGCGGGGCAGGCGGGGTTTCAGTGCGCGTCCTTCTTCGCGCCGGACGACTTCTTGCCGGACTGCTTTGCGGTGGGTAGCGGCACGTCGGCAGGCGCATCGCTGGCGTTCGAGTCGCCGGATGCGTTGGCGGCCGCCTTGCCGTTTGGTTTCGCGTTGCCGTCGGCGTCCTTCTTCGCGTCCTTCGCGTCTTTCGCTTCAAGCGCAGCGAGCTTGGCGAACTTCACTTCGTCGCTGGCCGTGTCGTAGTCGACCTCGACGCGGTCGCCCGACTTCAGCCGGTCGGCGAGGATCTCCTTCGCGAGCTTGGTCTCGATGGTCTGGCGGATCTGGCGCTTCAGCTCGCGCGCGCCGAACTCCGGCTGGTAGCCGGCTTCGGTCAGGTGCTCGACGAGCGCATCGCCCATCACGAGCGTGATGTCCTGCGCGGCGGCCGTGCGCACCACGCGGTCAAGCTGGATCCGCACGATCGCGCGGATGTTCTCCTTCGACAGCGCGTGGAAGACGATCACCTCGTCGATCCGGTTCAGGAACTCGGGGCGGAAATGGCCCTTCAGCACCTGCATCAGCTCGTCGCGGATCGCCTTGTCGGCTTTGCGCGCGGCTTCCGGCTGCGTGAGGTTGTCCATGATGATCGCGGCGCCGAGGTTGCTCGTCGCAATGATGATCGTGTTGCTGAAGTCGACCAAGCGGCCCTTGCCGTCGGTCAGGCGGCCGTCGTCGAACACCTGCAGCAGCACGTTGTAGACGTCCGGGTGTGCTTTCTCGATCTCGTCGAGCAGGATCACGCTGTACGGGCGGCGCCGCACGCGCTCGGTGAGCTGGCCGCCTTCGTCGTAGCCGACGTACCCGGGCGGCGCGCCGATCAGCCGCGCGACCGCATGCCGTTCCATGTACTCGGACATGTCGATGCGGATGATCGCCTGCTCGTCGCCGAACACGGTCTCGGCCAGCGCCTTCGCGAGCTCGGTCTTGCCGACGCCCGTCGGCCCGAGGAACAGGAACGTCGCGATTGGCCGGTGGGTCTGGCCGAGCCCTGCGCGCGACAGCCGCACGGCGTCGCTGACGGCCACCACCGCGTCGCTCTGGCCCACTACGCGCTCGCGCAACTGCTCTTCCATCTTCAGCAGCTTCTGGCGCTCTTCCTGTGTGAGTTCGGACACGGGAATGCCGGTCAGCCGCGATACGACTTCGGCGACCGACTCGACCGTCACCTCGAGCGTTTCGGAGCCGGTCTTGCGCTGCCACGCCTCCATTTTTTCATCGAGCGTCTTCTGCTTCGCGTTGATCTGCTCCTCGAACTGCTTCGCTTCGTCGAAGCGCTTGCGCGACGTCGCGTAGTCCTGCTCGCGCTTCAGTTGCGCGATCTGCGCTTCGCCCTCCTGGATGTCGACGGGGCGCGACGTCGCGCCGATCCGCACGCGCGCGGCGGCCTGGTCAATCAGGTCGATCGCCTTGTCGGGCAGGAAGCGCGACGTGATGTAGCGGTCGGCGAATTCCGCGGCCGCGACGAACGCGTCGTCGGCGAATGTCACCTGGTGGTGCGCCTCGAGGCTGTCGCGCAGCCCGCGCAGGATCACGATCGTCTGCTCGACGCTCGGCTCCGGCACGAACACCGGCTGGAAGCGCCGTTCGAGTGCCGCGTCCTTCTCGATGTACTTCTGGTATTCGTTGAGCGTCGTCGCGCCGATCAGGCTCAGCTCGCCGCGCGCGAGCGCGGGCTTCAGCACGTTCGCGATGTCGAGGCCGCCTTCGCCGCCGCCCTGGCCCGCGCCGACGATCGTATGCAGTTCGTCGATGAACAGGATCAGTTCGTCCTGCTTTGCAGTCACTTCGTCGATCAGCTGCTTCGCGCGCTCCTCGAACTCGCCGCGATACTTGGCGCCGGCGACCATCGAATTGATGTTGACCTCGACGAGCCGCTTGTTGCGCAGCACCTCGGGCACGTCGCCGTTGACGATCCGCTGCGCGAGCCCTTCGACGATCGCCGTCTTGCCGACGCCCGGCTCGCCGATCAGCACCGGGTTGTTCTTCTTGCGGCGCGCGAGCACCTCGATCGTGCTTTCGATTTCCTGCGCGCGGCCGAGCACGGGGTCGAGCTTGCCCTGGCGCGCGATCGCGGTGAGGTCGCGGCCGAACTTGTCGAGGTTCGGCGTGCCGGTCGGCGCGTCGACGCGGCCGTCCTCGGCGCCCTTGCCGACCACCTTCACGACCTTCTGGCGCAGCGCCTCGGGCGTCACGCCGTATTTCTTCAGCAGCGTGCCGGCGATGCTGTCCGGAACCGACGCGAGCCCGATCAGCAGGTGCTCGGGGCCGATATACGAGTGACCGAGGTCGCGCGACGCCTGGAACGCGTATTGCACGGCCTTCTTCACGCGCGGCGAGATCGACAGCTTGTCGAGCGGTGCATCGGGGGAGGCCGTGCCTGTGTGCGCATGCTCGTCGATATACGACTTGATGTCCTGCGGCGACAGCTTCAGTTCCTTCAGCAGCGCGGCGCACACGTCGGTGTCCGCGAGCGCGTAGAGCAGATGTTCGGTGTCGAGCTCGCTGCGGCGCAGTTCGTGCGCCTTCTCGGCCGCGCGCTGCAGCAGTTCGAGCGTCTGTTCGCTGAACGCGTCGGTCGGGTCGACCGATTCGCGCGGCACCTCGGCGGAGAGCGGCGATTCGTCGCCGAGCTCGCCGAACAGCGACGACGAGCCACCTCCGCCCAGTAGCGAATCGAACGGGTTCAGCATGCTCTGATGCCGCATCAACTGGCGGAAGTGGTAATCGCAAATCGAGATCGTCTTGCGCTCGCCGTCCTGCATCACGGTGGCGCGCGCGACGGCCGGCCGGGCGTGGCAGATATCGCAAAGTGCGGGCATGGTGGTCTGGCTCCTGTCTGTGAACGTGGGTCGAAGGGTGACGTCCCGATGCGGTGCGGCGCTCGCGCGTCCCGACCGCGAACACACGACGCGGTGGTGCGCGTGCTGCGCCCACGCTGTCGCGCAGCGCGCGCCGGCGTGTCACACGGTCGCGGTCGGGGCGGGAAGCGCGAGTGCTGCGAGGAGCCCACGGCATCGCTTCGACTGCGTTCAAAATAGCGAATCGGCGGGGGGCATCCAAGACACAGTTCCACACCGGACCGACCGCGAATTGCACCCTCACGTGCGCGCACGCGCGGGGGGCAAGGAGTACAGACGGGCGCGCACGCGGCGGCACGGGTGTGTGCGGCATGCGCCGCGTGCGGTGACTGGAGGCGGGGAGGAGCGGCACGCGAGCGTATCGCGGTGCGACATCGGCGCGCAGGGCGCCGGTTGCCGGCAAACGGGCGACAACGCGGGTGGATGAGCGCCGCGGAAATTCCGCAGTGCGAGCGCGCGCGCCGGTGGCGTACGCGAACCGGTCATGGCCGGCCACACGCGCACCGCAGCCGATGCGTGCGTGGCGGCGAAGGAGAGGCCGGGTTGCACGGTACGGGCCGGACATGGCGCCCACCGTGGCGAACCGGGATCAGTCGGACAGTTTCATTGCGAGCCGCTGGCGGGCGATCTGCTTCACGTCCGTCGACAGCGCGGCATTCGGCAGACCATTGGCCCAGACGGAGAACGAATCCTCGATCAGGTTGCGCGTGTCGGGCGGCAATTCGGCCAGAATCAGCGACACGACGGTAAACAGCACGGCGGAGTCGCCGGCCTGGTTGCCCGCGTTCGCGTCGACCGTCCTCTTCAGATTGTCGACCGACGCTTGCAGCGCCTGCAGTGCATCATTCGTATCGCTCATGACATGCTCCATGCAAGATGGGTCCGATCGGAGACGAACATGCGGCCGGCGGCGCGGCCGGTCGCGCGCGACGCCCGGCGGTCGGGCATTGCGCGCAGGCAACCGCGGTCAGGTCGCCGCGTTGCCCTGCGGCGCCACGGCCACCGATGCCTCGCTCGTCAGCATCAGGAACGTGAACGTTTCGCGCAGGTACAGGCGAACAACCTTGTCGGTGTGGCTCGTGTAGCCGATCGACACGTCTTCGCCGAGGTGCAGTTCATAGTCGCCGCCGCGGGTGGACAGCACGCAGCCGCCGCTGATCGCCGGCGCCCAGATGATCTCGCCGCTGACGATGCGCTTGATGTGGCCGAGGACCGGGTAGCCCTGGTCGCGCGCTTCGCTCAGCGCCGTGTAGGCGTCCGAGCCGAGCACGACCGAGTACGGGCCGTCGACGCCGGCGAGCCGAAGCGCTTCCAGCGCGTCGCTGATCGCGTCCGGGTACGCGCTGACGTCGGCCGGCAGCGTGAGCTTGCGGTTCGACGTGCCTTCGCGGATGCCGACGATGTCCGCGGCGAGATAGCCGTCGAAGATTGCGCCGTCTTCCGCGAATGCGAGTTGTTGCGCGGCGTCCTTCGCCGGCTGCCAGTCGGCGTCGCGCGCACCGCGCTCGACGCTGTCGATCGCATCGCGGCTCAATTCGAACGGCACCGTCAGCTCGACGATCGTGCGCACTTCGCGCAGCCGCGCGTTCACCTGCTCGCGCGGTGCGGCGACCTCGCGCAGATGCCCGGTGCCGACGGCCGACAGCTCAGGGCCGGCCGGGCCCTCGACGTCGACCACGCGGCGCCCGGCCACCGAGCGCTTGAAGGTACGTGCCACTTCCTCCTCGATCTGCTCCCAGGCGGACGAGGAAACCGGCGCGAGTTCGCGGTGCAGGTTATTCATGGGCTTTGGCTCCTTTCAGCGATCCGATGTTCAGCGAGCCGTCACGACGCGACTCGGGCGAGGTGGGGGCCGGCGGCGCGGCGGTGGCGTCGGCCGGTGCGGCGCGATCGGCGAGCGCTTCGAGCAGGTCGGCCGACGGCACGAAAAACAGCGAGCCGGTGACCGCGCGGCTGTAGTCGAGCAGCCGGTCGTAATTGCCGGGCGGGCGGCCGACAAACATGTTCTCGAGCATCTGCTCGATCGGCGCCGGCGAGCGCGCGTAGCCGATGAAATAGGTGCCGAATTCGCCGAAGCCGGGGCGCCCGAACGGCATGTTGTCGCGCAGGATCTTCACTTCCTTGCCGTCTTCGTCGAGCGTGGTCAGCGAGCTGTGCGAGCACGACGGTTTCACGTCCGGCGCGAGCTCGATGTCGGACAGCTTGGTGCGCCCGATGATGCGCTCCTGCGTCTCGACCGCGAGCGCGTTCCAGCCGGCCATGTCGTGCAGGTACTTCTGCACGATCACGTAGCTGCCGCCCGCGAATGCCGGATCCTCGTTGCCGATCACCGTGAAGTCGACCGCCTCGCGGCCTTCCGGGTTTTCGGTGCCATCGACGAAACCGATCATCGCGCGCTGGTCGAAGTTGCGGAAGCCGTGCACCTCGTCGACGACCGTGACTGCGTCGCCCAGCGCGCCGAGCAATTGCGTTGCGAGCTCGAAGCACAGGTCCATCGCCTCGGCGCGGATGTGCAGCAGGATGTCGCCCGGCGTCGCGACCGCGACACGCTGGCCGGCGCCGAATTCGCGGAACGGATGCAGCGACGCGGGGCGCGGATCGCCGAACAGCGCATCCCATGCGTCGGCGCCGAAGCCACACACGCAGGACAGGTTGCCGCCCGGCACGCGCTTGCCGACCGAGCGCACGAGCGCGGCGATGTCGCCACACCACGCGCGGATCGTGTCGGCTCGGTCGGCGCCCGGGTTGACGGTTGCGACGAGGAAGATCGCGCTGCGCGTGATCGGACTGTGAACGGCCTGGGAGAGCGGGGGAAGGGTTTGCATCGCGGCCTGCCGGTCAGTCATGTCGGGACGGACGGGCCGAGGATGCCGCGGCGCGCGAAGACGCACGGTTGGACTGTGTCATGCGACTGTTCTCTTTGTGACATGCGGATGAAGGACGTTGCGCGGGCATCGCGCAACGGGCCGTGGCAGCGGCGGCCTGCCGCCCGGGCGCGCAAGGGGAGGCAGGCAGGATGGCCGCGCGTTCGCCCGGCGCATGACCTCGCCGCACCGCGTAACGTCGTCGAGCCTGCAATCTAGCAGCTTCGGCGGGTCTTTGGAACACGTATCGGCAATCTGTGATTCGAATGGATTGATCGGAGTCCGTTTTCGCGTCGCGGGCGCGCGGCTGTACTCCTGAAGCGCGCGGCGCTGTGCTCTTGAGCGCGTGTGGCGCGTGCAGTAGATTAGCTTCGCTCCGCCCACCGACGAGGACCGTCATGATGAACCTGCCGGAAGCGATGCCGGTTTTCGTCGCGGTGGTCGAGCATGGCGGGGCGTCCGGCGCGGCGTCCGACCTGAAACGCGGCGACGCGCAGGTGAACGCGCGGGTCGATTGCCTCGAACGGGATCCCGGCTGCAGATCGTTGCCGGACCGCGCAGGCGACGCCATGGCGTGTACCGATGCTGGCGTCGCGTTCCACCCGTGCTGCCGAAGCACGCTGTCCGAGGCCGCGCAAGCCATCGCCCAGATCGATGCGTGCGCAACCGTTCAGGATTTACCCGTCGGGGGCTTTCCGCCGCTCGAAACCATCGACCGTGTCGACGGATCTTCGATCGCGGAACCTATGCCATTGCACGAGTCATCGCGTTGAATACGTCCACTGTTTCCGCCGATACGGCCGCCGAGCGCATCCGCCGCCGCTTCGGACACTTCCTCCATGCGGCCGAGCTGGTCGGGCTGATCGTGATCGGCCTAGCGACCGCGTTCGCGATGGCGCAGGAAGCGTGGAAAGTCGTGCTCGCGGGTGAGGTGTCGCTGACCGACCTGCTGCTGATGTTCCTGTATCTCGAAGTGCTCGCGATGGACGTGCGCTACCTGCGACTCGGCCGGCTGCCAGTGCGCTTTCCGCTGTTCATCGCGATGACGTCGCTCGCGCGCGACCTGATCCTGCGCGGCGCCACCGACAGCCCCGAGCGAATGCTGATGACCACGTTCGGGATCGTGCTGCTTGCGGTGGGCGTACTGATCCTCAGCTTCGGTCAGCACCGTTTTCCGGCGGAAGTCGACGATGTCGAGGAGGACGCGCACACGCGTCGTTAAGGCCGCGCCTGGCCGGCGCTGTCGGTGAAGAACGAAGGATTCCACATCGATAACGGTGTCATCGTTGAAACGGACACAGCAGGCAAGCTTGCCGTGCCCGGCACGGATTGGCCGTTCAAGGGTCGCCCGCTCGGGTCGCTCGCCAGGCCGTATGCCGCACACGGCATGCGGATTGCTCCGGTTGCCGGACACCCGCGCACGCGTATCCAGCGTGTTGCGCCGCAACGTCGCGGACGTTCCATGCCGGTCGCGGATCGCATACGAACCATGAACCGCGTTTGCGTGCGCTGCGGGGTCGCCCGTACCTGCTCTTTTCAGGAAGGACGCCGATAATGGGATCGTTACCTCAGCTGGGAGCCGCGCCATGTCTGGAAGCGACGCATCGTCTTCACGCCCCGATCTTGCGCGGGGCATTTCGCTCGATGACATCGCTGACGGCGCGATGATCGAGGGTCAGGTCGGCGACACCACGGTGCTGCTGGTGCGTCGCGCCGACGCGCTGTTTGCCGTGGGCGCGCAATGCCCTCACTACGGCGCACCGCTGGCCGAAGGGCTGCTGGTCGGCGATACGATTCGCTGCCCGTGGCATCACGCGGCGTTCTGCCTGCGCACCGGCGAACGGCTGCGCGCGCCGGCGCTCGACGGCCTGACGTGCTGGCGCGTCGAACGTCGAGACGGCCGGGCGGTCGTGCTCGGCGCGCAGCCTGCCGCGTCGCCGCCCGTGTCGAACGCGGCCGGATTGCCCGAATCGGTGGTGATCGTCGGCGGTGGCGCGGCCGCTATCGCGGCGGCCGTGACGCTGCGGCAGGAAGGCTACCCGCACGCGATCACGCTGCTGAGCGCGGACAGCGAGCCGCCGTACGATCGACCGAACCTGTCGAAGGACTATCTGGCCGGCACGGCAGAAGCCGACTGGCTGCCGCTGCGCGGGGCGTCGTTCTATACGGACCAGCGCATCGATGTGCACTGCGGCACGCGCGTCGCGCGGATCGACCCCGCGCAACACGCGGTCGAACTCGCGGACGGCAGCCGCGTCGGCTACGGCGCGCTGCTGCTCGCCACCGGCGCCGAGCCGAACCGCCTGACCGTACCGGGCGCTGATCTTCCGCACGTGTGCGTGCTGCGCTCGCGCGCCGATTGCGATGCGCTGATCGGCAAGCTGAAGGCCGCGCGTCGCTGCGTCGTGGTCGGCGCGAGCTTCATCGGCCTCGAAGCGGCCGCCGCGCTGCGCACGCGCGGGCTCGACGTAGCGGTGGTCGCGCCCGATGCGCGGCCGATGGCGCGCGTGCTCGGCGACGCACTCGGCGACACGATCCGCGCGCTGCACGAGTCGCACGGCGTGGCGTTTCATCTTGGCGCGACGCCCACGCAGATCGCGCAGGATCACGTAACGCTGTCGAACGGCGATGTGCTGCCGGCGGACGTCGTGCTGGTCGGCATCGGCGTGCATCCGAACGTCGCGCTCGCGCAAGACGCGGGGTTGCTCGTCGATCGCGGCGTGACGGTCGACCGTTTCCTGAAGACGAGCGCGCCGGACATCTACGCGGCCGGCGACATCGCGCGCTGGCCCGATTCGCTGACGGGCGAACGCATTCGCGTCGAGCACTGGGTCGTCGCGGAGCGACAGGGAATCGCCGCGGCGCGCAACATGCTCGGCCGGCAGCAGCCGTTCGACGCGGTGCCGTTCTTCTGGAGCCAGCACTACGACCTGACGGTACGCTATGTCGGCCACGCGGAGCAATGGGATCGCGTCGAGATCGACGGCGATCTGCGCGCGCATGACGGTTCGGTGACGTACTGGCGCGGCGACAAGCGGCTCGCGGTCGCGACGATCGGCCGCGATCTTGACTGCCTGCGCGCGGAAGCGGCGCTCGAGCAGCAAGGCGCGACGCACGCGTGAGCAGGCTGCCGACTGTGCGTTGAGCGGTGCACGCTCCGGTCAAGATGTTGCGTATGCAACGGTTGTTGCATCGTCGCGACATGCGCGGAGATGGCCGAACCGGACATGAGCAGATAAACCGCGACTTCGGCTGCTCCATCGAGGTGTTCGCGACGCGGTTCCCGAACGCAATCGACGCGTATCGCGCGTTCGACGTGCGCGAGCCGGGCTGGATGAAGGTGAAACCGACGCCATGACGATGCGAACCGGAACGAGGAGGGCTGTGATGAACCAGATCGACGATCGCTACGACAACTGCATGGCCGCGTGCGACGCGTGTGCGCATGCGTGCGACGCATGTATCGCGGGGTGCCTGGCGGAACCGGAATCGCACACCCTGGCAGGCTGCATCGCGCTCGACATCGAGTGCGCGCAGCTGTGCCGCCTTGCATCGGGCGCGATGGCGCGCGGCAGCGCGCTCGCGCCTCAGGTATGCGCGCTTTGCTCACATGCGTGCGAGCTGTGCGCAGCTGAATGCCTGCAGCACGCGCAGGACCACTGCCGCCGCTGCGCGCTGGCATGCGACACCTGCGCTGCGATGTGCCGCGCGATGACCTGAGCGATCAGCGCGCGTCGCGAACCTGGCGGGCGACGCGCTGCAGCAGCGCGTCGAGCACCGCCATCTCGACGGGCTTGACGAGGTGATCGTCGAAGCCCGCGCTCGCGGTGCGCGCGAAGTCGGCCGGGCTCCCATGGCCGGACAGCGCGACGCAGGTCATGCCGGCCAGTGCGTCGATCGCGCGCAGTTGGTGCAGCAGCGTGAATCCGTCGACGTCGGGCATCGACAGGTCGACGAGCATCAGGTGCGGAACGAGGTCGCCCGCGAGCGCCAGCGCGTCGTCCGCGTTGTACGCGACGCGCGGCGCGTGGCCCTTGACCTGCAGCAGCACGGCGAGCGTGTCGGCGGAGTCGCGGTTGTCGTCGACGATGAGGATGCGCAGCGGCGCACGGGCCGGTTGTTCGGTTGTGCGCGGTGCGGGCGCATCGCCCGGCGTCGCGCGCGTGGCATGCTCGAGCGGCAGCCGTACCGTGAACGTCGCGCCATGGCCGGGGCCGCTGCTCTCAGCGGCGATCATCCCGCCGTGCAACTCGACGAACGACCGGCAGATCGCAAGGCCGAGCCCGAAGCCGTCCGACGGGCGCCGGCCCGGCACGGCTTCCTGTTCGAACAGGTCGAAGATCGATTCGAGCGAGCCAGGCGCGATGCCGACGCCGTGATCGGTTACGCGGATCGCGACGATCGGCCCTTCGGTGTGCGCGCCGACGTCGATGCGCCCGCCTTGCGGCGAGAATTTCGACGCGTTGTCGAGCAGGTTGTGCAGCACCTGCACGAGCCGCGTGGCGTCGCCGCGCACCACCAGCGGATCGGCCGGCAGATCGACGCGAATGTGCTGCCCGCGCGCGGCCAGCTTCGGCTGGATGCTTTCCACGCCGCGGCAGACGAGGTCGCGCACGGTCACCGGCGCGTCGTCGAGTTCGACCTTGCCGGCGGTGATGCGCCCGACGTCGAGCAGGTCGTCGACCAGTCGCGTCAAGTGTCCGACCTGGCGGTGCACGGCGTCGCGGCATTGCGCGAGCTCGGGCGCCGGATCGGGCAGGCTCTGCAGCACGCCGACCGAATGGCGCAGCGGCGCGAGATGGTTGCGCAACTCGTGCGCGAGCATCGCGATGAACACGCTGAGCCGGTGCGTTGACACTTCGAGTTCGGCCAGCCGCTTGCGCTCGGTCATGTCGCGTGTGATCTTGATGAAGCCGGCGAGCTGGCCCGCATGGTCGCGCACGGCCGTGATCGTCACGCTTGCCCAGAACAGCGACCCGTCCTTGCGCACGCGCCAGCCTTCGTCCTCGAAGTGGCCGTGCGCGACGGCTTCCCGGAGCCCGAATGCGGGCCGCCCGGCCGCGATCGCGTCGGGCGGATAGAAACGCGAGAAATGGTGGCCGACGATCTCGGCCGTGCGATAGCCCTTGATGCGCTCGGCGCCCGTGTTCCACGTCGCGACGTTGCCGTGCGCGTCGAGCATGAACACCGCGTAGTCGGTGATCGCGCCGACGACGGTCTCGAAGCGAAACTCGGCGAAGCGGTGCCGCAGATCGCGCGCATCGTTGGGTCCGAGCGGCGGGGGCGGATTGGAAATGGTGTCGTCTGTCTTCATCGGAACGGCAAGTCGTATGCGGGCGGAGGAACGCCGCCCCGCCGCAGCCGGCCGGGCTGGCTGCGGCCATTCAAATTGGATTGACACCCCGAAAGCATAAGGGAGGTCAATTCACCTGATCAATGGGGACGCACGGCCTGTGCCGCGCGGCGCACGTGGTGCGAAATCCTGCCGGAGGCGGCGGTGCGGCATGGCGATTGCATCTCTGTCCGGTCCGCCGCGGCGCTTTGCGGCTACACGAGGACATCGACATGAGCAGCACACTGAACCCCGACAACGAACCGGCCGGCCCGGACGACGACAACGCGCGGCGCGGCCGCGATGGCCGCGCGCTGGGGCCGAGCGACTCGTCCGACAGCGGCAGCGACATGGCGGGCGCGCGGCGCTATCCGTTCGACGTCGATTCGCCGCTCGACGAGCACGCGCTGGAGCGCGGAGACGCGGCCCGCGACAGCGATACGGACCGCGCGGGCACTGGCGAGCGCGCGTCCGCGGACGGCGATTCGGGGCTGGAGGAAGCCGCCGACATCGAGCCGGATCGCACGGACCGGCTGAGCGAGCCCGGCGGCATCGACGATCCGGACGCGCCGGGGGAACCCGGCACGGGCGGCGTATAGGGCCATAGCAGGACGACCGGCTGCGCAAAAACTGCAATCCCGTTGCAGATAGGGACGCCCGGCAAGAGACGTGCGGCGACGAGTGGCCGATCAGCGCCGCCCGTCGGCGGGCATCGGGCGCGAGGTGCGGGGATCACGGCGTCGACCGGAATATTGACGTCGGCGTGCCGTCCCTTCGCGCCGGCAGGCGGCACATGACTTGCAACCGGTTGCCCGACGCGCGCCGCGACGCGACGTGGGGCCGTGCGCGGCACAGGCGCGGATCAAGGAGAGACACGATGCAACGGCGATATCCCGGACCGCAAGCCGAACGGAGCGGCCTGCCCGACTGGCAGGCGCGCCGCGAACGCGCGTACGGGGACACCGGCGAGCGCGATCTCCGTGGCGACCCATTCCGACGGGACGATGCCGACGACGAATCCGCGTACCGGCGCTTCGCGAGCGAGGACGTCGGCCCGGAAGACTGGGGCAGCGAATGGAGCGAGCGCCCGGCAGGCTCGTGACCGGCTCGTTCTTGCAGGAGAAGCCGAGATGAACATGCGCGACGTGCAACTGCCGCTGGTCGTGTCGGTCGTCGTGCCGACGTATCGGCGGCCCGATTTGCTCGAGCGCTGCCTTGAAGCGCTGTGCGTGCAGGTATTCGATCCGACCACCTACGAGATCGTCGTCGTCGACGACGACCCGGCCGGCAGCGCGTGGGAGACCGTCGACGCGTGCCGCGCACGCGTGAGCGATGTGCCCGTGATCCGTTATATGACCGCACCCGATACGCAGGGGCCGGCGGGCGCGCGCAACATCGGCTGGCGCAGCGCGCGCGGCGCGCTGATCGCGTTCACCCACGACGACACGATTCCCGATCCGACCTGGCTGCGTCATGGCGCGGCCGCGCTGCTCGCCGAACCGGCCGCGGTGGCTGCGGCGGGGCGTATCGACGTGCCGCTGCGTGCGCACCCGACCGACTACGAGCGCGACGCGGCCGGCCTCGCGCGTGCGGAATTCGCGACCGCGAACTGCTTCGTACGGCGCACGGCGCTCGAGTGCGTCGGCGGGTTCGACGAGCGCTTCACGCGCGCATGGCGCGAAGACGCCGACCTCATGTTCGCGCTGCGCGAGCATGCGGGACCGATCGTCGAGGTCGACGCCGCGCGGATCGTGCATCCGGTGCGCCCCGCGCGCTGGGGCGCGAGCATCGGCCAGCAATCGAAGGTGTATTTCGACGCGCTGCTGTACAAGAAGCATCGTGCGACCTACCGGCGTCATATCCGGCCGATGCCGCCATGGCATTACTACGCGGCCGTGCTGTTCGTGCTCGGCGCGATCGGTTGCTTCGTGGCCGGGTGGCGCGCGCCGGGCATCGCCTGCGCGGCGGCCTGGGCCGTGATTACCGCCGCGTTCTGCGCGAAGCGGCTGCGCGGCACGCGGCTCACCCCGTCGCACATTGCCGAGATGATCGTCACGTCGATCGCGATTCCGCCCGTGTCGCTGTACTGGCGCATGCGCGGCGCGCTTCACTTCCGGGTGTTCTTCCTATGATGCTCGAATCCGTTTCGTCGTCCGGTCCGGTCCGCATCGCGGTATTCCGCGCGCTGCAGCTCGGCGACATGCTGTGTGCGGTGCCGGCGCTGCGCGCGTTGCGGCGCGGCGAACCGGCTGCGCGCATCACGCTGATCGGGCTGCCTTGGGCACGCGAGTTCGCATCGCGCTTCTCGGACTACGTCGACAACTTCATCCCGTTTCCCGGCGCGCCGGGGCTCGACGAGCAGCCGGACGCCGAGCCGGCCGCGCGCGAGGCGTTCGTCGCGGAATGCCGCGCACGCGACTTCGATCTGGCGATCCAGTTGCACGGCAGCGGCGCGCAGACCAACGCGATCGTCGCGTCGCTCGGTGCGACGCGTACCGCCGGCTTCGTGCCGCCTGACGGCGGCACGACCGCGCTCGACTGTTCGCTCGTCTGGCGCGACGGGGAGCCCGAGGTCACGCGCTACCTGTCGCTGATGCGCAAGCTCGGCTATCCGGACTGGGGCGATTACCTGGAATTTCCGCTCGGCGGCCTCGACTATGCGCTATGGCATGTGCTGTGCGACGAACATGCGCTTGATCCGCGCCGCTACGTGATCGTTCATCCGGGCGCACGGATGGCGTCGCGGCGCTGGCCGGCCGAGCGCTTCGCGAGCGTGGCACGGCAGCTCGCGGACGACGGCTGGCAGATCGTGCTGACCGGTACGCGAGCGGAGCTTGCGCTGGCCGGTGCGTTCGTCGAACATCTCGCGCGGCCGTGCGTGAACCTGTGCGGGCGCACGCCGCTCGGCGCGCTGGCCGCGCTGATCGGCCGCGCGCGGCTCGTGCTGTGCAACGACACGGGCGTGTCGCATGTCGCGGCGGCGTTCGGTACGCCGAGCATCGTCGTCGCCTGCGGCAGCGACACGGCCCGCAGGGCGCCGCTCGACGCCGAACGCCATCGCGTGCTCGCGAACTATCCGGCTTGCCGGCCGTGCACGTTCGACACGTGTCCGTACGGGCACGCGTGCGCGACGGCGATCGGTGTCGACGACGTGATGGAGCGGGCGTGCGAACTGCTCGCCGAGGAGAGACGTCATGTCACGTAAGCGGTTGCGCGTGCTCACCTGGCACGTGCATGGCAACTATCTGTATTACCTGTCGCAGGCGCCGCACGATTTCCATATCGTGACGAAGCCGCAGCATCCGCCCGGCTACGCGGGGCGGGCCGGGCACCTGCCATGGGGCGACAACGTGCACGAGGTGAGCGTCGAGTGCGTGCGCGACACCGAGTTCGACTGCGTGCTGTACCAGCATCACGATCACTACGCGCACGACCGGTTGCGGCTCCTGAGCGACGCGCAGCGTGCGTTGCCGGCGCTGTTCGTCGAACACGATCCACCGCGCGAACATCCGACCGACACACTGCACCCGGTGCAGGATCCGAACGTGTTGCTGGTGCACGTCACGCCGTTCAACGCACTGATGTGGGACAACGGCGTCACGCCGACGCGCGTGATCGAGCATGGCGTGCGGATTCCCGACGGCGTGGAGTATCGGGGCACGCTGCCGAAGGGCGTGACGGTCGTGAACAACATCGCGCGGCGCGGGCGGTGTCTCGGTGCTGACCTGTTCGAGGTCGTGCGTCACAGCGTGCCGCTCGATCTGGTGGGCATTGGGTCGAACGAGCTCGGCGGCATCGGCGAGGTGCCGAACCCGGCGCTGCCGCAGTTCCTGTCGCACTACCGCTTCTTCTTCAATCCGATCCGCTACGCGAGCCTCGAGCTCGCGGTGATTGAGGCGATGACGATCGGGCTGCCGATCGTTGCGCTCGCAACGACGGAGATGGCACAGCTCGTGAAGAGTGGCTGCAACGGGGTCGCCGATACGCGACCTGCCGTATTGATCGACGCGATGCGCATGTTGATCCGCGATCCGGACCTCGCGCGCGAGTGGGGCGCGGCGGCGAAGCGCGATGCGTGCGAGCGATTCGGGATCGAGCGGTTCGTGCGTGAATGGGATAGCGCGTTGCGCGACGTCGCGTCGTGAGCGGTTCAGCCGCCGAGGCGGCGCGCTTACGGGCTCGTCGCGCTCGGTGGCGCGCCCGCGCTCGCGGCGCCGCCGGCGCCACTTGCACCACTTGCATCATTCGCGCCTGACGCCGGTGCTGGCGCGCCGCTCGCGGCATTGCGCTCGTGTTCGGGCAATAGCGCGAGGCGGTTGTACAGCGTCTTCAGGCTGATGCCGAGCGCCTTCGCGGTGCGCGGCTTGTCGCCGTTGAAATGACGCAGCGACGCGACGATGAAGCGCTGCTGCGTATGCGCGAGCGTCGTGCCGATATGCAGCGTCATCGCATTGTGTCGGACTTCCTCTCGCGGCTGTTGCCGACGCGGCAACTGCAGTTCGATCTGTTCGTCCGCGAGGATGAACGCGCGCTCCAGCGCGTTGCGCAGCTCGCGCACGTTGCCGGGCCACGTATACGCGCGCAGCGCCTTCATCGCCTGCATCGACAGACGCTTGCGCGTGCGGTGCCGCGCGTTCAGCCGTTCGACGATCTGCAGCGCGATGTCGCCGACGTCGTCCTCGCGCTGCCGCAGCGCGGGCACGTGCAGCGCGATCGTCGCGATCCGGTAGAAGAGATCCTCGCGTAGCCGACCGCTGCGCACGGCCTCCACGGGATCGTGACGAGTGGCCGCGACGATCCGCACATCGAGCGGAATCGCTTCGTGACCGCCGACGCGCATGATCGTGTTCGACTCGAGCGTGCGAAGCAATTTCACCTGCAATTCCGCCGGCATTTCCGCGATTTCGTCGAGAAACAGCGTCCCGCCGCGCGCGGCTTCGAACATGCCCACATGTTGTGCAACGGCGCCGGTGAAGCTGCCTTTCTCATGTCCGAACAAATGGGATTCCGCGATGTCTTTCGGAATTGCACCGCAATTGACGGGCACGAACGGGCCGCGCCGGCGCGGGCTCATGTCGTGGATGAGCCGCGCGACGATGTCCTTGCCGGCGCCGCTCTCGCCGACCACCAGCACGCTGACGCGTGTGCTTGCGACGCGCGAAACTTTCAGCAGCAAGTTCTGAATCGTTCGCGAGCGGCCGAACAGTCGCGTGCCGTCATCGTCGGATTTCGACATGAGTGATATCGCGTCGGGAAATATTGACCGAAACCGTCGAAGACTGGATGAAAAAATGACCGGCACGCGTCGTTTTTTCATGTGGAGATCATACCTTTTATGCCGAAATCGGCGGATTGAATCTGGCAATGCCACCGCCGCCGGCGGATAGATTTATTCGATGAGTGGCGATTGCGCGACGCGCTTCTTCTATACTGCTAAGCACTCGATTGTCATGGCAGGACAGCTAGTCTGCTCATTCGTGTGCAGTGCGGACGTGCATGCCAAGTACCGGCGTCATGCCCCGCATTGCATGCCAGCCGCGGTTTCGGCCGATGCTTGGCGCCGGGGCCGCATCACAAGGAGCTTCGATGCCTTATGTCCTGATCGTCGAAGACGATGCCGATACGCGCATGATGCTCGCGACGCTCGCCCAGGCGCAGCAACTCGCCTGCGACACGGCCGCGACGCTCGAAGAAGCGCGCACGCTCGTTTCGACGCATACCCCCGATCTCGTGTTGTGCGACCTCGTGCTGCCGGACGGCAACGGGATGGATCTGTTCGACGCTTTGCCCAAGCACGCGCATTGCGAAATGGTGCTGACCACCGGTCACGCAAGTCTCGAAACCGCGATCGACGCGTTGCGGCGCGGCGCGACCGACTATCTGGTGAAACCGCTCAACATGCAGCGGCTGAACAGCATCTTCGCACGCGTGCCGCGCACCACCGCGCTGCACGAGGAAATCGCCGAATTGCGCTCCGAGCTGAAGCGTCTCGGCCGCTTCGGCCGGATGCTCGGCAGTTCGCCCGCGATGCAGGCCGTCTACGATGCGATCGGCCGCGTCGCGCGCACCGAAGCGTCGGTGCTGCTCACCGGCGAGTCGGGCACGGGCAAGGAGCTCGCCGCGCAGACGGTTCACGATTTGAGCCTGCGCCGCCGCGGCCCGTTCCTCGCGGTGAATTGCGGCGCGATCGCCGCGAACCTCGTCGAGAGCGAGATGTTCGGCCACGACCGCGGCAGCTTCACCGGCGCCGAGCGGCAGCACAAGGGCTTCTTCGAACGCGCCGACGGCGGCACGCTGTTCCTCGACGAAATCACCGAGATGCCGGTCGAATCGCAGGTCAAGCTGCTGCGCGTGCTGGAAACCGGGCGGCTCACGCGGCTCGGCTCGACGCGCGAGATCGACGTCGACGTGCGCATCGTCGCGGCCACCAACCGCGATCCGGAAGCCGCGATGGCGGACGGCAAGCTGCGGCCCGACCTGTTTCACCGGATCAACGTGTTTCCGATCCCGCTGCCGTCGCTCAGAGAGCGCGGCGAGGACATCCCGATGCTCGCCGACGCGTTCCTGCAGCGCTACAACGAGGAAAGCGGCCGCAACCTGCGCTTCGCGCCGGCCGCGCGCGAAGCACTGAAGACCTACGCGTGGCCCGGCAACGTGCGCGAGCTGCGCAACTTCGTGCAGCGCGCGAGCATCTTCACCGATGCGGACGTGATCGACACGCTGCCGCCGCCGATCATGGAAGAACTGTCGAACATGGTCGACTCGGACGAGGAGCGCGTGACGGTACCGTTCGGCACGCCGCTCGAGGAAGTCGACCGCAAGCTGATCCTCGGCACGATCGCGCAATGCGGCGGCGTGAAGGCGCAGGCGGCGGAGGTGCTCGACGTCAGCCTGAAGACGATCTACAACCGGCTCGCGCAACTGGAAGACGAAGTGGAGAAACCGGATTCCTGATGTCGTGCCGGACATGCTCATGCGCGCGCACCCGCACGGCGACGCGTTTCTTCGTCGAGCCGGCGGCGCATGCGCTCGACATGCGGCGGCAACGTGCGCCGCTCGCCCAGGATCCACAACAGGCTCGCGAACGCGGGCGCGATGCCGCGTTCGAGCCATAGGCGCGGAAACATGCGGACCATATGCGCGCGGCATCGGCGCGGTAGGGCGTGGTCCGGTCGAGCGCATCCTGCGGGCACTCCGCGATCAACCGGTCTGCGCGGCGCGCGAGCGTGTCCTCGATCGCGAAGCGTTCGTCGGGGAAACCGTCGGCACACCCTGATGCAGCCGGTGTACGTGGTCGAGCGCATGGAACGTCATGACGAGCGGAATCCCGAGATGCTTCTTCACGCGTAGCGCGGCCTCGCCCGACACCAAGCAGTTCGCGTGCATCACGTCGACCGGGTCGGGCTCCTGCCGCATGCGCGCCGTCATGTAGTCCGCAAGCGTGCCCGTATAAGGCAGCAGCCGTTCCTTCGGGATATCGGCGGGCGGCCCGACCGGCACGTGGATCACGCGCATGCGCGGACCGATCCGCGCGACTTCCAGCAGGTGCGGATTGTCGCAGCGCGTGCGGACGTCGACGTCGAGGCCGCGCTCGGCGCTTCGTGACGTTCGCGACGTAGATGTTCTGCACGCCCGCATCCACGCCGCCGATCACCCCCAGCGGCGACGCATGTTCACCGATCAACGCGATTCCTTGCATGGTGCTGCTCCCGAGAGCGGGGCCACGCCGGCCAGCTCCGTTGCGTCCCCCTTCGGCAATCACCATACCCGCCACTTTGCTGGGCGCATGCCCCGCCCCCGAGCCGAAAAAATTACAACGCGTTGGATGAAAGGGCGTCTGGTCAGCGCGTCGCGCGTGCGCGCCGCGTATTGCGCGCGGCACGCGATTTGCGCCACCCGGATGTCCGCCGGCCATGCCGGCATCACCCGACAGGAGGTCACGATGAAGGTATTCCCGTTGCAATCCCGCGCTCCGCGATTCCGCCGTCGTGCCGCGAAGCGTCTCGGCATGGCGGTCGCGATCGCCGCGGCCACTGCCTGTATCGCCGTCGCGCCGAACGTGTTCGCCGCAGGCGACGACGGCACGGCATCGTCATCCATGTCGTCGTCGACGCATTCGAGCACCGGCACGAAGATCCGCGACGCGACCATCACGACCAAGGCGAAAGCCGAGCTGGTCGGCACAAGCGGCCTGTCGGCCGGCGACATTCATGTGAAGACGCGCCACGGCATCGTGATGCTGACCGGCAGCGTGCCGGATGAACAGCAGCGCACGCAGGCCGTCAGCGTCGTCAAGCAGATCGACGGCGTGCAGGACGTGCGCAACCAGTTGACCATCCGCCCGAAATAACTTCGGCCTCGTAGAAGGAGTCCAGTGATGAACTGCATGCTCAAACCGGTCGGCGAGCAGACGATCGTGATCACGGGCGCCACGAGCGGCATCGGCCTCGTCACCGCGCGCAAGGCGGCACGGCGCGGGGCGAAGCTGGTGCTGTTCGCGCGCAACGAGACCGCGCTGAACACGCTGTGCGAGGAAATCCGCCAGCACGGCGGCCTTGCGGTGCCGGTCGCCGGCGACGTCGGCATTCTCGAGGACCTGCAACGCGCGGCCGCGAAAGCGGTCGATACCTATGGCGGCTTCGATACGTGGGTCAACAACGCGGGCGTGTCGATCTTCGGCACGGCGGCGGCCGTGCCGCTCGAAGATCAGCGCCGGCTGTTCGACACCAACTACTGGGGCGTCGTGCACGGCTCGCTCGTCGCGTCGGACCATTTCCGGCGCAAGAGCGATTTCCACGGCGGCGCGATCATCAACATGGGCAGCGAGGCGTCCGATGCGCCGGTGCCGCTGCAAAGCGCGTATGCGGCATCGAAGCACGCGGTGAAGGGCTTCACCGATTCGCTGCGCCTCGAGATCGAGTCGGATCACTTGCCCGTGTCCGTCACGCTCATCAAACCGGCCGCGATCGACACGATGTTCGTGATGCACGCGAAGAACTACATGAACGTCGAGGCGAAGCTGCCGCCGCCGATTTACGACCCGGACCTCGTCGCCGACGCGATCCTGTTCGCCGCCGCGCACCCGCGCCGCGCGCTGTTCGTCGGCGGCGCCGCAAAGCTGACGTCGGCCAGCGCCTATCACGCGCCGCGCCTGTTCGATCGCGTCGCCGCCACGCTGTTCTCGCGCGGCCAGCGCACGGTGCGACCGGCGCGCCCGCGCGACGACAACGCGCTGTACGAGTCCCGCCATGCGCTGCACGAGCGCGAAGGAATGGAAGGGCCCGTGCTGCGCGGCTGTGCGTACAACGCGGTGGTGCAGCAGCCGAAGGTCGCGGGCGCGGTCGCGCTCGGCGCCGCGGCGCTCGTGGTTGCCGCGCTGGCACGTGCGCGGCGTGCCTCGACGTAACCGCGTTCGTTTCCGTATCCCGGTTTCTCATTCGAAGGAGGTTTCCATGTCATCCCGACAACATACGGGTCACGAATACAGCCACGCTCGCGCGCACGAAGGCGAGCGCACGCAGCAGGACCACGACAAGGGCGGCCACCAGACGGGGCACGGCAAGGCGCCGGGCCCGGTCGACGTGCAGAAGGCGCTGAAGGGGATGGACTATCCGGCGAGCAAGTCGGAAGTCGTCCAGTGCGCGGAGCGCTCGCACGCCGACCCGCGCGTAATCGACATGCTCAGGCAGATACCCGATCGCGAATATGGCACGCCGGCATCGGTATCGAAGGAGCTCGGGCGGCTGATGTGAGCGCCGCCACGTCGCGTCGCGCACGCCGTCGCGTGTGCGGCAGCTTACGGTCACGAGGAGCACGAACATGGCGATGATCGTCGCAGGACGCTTCACGACGTTCCATGAAGCGGAAGGTGGCGCGCGCCACCTTTACGAGCGCGCGTTCGGCCCGGACGACGTGTCGATCTTCTTCCTGAACCCGGGCGGCCAGCACGCGCGCTTTCCGATCGGCGGCGACGTATATGCCGATACGGCCGCGAAGCCGGGTGGCCGCGGCGCGATGGTCGGCGCGCTGCGCGGGCTGCTGATCGGCGCGATCGTCGGGCTGATCGTCTATGCGCTCGGCGTGCACTACTGGTTCGTGCCGGCCGCCGGCGCGCTCGCCGGTGCGTATCTCGGCGCATTCGGCGGCGCGCTCGGGCGGATGCGCGGCGAGCAGGCCGAAGGCAAAGGCACGCTTGCGCATACCGAAACCGGCGTGATTCTGGCCGCACGCGTGACGGCGACGAACGCGGCCGCCGCGGAAGACGTGCTGCGTGCGACCGGCGCGCAATCGATCGAGCGCGTCGAGGGTGACTGGCACGACGGCGAGTGGCGCGACTTCGATCCGGTGCGCCGGCCGGACGGCACCGCGCAGGGCCGCCCGCGCTGAACGAGTCGTTTCCGCCTGTGCCTGCAGCGCGGCGTGCCGCAGCGCGGGCCGGTGCGCGGTACACGGCACGCAGCTTGCGATGCATTCGCGACACCCGTTCAAGGAGGAACCCATGACCATCGCCAGGACACCGCCGTCCCAGACGCAGACGCAACAGCCGGGCCACGAGCGGGAGATGCATCCGAAGCCGCGCGACGAAGCGGCCGATTACGTCGGCAGCGGCAAGCTGGCCGGCAGGGTCGCGCTCGTGACGGGCGGCGACAGCGGGATCGGCCGCGCGGTCGCGATCGGTTTCGCGAAGGAGGGCGCTGACGTCGCGATCGTGTACCTGAACGAATCGGACGATGCCGCGCACACGAAGCGCCTGATCGAGCAGGCGGGGCGGCGTTGCGAGGCGATCGCATGCGACGTCGGCGACCGCCGGCAGGCACGCGACGCGGTCGCGCGCACGGTCGAGCGGTTGGGACGCCTCGACGTGCTGGTCAACAACGCGGGCGAACAGCATCCGCAGCAGGGCATCGAGGACGTGACCGAGGAACAGCTCGAAGGCACGTTCCGCACGAACGTGTACGGAATGGTGTTCTGCACGCAGGCCGCGCTGCCGCACATGAAGGCGGGCGGGCGCATCGTCAATACCGCGTCGGTGACCGCGTATCACGGCAGCCCGAAGCTGCCCGACTACTCGGCGACCAAGGGCGCGATCGTCGCGTTCACGCGCTCGCTGTCGATCGAGCTGGCCGAGCGCGACATTCGCGTGAATGCCGTCGCGCCCGGCCCGATCTGGACGCCGCTGATTCCGTCGACCTTCACCGCCGAACAGGTATCGAAGTTCGGCGCGAACGTGCCGCTCAAGCGGCCGGGGCAGCCGGACGAGCTGATCGGCTGCTACGTGCTGCTCGCGTCCGAAGGCGCGAGTTACATGACGGGACAGACCTTGCATCCGAACGGCGGGTCGATCGTCGGCGGGTGACGATTCTGCCCACACAAGGAGAAAGCGCATGAAACAGCCCAACTGGACGATCGCGGCGCTCGCCGCGGGTGTACTCGCGGTGTCGGGATTCGCGCATGCACAGATGCCGAGCGAGCCGCCCGCATCGAATTCGCACGTGCCGGGCGGCGTGATCAACCCGACGTCGGGTGCCGGCGCGGGCGATCCGGGCATCGCGAAAGCACCGCAGGGCGTCGATGCGGAATTCGTCGACAAGGCCGCGCTGGCCGGCAAGGCCGAGGTGCAGGCGAGCCAGCTCGCGCTGGAGCAGGCGCAGTCCGCGGACGTGCGCACGTTCGCGAAGAGGATGGTGGCCGACCATGGCAAGGCCGCTATGAAGCTCAACGAGATTGCCGCGCGCAAGGGCATGAAACCGCAGGTCGAGCAGATCACGGATCCGGACGTCGAGGCATTGCGCGGCAAGCGCGGGCACGACTTCGACACCGCCTATGTTGCCGCGGTCGGCCCGGACGCGCACAAAAAGGCGGTTGCGCTG
Source organism: Burkholderia sp. PR2 (assembly GCF_052372875.1). Taxonomy (NCBI): domain Bacteria; kingdom Pseudomonadati; phylum Pseudomonadota; class Betaproteobacteria; order Burkholderiales; family Burkholderiaceae; genus Burkholderia; species Burkholderia sp. PR2. Next base: position 241,449 of record NZ_JBQRWH010000002.1, read on the forward strand.
TTCGAGGAAGAGGCGCGCGACGGCAAGGACGCGCAACTGCGTGCGTTCGCGACATCCACGCTGCCGACGCTCAGGCATCACCTCAGCATGGCGGAGGCACTCCAGCGCAAGGTGGGCGCGCAGTAACGCGCGTCCGTTTCAACCCCAGGGCCGCGCGGGCGGCCCGTTCTTTCGGAGAAGCAGTCATGGCCCAACGACAATCGAAGCATGCAGGCATCCTCGAACTGCTCTGCCAGGCATACGAGACCGAGCTTGGCGGCGCGAAGATCTACGAGGCCGCGCTCCAGTGCGCGACCGACGAGGACCTGCACAAGGAATGGGAGAAGTACCACCGCGAAACGATGCATCACCAGGACGTACTGCGCAAGGTATTCGAAACACTCGGCCTCGACCCGGATACGAAGTCGCCGGGCCGCGCCGCCGTGGAGGCGACCGGCAAGTCGCTCGTCCAGGTGATCGAGCAGGCGAGGAAGCAGGCCGAGCCGGCGGTCGCGCAGGTCGTCGCGGCCGAATGCGTGGTGCTGGCCGAAACCAAGGATCACCTGAACTGGGAACTGATCGGCTATGCGGCCGACCAGTTGCGCGACGGCGACGCGGCGAAGGCACTGAAGGCTGCACACGATGAAGTCGAGGCCGACGAGGACCATCACCTGTATCACACTCGCGGCTGGGCGCGCGAGATGTGGATCGAATCGATGGGCTTCAAGGCGGTGCTCCCGCCGCCGGAGGAAGTGAAGAAGGTCGAGTCGGCGGCCGACGCGGCGCGTGCCGAAAAGTCGCGCGGCAAGATGATGTAACCATGCCGATCGGGCAACCGGGCCATGCTGCTTGCGCGGCCGCCCGGCTGTCCGATATCGTTGCTCTGCCGTCCCCGTCCGCCTCGCTTGAACGGTTGCTGACGCAACCACACCGTGCCGGTCAGGTCAGCATGTCCACGGCCATCACGATCACCGATCCCGCCATCAGCACGCCCGCCAGCCACCCGAACACGTTCGATGCGATGCCGCTGCCGGGCTGGCCGGCCGCATCGCGTCGCTGTGACAGCCGTCGGTACCACGGCTGACCGGTGGATGCGGCGGTCGTGGTTTCCCGCGCCGCGTCGTTGCCGCGCGGGCCGCTCATTCGGCGTCCCCTGCTGCGCCGCGCGCGAGGCGCGACGCAGTGCGCAGCGCGTCCACGAGCGTCCGGTATGCGTGCTCGCGCGAATCGGCGCCGCGCGTGCGCAGCACGTAGGACGGGTGATAGGTTGCGACGACGAAACAGCCGTCGGGTGAGCGAACCGGCTTGCGCGTGCGCTCGAGCGTTGCTTCGTTGTCCTGCAGCACCGCGCGCAGTGCCGTCGCGCCGAGCGCGACAATCACCCGCGGGCGGATCGCATCGAGTTCGCGTTCGAGCCAGTAGCGGCACGCGGCGACCTCGCGCTGCGCGGGCGTCTTGTGCAGCCGACGCTTGCCGCGCGGCTCCCATTTGAAGTGCTTGACCGCGTTGGTCAGATAGACGGACGTGCGCTCGATCCCGGCTTCGTCGAGCGCGCGGTCGAGCATGCCGCCCGCCGCGCCGACGAACGGGATGCCCCTGCGGTCTTCCTGATCGCCCGGCTGCTCGCCGACCAGCATGATGCGTGCGTCAGCAGGCCCCGCACCGGGCACTGGCTGCGTCGCATGTTCCCACAGCCCGCAGCGGCGGCAGGCGTCGAGCGTGGCCGGTGCATCGTCGTCGGCGACGAGCGAGACCGCCGCGCGCTTTGCGGACGCATCGCGCATCATGCGGTGCTTCCTGAACCCGTCGGCGCCGGGCCCGCGTCGGCGTGCGCACGACGGCGCGCTCGCCGGTGGGCGGCCAGCGGATCGAAGGCCTGTCCGGGTCGGAATATCGGCAGTGCGCGCATTGACGGTTCCCATATCGACGCTGTGCACTTCGTACAGCAACCGGCGTGCCGCATGCAGTCGAAACGCGTGTGCAGTTGGCGCTGGGGGCAGCATCCGGTTACGGGAGAACGCCGCGATACAATTCGACCCCTACGACGATGCGGGCGCCGGCGACCTGCTGCCGTGATGCGCGGCCGTGCCGCTGACGCCGCACCTGTCTGGAACCGGCGAGTGGCCGCGGACGATCAGGCGTGGCCGATCGGGCGCCTTACACGGCACATGTAAAACGGCATCGGGCGTCGTCGTGCCGAGCGCATTCGCCCGCCGCATGCGATACGGCGGCGCGGCTGGCGCATCGCAGCCGGGCATTTCCCGGCTGGGTGTGCTTGTCCGAATCGTGCAAAATACCCGGCATCAGAGATGCGGAGACCAGGCCCGTGGGAATCAACTTCGATTTGACCGACTTGCAGGCGTTTCGCGCGGTGGTGGAGCTGGGAAGCTTCCGGAAGGCCGCCGAGGCGATCAGCATTTCGCAGCCCGCGTTGAGTCGCCGGATCGACAAACTGGAGGAAGCGCTCGGCGTGCGTCTGTTCGAGCGCACGACGCGCAGCGTCACGCTGACGACGGTCGGCCGCGTGTTCGCGCCGAGCGCCGAGCAACTGCTGGACGATCTCGACGTCGCGCTGCTCGGCATCCGCGACGTCTCGTCGAGCCGCCTCGGTCACGTGACGATCGCGTGCGTGCCGTCGGTGGCCTACTACTTTCTGCCGAACGTGATCGCGAGCTATCATCGCCGCTTTCCGCGCATCAGGGTCAAGCTGCTCGATGCGAGCGCGAACGAGGTGCTGAGTGCCGTCATCAGCGGCGAGGCCGACTTCGGTGTGAGCTTCATGGGCAGCCAGGAGTCCGAGGTCGAGTTCAAGCTGCTGCTGCAGGAGCGATTCGTTGCCGCGTGCCGGCGCGATCATCCGCTCGCGCGCAAGAAGCGCGTGACCTGGAACGAGCTTTACGAGTACGAGTATGTGTCCGTGGACAAGACATCCGGCAATCGCTTGTTGCTCGATCAGGCATTGACGAGCGTCGCGCCGCGTGCGCCGAGCGTGTGCGAGACGCGCCACGTGACGACCATGCTCGGGCTGGTCGAGGCGGGGCTCGGCGTCGCCGCGGTGCCGTCGATGGCGATGCCCGGACACGACCATCCGCTGCTCACGAGCGTGCCCCTCGTCGAACCGGCGGTCAAGCGCCGGGTGGGCATCGTGAAACGGCGTGGACGCCCGCTGACGCCGGCCGCGGAGGAGTTTCACCGGGCGATCGTCGACGCCAGACGCGGCAGTGCGCCACACAGCGATGCATCGAAGTAATGCATGCGACGAATACGACCGGAACATCGAGGAAGACCACACCGTGAGGCTGGGAAGACCGCTGCATTCGCTCTACGTGCAGGTTCTGCTGGCGATGGCGCTCGGCGTGAGCGTCGGCCACTTCTGGCCGTCGGCAGGCGCGTCGCTCAAGCCGCTCAGCGATGCATTCGTCGGTCTCGTGCGGATGATGATCGCGCCGATCGTGTTCTGCACGATCGTCTCCGGCATCACGTCGCTGACGAACGGGAAGGCCATCGGGCGCACGATCGTCCGCGCGCTGGTGCTGTTCTACCTGCTGACCGCCGCCGCGCTCGCATTCGGGCTCGTCACCGCGTTCGTGCTGCGGCCCGGCGCCGGCATGCACGTCGACGTGCGCCATCTCGACGCGAGCGTTCTGGCGCAATACGCGCAGCATGCGCAACCGCGCGGACTCATCGCGTTCGCGCTGAGCGTGATCCCGGATACGATGCTCGGCGCGTTCCAGCAGGGCGAGGTGCTGCCCGTGCTGCTGCTGTCGCTGCTGTTCGGTTTTTCGCTGAACGCGTATCCGCAGGCCGGGCGGCCCGTGCTGGCGCTGATCGACGGCGTCGCGCAGATCGTCTTTCGCGTGCTCGCGATGATCATGCGGCTCGCCCCGCTCGGCGCATTCGGCGCAATGGCCTTCACGGTGGGCCGCTTCGGCATCGGTTCGGTCGGCTCGCTCGCACGGTTGATGGTTTCGTTCTACGTGGCCTGCGGGCTGTTCGTCGCGCTGGTGCTCGCGCCGCTCGCGCGGTTGCACGGTTTCGCGTTGTGGCGGCTGTTGCGCTACATCCGCGAGGAGTTGCTGATCGTCCTCGCGACGTCGTCCACGGAACCGGTATTGCCGCGGCTGATCGTCAAGCTGGAGTCGCTCGGTTGCGACAAGGGCGTCGTGGGGCTCGTGCTGCCGGCTGGCTACTCGTTCAACCTGGACGGCACCGCGATCTATCTGACGCTCGCGGCATTGTTCATCGCCCAGGCGTGCGATGTAACGCTTTCCGCGCCGCAGATCGCGGCGATGCTGGCCATCATGCTGCTGACGTCGAAGGGCGCGGCCGGCGTGTCCGGCAGCGGGCTCGTCGCGCTCGTCGCGACGCTCGCCGTGATGCCCGACCTGCCGGTTGCCGGCGTCGCGCTTCTGGTCGGCATCGATCGCTTCATGTCCGAGGCGCGTGCGCTGACGAGCGTGATCAGCAACGCGTGCGCGGTGATCTTCGTTTCGATGCGGGAAGGGGCGTGCGATCGTGCGCGGCTCGCGCGGATGCTGAGTGCGACCGAACCGGCTGACCCGAATGGCGCGGATGAATCCGATGCCGGCACCGGGCCCGACGGGAAGGCGGTCTGACGCGCACCTTCCCGTGGTTGGTGCTCAATGCGCGGAAACGGAATCCAGTCCGGTCGAGTTCACTTCCGCCTGCACGTCGGGCGACGCGAGATAGTCGAGAAGTGCCTTCGCTTCCTGCGGGTGGTGCGCGCCGACGGGGATGCCGGCCGCGAAGCGCGTGACGGACTGCAGCGACTCGGGAATCTTCCCGACGAAGGTCGCGCCCTTCACGGGCAGCAGTTCGCTCACCTGCTGAAAGCCGATCTCGTAGTCACCGTTCGCGACCACGGATGCGACCGGGATTCGCGGGACCATGGTCGCCTTCGATTTCACCTGGTCCTCGATGCCGAGCTTCCTGAACAACTCCCGCTCGATGTAGACGCCGCTCGCGCTGTCCGAGTAGGCGATCGACTTAGCATGCAGCAGAACCTGCTTGAGGCCTTCGGCCGTGCTGATGTCGGGTTTCGCCACGCCGTCGCGCACGACCATGCCGATGCGCGAATCGGCCAGCTCGACGCGCGATCCGGCGATCACCTTGCCTTGCCGGATCAGATCGTCGAGCGCATAGCCGACCATGATCACGGCGTCGGCCGGCTCGCCGCGCGCGAGCCGGTTCGGAATCGCTTCAGGCGATTTGCCCATCGACGGGCCGAGCGCGGTATCGAGTGTGTTGCCCGTGTGGGACGCGAACCGCGGGCCGAGCAGTTTGTAGGCGGCGGTGAAGCCGCCCGAGCTCATCACGTGCAGGTCGGCGGCCTGCACGTTCGCGGTGACCGCCGAGGTGGCGACGAGCGCTGTGGCGCAGAGTTTCAGGAGCAGGTTTTTCATGGTCGTGGTCTTGGCCGTATGGAGTCGGGACAGGTCGTTCGGCATGAGGAGGTTTCAGTGCGCCGGCGTCAGCGTGACCGTCCGCCGGCGATACAGGGCGAACGTCGCGAGCAGCCCGCACACCGCGGCGAGGCTCATCCAGTAACCGGGCGCGGCCTTGTCGCCGGTCATGTGAATGAGCGCCGTCGAGATGGCCGGCGTAAAGCCGCCGAACACGGCCGTGGCGAGGCTGTAGGCGAGCGAGAAACCCGCCACGCGCACCTCGACGGGCATCACTTCCGTCAGTGCGACGACCATCGCACCGTTGTAGATCCCGTACATGAACGACAGCCACAGAAGCACGAGCAGCATGTTGACGAACGATGGCGCATGCGCGAGCAGGGACAGCGCGGGATAGGCCGTCGCAATCGCGAGCAGCGTCATGCCGACGAGCAGCGGCCGGCGGCCGATGCGATCGGACAGGGCGCCGCCGATCGGCAGCCACACGAAGTTCGACACGCCGACGCACAGCGTCACGAGCAGGCTGTCGGCCGTGCTCAGGTGCAGGACCGTCTTGCCGAAGGTCGGCGCGTAGACGGTGATGAGATAGAAGCTCGTGGTGGTCATTGCGACCAGCATCATGCCGGCGACCACGACGCCCCAGTTGCGCGCCAGCGTACCGAACACTTCCTTCATGCCCGGACGATGCTTGCGGGCCTTGAACGCCTGCGTTTCCTCGAGGTTGCGGCGCAGCATGAAAATGAACGGCACGATCATGCAGCCGACGAAGAACGGCACGCGCCAGCCCCACGCGGCGATGGCCGACGTGCTCAGCCATTGATTGAGCGCGAAGCCGAGGGCTGCCGCGACGACGATCGCGACCTGCTGGCTGGCAGACTGCCAGCTCGTGTAGAAGCCCTTGCGGCCAGGCGTCGCCATCTCGGCGAGATAGACCGACACGCCGCCGAGCTCGGCGCCTGCCGAAAAGCCCTGCAGCAAGCGCCCGACCAGCACGAGCGCGGGCGCGAGCAGGCCGATCGTCGCGTAGCCCGGCACGAACGCGATCAGGATCGTGCCGCTTGCCATGATGGCCAGCGTGACGATCAGGCCCTTGCGGCGGCCGACGTCGTCGATGTACGCACCCAGCACGATCGCGCCCAGCGGCCGCATCAGGAAGCCCGCGCCGAAGACGGCGAAGGTCATCATCAGCGACGCGAACTCGCTCGCGGCGGGAAAGAACACGGCGGAGATCTGGGTGGCGTAGAAGCCGAACAGGAAGAAGTCGAACTGCTCGAGGAAGTTGCCGGCCGTCACGCGGAATACCGCGGCGGCCTTCGAACGTCCGGTCGGAAGGCTGGGCGAGGGGTGCATCAGGGTGTCTCCAGAAAATGCGGGAAATGCGCGGGGAGCGATCGATTGTCGTTTCGGCAATCTTCACCCGAAGACGAGAAAACGATAAGTGCGATTTTCGGAAGGATTGATGTCGTTTGGTTATCAATCGGGCGGCGCGCTACGCCAGTCGCGCACGGCCGGCGACCGGCGACGCCGGCCTCAAAGGATCGGCACGCCTCGTAGATCCGTCAAAAAACCCCAAAAAAAGCCCCGCATTCGCGGGGCTGTCGCCTGAACCACCGGCAAATCACGAACGGTCAATGCCGCCCGCGCGTGCGCGGATCATTCAGTTCCTCGGTCGGATCGGTGAGCCCGAGCTCGTCGCCCGCGCTCCAGTACGGCGTGCTGCCATAGAACTCGTGCAGCGGCGTGGCCCATTGCGGGTCCGCCATTGCCGGCCAGTGATCCTTGTCGAAGCCCGGCGCGTTGCGGATCCGCTCGGACGACACCGACAGCAGGAAACACTTGCGTTCGGTGTCGAGCGTGAGTGCGCTCCATGGAATCGCGAGCAGCTTGTCGCCGATGCCGAGCAGGCCGCCGCTCGACAGCACGGCGTACGCGACGCGGCCCGAGCGCACGTCGAGCATGATGTCCTTGATCTTGCCGACGTCATCGCCATCGGTCGTGTAGACCTTGTCGCCTTCCAGCGTGTCGGCCGCCATCACGTCGGGGCCTGGGCCGGCCGCCGTCGCGGCGCCCTTGCCGATGATGCGCGTCTGTCCTCGATCGGAAGTCTGCATGGTTGTCCTCCTGGTTGCGTGGAGCGCGGCCGTGCCCGGGATGGGCCCTGCGGGTCGCGCGGGTTGTCGGGCGGGGCGAGGATCGCCCCGTCACGTACGCTTCGGTTGCGACACGCCTTCGAGCGTGTTCGCGACGTCGTCGCGCGCGGGGCCGGCCGTGCGCGTCGCGATGTCCGCGAGCGACAGCATGCCGACGAGGCGCTGGTCGTGATCGACGACGGGCAGGCGGCGCAGTTGCGCGTCGGCCATGTAGTGCTGGATCTCGTCCAGCGGATCGTCCTCGAAACACCATTCGATCGGGCCCGACGCAACTTCGTGGATCCGCGTCTCCGGCGGCTTGCCGGCCGAGATCGCGCGCACCGCGAGGTCGCGGTCCGTGACCATGCCGATCAGCCGGTTGTTGTCGCACACGGGCAGCGCGCCGATGTCGTAGCGCTCCATCAGTTGCGCCGCATGACGGATCGAGTCGGTCGGCGCAATGTGCACGACGTCCTGCGACATGATTTCGTTGACGCGTTGCATGGAGTCCTCCTTGCGGCTTGAAGCGGGCCCGTGCGATTCAGCAAGCGGCGTGCCGTTCGGCACGGGTGTCCGTCGAATCGCCGACGGTCATGCGTCGCGGCGCCTGGCCGGGTCCTGCCACGGGCCGTCGTCGTGCGTGCCCGGCGGCGTGTCGGGCTCGATGCGCGTGATGCCGCCGGTCGCGGGCGGATCGCTCGCGGGGAACGTGTCCTCGAGCTGCTTGTCGATATGCCGCTCCGAGTGGCGCGTTTTCGTGTGGTCCTGGTCCTTGAGCGGCGGCGACGGGGCGGGACGCGGTTCGTGCGCCGGCGCGTCGCGGCCGGAACGGGTCGAATCCTTCATGGCAGGGCTCCGTGTCGGTGACGATGAGGCGGTTTTCGCGCAACGGCCGTGCCCGCTGCATCCGGACGGCACGCGACTTGCCGCGTCGGCGGCAACGACGACACCACGGCGCGCCACGCGCCGCATGCATGCGCACATCAAGCGGGAGGGCACGATGACGATTCCGAAACGGCGGCCAGGCGTGCGCTATGAAGTCAACGTATGTGGCGGAGGGTTCGAGTCGGTGAAAAGCCACTTCATCACATGGAAGCAGGAGCCGCTGATCTACCGGCCCGATCGCCGCATGTTCGAAGGCAAGGCCGACGTGCGGCCGCTCGACGAGACGTTCGGCTCGACGGAGCCGGCGCGCTTCGCGCTGCAGCGCGCGTGCGACCCGACCGATCCGTATGCACTCGCCGCGCGGGTGCGCGACGACGACCACGAGCTGTGGCTCGTGATGGCTGCGTACGACGGGTAGCGCGATGGTCTTGAAAGAATTGCAGCGCGCGGTGTAGCGAAGACACGTCGCGCCGGGCGGCGGCCTGCACGCTGGCGCGTCGACGCGCGGCAAGCGCTGACAGCGGCCGGCATGCGGCTTGCGGACCTTGGGGCATCGAGCGGCGAACGTGCCGCGCCGCGATCCGGTTCCGCGAGGAGAGCGCAACGATCGAATGCCCATGAACAGAGACGCCATCCGAAACCCTGCTCAGTCGATGCACCGGCCCGAGCCGCCTGTGCCCGACGTCGGGCCGGACCCACAACCGCCCCCGCCGGACGACCTGCCGCCCGGCACGCCCGAGCCATATCACGATCCGGAAGGCGATCCGCCAGAGCAGCCGCCACCGGAACGTGAGCCGCCGACGCGGGAGCCGCCGATCCACGTGTCGCCGACGGGCGTGCCGCCGGTGGCGTTCACCTGATCCAAGGAGGGGCCACGATGAGCATCCGCGTGAAACCCGGCATGCTGCGCGACGTGGCCGAGACGCTCGGCCGCCATTTCGAGGCGCGGGCGATGCCGTTCGATGTCGACGAGCAGCCGCCCGGCGCGCTGCGTTTCGGCTTTCGCATCGACGGCCATCCGGCGTCGCTGACCGTCACCTTCGACGCCGATGCGTTCGCGGCGCTCGAGCAGGCCGGTATCGAGCGGCGACGTGGTGCGCTGGCACGCGTCGCCGCCGAGTTCGACACGATGATGGCGCGCCGCGCGCCGACCGCGTATGCCGGCGATTTCCATTTCAACCGGCTCTGAGCCGTGTCGCCACGGCCGGCCCTGCGCCACCGATTCAACGGAGGATTCCGATGAAGCCGATCCAGTCGATGCGTGTGGGCGCCTGTGCGTTCGCCGCCGCGTGCGCGCTCGGCGCATGCACGCAACCGCAGGCCACTTACGGCACGCGCGGCGCTCCGCCGGCGCCGCCGGACGGTCATGGCGCGTCGCCGACCACGACGATGCCGGACGCGAACACGCGCTACGACACGCGTCCGTCGCCGTACAACACGATGCCGGCGGGTGCGGCCGGCGGTGAGGCGGCCGACGTGCCGCCGCCGGGACCGAACGGCGCGCAGGGCGACCGGACGATGCCGGGCACGCCGCCGCCGATGCAGTACTGACGTGCGGCACGTCGTGCGGCGGCTGCGGGCGGATACACCGGCGCGCCGGCGCGCAGCCGGTGCGTCCGCCCGGCGCGAATTCCGTGCCTCCAACTTGCCGGCACTTGTAAAAAAGGCAGCAGCCGGGGCCGCCGCAAGCGGGGTGCGAACCCGCGAGAGCCGCGACGGACGGCGCTTCGCCCCCTTGGCATGGAAGCTGCATGATTGCGTCTGCACGCAATTCCGCACACCGTCAGGAGGGCATCGATGTCCGTCACGCTTGCGCTCCAGATGCGACAGCATCTGGCACTCACGCCGAGGCTTCAGCAGTCCCTTCGCCTGTTGCAGTTGTCTTCGCTCGAATTCCAGCAGGAACTGCGGCAGGCGCTCGACTCGAATCCGTTTCTCGAAGATGGCCAGGGCGACGACGAAGCCGCCGCCGACGTGCCCGAATCCACCGCCGAAGCCGCGGCGGCCGAGCCGCCGCCAGAGCGCGAGGACGTGCGTCCGCCTGACGGCGAGGTGTCGTATACAGCGGCGCCGGCGCCGCGCGGCACGAGCCGCCAGGCTGACGACGCGAGCGACCTGTCGCCCGGCGAGTGGATGGCGGCCGAGCCGTCGCTGCACCAGCAACTGCACGATGCGCTGCGCCTTTATCCGCTGAACAAGCGCGACCGCGAGGCTGCGCGCATCGTGATCGATGCGCTCGACGAGGACGGCTACCTGCGTCAGGAACTGGCCGAGCTGCTGGTCGCGGCCGATCCGGCGTTGCTGCTGTCGGAACAGGATCTCGCGGTGGCGCTGCGGCTCGTGCAGATGCTGGACCGTCCGGGCATCGCCGCGCGCTCGGTGTCCGAATGCCTGGTGCTGCAGCTCGACGCGATTCCAGCCGGCACGCCGGCGCTCGCGGAGGCGAAGGCGATCGCGCGCGACCATCTCGAACGGCTCGCGCGGCGCGAGACGGCGGAAATCCAGCGACGCCTGGGCTGCAGCCAGGCGACGATGCAGGCGGCGTGCGCGCTGGTGCGCACGCTCGATCCGCGTCCCGGCAACCACTACGGCAGCACGCGCGGCGACTACGTGATACCCGACGTGATCGTGCGCCAGGTGCGCGACGAATGGGTCGTGACGATCAACCCGGCCGTGCTGCCGCGCGCGCGGCTGCACGAGCGCTACGCAACCTTGTTCGCGCAGTCGAGCGGCGAGCACGATTCGCCGCTCGGCCAGCAGTTGCAGGAAGCGCGCTGGCTGATCCGCAACGTGCAGAAGCGCTTCGACACGATCCAGCGCGTCGGCGAATGCATCGTCGCGCGGCAGCGCGATTTCTTCCGCTACGGCGAGATCGCGATGAAGCCGCTCGTGCTGCGCGACATCGCCGAGGCGCTCGACCTGCACGAATCGACCGTGTCGCGCGCGACGGGCAACAAGTACATGGCCACGCCGCACGGCACGTTCGAGTTCAAGTATTTCTTCCCGCGCAAGCTGGAAGCAGCCGGGAAGGGCGTGTGCTCGGCGTTGGCCGCGAAGGTGCTGATCCGCGACATGATCGCGGCCGAGCGCCACTCCGACCCGCTGTCTGACGTCGCGCTCACCCAGAATCTGGCGGGGCGCGGCATCCTTCTTGCGCGTCGGACGGTGACCAAGTATCGCCAGGCGATGAAGATTCCGCCGGCTGAACTGCGGCGGCGCGACGCCGCATGACGATGCCGTTCGAACCGCGCGCGGCCTGCGCACCGCGCAGCCCGCGCGCACCACCGAGAGGAGGAAAGCCATGCCAGCCAAGTCCCAGGCACAGCAGCGCGCCGCGGGGGCCGCCCTGTCGGCCAAGCGCGGTGACACCAAGATGAAGGACCTGAAGCCGCCTGCGAAGTCGATGGCCAAGTCGATGAGCGAGAAGGAACTCGAAAAAATGGCTTCGACGCCGGCCCACGGCAAACCCAGGCACAAGCACGATGCTTGATCGGCGGCGACACGCGTCGACGATCGCCATTCGTCAGGACTCCAGGAGGAATTCATGCTTCGATACGCCATCATCTTCTTCATCATCGCGATCGTCGCCGCCGTGTTCGGCTTCGGCGGCATCGCGGCCGGCGCGGCCGAGATCGCGAAGATCCTGTTCTACATCTTCGTCGTGATCTTCCTGGTCACGCTGCTGCTGGGCGTCGTGCGCCGATGACGGTCACGCCAGACCGTTCGCAGCGCATCGCTGAACTCGAAGCTGCGCTCGCGAACGGATTTCCGTCGGAGTCGACCGTCGTCGTGCATGCGGATGACGCGTCCGGGCGGCTGACGATCCAGGTGTCGTGGGTGCGGGTACCGGTCGACGCGAGCGCGCGTCAGTGGCGCTGCGTGGTGGACCTGCGCTTCGAGCCGGACGTCCTCGCGCGGTACGTGTCCCTCGACTCGGCCGACCGGTTGCGCGTTCGGACGCACGTGTGCGACATGGCGCGGCGCGCGGTGGATGAACAGAAACCGCGCGTCGAGGACGCCGAGATCGAATGCAGCGTCGCGCTCGACGTGACGCGCGAGGAGCTGGATCGCGCGATTCGCGCGCCCTGACGTCGCGGCAGCAGCCCGCCGTGACATCGTAGCGGGTCGTCGCGGCACGTGTCGTGCGGCTCGTTCGTTTCCCATGACGGCTCCGTGTGCGCCGTGACGCACGCAGCCGTCCTTCATCGAACCGACAGGAGGGCGCGCGCGTGACGCATCTCCCCGATCCGGCAATCCACCGCCACCCGACGGCGCGAAATCGCGCCAGCGCGCGGAGCGTTGCACGGGGGAGCCGGTACGCCAGGCGCGCGTGCAAGCGGCAAGGAGGACAGGCATGGCCCCGCGGATGATATGGAAAGGCGCGATCAGCTTCGGGCTCGTTCATGTGCCCGTGCAGCTGTTTCCCGCGACACGCACCGTGAAGCCGTCGTTCCGGCTGCTCGACAAGCGCTCGATGGATCCGGTCGGCTACCGGCAGATCAACAAGCGCACCGGCAAGGAAGTCACGCGCGAGGACATCGTGCGCGGCTACGAGTACGAGAAGGAGCGCTACGTCGTGCTGACCGACGACGAAATCCGCGCGGCGAACCCCGAATCGACGCAGACCGTCGACATCCTGACCTTCGTCGACGAGGATGCCGTGTCGTTCCTCTATCTCGACACGCCGTACTACCTCATGCCGGACCGCAAGGGCGAGAAGGTCTATGCGCTGTTGCGCGACGCACTGAAGGACAGCGGCAAGATCGGCATTGCGCTCGTGGTGATGCGCGACCGACAGCATCTTGGCGCGCTGATTCCGGTCGGGCCGCTGCTCGCGCTCGATACGCTGCGCTGGCAGGAAGAATTGCGGCCCCTCGACGAACTGACGGTACCGGCCGAAGACGCGAAGGGCGCGGGCGTGACCACGCGCGAGCTGGGAATGGCGAAGAAGCTGATCGACGACATGGCCGGCAAATGGACGCCCGACGAGTATCACGACACGTTCCGCGACGACATCCTCGAGCTGGTCGAGCGCAAGGTGCGCGCGGGCAAGATCGAGGAGATCGAGGAGCGGCCCGCACAGACGAGCCGCGTGGCGACCAACGTGGTCGACCTGACCGAGCTGCTGAAGCGCAGCCTGAAGGGCGGCGGCGGGGCGCGTGCGGCGGATCTGCGCGATGCGGGCGACGACGAGGATGCGAATACCGATGGGGCATCCTCGTCGTCGCGCGGCGGCGGGCGCCGCAAGCCGGTTTCGAAAACCGCGGTGAAGGGCGCGGCCACGAAAACCGCGGCGGCGAAACGGCCGTCCGCGAAACGTGCCGCGACCGGCGAGCATGCGGTGAAGAAAGCCACCGCGCGCCGCAAGCACGCCGCATGACGCCGCGCGACGCGAGGTGATGCAATGCCCGGCAAGCTCGATCCATATCGGCGCAAACGCCACTTCGGCGCGACGCCGGAACCTGAAGGCGCGCACGGGCGTCGGCGTGCGAAGTCGGATGCGAAACCGTCCGCGCGCGGGCGTGCGCGCACCGGCCATCCGCTGCGCTTCGTGATCCAGGAGCATCATGCGCGGCGATTGCACTACGACTTCCGGCTCGAACTCGACGGCACGCTGAAGTCGTGGGCCGTGCCGAAGGGGCCGAGCCTGGATCCGTCGGTGAAGCGTCTCGCCGTGCATGTCGAGGACCATCCGCTCGAATATGCGTCGTTCGAAGGCGAGATTCCGGCCGGGCATTACGGAGCAGGATCGGTCGTCGTTTGGGACGAGGGCACGTGGACGCCCGACGGCGGCGTCGCGCAGGCACGCGACGGCTATCGCGCGGGCAAGCTCACGTTCCGGCTCGACGGCGAGAAGCTGCACGGCGGCTGGGCGCTCGTGCGCAGCGGGCGCCAGCAAGGGCGACAGGAGCAGTGGCTGCTGATCAAGGAGCGCGACGACGACGCGCGCGGCGCGGACGAATTCGACGTCGTCGGCGAGCGGCCGGGAAGTGTGCATGATGGTGCGGTGGCGCTGCCGGATTCGCCCGACGGCGCCACGCGTACGCGCCATATGCCGCGCGGCCGCGGCGACAAGGCCGCGAAATGCGCTGCACATGGCGCGCGGCATGACGAACACGACGATCATGGCCATTCGCCGGCCGACCCGTCCGGGATCGAAGGTGCAGTGCGCGCGCCGTTGCCCGAGCGCGTCGCGCCGCAACTCGCGACGCTGGTCGACGGCCCGCCCGAGCAAGGCGACTGGCGCTACGAACTGAAGTTCGACGGCTACCGGATCCTTGCGCGTATTGCGGGCAAGGGCACACGCCGGCATGTGAAGCTGATGACGCGCGAAGGCCGCGACTGGACCGCGAAGCTGCGCGCGCAACGCGACGCGCTCGCCGCGCTCGACGTCGACGGCGCATGGTTCGACGGCGAGGCCGTCGTGCTCGGCGAGCACGGTCTTCCCGATTTCCAGGCGCTGCAGAACGCCCTCGGCGCAGGGCGCTCGGATGCGGTCACGCTGTTCGTATTCGATCTGCCCTATCTTGACGGTTACGACTTGCGCGACGCACCGCTCACCGCGCGCCGCGCGCTGCTTGAACCCCTGCTGGCCGACAGCGACCCCGCGCGGCTGCGCTTTTCGCCCGATCTCGGCGACGACGTCGCGTCGCTGATCGCGAGCGCATGCGATACCGGCCTCGAAGGGCTGATCGGCAAGCGCGCGGACTCGCGCTACCGGCCCGGACGCTCACCTGCGTGGATCAAGCTCAAATGCCGACGCCGGCAGGAGTTCGTGATCGGCGGCTATACCGAGCCGTCGGGCAGCCGCCACGGCTTCGGCGCGCTGCTGCTCGGCGTGCACGAACCGGCGCCGGCCGGCAAGCGGCGGCGCGGGCCGACACCGCTGCGCTATGTCGGCCGGGTCGGCACAGGCTTCGACGCACGCATGCTCGACCGGCTTGCCGCGATCCTGCGCAAGCACGAGCGCGAAACGGCGCCGTTCGATCCGCCGCCGCGCGAACGCTCGCGCACGCGCGTGCACTGGATCGAGCCGACGCTCGTCGCCGAATGCGAATTCGCGGAGTGGACCGGCGACGGCATCGTGCGGCAGGCCGCGTTCATCGCGCTGCGCGAAGACAAGCCGGCCGCGCAGATCGTCCGCGAAGTGCCGAAACATGCGAAAAATGCGGAAACGGAGGTGGAGATGGATCGACATCGAACCACGCACGCGGCTCACGAGGCGAATGGCCGCGAGCACCACGCGCGGTCACGGGCATCCACCCGCACGGCGGGCAACGATGCCGGCCCGGATCAGCTCGGCCGCGTGCGCATCACCCATCCCGACCGCGTGCTCGATCCGCGAAGCGGCACGCGCAAGATCGATCTCGCGCGTTACTGGCAATGGATCGCGCCGTGGCTGTTGCCGGACCTGAAGGGGCGACCCGTGTCGCTCGTGCGCGCGCCTGGCGACATCGCCGGCGAGCTGTTCTTCCAGAAGCACGCGGAGCGCCGCGAGATCCCGTTCGTCACGCAACACGCCGGGCTCGATCCAGGGCACGGCCCGCTGCTGTCGCTCGACAGCATCGACGCGCTGCTTGGCGCCGCGCAGATGGGCACGATCGAACTGCATACGTGGAACGCGCACGCGTCGAACATCGAGCGGCCGGACCGAATCGTGTTCGACCTCGATCCTGATCCCGCGCTGCCGTGGAGTGCGATGATCGAGGCCGCGCAACTCGTGTGCGGGCTGCTCGACGAACTGGGGCTCGCGTCGTTCTGCAAGACGAGCGGCGGCAAGGGGCTGCATGTGGTCGTGCCGATCACGCGGCACCTCGGATGGGACGACGTGAAGGATTTCTCGCGCGCGGTCGCGCAACACATCGCGAGTGCGCTGCCCGACCGTTTCACCGCGACGATGGGCCCGCGTCATCGTCGCGGCAAGATCTTCATCGACTACCTGCGCAATGGCCGCGGCGCGAGCACGATCGCCGCGTATTCGGCGCGTGCGCGGCCCGGGATGGGCGTGTCGGTGCCGCTGCGTTGGGACGAGGTGCCCGACACGACGGGCGGCGCGCAATGGACGATCGACACGCTGCACGAACGGCTCGACCGGCTCGAGCGCGATCCGTGGGAAGGCTACGACGACACGCGGCAGCGCATCTCCGCGCAGATGCGCGCGCGGCTCGGCGCGTCGTGACGTCGCCGGCACGGTCAACGCCGGCGCTGCTGCAGGCGGTAATACCAGGCCATCAGCGGCGTCGCGGATACACCGTGCACGATCACCGACGCCGACACGACGGCCAGCACCGGCGCCGCGAGCGGGCGCACCGCGCTCGACGGCCCGTGTTCGAGCGCGAACAGCAGGTAATAGAACGAGCCGATCCCGCGTATCCCGAACCACGCCATCAACCGCCGTTGCGCGTGGGTCGCGCGCGAGCCGGTCAGCGTCAGCAACACGGCGAGCGGCCGCACGGCCACGAACAGCACGAGGGCGAGCCCGATTGCGCCCCACGTCACGAGCGGCGTCGATAGCGTCGCGAGCACGCTGCCGACCATCGTCATGATGAGCGCCTCGGCGATCCGTTCGAGCTCGATCGTGAAGTCCAGCACCGATTCGGTCATGAACGCGTGCACCTTCTCCGGATGCTTCTCGGTCGCGACCACGTCTTCCGAATCGATCCGGCCGATCACTTCGCGCGGTCGCCGGCCGCCGCTCGCGCGATGCTCGACGCGGCGCATCGCGACGCCCGCGGCGAACGTCGCGATGAAGCCGAACGTATTCGCAAGCTGCGCGACGCCGAACGACAGCACGATCAGCGCGAGCGCGAAGAAGCCTTCGAATCCGAGCGCCTGCGCATGGCGGGTGCGCAGCCAGCCAATCGCCTTGGTGGTGGACGCGCCGAGCACGCCGCCGATCGCGGCCGCGCCTGCGATGCCCCACAGCGCGGCCAGCGCGAACGCACCCGACAGCGCTGGCCGCGCGTGCGGCATGTCGGACGCACCGCACAGCGCGAGGCCCGCGAGCGCGAACGGCAGCGCGATCCCGTCGTTCAGCCCGCCTTCGCCGGACAGCGCGAAGCGCACCAGGTCGCGGTCGCCGGGATCGTGCACCTGCACGTCGTGCGCGAGCACCGGGTCGGTCGGCGCGAGGATCGCCGCGAGCAGCAGCGCGGGGCCCCAGCCGAGCCCGAGCGTCACCACCGCGCAGCCGGCGAGCAGCGGCACGGTGACGATCATCGCAAGCAGGCCGAGCCGGCAGGGCACGAGCCACAACTTGTCGGACAGCGGCACGCGCAGCCGCAGTCCGATCGCGAAGAGCGACACCAGCAGCGCGACTTCGACGATCTCGCGCAGCAGCGGCGCGTCGCGTTCGATGTCGAGATGCAGGAGTCCGGCGCCGGACGGGCCGAGCGCGACGCCGAGCGCGAGATAGATCATCGCGCTGCTGCATGGCAGGTGACGCAGCGCCGACGTCGCGACACCCATGGCCATCAGCACCGCGCCGATGATCAGATACCACAGCGTTTCATGCATGCGTGCAGGCGGAGCAGGTCGATACGGAGCGGTTGGGGGGGAGCGTCACGGCTTGCGGCCGAACGCCTCGCGCAGTTTCCGCTTCGCGCGTTCGAGCGTCGCGCGGCGTGTTTTCGGCAGGTTGCGGCCCGCGCGGTTCACATAGAAGTTGAGCATCGACATCGCCGACTGGAACGGCGGCGCCTTGCGGCGGCGGCTGTGTTCGGCCGAGCGCTTGAGCGACGCCGCGATCTCGCCCGGGTCGTCGGACTTGAAGATCTCGGGTTCGATGTCCAGCGCATCGCTCTTTTTCATGACGTCGGCGGACCAGCGCTTGCGATGATGCGGATCGTTGCTGCGCGCGCGGCCGGGGCGGCGCGTCACGCGTTTGCCGTGCGGACGGGAAGCGGAAGCTGAAGGCATGACAGGGCTCCGTACGGGATCGATGGTCCTGCGCAGCAAGCCGCATGCCGCGCAGCGCTGACGGCACGTGCCTTGCTGAACCAGGGACGCAGGAAATTCCACGACAGCGGTTCCATCGAGGGAGACCGTTCCATGAAGCCAGTATTCGAATCGAAATTCGCTGCGCGCCGGATCCTTGCATGCGCGTCCGTCGCACTCGTCGCGGCCGCACCGGCCGCGTGGGCACAGAATTCGCAGCGTTCCGACGAAGGCACCGGGGCGCCGATCCTGTCGCCGCCAGACACGTCGGCACAGAGCGCAGGCGGCAGCATGTCGAATGGCAATAAGGCGGCGCCGCCGCCCGCGACCCGCATGCAGGAGTCACGCGCCATGCGTTCGCACGCGCGCCCGCATGTGCGCACCAAGCCGGGCGGCCCGAGCGGTGCCGGCACCGGCGGTAGCGGCAGCACCGGCGGCGCCAACGGCGGTGGCAGCGCAGGGGCGGGCGCGACGGGCGCGGGCGGTGGCGGCGCGGGCGGTACGGGCGGCGCCGGTTCCAGCGGCTACTGACGATCACGGCGTCGCGCCGGCGTAACCGGCGCGACGCGATGGCGGGCGCCGGCCGCGGGGCGGCACATCGCCACCACGCAGGAGGACATGATGCACTCGAACCAGCGGACCTCGTTCGATCCGACCGAACTGGACACCGACGAGGTCGATACGGACGATCTCGATACGACGGTGCATGTCGACATCGAGACCGGCAGGATCACGTTTCATGCGGCCTGGGCCCTGGCGCCCGATGCGCCGCCCGATACCGCGCGGCACTCGGTCGTGCTCGCACTCGACTACGACACGATGGAGCGCTACGTCGATCTCGACGACTACGCCCGAATGCGCGTGCACGCGATGCTGCACGATGCCGTGCAGGCCACGCTCGACACGCTGCCCGACGTCACCGAGGATTTGACGCTGACAGTCGAGCTGACCGACGCAATGCTTGACGCAGCGCGTCATCTGCAGTGAGCGTGTCGAGCCGGTAGCGACCCGCCACGGGCGCGACCTTGCATGACGGCGCCGGGCGGCAGTCGCGGGCAGTCGCGTTACATCCCTTTGAAATCTTTGCAGACGCGCGCGGCGCGGCGTGACGTCGGGCCTTACGCGTCACGCGGCGGCTCATGCGCGTGAGGCCATTCGGGGATTGCGGGTCGCGCCCCATGGACGCGATGGTGCGTGCGGTGGCGTCCCCGTGCGCGCGGCAGGCACGCAGATTGCTGCACGACAGGTACGGCACGACCGATGCCGCGACATCAACAGGAGGGCGCTCCATGATCGGCAAGCTGGACCATTGCAAGGTGGCGATACTCGCGGTCGACGGCTTCGAGGAAGCCGAGCTCGTCGAGCCGCAGCGCGCGCTCAGGGCCGAAGGCGCGCAGGTCGACGTGATTTCGCAGAAGCCCGGCGAGATCCAGGGGTTCAGGCACGTCGACAAGGGCGATCGCGTGAAGGTCGACCATACGTTCGACGATGCGCGCGAAGGCGACTACGACGCGGTCGTGCTACCGGGCGGTGTCGTCAACGGCGATGCGATCCGGATGGTGACGGCGGCGCGCGAATTCGTGACGGCGGCAGTCGGTGCGGGCAAGCCGATCGCCGCGATCTGTCACGGCGGCTGGCTGCTCGTGTCGTCGGGGCTGGTGGACGGCCGCACGATGACGAGCTGGCCGAGCCTGCAGGACGACATCCGCAACGCGGGCGGCAAGTGGGTCGACCAGGAGGTCGTGCGCGACGGCAACCTGATCACGAGCCGCAAGCCCGACGACCTGCCCGCATTCAACGGCGCGCTGGTGCAGTGTCTGGCGTCGCGGGGGGCCTGAGCGATGCCCGCCGGTTCCATCCATCACGTGACGCTGACTGACGGGCTGCCCGAGTTCGACGGCGCGGCGCTGCAGATGCGCTTCGTGGTCGAGGTCGATGGGAAGCCGCTCACATGCGCGATCACGGTCGAAGCGCTCGAGGATCATTTCGGCGCGCGCTCCGCGCTCGAGGCCGACCTGCGCGACGCGTTCGAGCGCGGCCGTGCGCGCATCGAGGCCGCGTGCGAGGAAGTGCTCGCGGACGGCGAGGGCGGCGTGGAACTGCACAGCGGCTATTTCCGCGCGCGCGATCAGGCGGCGGGGAAAACGGCGCGGGCGGGGCTGTTCCGTTCGAGGAAGTCGTGATCCGCGCGGCTGCGCGACGCCGGCGCGGGCCGGCTCGCGGGCCGCGCGTGTGCTCGCTTACACGCCGTTGAAAACTTTGCAGCAGCCGTCACGCGGTTCGTGGTGACACATCGCGCCCCGCGCCGGCCGCGAGCGGGGCAGCCGCGTCCCGCGATCTGGCACGCTCCCTGCATGCTTCTCCCGTCACCGGCGCACGTTTCGCGCCGTGCGTCGCCGCGATGCCGCCGCTGCATCGTGCGAAGCCGTCAACGGGGAAACAAGCATGCTGACCGCCCATGAATTTGCCGCGCTGTTCCTGGTGCATCGCGCACCGGAACAGATCCAGACCGACCGCGACGACATCGTCGCGCTGGTGGAACGACAGTTGATCGTGATGCGTCCGGACGCGTCCGGCACGAGCCGCCCCGCGCTGACGGCCGACGGGTTGACGGTCGTCCGGTGCGTGCAGCGGGACGACGGCCGCGACGCCGGCAATCACGACGCGTGACACGCGACGCATGATGCTCGCGCGCGGGGCCGGCGCGCGGTTCAGCGTGCGATCGCGACCGGCGCGTTGACCTGCACGACCGGGGTATCGCCGTCGAACGGCGGCGCGAACTGGAAGCGGTCGATCACGCCGGTCTCGAACAGCAGGCAGCAGGTCGAGCCGCCGTACTGGAAATAGCCGATCTCGTCGCCCTTCTCGACGCGCTGCCCCGGCACGACTTCGACGATGCAGGACGAGACATCACCCATTCCGACGAACACGGCCGCGACGGTCCCGATCCCGGGATCGTCGCAGTCGATCGCGACGATCGCGCGTGCGGCGACGGCCGTCATGTAACCCTGCGAGTCGTTGAGCCCGGCCGCGTCCGGGCCCTCCGCTTCGGCGACCGAGTAGTAGGTGCCGTCGACCCGGTACGCATGCGTGACAGTGCCGCGTACCGGTGCGTGCCAGCGATGATAGTTGTACGCGCTCAGATACGCCTGGTACAGATCGCCGCCGGCGAACCGTTCGGCGAGCGGCAGTCGCGCGGGCGTGAAGATGTCGCGCAGCGAATAAGGCTGGCCCTTGATCCAGAACCTGTCGCGGATCTTCACGTTCGATGCGGTTTGATACGGCGCAGCCTCGCATGCGCTGACGATCACGTGCGCATCGTCCGGTGCCGCGACCGGCCGCGCACCCGCGCGAAAGCGTCGCGTGAAGAAGTCGTTCCACGAGTCGAAGCCCCAGTGCGGCTGGTCCTCGCGATACTGGAACTGCGACAGGCCGAGGCGCTTGCGCGCCTCGTCGCAGAACCAGCCGTCGGGCGGCGACGTGTCGAGATGCGCGCGCGAATGCGGGCCGCCGAGGAAGTCGCACCACACGTTCAGCACCCGCTTCAGATGCGCGTTGACCGCCGCGTCGCGAAACACCGCGTGGCCCGACGGCATGCACATCGGCCAGTCGAGGAACGCGTTCAGCGGGCATACGATCAGGCTCGTTTCGCTGAATGGCGGCGTGTAGGTCATCAGGTGATCGATCACCATCATCAGTTCGTCGATCGATGCGTAGCCGAGCGTGCGGCCCGCTTCGCGTGCCTCGTCGATCGCGCGGGTGAGGCTCATGCGCAGCACGGCGTCGTCGTCGAACAGCCGCGCGAGTTCCTGCACGGCCGGTGTGCGCAGCTGTTCGCCGGCATGCGCGCGTGCGTCGTTCGCGATTTTTTCGCGGTACGCGGCCATGTGCGATTCCTCTTCGGTCATCCATTCGCCGAGGCGATGGCGCGTAGCGGGCGACGTGCTGGGATCGGTCGGCATGGTCATCTCCGGCAAGCATTGCGATACGAACGCAGGCAGCAATGCGCTTGCCCGGTGCGCGGCATCGAAATTGCTGCATCGGGGCGATGGATGCTTTCGATGACTCAGGAGTGGACACATGAACGCAGCCTCGAATGTGCGAAAGACGAACGATGCGCCATCGACCGACGAGCGCGGCGGCGATGAACAGCGGACCGTGGCGCCGACCCGCACGCGGGCACGCGTGCGCGCGGCGACGTCACGTAACGCCGGTAACGCTGCACGGCAGGCCAAACGCGGCGGCGGGAACGGGCCGGTGGCGACGAGCGGCGGTCACAAGACCGCCGAGCCGCATTGGGAAGATGACAGCGGCGCGATGCCGCCGGAAGAGTGATCGGACCTTGAGCGCTTGTTGCTGGCCCGCCAGTCGCTCCGGGCGATAGCAAGCGACGAGCGCAAGCTGAATCGAATCGTCGCCGCGGAAAGAGTCGGGGCCAAGTAGCACTGATTCCTTCGTTTCCATATTTCGAGTAATATCGAACAATGGAAACGAACCAGACCATCGCCGCCCTGTCGGCCCTCGCGCACGAGTCGCGCCTCGCCGTATTCCGCGCGCTCGTGCAGGCCGGCCCGTCGGGCCTGCCTGCGGGGCAAATCGCGACGCTGCTCGACGTGCCGCCGTCGTCGCTGTCGTTTCATCTGAAGGAACTGGCCCATGCGCAGCTCGTCACGAGCCGCCAGGAAGGCCGCTTCGTGTTCTATTGCGCGAACTTCGCGACGATGAACGGGCTGATCGGTTACCTGACCGAGAACTGCTGCGGCGGCAATCCGTGCGCGCCGGTCTCCGCCTGTTCGACCTCCTGTTCCGACCAAACGTAGGCACACGTCCACATCCCGCCGATGACCACCAACGTCCTGATCCTCTGCACCCACAACTCCGCCCGCAGCGTGCTCGCGGAGGGCATGCTCAATCACTGGGCCGCGAAACTCGGCCGCGACGTGCGCGCCTACAGCGCCGGCAGCGCGCCGAGCGGCCGGCTCAATCCGTTCGCGCTCGACGCGCTCACGCGCGCCGGCATCGACGTCACCGGATACCGCAGCAAGAGCTGGGACGAATTCGTCGGCGACGGCGCGCCGCGCATGCGCATCGTCATCACGGTATGCGACAGCGCGGCCGCCGAGGCTTGCCCGTACTGGCCCGGCAGCCCGGTGAAAGTGCACTGGGGCTACGCCGATCCGTCGAATGCCGAGGGCGGCGACGCAGGCAAGCGGCTCGCATTCGAGCTGACGCGCGAGGCGATCGGTTACCGGATGCTGCAACTGCTGGCGTTGCCGCTCGACCGGTTGAGCGACGCCGAGCTCCAGGCGGCGTTGATCGCGATCTCGCGGAACTGAGCGTCCGCACTGGGGCACGCTCGAACCCGTGTGCCGCTTGCGTCTTTCCAGCATCGAATCCTGTCCGATGAATACGTCCAACACCATCCCGCCTTGCAACGCCGCCGCGAAGCCGGCGATCAATTTCTTCGAACGCTACCTGACGGTCTGGGTCGCGCTGTGCATCGTCGCCGGCATCGCGCTCGGCCAGGTGCTGCCCGGCCTGTTCCAGCGCATCGGCCGCATCGAGTATGCGCAAGTGAACCTGCCGGTCGGGTTGCTGATCTGGGTGATGATTATCCCGATGCTCGTGAAGGTCGATTTCGGCGCGCTGCATGAAGTGCGACGGCACGTGAGGGGGATCGGCGTCACGCTCGCCGTGAACTGGCTCGTCAAGCCGTTCTCGATGGCGTTCCTCGGCTGGCTGTTCATCCGCCAGCTGTTCGCGCCGATGCTGCCGGCGGACCAGATCGACAGCTACGTCGCCGGCCTGATCCTGCTGGCCGCAGCGCCGTGCACGGCGATGGTGTTCGTGTGGAGCCGGCTCACGGGCGGCGATCCGCTGTTCACGCTGTCGCAGGTCGCGCTGAACGACAGCATCATGGTGATCGCGTTCGCGCCGCTGGTCGGGCTGCTGCTGGGGATGTCCGCGATTACCGTGCCGTGGGCGACACTGCTCACGTCGGTGCTGCTCTACATCGTGATTCCGGTGATTCTCGCGCAGCTCTGGCGCAAGCGGCTGCTGCGGAGCGGCCAGGCGGCGTTCGATGCCGCGATGGCGAAAATCGGCCCGTGGTCGATCGCCGCGCTGCTCGCGACGCTCGTGCTGCTGTTCGCGTTCCAGGGCGAAGCGATCCTGAAGCAGCCGCTGGTGATCGCGCTGCTCGCGGTGCCGATCCTGATCCAGGTGTTCTTCAACGCGGCGCTCGCGTACTGGCTCAACCGCGCGGTGGGCGAGAAGCACGATGTCGCGTGCCCGTCCGCGCTGATCGGCGCATCCAATTTCTTCGAGCTCGCCGTCGCGGCCGCGATCAGCCTGTTCGGTTTTCACTCCGGCGCGGCGCTCGCGACCGTCGTCGGCGTGCTGATCGAGGTGCCGGTCATGCTGCTGGTGGTGCGCATCGTGAACCGGTCGAAGGGCTGGTACGAGCGCGCTTGAGCCAACCACGGAATCCATCCATGACCGACCGACTGACCGACCTGCCGCAACTCGACCCCGAACTCTTTCGCGTGCCGGACATAAGCCGCTTGCGGCCGGCTTCGCCGTCCACGCATCCGCCGCGTTTCCTGCTGCTGTATGGTTCGCTGCGCGAGCGTTCGTTCAGCCGCCTGCTCGTCGAGGAGGCCGGGCGCCTGCTCACGGCGATGGGTGCCGAGGTGCGCATGTTCAATCCGAGCGGCCTGCCGTTGCCCGACGATGCGCCGGAGAGTCACCCGAAGGTCGTCGAGCTGCGCGAACTGGTGCAGTGGTCCGAAGGGATGGTGTGGTGCTCGCCGGAACGACACGGCGCGATGACCGGCATCATGAAGTCGCAGATCGACTGGATTCCGCTGTCGATCGGCGCCGTGCGGCCGACCCAGGGCAAGACGCTCGCGGTGATGCAGGTCAGCGGCGGCTCGCAGTCATTCAACGCGGTGAACCAGATGCGCGTGCTCGGGCGCTGGATGCGGATGCTGACGATCCCGAACCAGTCGTCGGTGGCCAAGGCGTTCATGGAATTCGACGAAGCAGGGCGAATGAAGCGGTCGGCCTATTTCGATCGCGTCGTCGACGTGATGGAGGAGCTGGTGAAATTCACGCTGCTGACGCGCGACATCGGTTCGTATCTGGTCGACCGGTACAGCGAGCGGAAGGAGAGCGCGGAGGAATTGTCGAAGCGGGTGAATCAGCGGGCGATCTGAAGGAGCGGCGAGTGCGTCGTCTCGCGAGACACGATCGAGACAGGCAGCGTGTGCGAGCACGATCCACAGCCATCCGGACCGATTCAATTCCGAACGCGTGCCGCGACGAGCACCGCCACCGGCAACGCACCCAGACAGCGATCGAGCCGAATCACGCCGTCAGGCGCCGCGACTTCGCTTCCGTCGCTCAGCCAGTCGATCCACCGCTCGCCGGCGCCTTGCGGCACGACCACGGCCGTATCGCCCCATTCCCGGGGTTCCACGCGCGGCAGCGCCGGCGCGTCGCCGAGCAGCCGGCACGCGAGCCGCGTCACCGCGACCACGACCGTCGCCGCTTCGTCGCAGCGCGCGAACGCCACCGCGTGCCGCCCGAGTTTTCCGCGAACGCGCAGCGGCACGTACGCGCCGTCCGCGAACGTCGTGGGCCAGCGCGTGCGCAACGCGAGCATCCGCTCGACGAGCGCGCGCTTCACCCGCGCATCGGGCCAGTCGCGCAGGTACGCGGCGACCGGTTCGTCGACCCGCTCGGCCGCCAGCTTCGCAAACGGCACGTCGCGCCGGTTGTCCGGATCGACGAGCGAGTGATCCCATGACTCGGTACCTTGATACAGATCGGGCACGCCCGGCGACGCCATCCGCAACGCCGCCTGCGCGAGACTGTTGACGACGCCGGCCGGCGCGATCCGCGCGACGAACGCATGCAGTCGATGCGCGAAATCGCGCGTACCGTGCGGCGTCAGGATCGCGCGGACGAACGCCTCGCAAGCGCGCTCGTAGTCCGCATTCGGCGCGAGCCAGTCCGTATGCTGTTTCGCCTCGCGCAGCGCCTTCGTCTGCCACCGCACCACGCGCTCCGCGAGCGCCGCGAGTCCGGCCGCATCGTCGGGCGCGAGCCCCGGCGGCCAGCAGCCGACCAGCGTCTGGTACAGCATCGCCTCCGCGGAAGGCCCCGGCGTCCATGCAAGATCGCGATGCGCGCCGCCGCGCCATGGCTGGTTCAACGCGGACCACTCGAGCGACACCGCGCGCCACCGGTCCGGCACTTCGCTCAGCACCGCAAGCCGCACGCGCGCATCCTCGCCGCGCTTGTGATCATGCGTCGCCGTCGCGACGAGCGTGTGCGGAACGGTGCGCGCGCGTCGCCGGTTGCGTGCATGGAACGCGCCGCGCGACAGGCTGAACTCGCCGGCATCGGCGCCGACCTCGTTGCGCGACAGCAGCCGTCCGTAGCGATAGTTGGCCGTGTCCTCGACACCCTTCGCGGCGAGCGGCGCGGTGAGCTGCGCGAACGCGACACGCGCCGCGTGCAGCGCCGCGGCATCCGCGCGCGGCACGCGCGTGCCGGGCAGCGCGAGCCAGCCGGCGACGCGATCGAGCGCGTAGCGGTCGGACGGATCGATCGCCGCGCACGCCGCGTCGTACGCGTGCGCCAGCACGCGACGATCGGCACCGGTCGGCTCGTCGCCGAGGGTCGGGTAGAGCCGGTACACGGGCAGATGCACGGCGAGCTCGCCCAGCACCCGATGGATCGCAATCCGGCTGATGTCGCGCGTCGCGGGCGCGGCACGGGCGACGCGGTGCAACGCCCGCGCGACGCGTTCATGCTCGCCCGCAAGCTGCCGTGTCAGCACGCGCCGCTTGCCGGCCACCGCTTCCTGAGCGAACGAGCGCGCCGAACCCGACACGGCCGCCCAGTGCGCGGCGAGCGGCGCGGCACCAGCCGGGTCGTGCAGCAGCGCGGCGACGTCGTTCATGAAGTCGTAACCGGTCGTGCCGTCGACGCCCCATTCCTCGCGCAGCGTCTCGCCTGCAGCAAGGATCTTCTCGACGACGACATACGGCGGCTCGTCGCGCTGCGCGGCGAGCAGCGCATGCAGGCGCCGGCAGTACGCACGCGGGTCGGCGAGGCCGTCGACGTGATCGACGCGCAGGCCGTCGATGAAGCCGGCGGCATGAAGTTCCAACGGCAGTGCGTGCACCGCGTCGAACACCGCTTCGTCTTCGACGCGCACGGCTGCGAGCGTCGCGATGTCGAAGAAGCGCCGCCAGTTCAGTTCGTCGGCGGCCGTGCGCCACCATGCGAGGCGGTAATGCTGGCGTTCGAGCAGCCGGTGCAGGCACGCGCGCGAGCGCGCGCGGCGCGGATCGGCGCCGCGCAGGATCGCGTCGAACGCATGCGGGCCATGGGTGGCGGCGTAGTCGCGCAGCGCCGCGTGTGCATCCGCGAGGCGCGCGCTGCCACGTACCGGCGCGCCAGCGAAACGTTCGGCGAGTGCGTTCAGGTCCGCCCGATTGGCGATGCGCAGGATTTCCGCATAAGTTGCGGCGGCGACCGGCAACCTCCTGCCCGGGCAGGCGAGGAAGAAGCATCCGGCTGAAGGATCGGCGCCGAGCATGATGTCGCCGGCCGCGAGCGCGTCGCCGTAGGGTGCGCCGAGGCAGGGCAGCAGCACCTTGCCGTCGAGCGCCGTATCGGGCGGATGCCAGTCGATGTCGAAGTAGTGTGCGTACGGGCTCGCCGGTCCCCATTCGAGCACGTCGTTCCACCAGCCGTTCGATGCGCCGCCGACACCCATGTGGTTCGGCACGATATCGACGATCACGCCGAGGCCGCGCGCACGCAGCGCGTCGATGAGGCGGCGGAAACCGGCTTCGCCGCCGAGTTCGGCGCGGGTCGCGCGATGGTCGACGGTGTCGTAGCCGTGCGTCGAGCCGGGCTCGGCCGTCGTGATCGGCGACAGGTACAGGTGGCTCACGCCGAGCCGCGCGAAATAGTCTGCGTGCGCGGCCGCGTCCTCGAACGTGAAGCCCGCATGCAGTTGCAATCTCAGGGTCGCGCGCGGGGTCATGCATCGTCCTCCGGTACATGGCGTGCGCGCTCGATCGCCGCGATGCGTGTGCGCACGTCAGCGTCGAACAGCGCGTCGACCGTGCGCGGCAGCCGGCGCAGCCAGTTCGGGTGGCCGCATGGCAGGCCGGGCAGGTTCGGTTGTTCGGCCAGTGCGAGCAGATCCTCGAGCGGCACGATCGCGAGCGGCGACGGGCTGCGCGCGACGTACGCGAGGACGGCGCCGACCGGCGGCATATCGGCGGGCGGGACCGGATCGCTCGCCGGTGCGCAGCCCGCGTGCTGCAACGCGCGCCACAGCATCGCGCGGTCGGTGGCGCGTTCGGCCCGGGCGGCCGTGAGGTCCGGGGCGGGCGACGGTGTGTTCTGCGCGGAGGGCGCGCCGTGGCTGTCATCCGTGGCCGGCGTATCGTCACGCATGACCGGATTGTTCCGTTCGTCCCGGCCCGAGCCGTGTGCGGCCGCGGCGCGACCGATGTCGTCGCCGGCATTGCGTGCACTCGCGGCTCGCCGCACCTGGTCGCTCCGGTCAGCCGCATGCGTGGCCGCATCGGTATCGGCATCCGCGTCCGGGCCCGCCCCGGCCACGACCCGCCGCCATTCGAGATCGACACCACGCCACCAGCCGGCCACAGTCGGCAGATCATGCGTCGACGTCATCGCGATCGCGTCGCGATCCCACGCCGACGGCGGCCGAAACGCGCGACCGGCTTCACGTTCGAACCACAGCACGCGCATCCCCGCGATACCCTGCGCGCCGAGCCGCTCGCGAAAACCTTCCGGCACCGTGCCGAGATCCTCGCCGATCGCGACCGCGCGATGCCGTGCCGCTTCCAGCGCGACGAGCCGCACGAGATCGTCGAACGGATAGCGCAGGTACGCGCCGTCGCGCGGCGACCGGCCCTCCGGCACGATCCACATCCGCGCGAAGCCGAGCACGTGATCGATGCGGATCCCGCCCGCATGCGCGAAGGCCGCGCGCAGCAGCTCGACGAACGGCGCGAAGCCGTTCGCGCGCAGCGCGGCGGGCGTCCACGTCGTCACGCCCCATGCCTGGCCGTCTGCATTGAACAGGTCGGGCGGCGCGCCGACCGACACGCCGCGCAGCAGTGTCGTGCCGTGCGCCCACGCATCGCTGCCCGCGCGATCGGAGCCCACCGCGAGATCGGCGATCAGCCCGATCGTCATTCCCGTATCGCGCGCGGCACGCTGTGCGTTGCCGAGCGCGTCCGACGCGCACCATTGCAGGAACGTATGGAACGCGATCGTCTCGGCATGCGCATGGGCGAAGGCGTCGACCTCGGCTGACGCCGGCGTCAGCCACTGCGCGGGCCATTGCCGCCAGTCCGCGCCGATCCCGTGTTCGATGCAGAACGCCTGCAGCGCGTCGAAGCGCGCGTGCGCGTCGAGTGCCGTGCCGCCCGACGCGCGGAACCGCTCGAACGCGTCGCGCGACGGCTCGCCGTTCGCGCGCCACGCATCGAAACACGCGCGCAACCGGCGCAGCTTCAGCGGCAGCACGTGCGGCCAGTCGATCAGCGGCGTGTCGGCTGCGTTCGGCATGCCCGGCGCCGCGCCGCTCATTCGCCGCACGATATCGGCCCCCGGCACCGCATCGCAGTCGAGATACGCGACGTTGTGCCAGCGCCGCGACGACGGTGAATACGGGCTGTCGTGTTCGGGCAGCGCCGGGTACCCGGCATGCGTCGGACTGATTGCGACCGCGTGCGCGCCGTGCCGCGCCGCACGCGTGGCGAGGCCGGCGAGCGCGGTGTAGTCGCCCGCGCCGTCGTCGCCGGTGCGGCGCAGGCTGTAAATCTGAGCCGCGATGCCCCAGCGGTGCTGCGCGTCCGGCGCGTCGTCGCAGGCATCGAACGGCCGTGTACGCGGCGGCGCGATCGCAAGCCCGATCCGCTGCTCGCCGATGTCGAGTGCGTGATAGCCGGGCAGCGCGAGCGGCGGCAGCGTGCCGTATTCGCCCGCGCCGTTCACGCGCCCGTCGATGTGTCCGCCCGTTTCGAGTGAAATCCGGAAGCGTGCGCCGGGCGGTGCGACACCGCGTGGCAGCGTGAGCGGCACGCCGGCGTCGCCGGTCACGACGCGCGGCGTCGCGTCGTGCTCGTCGGCGAGCGCGGCCGCGCTGTCGACCCGCTCGATCGGCGTGCCGCACGGCCAGCCGAGCGCACCGACGAGCGCCATGAGCGCGTTGTCGTCGACTCGCCGGGCGACGCCGCCCGCATCGATCCAGTCGGGCTCCAGCCCGGCCGCACGCGCGAGTTCGGCGATCGGTACGTCGGTCGTCATGGCCGCGTATGCCCGTTCGAGCGGTGGCTCAGCGCATCGTGGTTGACCGCGCCGTCGCGCCACGCGATGCAGGTGCGTGCGGGCAGCCGCTCGTCGGCCAGCCGGTCGCGCGCGCGCGGCGGCGTTTCGAACACGATCTTGCCGACCGGCAGCGCCGACAGCACCGCGTCGTGCGAGCCGGGATTGAACGCGATCGTCAGCGTGCTGCCGTCGCCGAGCCGCCAGCGTGCGACGAGCGCCACCTCGGCGCCGTCGCCGTTGCGGGCCAGCAGCTCGACGCCGAGCGCGCGGGCGCCCGGCAGGTACGGCGTCACGAGCGCCGCGCGCACGGTCAGCGCGCTGCGATAGAAGCGCCGCCACGCGTCGGCGTCGGGCCAAGCGTCCTCACCCGCATGGCCGGGCGACGAGCGCAAGAAGGTGCCGACGTCGTTCGGATCGGGAATCGCGTCGCGATGCGCGGGATCGGCGAACGCGGGAAACGCGGCGAACTCGCGGCGCCGGCCTTCGCGCACGGCGTCGGCGAGTTCGCCGCGATAGTCGGTGAAGAACTGGAACGGCTGCGTGCTGCCGTCTTCCTCGCCCATGAACAGCAGCGGAATCTGCGGCGCGAGCAGCATCAGGGCGGTGGCCGCGCGCACGGCGTCGTCGTTCGCGAGCGCGCGCAGGCGTTCGCCGAACGCGCGGTTGCCGATCTGGTCGTGGTTCTGCAGGAACGTGACGAACGCGGTCGGCGGCAGGTGGGCGCTCGGCTCACCGCGCGGCGCGCCGCCGTGCAGCGGCGACGGCTCGCCCTGGTACGCGAACCCTTCGCCGAGCGTGCGCGCGAGATGGCGCAGCGGCGCATCGGCGTACGCGCGGTAGTAGCCTTCCCGCTCGCCGGTCAGCAGCACGTGCGCGCTGTTGTGGAAGTCGTCGTTCCACTGCGCGTCGAAGCCGCCGGGCCCGAGCAGACTCGCCGCATTGCGTTCGTTCTCGAGCACCAGATGCACGTGACGCGCGTCGCCCGCGTACGCGCGCACGCGGCGCGCGAGCGCGCGCAGCCACGCGTCGTCGTCGATCGCATGCGCGGCGTCGATGCGCAGGCCGTCGAAACGGAATTCGTCGAGCCAGTACAGCGCGTTGTCGATGAAGAACGCGCTCGTCTGCGCACGCGAGAAGTCGATCGCGGGCCCCCATGCGGTCTGCCGGTCCGCACGGAAAAATGCTGGTGCATAGCGCGGCAGCAGGTTGCCTTCGGGGCCGAAGTGGTTGTACACGACGTCGAGCAATACCTGCAACCCGAGCCCGTGGGCGGTGTCGACGAGTGCCTTCAGTTCCTCCGGGCGTCCGTACGACGCGTCGGGCGCGAACGGCAGCACGCCGTCGTACCCCCAATTGCGCGCGCCAGGGAACGCGTTGACGGGCATCAGTTCGATCGCGGTCACGCCGAGCGCGGCGATATCCCGCAGGCGCCGCTCGACGTTCGCATAGCCGCCGCACGCGCCGACGTGCAGTTCATACAGCACCGTCTCGTGCCACGGCCGGCCGCGCCACGCATCGTTGAGCCAGCGGTACGCGGCCGGATCGACGACCTGGCTCGGGCCATGCACGCCATCGGGCTGGAAGCGCGACGCCGGATCGGGCACGGCGAGACCGTCGTCGAGCAGGTAGCGGTACAACGTGCCGGGGCCATACGGCGCGACGACCTCGAACCAGCCGTCGCCCGCGGCCGGCATCGGGATGCGCTGCTCGCCGTGCAGTTCGACGGTGGCCGTGCGGCTCGCGGGTGCCCACAGGCGGAACCGCGTGTGCGCCGCGTCGATGCAGGTCGCGCCGAACGACGAGGCGAACGCGTGTGAGACGGGCGGATGGGCGGTACGTGACGTCATGGCGGCTCCTTACGCGGGCGGGGAGGGCGGCACGGCAGCGACGGCGATCACGGCGGCGTGCGCGGCGACGTCGAGGCCGGCCTCCGGCCATGACCGCGGCCCGGCGTCGGGCGTCGCGGTGTCGAGCAGCACGCGGTAGTCGAGCACCGGCGCGGGCAGCCGGAACGTGATGGGGTGCGTCGACGCGTTCAGCATCACGAGCAATGCCTCGGTGCGTCCGGTGCGGCCCGTGCCGACGCGTCGCATCGTCAGCGCGCGACGCTCGCCGTCCTCCCACGCGGGCACGCTCAGCGCGCCGCCGCGCTCGTCGAACCAGTCGATCTCGTGCATGCCGGGCGCGCCGTCGCGGTCGCCCGACGGATAGCGCGGCGCGGACATCACCGGGTACATGCGCCGCAGCGCGGCGAGCCGCGACACGAAACGCGTCATCTGCACGCCTTCGTCGCTGCGTGCAAGGTCCCAGTCGAGCCACGACAGTTCGTTATCCTGGCAATACGCGTTGTTGTTGCCGTGCTGCGTGCGGCCGAATTCGTCGCCGGCGACGATCATCGGCGTGCCGAGCGCGGTGAACAGCGTCGCGAGCATCGAGCGCGCGACGCGCGCGCGCAGGTCGCAGATCGACGCGTCGTCGGTCGCGCCTTCGACGCCCCAGTTAGCGCTGCAGTTGTCGTCGCGACCGTCTCGGCTGTCTTCGCCGTTTGCCTCGTTGTGCTTGTGCGCATACGAAACGAGATCGGCGAGCGTGAAGCCGTCGTGCGCGGTGACGAAGTTCACCGATGCCCACGTATGGCGCCGTTGATGATTGAACAGGTCGGCCGAGCCCGCGAGGCGCGCGGCGAGTTCGGGGCGTTGCCCTGCGTCGCCGCGCCAGAAGCGCCGCACGGTGTCGCGAAAGCGGTCGTTCCATTCGGCGAAGCCGGGCGGGTGGCGGCCGAGCTGATAGCCGCCGGGCCCGAGGTCCCACGGCTCGGTGATGAGCTTGCGCTGCGCGAGCACCGGGTCCTGCCGCAACGCGTCGAAAAACCCCGCGCCAGGCTCGAAGCCGTGATCCTCGCGGCCGAGCGTCACGCCGAGATCGAAACGGAAGCCGTCGATATTGAACGCGGTGGCCCAGTAGCGCAGCGAGTCCATCACCATCTGCACGACGCGCGGATGCGACATGTTCAAGGTATTGCCGCAGCCGGTCTCGTCGACGTGGTAACGCGGGTCGCCGGGCCGCAGCCGGTAGTAGCTGGCATTGTCGAGGCCGCGCCACGACAGCGTCGGGCCGAGTTCGTTGCCTTCGCAAGTATGGTTGTAGACGACGTCGAGCACGACCTCGATGCCGGCCGCGTGCAGTTGCCGGATCGCGATACGCATTTCGTCGAGCCGCCGCGTCGACAGATACGACGGCTCCGGCGCGAAGAACGCGGCCGTGTCGTAGCCCCAGTAGTTGCGCAGTCCGCGATTCACGAGCGCGCGCTGCTGCAGGAACGCGTGCACGGGCAGCAGCTCGACGGTCGTCACGCCGATCGACAGCAGGTGATCGACGAATGCGGGATGCGCGAGCGACGCGAAGGTGCCGCGTTCCGGCGCGCGCAGCCCGGCGCGGCGCATCGACGCGCCGCGCACGTGGGCCTCGTAGATCACTGTGCTGCGCCACGGCACGTTCGGGCGCTGGTCGGTGCGCCAGTCGAACGCCTCGTCGACGACCACGGCCTTCGGCATCGCGGGCGCCGAATCGCGGCGGTCCATCGACAGGTCCGCGCGGTTCGAATGCACGCGATAGCCGAACAGCGCGTCGGACCAGCGGAAATGACCGACCAGCTTGCGCGCGTACGGGTCGAGCAGCAGCTTGGTCGGATTGAAGCGGTGACCATGCTGCGGCTGATACGGGCCGTCCGCGCGAAAGCCGTACACGGTGCCCGGATGCGCGTTCGGCAGGTACCCGTGCCACACCTCGTCGGTGCACTCGGGCAGGTCGAGCCGTGCGAGTTCCTTGCGGCCGGTCGGGTCGAACACGCACAGCTGGATGCGCTGCGCGTGCGCGGAAAACACCGCGAAATTGGTGCCGAGACCGTCCCAGGTCGCACCGAGCGGATAGGCGCGGCCGGGATCGAGTCGGGATGGCAGGGCGGTCGGCATGGGGCGGGTCTCCGTGTCGAGGTCGCCGGGTGTCAGGCAGGGCTCAGCCACACGGTCGCGAGCGGCGGCAGGCGCAACGTGGCCGACCACGATTCGCCGTGCGCGGGCACGGCTTCCGCCCACACGGCGCCGTCGTTGCCGGCATTGGTGCCGCCGTACACGGCCGCATCGGTGTTCATCAGCTCGCGCCACTGGCCGGGCGCGGGCAGCCCGATGCGATAGCCGGCGCGCGGCACCGGCGTGACGTTGCTGACCGCGACGACGAGGCGTCCGACATCGTCGCGGCGCGCGAACGCGAACACGCTGTTGTCGCGATCGTCGCCGATCAGCCACGCGAAGCCTTCTGCGTGGCAGTCGAGCGCATGGAGCGCCGGCTCGGCCGCGTACACGCGGTTCAGGTCGCGCACGAGCCGTTGCACGCCGCGATGCGCGGGCGCGTCGAGCAGATCCCAGTGCGGCGTCGCGTCGTGCGCGAACTCGGCCCATTGCGCGAATTCGCTGCCCATGAACAGCAGCTTCTTGCCGGGATGCGCCCACATGAAGCCGAAGTAAGCGCGCAGCGTCGCGAGCCGCTGCCACGCGTCGCCGGGCATCTTCGTGGCGAGCGAGCCCTTGCCGTGCACGACCTCGTCGTGCGACAGCGGCAGCACGAAGCGTTCGGAGAACGCATAGACGAGCCCGAACGTCATCCGGTCGTGGTGATAGCGGCGATGGACCGGATCCTCGCGCAGATACGCGAGCGTGTCGTGCATCCAGCCCATGTTCCACTTGAAGTCGAAGCCGAGCCCGCCGTCGCCGGTCGACGCGGTGACGCCCGGCCACGCCGTCGATTCCTCCGCGAAGGTGACGACGCCCTGCGGCGCGAGCGCACCGTGCAGCGTGTCGTTCAGCGTGCGCAGGAACGCGACCGATTCGAGATTCTCGCGCCCGCCGTGGACATTCGGCACCCACTCGCCTTCCTTGCGCGAATAGTCGCGGTACAGCATCGACGCGACCGCGTCGACGCGGATCCCGTCGACGTGATAGCGCCGTGCCCATGCGAGCGCCGACGCGACGAGGAACGCGCCGACCTCGTTGCGCCCGAGGTTGAACACGCAGGTGTTCCAGTCGGGATGCATGCCTTCGCGCGGGTCGGCGTGCTCGTACAGCGCGCTGCCGTCGAATTGCGCGAGACCGTGCGGGTCGTTGGGGAAGTGCGCGGGCACCCAGTCGACGATGACGCCGATGCCGGCCGCATGCGCGCGATCGACGAAGCGCGCGAAACCGTCGACCGGCCCGAAGCGCGCGGACGGCGCGAACTGCGCGAGCGGCTGGTAGCCCCACGAGCCGCCGAACGGATACTCGGAAATCGGCATGAACTCGACGTGCGTGAAGCCCATGCCGCGCACGTACGGGATCAGCCGCTCGGCGAGCTCGTCCCAGGTCGCGCTGCGGTCCATTTCCTCGGGCACGCGCTGCCATGACTCCGCATGCACCTCGTAGATCGACCATGGGATGCGGAAGCGGCGGTCCGCGTGCGGCCGTGCGCGCAGCCAGTCGTCGTCGTGCCACGCGAACGCGTCGAGCGCCGCCGTGTCGGCGACGACGGACGCGGTGCGCGGCGGTGCCTCGGTCGCTCGCGCGCACGGGTCGGCCTTGTGCGGCAGCACGCGCCCGTCGCTCGCGCGCAGCTCGTACTTGTAGTGCTCGCCTGCGCCGATGCCTGGCACGAACAGCTCCCACACGCCCCACGGCCGCCGTAGCCGCATCGGATGACGACGGCCGTCCCAGACGTTGAAGTCGCCGACCACCGACACGCGCTGCGCGTTCGGTGCCCACACCGCGAAGCGCACGCCGTCGACGCCGTCGATGCGCGCGGGCGTCGCGCCGAGGCAGTCGAGCACGGCGGCGGGGTCGCCGGCCGCGAAACGCGCGAGCGCCGCGTCGTCGAGCAGCATGCCGAACGCATAGGCGTCGTCGGTCACCTGGCGCGTGTCGGGCCAGTCGATCGCGAGCCTGTAGTGGCCGTCGTGCGCGAGCGTCCCCGCGAAACAGCCGGCGTCGTTCACGCACGCGAGCGTGCCGAGCTCGTCGCCGTCGGGCGTCACCGCGCGCACGCGCCGCGCGCCGGGCAGCAGTGCGCGCACGACGATCCGCCCGGCATCCCCGTGCGGGCCGAGGCACGCAAACGGGTCTGGATGGCGGCCGGCGAGCAGTGCATCGATATCGCGACGGTCGAACAGCATGTCGGTCATTGGGCGCCTCCGTTGTCGGGTGTGCCGTGCGCGTCGAGCAGGCGTTCGACGAGCGCGGCGAGCCCGCCGACCGGCACGCCGAGCCAGTCGGGGCGGTTCGCGGCCTCGTAGCACAGCTCGTACGACGCCTTGTCGATCAGGAACAGCGCGAGCAGGCGATCGGCGTAGCGCGGGTCGACGAAGCGTTCGGGCGCCTCGTCGGCGGCCGCGCGATAGCATTCGACGAAGCGATCGGCGGCGGCCTGCCCGAAGCGGTCGAACAGCGCACGCTTGCGGCCGGCCGCCTGCGGCGGCGCCTTCTCGATCGCGAATTGCGCGGTCGCGCTCACGTACGACAGCGAGCGCAGGAAGCCGGCCACGTCGCGCAGCGGATGCGACTTCGCACGGCGCCGCGCGAGCGGACGCGCGGGCTCGCCCTCGAAGTCGATCAGCAGCGCGTCGCCCTGCACGTCGAGCACCTGGCCGAGATGGAAATCGCCGTGAATCCGCGTGCATTGTGCGTCGAGCGTGCGCGGCACCAGTTCGCCAAGCGCCTGCACGGCCGCGTCGCGCGACGCGAGCAGCGTGTCGGCGGCGGCGCGCATGGCCGGATCGAGCGCATCGAGCCGCGTGGCCAGTACGTCGAGCGCGTGCCTGAACGACGTGATCGCGTCGAAACACCAGCCGTCGACGTGCTCGGGCGTCGCGCGCTCCGGCGTGAACGCCGGATCGTCGCACGGCTGCGCCAGCGCGACGTGCAGCTGGCCGAGCCGCGTGCCGACGATGCCCGCGAACGCCGCGTAGCCGAGCAGCGCATCCGGTTCCTCGTCGGGCTCGGCCGCTTCGCCGTCGGCGACGGCGGGCAGCGCGAGCTCGTCGACCGCGCGTTTCAGGAAGTCGAATGAACGCGTCCACGCGTCGCCCTGGTTGTCGACGTAGCGCTGCAGGATCGCGACCGTATGCGGCGAGCCGTCCGGATCGACGTGCACGACCTCGCCGGCGAGCGTCGCGGTGTTCGCGTAGCCGATCCGCGTCAAGTGGCGGCTCATCTCCGCTTCCGGATGGATGCCGTGCGCGACCTTGCGCACCAGCTTCAGCACGATCTCGTCGCCGATCACGAGCGAGCTGTTGGTCTGCTCGGCCGCGAGCCAGCGCACGTCGGCGTCGTCGCCGGGGTCGAGCGCGGCAAGCGCATGTTCGGGCAGGAAGTCGAGGCGGCCGCCGTCGGACGTCGGCACCGTCGCGCCGTCGCGCAGCTTGCGCAGCATCCCGCGCGCGAACGCGGGCAGCGCGAACGCGTCGGTCAGGTAGCCGACCGTGTGGCCGCGCCGCACGCGCGCGAGCGCGAGCTGGGCGAACAGCGGATGCGACGTCTCGCCGCCCCATGCGGCAGCCAGCGGCACGACGTAGCGTTCGACGCCGCCATCGCTCGCGGACACCCAGGCCTCCGCGTACTGGAACGGCTCGTCCGGTATCGGCGTGACGACATTCAGCCACGCATTGCCGATCTTGCGGTCCTTCGACGCGAACCAGCGCCGCCGCGTGAGCCACGACGCGAGCGCATCGTGCGCGAGCGTATGCAGCTGCCCGACGTCGGGCCGCACGTCGCCGCGCCGCATCACGATCGTCACGTATTCGGGCAGCGGCTTCGCGTGCGGCTGCCGCCACGACGGCTCGCGGCCGTGCTCGGACAGCACGAACCATAGAAACCCGTACGGCGGAAAGGTGAGCAGGTAAGTGAGCTGCCCGATCGGCGGAAACGCCGAGTCCGACGTCATCTCGATCGGCACGCGGCCCGCGAATTCGGAGAGGTCGAGTTCGACCGCCTGCGACGAGCGCGACAGGTTCGCGACGCACAGCACCGTCTCGTGGCCTTCGAGTTCGCGCAGGTACGCGAGCACCTTGCGGTTCTCCGGGCGCAGGAAGCGGATCGTGCCGCGCCCGAACGACTGCGTCGCGCGACGCGTCGACAGGATGCGGCGCATCCAGTTCAGCAGCGAATGCGGGTCGCGCGTCTGCGCCTCGACGTTGACCGCGTCATAGCCGTACAGCGAGCCCATCACGGGCGGCAGCACCAGCAGTTCCGGGTCCGCGCGAGAGAAGCCGCCGTTGCGGTCCGACGACCATTGCATCGGCGTGCGTACGCCGTCGCGGTCGCCGAGGTGGATGTTGTCGCCCATCCCGAGTTCGTCGCCGTAGTAGATGACCGGCGTGCCGGGCATCGACAGCAGCAGCGAGTTGATCAGCTCGATGCGGCGCCGGTCGCGCTCCATCAGCGGCGCGAGGCGGCGTCGGATGCCGAGGTTGAGCCGCGCGCGCCGGTCGGACGCATAGGTCTGCCACAGCAGGTCGCGCTCCGAGTCGGTCACCATCTCGAGCGTCAGCTCGTCGTGATTGCGCAGGAACACGGCCCACTGGTTGCTCGGCGCGAGCGCCGGCGTCTGCCGCATGATGTCGACGATCGGGAAGCGGTCCTCGCTCGCGATCGACATGTAGATGCGCGGCATCAGCGGGAAGTGGAACGCCATGTGGCATTCGTCCTCGTGGCCGAAGTATTCCTGCACGTCTTCCGGCCACTGGTTCGCTTCCGCGAGCAGCATGCGGTTCGGATACTCGGCGTCGATCGTCGCGCGAATGCGTTTCAGGATCGCGTGCGTCTCCGGCAGGTTCTCGTTGTTGGTGCCTTCGCGCTCGACCAGGTACGGAACTGCGTCGAGCCGCAGTCCGTCGATGCCGAGATCGAGCCAGAAGCGCATTACCTGGAGCACCTCGCGCACGACGGCCGGATTGTCGAAGTTCAGGTCCGGCTGGTGCGAGTAGAAGCGGTGCCAGTAGTACTGGCCTGCAATCGGGTCGTGCGTCCAGTTCGACGTTTCGGTATCGAGGAAGATGATCCGCGTGCCGGTGTATTTCGTGTCGGTATCGGACCACACGTAGTAGTCGCGATGTATCGAGCCGGGCTTCGCGCGCCGCGCGCGCTGGAACCACGGATGCTGGTCCGATGTGTGGTTGATCACCAGTTCGGTGATCACGCGGATCCCGCGCGCGTGCGCTTCGCGGATGAAGCGCCGCACGTCGGCGAGCGTGCCGTAGTCGGGGTGCACGTCGCGGTAATCGGCGATGTCGTAGCCGTCGTCGCGGCGCGGCGACGGGTAGAACGGCAGCAGCCAGATCGTGTCGACGCCGAGCTCGGCGATGTAGTCGAGCTTCATGATCAGGCCGGGGAAGTCGCCGATCCCGTCGTTGTTCGAGTCGTAGAACGACTTCACGTGTACCTGGTAGATGATCGCGTCCTTGTACCACAGCGGATCGTCCGCGCAGAGCGCGGGTGCGCGGCGTCGCGACCGGCGACGGCGCGGCGTGCCGGCCGGTGCGAGCGAAGGGAACTGCGCGCGGCGCACGTCGTCGAGGGAGTCTTCGCGTTTCATCATGCGTGTGCTCCGGAAGGGTGTCGGGCGTCGCCCGGCTCGGGCGCCGCCGCTCGCGCGGCGCCGGGAGACGGCGCGAGCCGCCAGATCGCATACGGCCGCACGTGCGGGTCGAGCGACACGTACTGGCGATGCCCGCGCCACGTTTCGGCATGCGCGGCGTCCTGTTCGAACGCGTCGAGCGGTTCGCCGTCGACGAGCCCGAAGCCGCGCCACAGCGACGCGTCGAGCGTGAAGTTCGCGGCCTGCGGGTGCCACGGGTCGAGGCTGATCGCGACCGCGACGACGCTGTCGTGCGCGGGCGTCGCCTTCACGAACACGAGGACCTGGTCGTTGTCCGCGTCGGCGAACGTGAGGCCGAGGTGAGTCTGCAGCGCCGGATGCTCGCGCCGCGCGCGGTTCAGCCGCGCGACTTCGCCGCCGATGTGCGCGGCCTTGTTCCAGTCGCGCGCGCGCAGCTCGTATTTCTCCGCATCCGCGTATTCCTCGCTGTCGGGCAGCGGCGCCGATTCGCCGATCTCGAAGCCCGAATACAGGCCCCACGAGCCGGCGAGCGTCGCCGCGAGCGCCGCGCGGATCACGAACTGCGAGCGCGGCGCATTCTGCAGGTGGCGCGGATTGATGTCGGGCGTGTTCACGAAGAAGTTCGGCCGGAAAAACTCGCGCGGCGGGCCGGCCGTCAGCTCGGTCAGGTAATCGATGAACTCGCGCTTCGTCTCGCGCCACGTGAAATACGTGTACGACTGCGAGAAGCCGACCTTCGCGAGCCGGTACATCATGCCCGGCCGCGTGAACGCCTCCGACAGGAACACGACGTCCGGATGCTTGCCGCGCACGTCGGCGATCATCCACGCCCAGAACGGAAGCGGCTTCGTGTGCGGATTGTCGACGCGGAAAATCCGCACGCCCGCGTCGACCCAGAACAGCACCGCGTCGCGCAACGCGACCCACAAGTCGGGCAGCGCGTCCGGCGCGTAGAAGTCGGGATTCACGATGTCCTGATAGCGCTTCGGCGGATTTTCCGCGAAGCGCAGCGAGCCGTCGGGCCGCCATGCGAACCAGCCCGGGTGCGCGGCGAGCCACGGATGGTCGGGCGAGCACTGGATCGCGAAGTCCAGCGCGATCTCGAGCCCTTGCGCGCGCGCCGCCTCGACCAGCGTCCGGAACGACGCGAGCGTGCCGAGCTGCGGATGCACGGCCGTGTGGCCGCCGTCGTGCGAGCCGATCGCGTACGGGCTGCCGACGTCGTCCGGGCCGGCCTTCAGCGTGTTGTTGCGGCCCTTGCGCGCGGTCGTGCCGATCGGGTGGATCGGCGGGAAATACAGCACGTCGAAACCCATGTCACGGATGCGCGGCAACTGCGCGATCACGTCGTCGAACGTGCCGTGCCGGTGCGCATCGTTGCTCGCCGAGCGCGGGAACATTTCGTACCAGCTCGAGAAGCGCGCGGCGCGGCGCTCGACGTCGACCGGATAAACCGTTTCGTCATGGGTGACGAACGGCCGGTAGCGCAGCGCCGCGAAGTCATCGGCGAGCGCGGGCGCGCCGATCAGCGCGAGGCGTTCGTCGGGCGACGCGTCCTTGAATTCGGCGCTCAGCCGTTCCATCTGCCCGATCGCGCGCGGATCGGCCGGGTCGGCCTGCTTCAGCGCGGCCGCGAGCAGCAGTTGCGCTTCGCGCACCTCCAGCGTCACGTCCTGACCGGCCGCACGCTTCTTCGCGATGTCGGTGACGAGCGATGCCCAGTCGTCGCGCCATGCGATCACGCGGAACGCGTGGCGGCCGAGCCGGTCGAGCGAGATGCGCGCGTGCCAGCGATCGTTCGGCTCGGCG
Organism: Burkholderia sp. PR2; assembly: GCF_052372875.1. Lineage (NCBI taxonomy): Bacteria > Pseudomonadati > Pseudomonadota > Betaproteobacteria > Burkholderiales > Burkholderiaceae > Burkholderia > Burkholderia sp. PR2. The sequence goes on from NZ_JBQRWH010000002.1 coordinate 283,636, forward strand.
ACGAACGGCACTTCGCGCCAGTCGTCCTCGTCGTCCGCGCGCCATTGCAGCGCTGCCGCGAGATGCGCATGCCCGTCCGAGAAAATAGATGCGTGTACAACCAGCGTTTCGCCGATTACGCGCTTGATCGCGAAGCGGCCGCCGTCCACGGCCGGCTCGACGCGTTCGATCGCGATCCGGTCGGCCGCGAGCGCGGCGGACAGCGCGGTACGCTCGCTCGCGGCGTTGGCGCGCGGGATCGCTGGCGGCGCGCGCCAGGCTTCGCGCAGTGCGTAGCCGCCGGGTTCGAGCGTGAACGCTTCCAGCGCGACCGGCGCGTGCTTGCGCGCGCCGTCCGGCGTCGCGACATGGGTGAAGCCGCCCGGCACGCCGGGCAGGATCGTGGCGGGATCGACCAGCGCTTCGGCATCGAGATCGGGATTCAGCGCGATCAGCAGTGCCGTGTCGTCGTGCTCGAGCGACGGGCCCGTGCCGCGCAACAGCGCGGTCGCGGCTGCGCCGGGCGCGCTCAGTTGCGCGATTTCGCCGCGCTGGGCCGCGAGCGGCGTCGCGCGGCGCCATGCATTCGCGTCGGCGATCGCGCCGGACAGGTCGAAGCGCGCGCCGTCGAACGCAGCGCGATAGCGCGTGGCATCCGCATCGCGTGCCATCAGCGGCAGCGTGACGCCGCGTTCGAAGCCCATCGGCACGAGCCAGCCTGTGCCGACCGCCGCCGCGGTCCACAAAGCGCGGTGATACGCCCGGGCGACCGTCTCGTCCGGCGCGTCGCGCCAGTCGTCGGCGAGACGCGGACCGTCGTAGGCGTCGGGAAACGCGATCGGCGAGCCGATGCGCCGCAACAGACGGTGTTCGTCCGCGAACCACGGCGAACGCAGATCCCACCAGCGTACCGACGAGAACACCGCGTCGAAGCCGGCCGCCTCGAATTGCGCGAGCGCGTCGCGCGCATGGCCGGGTACGCCGGCCAGCACCGCGACGTCCGGTCGCGCGCGCCGCAGCGCCGCGCGCCAGCCGGGCCACCACGCGGCCGGCAGATGATGCGGCGCGTCGATCAGGAAGCCGGCCGCGCCGGCGTCCGCGAACGCAGCGAGATGCGCGCACCACCACGCGGCGAGTGCGTCGTGTGTCGAATCCTCGCCGACCTGTGCATGCGCGACGTCGAGTTCATGCGCGGCGCGGCGCGGATCGATCAGCGCGTCGTCGTGCGAGCGCTCGACGTACCAGTCCGGATGCTCGACGCGCAGCGGATTGTCGCGCGCGATGCGATCGGGCACGACTTCGAGCATCACGCGCAGCCCGTGGCCTTGCGCAAGCTGCGCGAGCCGCGAGAACGTCTCGAGCGCGCCGGCGCGCGTCGCGAACGTCGCGGCCGGCCGATGGAAGTCGGCGACGTGACGCGGAAAACCCGCGACGCTGGTGGCCCAGAAGCCGCCGATCAGCACGTGATCGAAGCCCATGCCCGCGATGTGTGCGAACGTGTCTGGCCACGCGTCGAGCGGACCGACGAGGCGGGCATCGCAGAAGTAGAGATGTGGGGCGAAGGGGGGCGTGACGTTCATGGAATGGCGTGGGCGGGCGGCGGCGAACGGTAACGGCCGTGCGCCGCAACCCGCGTGCCTGCGGCGCTGCGCCCCGCGCGGCAACGTGCGTGCGGGATGCCGCGTGCTGAACCTCTGTCGTTTTTACATAAACGCCGTACGGTCGTTGCATCGTGCGCGGAGCGGGGCGCGTCCGGCGTCGTCACATGCGCGGAATCGAGCGGATGTCCGAACTGTCGCCGGCGGCCGGATCGTCGTCCGCTTCGGGAAGCGGCGCTCCGGGGTCGTAACGCACCGGCGCGCCGCGCTCGATCCGGTGCGCGAACGCCGGCGGGGTATCGACGTCGTCGCCGAAGCGCGCCCGCACGAAGGCGCGCAGCAGCGCGGTGCGCGGGTCGGTCGCGCGCGCCGCGCAGGTCGACGGGCCGTCGATGAAGCATGCGTCGCATTCGACGCCGTCGCCGCGCCGCGCGATCCGCAGGTCGCCGACGCGATCGAGCACCGCTCCCGCGTCGGCCCACGACGCCGACGGCGCGAAATGTGCATCGAGGCGCCGCAATGCATCGCACGCGGCGGTCACGATCAGTTGCGGCTCGACGGCCGTGAAGCACAGCGTGTCTTCGTCGTCCGCGCACAACGCGCGCGCGCACCAATAGTCGAGGGCCGTTCCGGCGAGTTCGTCGGTTCGCATGGGCAAGCTCCGTCAGGGTTTGTCAGCGCGGTGGGACGCGTGCGCAAGCTGCGTGCCGGGCTGCCGGATAGCGGGCACGGCGTGTGCTCATGGGGCCGACGGCGCGCGCGGCGATCATGCGGCGCGCATTTTTTGCATCGCCGTCGCAGATAAGCAGAGGGGGCCAGCATGCAGCATCAACAGGACGCACAGGTGCGCGACCCGTATCGCGGCCACGAGATTCGCGTCTGGGCGCGGCGCAACGCGCGCGGCGCGTGGGATGACGAAGTGCAGGTGTATGTCGACGGCGCGCGCATCGAGCTCAGCGTGCCGGAGCCGGCCGGCCCGGATTGGAAAACCGAGGACGAGGCGCTGCGCGCGGGTGTCGAGCGCGGGCGTTATCTGGTCGACAAGCGCGTCGATGACGATTGACCCGACCCGACCCGACCCGACCCGACCGGAAGCTTGCACGCGGGGCGACAAACCGACGAAGGTGACGCCGGAGAGCCGGACGCCGCGGGTCAGGCGGGCGATTCAGGCATCACGGCCGCGCCGCGATCTCGTCGAGGTGCCACAGCAGATCCGCCGGATCGTCATACACGCGTAGCGCGCCCGCGCGTTCCAGCTCGTCGCTGCCGTAACCGCCGGACAGCAACCCGACGCCCAGCGCGCGGCAGCGGCTCGCGGCGAGCATGTCCCAGATGCTGTCGCCAACCACCACCGTATGCTCGATCGGCACGTTCAGCTTCGCGGCGGCCGTCAGGAACAGATCGGGATCCGGCTTCGCATACTTGACCTGATCGCGCGTGACGACCACGTTCTTCGCCGGATCGACGCCCAGCGCCTCGAGGTTGATGGCCGCCGTTTCCATCCGGCCGCTGGTCGCGATCGCCCAGCGGATGCCCGCGTTCGACAGCGCGGCCAGCAGCTCGCGGGCGCCCGGCAGCGGCCGGACCTGCGCGCGCAGCCGCTGGTACGCGGCCGCGTGCAGCCGCGCGAGCCGTTCGACGCGCTCGGCGTCGATGTCGCCGGCCGTCTCGCGCAGCAGCTGATTCAGGAACAGGCCGCCGCTCATCCCGATCTTGCGGTGGATGCGCCACACCGACAGCTCGATGCCCTCGGCATCGAGCGCTTCCTTCCACGCGAGCACGTGCTGGTAGACGCTGTCGACGAGCGTGCCGTCGAGATCGAACAGAAACGACGTTTCAATGCGCATGTTGAATCTCCTGGCCCGATGAGGTTCGGGCGAATCGTCCGCGAAAAGTCCTTCGACGCATTATCGGCGCGCGGCCGTGTCATCGCCATGTCCCGGCGCCGCGGCCGGCAGCGGCGTGTCGTTTGCCGCTGGTACAATCGCGCCGATGCGCCGGGCCGGCTGCCCGCGCCGCACGCGCCCCCAACCCTCGTCGAATTCCCGTATGGCAACTCCGGACGCCGTCAGTTCCGAACAGTCGTGGTGGGGCGTCCTGGCCCTGGCACTCACTGCCTTCATCTTCAACACCACCGAATTCGTGCCCGTCGCGCTGCTGAGCGCGATCGGCGACAGCCTGCGGATGCAGCCGACCGACGTCGGCCTGATGCTGACGATCTACGCGTGGGCCGTCGCGGTCGTGTCGCTGCCGCTGACGTTCGTCACGCGCCATGTCGAACGTCGCAAGCTGCTGAGCTGCGCGCTGCTGGTGTTCATCGGCAGCCATGTCGTCACCGGCGTCGCGTGGAATTTCACGGTGCTGATGATCGGCCGGCTTGGCATCGCGTGCGCGCATGCGGTGTTCTGGTCGATTTCCGTCCCGCTGGCCGTGCGGCTCGCGCCGAGCGACCGGAAAAGCCGCGCGTTGAGCCTGCTCGCGATGGGCACGGCGATCGCGATGGTCGCCGGGATTCCGCTCGGGCGCGTGATCGGCGAGGCGCTCGGCTGGCGCGTGACGTTCCTCGTGATCGGCGGCGCGGCGGCCGTCGCGCTGCTGATGCTGCGCGTGACGCTGCCGACGCTGCCGAGCCAGGGCGCCGGATCGCTGTCGAGCATCGGCATGTTTCTCAGGAAGCCGGCGCTGGTATCGCTGTACGCGATCACCGTGCTGGTCGTGTCCGCGCATTTCACGTCGTACACGTACATCGAGCCGTTCGTGCAGAGCGTCAATCACGCGAGCAGCAGCCGGATTACCTACGTGCTGATCCTGTTCGGCGTCGCCGGCATGCCGGCCGCGGTCTGTTTCAACCGCGTGTTTCCGGAGCGGCCGGCCGATTTCCTGCTCGCGTCGATCATCGCGCTGTCGGCGTGTCTGCTGATCCTGTTCCCGAGCGCGCTGAACATCGTCACGCTGTCGGTTCACACGCTGGTGTGGGGCGGCGCGATCGTCTGCTTCGGGCTCGCGATGCAGGCCTGGGTGCTGAAGCTCGCGCCCGAGGCGACCGATCTCGCGGTGTCGATCTTTTCCGGGCTGTACAACGTCGGCATCGGTGCCGGCGCGCTGCTCGGCAACCATATCGCCGGGGATTTCGGCCTGCCGTGGATCGGCACGTTCGGCGGGGTGGTCGGGATCTTCTCCGCCGGGATCGCGTGGGCCGCGTTGCGGCTGCATGAGCGGCCGGCGGTGGCGTAGTCCGCCGTCAGTGCCATCGCACTGCATGCGGCATGCCACATGCCACATGCCACATGCCATGCCGGGCGCGGCCTTTGCTCGAGGCTTTCTGGTCGCTCGCGTGGCTGCAGATCATCAGACATTGAAGACACTGTGGAAGCGCTTCAGGCGCCTATCGCCACCGCAATGATCCGGCCACGGGGACGTGGCCGGATCGCGGCGCCTTCGTGCGGAATACGGTCGGCGGGCCACACCGCATTCCCATCAGGAAAACCCTGATCCGCCCGCCCGGACCTCGATTTCCGTCGACGTCGCCAACCACCAGCCTGCCCGCATTTCACTGCTCGCCACGCGGTGCCCTGAAACCTGTCCCGCTCCTCCCAGCAAGCCTTCCAGCCACGCCAACCAGACAAAACGGGTATGGCGCGATGCAATATTTCCCGATCTGAAGCGAATTTCAATACCTGACAGGTATGAAAAAGCGAGGCCAAAAGTATTGGACGGTCCATTTCCCCGCCGCGTATAAATCCGTTCCATGAACTCCCCACACGCAGCGTGCCCCATGTCTCCCGTCACCATCGAACGCATTGAAACCCGCCTCGTCGACCTGCCGACGATCCGTCCGCACAAGCTGTCGGTCGCCACGATGCACGGCCAGACGCTGATGCTGGTGAAGGTGACCTGCAGCGACGGCGTGACGGGCACAGGCGAAGGCACGACGATTGCCGGGATGGCCTATGGCCCGGAAAGCCCGGAAGCGATGAAGCTCGCGATCGACGCATACCTCGCGCCGGCGATCATCGGCAAGGATGCGACGCGCATCCAGGCGCTGATGGCGTTCCTCGGCAAGCTCGCGAAGGTCAATCATTTCGCGAAGAGCGCGCTCGAAACCGCGCTGCTCGACGCGCACGGCAAGCGCCTCGGCGTGCCGGTCAGCGAGCTGCTCGGCGGCCGCCGGCGCGATCGCCTTCCCGTTGCGTGGACGCTCGCATCGGGCAACACGGCGACCGATATCGCCGAAGCCGAGCGGATGCTCGACCTGCGCCGCCACAACGTGTTCAAGCTGAAGATCGGCGCGAAGGCGCTCGACGCGGACATCCGCCACGTGGCCGAGATCAAGCGGGCGGTGGGCGAGCGCGCTTCGGTGCGCGTCGACGTGAACATGGCGTGGAGCGAAACGCAGGCCGCGCGTGCGATTCCGGCGCTCGCCGATGCCGGCTGCGAACTGGTCGAGCAGCCGGTTGCGTCGGCGGCGGCGCTCGCACGGCTGATGCGCCGCTTCCCGGTCGCGCTGATGGCCGACGAAATCCTGCAGGGCCCGGACAGCGCATTCGAGATCGCGAAGCATCACGGCGCGGACGTGTTCGCGATCAAGATCGAGCAGAGCGGTGGCCTCTTCGCGGCGCAGCGCGTCGCGGCGATCGCGGATGCGGCCGGCATCGAGCTGTACGGCGGCACGATGCTCGAAGGCGCGTTCAGCACGGTCGCGTCCGCGCATCTGTTCGCGAGCTTCGCGAACCTGCAGTGGGGCACCGAACTGTTCGGACCGCTACTGATTACCGAAGAGATTCTCACGACCCCGCTCGACTACAGCGATTTCGAACTGACCGTGCCGAGCGGCCCGGGCCTCGGCATCGAGCTCGACGAAGCGAAGGTCGCGCGCTTCACCCGCGACGGGCTGACGAAAGTCTCCCGCTGAATCGCGATCACGCGCGACAACCCGCGATAACACGATCACGCACCAGGACATCACGATGCTTTTCCACGTACGCATGGACGTCAACCTCCCGGCCGACATGCCGGCCGGCGTGGCCGACGAGATCAAGACCCGCGAGAAGGCGTATTCGCAGGACCTGCAGCGCAGCGGCAAATGGCGCCACATCTGGCGCATCGCCGGTGAATACGCGAATTACAGCGTGTTCGACGTGTCCGGCAACGCCGAGCTGCACGAGATCCTGACCGGCCTGCCGCTGTTCCCGTACATGAAGATTTCGGTGACGCCGTTGTGTCGCCACCCGTCGTCGATACACGACGGCGACGTTTGAACCACGGAGCCGCCTCTTCCGCAACGGCGGGCACCGGGTCACCTTTCCCCAAAATACACGTGGAGACACCATCATGAGCGTCAAAGTATTCGAAACCAAGGAAGTGCAGGATCTGCTGAAGGCCGCGTCGAACGCGGGCGCCAATGGCGGCAACGCGCGCACGCAGCAGGTCGTGCTGCGGCTGCTCGGCGACCTGTTCAAGGCGATCGACGACCTCGACATTACGCCGGACGAAGTGTGGGCCGGTGTGAACTACCTGAACAAGCTCGGCCAGGACGGCGAGGCGGCGCTGCTCGCGGCCGGCCTCGGCCTCGAGAAGTATCTCGACATCCGGATGGACGCGGAGGACGAGGCGATCGGACTCGACGGCGGCACGCCGCGCACGATCGAAGGCCCGCTGTACGTCGGCGGCGCGCCGGTGCGCGACGGCGTCGCGAAGATCGACCTCGATGCGGATGAAGGCGCGGGCCCGCTCGTGATCCACGGCACGGTCACGGGGGTCGACGGCAAGCCGGTGGCCGGCGCGCTGGTCGAGTGCTGGCACGCGAACTCGCACGGCTTCTACTCGCATTTCGACCCGACCGGCGCACAGAGCGATTTCAACCTGCGCGGCGCGGTGAAGACGGGCGCGGATGGCAAGTACGAATTCCGCACGCTGATGCCGGTCGGCTACGGCTGCCCGCCGCAAGGTGCGACGCAGCAGCTGCTCGACCGCCTCGGCCGTCACGGCAACCGCCCGGCGCACGTGCACTTCTTCGTGACCAGCGACGGCCACCGCAAGTTGACGACGCAGTTCAACATCGACGGCGACCCGCTGATCTGGGACGACTTCGCGTATGCGACGCGCGAGGAGCTGATTCCGCCCGTCACCAGCAAGACCGGCGGCGCCGCGCTCGGGCTGAAGGCCGACGCATATCAGGACATCGAGTTCAACTTCGTCCTGACGCCACGCGTCGAGGGCAAGGACAACCAGATCGTCGAACGCCTGCGCGCTTCCGCCACGGCATAAGCGCCCGACGGCACGGCGGCGCGCCTGCGCCACCGCCGGCCGGGTCCCCGCGAGATTCAATCGATACCGATGCGAGCGTGCTTGCAGGACCCGGCACGCACACAGGAGGAACCAACATGTCCGCCACGATCGACCACACCACCGAACTGGACCACCTGCTCGCCACTGCCGTGCAGGACGACAAGGAAGCCGGCATCTTCCGCTGCCGCCGCGACATCTTCACGAACGAGGCGCTGTACGAGCTCGAGATGAAGCACATCTTCGAGGGCAACTGGGTGTACCTCGCGCACGAGAGCCAGATCCCGAACAACAACGATTACTACACGACGTGGATCGGCCGCCAGCCGGTCGTCATCACGCGCGACAAGACCGGCGAGCTGCACGCGGTGATCAATGCGTGCGCGCACAAGGGCGCGATGCTGTGCCGCCGCAAGCACGGCAACAAGGGCAGCTTCACGTGCCCGTTCCACGGCTGGACCTTCTCGAACACCGGCAAGCTGCTGAAGGTGAAGGACGAGAAGACGACCGAGTATCCGGTGCAGTTCAACACGCACGGCTCGCACGACCTGAAGAAGGTCGCGCGATTCCAGAATTACCGCGGCTTCCTGTTCGGCAGCCTGAGCGACGACGTGCTGCCGCTCGAGGAGTACCTCGGCGAGGCGCGCGTGATCATCGACCAGATCGTCGACCAGGCGCCGAACGGGCTCGAAGTGCTGCGCGGCAACTCGTCCTACATCTACGAAGGCAACTGGAAGATGCAGATGGAGAACGGCTGCGACGGCTATCACGTGAGCACCGTGCACTGGAACTACGCGGCGACGATGGGCCGCCGCAAGGAAGACGGCACCAAGGCCGTCGACGCGAACAGCTGGAGCAAGTCGGTCGCGGGCGTGTACGGCTTCGACAACGGCCACATCCTGTTGTGGACCAAGACGATGAACCCCGAAGTGCGGCCCGTGTACCAGCACCGCGACGAGATCAAGGCGCGCGTCGGCGATGTGCAGGCCGACTTCATCGTGAACCAGACGCGCAACCTGTGCGTGTACCCGAACGTGTTCCTGATGGACCAGTTCAGCACGCAGATCCGCGTGGTGCGCCCGCTCGGCGTCGACAAGACCGAAGTCAGCATCTTCTGTTTCGCGCCGAAGGGCGAGAGCGAAGCCGACCGCACGACGCGCATCCGCCAGTACGAGGACTTCTTCAACGTGACCGGAATGGGCACGGCCGACGACCTCGAGGAGTTCCGTGCATGCCAGGCCGGCTATGCGGGCATCACGGCGATGTGGAACGACCTGTCGCGCGGCGCGCCGCTATGGATCGACGGGCCGGACGAGAACGCGAAAAGGATGGGGTTGAACCCGCGCATCTCGGGCGAGCGCAGCGAGGACGAAGGGCTGTTCGTGTGCCAGCACGAACACTGGGTGCACGTGATGCGCGATGCACTGAAGAAGGAGCGCGGGGAGGTGGAAGCATGAACATCGATTACCGGACCATCTGCGCGGCGCTGTATCGCGAAGCGCGCCTGCTCGACGACCGCGAGTGGGACGAGTGGCTGACCTGCTACACGGAAGACGTCACATACTGGATGCCCGCGTGGGACGACGACGACCGGCCGACCGACGATCCGCAGAGCCAGATCTCGCTGATGTATTACGCGGATCGCGGCGGCCTCGAGGATCGCGTGTTCCGGATCAAGACCGAGCGCAGCGGCGCGTCGACGCCCGAGCCGCGCACCAGCCACAACGTGACGAACGTCGAGGTGCTGGCCGAGCGCGACGGCGAGGTGGACGTGCGCTACAACTTCCACACGCTGAACCACCGCTACCGCGTGACCGATCACTTCTTCGGCACGATGTTCGTTACGTTGCGCCGCTCGGGCGACGCATGGCTGATCTCGAACAAGAAGATCGTGCTGAAGAACGACTACATCAGGCAGGTGCTCGACGTGTACCACGTCTGACGCCGATCGATTCGACAAGTAACACCGGGAGACGATGTCATGTCCACCTACAAGATTGCACTGAACTTCGAGGACGGGGTCACCCGCTTCATCGACTGCAAGGCCGGCGAGAAGGTGCTCGACGCCGCGTTCCGCGCGAAGATCAACCTGCCGATGGACTGTTCCGACGGCGTGTGCGGCACCTGCAAGTGCCGCGCGGAGAGCGGCAGCTACGATCTCGGCGACGATTACATCGACGACGCGCTCACCGAGGATGAAAAGGACGGCGGTCTTGTGCTGACGTGCCAGATGGTGCCGCAAAGCGATTGCGTGATCGCGGTGCCGAGCTCGTCGATCGCCTGCAAGACCGGCCACAGCGCGTTCGCCGCGACCGTGACGAAGGTCGAGCCGCACAACGATGCGGCGATCGTGCTCGAACTCGACGTCGATGCGGCCGCGCCGGTGTTCCTGCCCGGCCAGTACGTGAACATCGGCGTGCCCGGCAGCGGCCAGCACCGGTCGTATTCGTTCTCGTCCGCGCCGGGCGACACGAAGGTCGGATTCCTGATCAAGAAGATTCCCGGCGGCGTGATGAGCACGTGGCTCGAATCGGCCAGACCCGGCGATACGCTCGAACTGAACGGGCCGCTCGGCAGCTTCTACCTGCGCGATGCGGCGCGGCCGCTGCTGTTCCTCGCGGGCGGCACGGGCCTCGCGCCGTTCCTGTCGATGCTCGAGGTGCTCGCGCGCAGCGGCTCGCGGCAGAAGGTGCACCTGATCTACGGCGTGACGCGCGATCTCGACCTGGTGCTGGTCGACGCGATCGAAGCGTATGTGGCGAAGCTGCCGAACTTCAGCTTCTCGACCGTCGTTGCCGATGCGGGGTCGAGCCATCCGCGCAAGGGCTGGGTCACGCAGCACATTCCGGCCGATGCGCTGAACGACGGCGACGTGGACGTCTACCTGTGCGGGCCGCCGCCGATGGTCGACGCGGTGCGCCAGTACTTCGACGATGCAGGCGTGAAGCCCAACAGCTTCCACTACGAGAAGTTCACCCCGAACGTGACGGCAAAGGCGGCATGACCATGCAACGATTCTCTGGAAAGGTCGTTGTCGTCACCGGCGCGGCGCAGGGCATCGGCCGCGGCGTCGCGCTGCGCGCGGCGGCCGAGGGCGGCCGCGTGCTGTTCGTCGATCGCGCGGATTTCGTGGCGGAGGTGGCCGCCGAGGCGCCGGGCGGCAACACGGCCGGATTCGTCGCGGATCTCGAGACCTACGACGGCGCGCGCGCGGCGATGGCGTGCGCGGTCGCGACGTTCGGCCGGATCGACGTGCTGATCAACGGCGTCGGCGGCGCGATCCGGATGCGGCCGTTCGCCGAGTTCGAGCCCGAGCAGATCGACGCGGAAATCCGCCGCTCGCTGATGCCGACGCTCTACAGTTGCCACGCGGTGCTGCCGCACTTGCTGGCCGGGGGCGGCGGCACGATCGTCAACGTGTCGTCGAACGCGACGCGCGGCATTCGGCGCGTGCCATATTCGGCCGCGAAAGGCGGCGTCAATGCGCTGACGGCGGCGCTCGCGATGGAATACGCGGAGCAAGGCATCCGCGTGGTCGCGACCGCGCCGGGCGGTACCACGGCGCCGCCGCGTCGCGTGCCGCGCAATGCGGCCGGCGACAATGCGCAGGAACAGGCGTGGATGGCCGAAGCGGTGCGGCAGGTGACCGATTCGACGTTCTTCAAGCGTTACGGCACGCTCGATGAACAGATCGCGCCGATCCTGTTCCTCGCGTCGGACGAAGCGAGTTACATCACCGGCACGGTGCTGCCGGTCGCGGGCGGCGATACGGGTTGAGCGGCCGGGTTGCCTGTTCGCCCGCTGCTTCAGCGATGCGCGCGCCCCGGTCAGGCGTGCGCGCGATGACCATCGAACAACCGGCCGACGTGGAACGTCCGGCCACGGAGACACTCATGCGCGAGCGCGAAGCAATCATCCCCGCGGGAATGGAAGTCGTGTACGAAAAAATCGGTTATGCGCCGGCGATCAAGGCGGGCGATACCGTGTACGTATCCGGCCAGATCGGCCGCGACGCGGCGATGCAACTGGTGGAAGAACGCGAGGCGCAGATCGTGCAGGCGTTCGAGAATCTCAGGCTGGTGCTCGAGGCGGCCGGCGCGTCGCTCGACGACGTGGTCGACCTGACGACCTTTCATACCGACATGCGCGACCTGCCGCTGTTCATGGCGGTGCGCGACCGCTATCTCCATGCGCATCCGCGGCCGGCGTGGACCGCGGTCGGCGCGCACATGCTCGGCGGGGCGCCCGGTTATATCGTCGAAATCAAGGCGGTTGCCGTGCTGCGGGGATAGTCGCTGCCGCTGCTGGTGAGACGACACGATTCCACCGCTTGCCGCCCGCATCGGATGCAGACGTGCGGCCCGTCTACCGCCGGATCGCCGCTCGCAACCGCCTCACGTCCTGTTCTGACACCGGTGCGGCGCGATTTCCCCACGCGCCGCGCACATAGCTGACCACCGCGGCGATCTCGCCGCTCGTCAGCGCGCTGCGCATCGCCGGCATCCGCTGCACCGGTCGGTGCGTGCCGGGTGCCGGCCGCGCGCCTTCGACGACGATCCGGATCGCGCTGGCATGACCCGCGATGAACGCCGCAATCCGGCGGTCGAGACCTGGACGTGCGATCTCACAAGTGCAACTAACGGTCAATCGCGGTCCCGCCCCCGGCACGGATACGCACGCGACGCGGCAACGCGGTATCGCCCGACGCTGATGCAGGAACTGCGCTTGCAGGGGGGCGGCCGGATCCCGTACCGCGTCATTCCGGACACGTCAACGATGCACGCACCGGTTTTCACGCTCGGCGTCCCCGTTGCCGACGGCGTTCGCCGACCGCCGGCGCAGACGCAGACGGTCCACGCACCTTTGCCGCGACGAAGCGGCCGGTGCGCGACATCGCGCTTACCGGCACGCGCGTGAAAACAGCAGCGAATCGGCGTCGTTGAAGCGAATCTGCACCGGATCTGCATACCCGGCCTTCTGCGCGACGCGGATCGACGCGATGTTGGTCGGTGCAATCAGGCACACGCTGCGCTCGAACCGGTGCTGCGCATCGAGCCAGCCGAGCGCATGCGACAACGCCTCGGTCGCATAGCCCTTGCCGTGCGCCCAGCTCGCGAGCGCCCAGCCGGCTTCCGGCACGCTGCGAATCGACGGCTCGACCGCACGATGGAAGTCGGCGAAGCCGAGATCGCCGACGTAGCGGCCCGACGACTTCTCGCGAATCGCCCAGTAGCCGTAGCCGAGCAGCGGCCACAGTCCGCGATACGCGAGCAGCCGCATCCACGAGTCACGCGGCGCCGACGGATTGCCGTTGAAGATGTGCGCGACGACGGTCGGCTCGGCCCACATCGCGGCGAGCGCGTCGAAGTCGCCGAGCGGGTGACCTTCGAGGATCAGGCGGGGGGTATCGAGAACCGGTGGGGACGTGACGGGCGGCAGGGCGCTGAGTGTCATCGGGCGTTCCATGAGGAAAGGAAGGCGGCGCAGTGAGCCGCGCTTGGGTCCCGTACGATACCGCGGAAACTGCGGCGCAGCCGCAAATCCCCGTCTGCGGCGGGGAATGCGGCCGCATCGTCCGGCTTGCCGTCGTCCGATGATTCCGGCACGGGCTGGCGACCGCGTGGCGGCATCGCGCCCGTGCCGGGCGGTTTCTACTTGCGGCTTTTCAGGAAGCTGCGCCCGTGTGCGGTGATCGACGCACCGGATCGGCCGTTCGCGGAATGGCTGACGAAGCCCGCGCCGACGAGTTCCTGCTCGACCGACCAGCCGAGCGCCGGCGCATCGCGGCCGTAGCGCACATCGGCGAGACGCTCGAGCGCCCAGATCGCGGAGGCCGACAGGTTGGGGGTGTGGGACGTGACGTTGTCGTTCATCGCTTCCTCGAAGTGTAGTGATTCAGGGTGAACGGCACGAGGCCGTGGGATCGGGCGACGCAGCGTCAGCGTGCCTGCAGCAGGGGCAACAGCGCCTGGAGCGCTGCATCCTCGTCGGGGCCAGTGGCGAGCACCTGCGCGGACGTGCCGCCAAGCATCTGTAGCGCCGCGATGGCCATCGCGTCCTTCGCGCTGCCGCTGAGCCCGTTGGCGAGCAGCAGGATGTCGCTTTCGAAGCGGTGTGCCGCCGCGACGATCGCGTCACACGACGCGATCGCACGCTTGCGGCTCCAGGCGGGGCCGATTTCAACGTAGACGACGGTTGCCACGATGCGGATCAACCTCGGGGAAAGTCGCCGGAACGGCGTGCAACGGCCGGCCGGCAGCACGGCGGGACCGCGCGGAGCGCGGTTTCCCGACGGGGCGCCGGGTGTTGTGTACCAGGCATCGGTGCATCATTCATCTCGAACATGTCGACATCCTCAGCGAAACCGCCATCAAGTCCGGCGAATGATCGAAAGCTGACAATTATAATACAGCAACGTGTTTATGTGTATTGCATTATAATGCCGTGTGCGCGGCATGCTGTCTGGCCGATTTGTCGACGGGGCAGCACGGCGCGCGGTCCGGCCACGTGCTTGCGTGTCCGGCATTTTTTATCGATTGACGTGAACTCCCACCGAATGGAAGCTGCAATGAACGCCGCCCCCGCCTGCCCGCAATGCGCGATGGAAAACACCTACCCGGATGGCACGCTGACCGTGTGCGCGGACTGCGGCCATGAATGGTCGGCCGGAGCCGGCGCCGATGCGGGCGACGAACCGGCGGGCGACGTCGTCAAGGACGCGAATGGCAACGTGCTGTCGGACGGCGATTCGGTCGTGCTGATCAAGGACTTGCGCGTGAAGGGTTCGTCGATCACGCTGAAGATGGGCACCAAGGTCAAGAGCATCCGTCTCGTCGGCGGCGATCACGAAGTCGATTGCAAGACCGACATGGGCGGCTTCATGCTGAAGGCCTGCTACCTGAAGAAGGTATGACCGCACGCGGTACGAGCGATTCTCCGATCAACCGGGCCTGTCGAGCATGAGCGAGGATCGAATTTCCTATGACGCGTTCCTGCAGTTCCTGGCGGCGCCGTTGAACGACGGCCGTCCGTTCGTGCTCGAGACGAAGCACGCGGTGTCGCTGCACTTCGACCACTTCGGCACGCAGAGCTTCATGTCGCTGAAGGATCCGGTCAGGCTCGAACTCGGCTATACGCGCGTGATGATGGGTTTCCTGCTGCTGCAGCCGGCGCCCGCGCGTATCTGCATGATCGGGCTCGGCGGTGGATCGCTGGCGAAGTACTGCTATCGGCACCTGCCCGACACGGCGATCGACGCGGTAGAGATCAATCCGGACGTGATCGCGCTACGCGACGTGTTCAGGATTCCGCAAGACGACGCGCGCTTCGCGGTAGTCTGCGCGGACGGCGCAGACTACGTCGCGCGGCCGGACGTCCAGGCGGACGTGATCCTGCACGACGCGTTCGTCGCCGATGGCATGCCGGGCCGCTGCACGGGCACCGCGTTTCTCGACGCGTGCCGTGCGCGGCTGAGCGAAACGGGCGTGCTCGCGATCAACTTTATGGACGACGATCCCGCGTTGCCGCGCCATCTCGAGCAACTGCGTGCGGTGTTCGACGATTCGTGCGCGCTGGTGCCGTGCGGCGACGACAACAACTTCATTGCGTTCGCGTGGAAGAACGGCAACCCGCTGCCGTCGCTGCGCATCCTGCTCGAGCGCGCGCTTGGATTCGGCTCGGCGGGCGCGCTCAAGCTCTCGTCCACCGCTCGGCGCATGAAGGAAGGGGAGTGCATCGATCCCGCGCGGCTCGTCTGGCGCGCGCGCGAACATCCACGATGGGAAATCTGCGCCTGACGGCGCCGCGGGTTCGACTGCGCTTACTTCAGCCCTTGCTTCACGCGCTTGCCGAGCGGGCTCTTGGTCTTGTACGTGACGCCGTGTTTGTCGAGATACTCGCGGATCAACTGACGCACGACTTGCGACGGTGTGAGGTCCTGCTCCGCGCAGAGCATTTCGAATGCTTCTTTTTTGGCGGGATCGATCAGGACGGTCAGGCGGGCGGTTTTCGTTTCCATCGGGATGGCAGGGGTGGTCGATATGTTAATCAAATTATAATCGATCCGCTTTCGGTGCCAAATGTGTCATGCACGGTTCGTGCACCGGCACACCCGGGAGCCTCGGATTGCTCGAAGCATATGGAAAACATGATAACAAGATTATCATGCTCTGTTGGTTGTATTGGGCTTTAAGTACAATATCGACCGGGGCTGCCGGCTCCGGCTTGCCCGAGCGGCTCCGTCGTCCGCACGGCCGGTGACCCGGCTGCTTCCGTTTCCACGCGGCGTGCGTGCACCGTGACGGCGGCGCTGCCTGGTCGTCTCTTCGCGTTTACTACCCAGCCACTTCGCTATCCGCCTCATGACCCCGATCAAGTTCGTTCTCCGCTACACGGCGATTCCTTTCGTAGCCATCGTGGCCGTCGTGGTGTGGGCAGTCGCGCCGTCGTCGAAAGAGGTCGACGCGCGGCAATATGCGGCGCTGTCGCGCGGATACGCGAGCTTTCCGCTACCGTTTCGACATGGAATCTCGGAAGCGATGGAGCAGGGCCGGATCAGCGACCGGCGTTACCAGACGCTCGTTCGCGATTCGCTGGGTAATGGTGTGGCGCTGGACTGGCCGGCGTCAGGTGTTGCCGACGTCGCTGCCGAGCGGCAAAGACTGGCCGAACTGCTGAAGGCCGATTCCGGCCTGGAGGAACATCAACAATGAAGATTGCGCTGGTTTCGGTGGCTTTCGTGATGATTATCGGAAGCCTGGTTTTCGCGCTGTATTTCATGAATCACGACCGGGGCGGCAGCAAGCGGATGGCGTGGTCGCTCGCGGCGCGGGTCGGGCTGTCGATCACGCTGTTCCTGTCGCTGCTGATCGCATACCGGCTCGGGTGGATCGAGCCGACGGGGCTGCCGATCGGGCGGTGATGCGCGGCATTCGCCCTCGCTGCCGCAGCAAACGAGGTATTGCCGACGGAAGGATTGCCACTGGCATCCGTTTCAATATCAGCGTGATCGGCAAGCAGTCAAAATGCCGCGCAGCAGATCGATCGGCGGCGGCGGACATCCAGGAATGGTCACATCGACGGGCAGGACCGACGAAACGGGGCCGCACACAGCGTAGCTGTCGGCAAAAATGCCGCCCGTGCACGCGCACTCGCCGGCTGCGACGACCAGCTTCGGCGCCGGCGTCGCCTCGTACGCGGCAAGCACGGCTGCCTTCATGTTCAGCGTGACGGGGCCGGTCACGAGCAGCAGGTCCGCATGGCGCGGGCTGGCGACGAATTTGATCCCGAGCCCTTCGATGTTGTAGTACGGGTTGCTCAGTGCGTGAATCTCCAGTTCGCAGCCGTTGCACGAACCCGCATCGATCTGCCGGATGCACAACGCGCGGCCGAGGAGGTCGAGAATGTCCTGACGAATCTGCTGCGCCTCGTGTCGCCAGGCGGCTTCGGCGGTCGGCACGGGCTCGTCGGGAAATTCAGTGCGCGCGAATTGACGGATGAGTTGCCACATCAGAGATCGTGCCCCGCGTAGTTCAGATTGAACGATTTGTTGATCAGCGGGAAATCGGGAACGATGTTGCCAATGATCGCGTGCTCGAGCGCCGGCCAGTTCTGCCATGACGGATCGTGGCAATGGCATCGCGCGATGGCATCGCCTGATGCCATCTCGAGCGCGACGAATACGTCGCCGCGCCAGCCCTCCACCCAGCCGATTCCCCGGGATGGCGCCGCCGCGGGCGTGACGCCGACGGCGATCGGCCCTTCCGGAAGATTCGCCAGCAGTTCGCCCATCAGACGCAGCGATTCGTCGATTTCGGCAAACCGCACGGCGACCCGCGCGGCGACGTCGCCGCGCGGGTCGCTTGCCGCCTTGACGGCCAGATCGCCGTAGGGGGCCGGCCGCAGGTTCGCGCGCACGTCGAATGTCTGGCCGCTGGCGCGGGCGGCCATGCCGCGCACGCCGAAATGCGCGACGACGTCGGCATTCAATCGGCCGGTGCCGAGAAACCGGTCTTGCAGCCCGGACTGCTCCTCGTAGATCTTCCGCATCACGTGTACTTCGCGCGCGATGCGTTCGCACTGTTCGGTGAGGGTCGCCGCGTCCTCGGGATGAATGTCGACGGCCAGCCCGCCCGGCACGATTCGATCCATCAGGTATCGATGCCCGAAGATTCCGCCGTTGGTTCGTACCCAGTTCTCCTTGAGCCGCGAGAACTGTGCGAGACCGAACGCGAATCCGGCGTCGTTGCCGAGCGCGCCGAGGTCGCCGAGGTGATTGGCGATGCGCTCGCGCTCGAGCAGGAGTGCGCGCAGAACCAGCGCACGCGCCGGCACGGCTGTGCCGCACGCCTGCTCGAGTGCCATGCAATAGGCCCACGAGAACGCAACGGTCGAATCGCCGGCGACCCGGCCCGCAACGCGATGGCCGTTCGACGCGGCCGTCCGTTCGAACAGCCGTTCGACGCCGCGATGCACATAGCCGAGCCGCTCCTCGAGCCGCAGCACCTTCTCTCCGACGACCGAAAACCGGAAATGGCCCGGCTCGATGATGCCGGCGTGAATCGGCCCGACGGCAATCTCGTGCACGCCGTCGCCGACAACCTGCACGAACGGGTAATCCGCTTCGTTCGATTCGAATCGCTCGATTCCGGTTGCACGCTTTTGCAGCGGAAAGTAGTTGCCCGGCCAGTTACCGTGATTGAGCCACGGGCGCGTGTCGCGCGTGTTGCGCTCGCGCAGGCCGGTCAGGTCGAAAATTGCGCGCTGCATGCGCGTTGCGGCGGGAAATACGCCCGCGAGATCGGGATAGTCGCCGTCGGCCCGCGGTTCCGGCCCTGTCGCGAGACGCACCCACAGGACGCCGTCGTCGCATTCGTAAGCCGCGTTGACTGAAAATTCGCGCTCGGGCGTTTCGGTGCCCCACATCGCAACGAGCCGGCTACGGTCCGTCCGCGCGGCATGCGCGATGTCGCGCCATCGCGCTTCGTCGACGTCAACCACGGTAGCCGGCACCTGGCCTGCTTCGTGCCCGAGGCGAGTCGAGCCGTCCGCCTGAATCAAGTCGAGTCGCATCGCTTATCCTGCCAGCATCGTTGCCGCCTGACGGTACCACATCGCCAGATAGGGCGGCACGTACAGACCCAGCATCAGGCCGAGCCCCAGATGCACGAACACCGGCAGCAGCGCCGGCCGGTGTTCGAGCGGCGTCGCCGTCGTCGTTTCGCCGAACACCATCCGCTGCACGCGCGCGAAGATCGCCGCGAACGCGACGGCGAGCCCGAGCAGCAGCAACGGCGCGGTCCACGGGAGCACGTTCATCGCCGTCGTCAGGATCAGGAATTCGCTTGCGAACACGCCGAACGGCGGCAGCCCGAGAATGGCAAGCGCGCCAAGCATCAATGCCCAGCCGACCGTCGGGCTGACCTGCAGCAGCCCGCGAATGCCGTCGATCGCCTGCGTGCCGGCCTTTTGCGCGGCATGACCGACCGCGAAGAAGATCGCCGACTTGACGAGGGAATGGACCGTCATGTGCAGCAATCCGGCGAACGTCGCGATCGGGCCGCCGAGCCCGAACGCGAACGTCATCAAGCCCATATGCTCGATCGACGAGTACGAGAACAGGCGCTTCACGTCCTTCTGCCGGAACAGCGAGAACGACGCGATCAGGACCGACGCGAGCCCGAACCCGACCAGCAATCGCCCCGGCAGGCCGTTGCCGAGCGCGCCGTCGGCCAGCACCTTGCAGCGCAGCACCGCATACAGCGCGACATTCAGCAGCAGGCCTGACAGCACCGCCGAAATCGGCGTCGGACCTTCGGCGTGCGCGTCCGGCAGCCAGCTATGCATCGGCACGAGGCCGACCTTGGTGCCGTAGCCGACCAGCAGAAACACGAAGGCGATCGACATGATCGTCGGATCGAGCTGCGTCCTGATCGCGGCCAGGCTCGTCCACAGCAGCGCGTCGCCGTCGGTCAGTTGCCGGCTCGCGGCAAGATACAGCAGGATCGTGCCGAACAGCGCCTGGGCGATGCCGACGCCGCACAGGATGAAGTATTTCCATGCGGCTTCGAGGCTCGCGGCGGTGCGGTAGACACTGACGAGCAACACGGTGGCGAGCGTTGCGGCTTCCATCGCGACCCACAGCACGCCGACGTTGTCGGTCAGCAGCGCGAGCAGCATCGCGAACATGAAGAGCTGATACATGCTGTGATAGAGCCGCATGCGCGCGGCGGTCATCCTGCCGCGGGCTTCCTCGATCTGCATGTAGGGCCGGGAAAACAGCGATGTCGTCCAGCCGACGAACGCCGTGAGCGCCACGAGATAGACATTGAGCGGATCGACGAAAAACGCGCGTCCGAATGCGAACGACGGACCGTGCTCGACGGTGCGCGCGGCAAGCACCAGCGTTGCCGCGAACGTCAGGAAGCTGAAGCCGATGTTCAGATGGCGCGCGACCCGGCTCGGCCGCACGCAGGCAAGGCATGCTGCTCCCGCGAGCGGCAGGCCGAGCACGGCGAGCACGACGTGGGCGTCATTCATCTTTGAGTTTCTCGAGGTGATGGATGTCCAGGCTGTCGAACTGCTCGCGAATCTGGAACATGAAGATGCCCAGGATCAGGATGCCGATCAGCACGTCGAGCCCGATGCCGAGCTCGACGATCATCGGCATGCCGTTGGTCGCGGCAGCCGCCGCGAAGAACAGCCCGTTTTCCATCGACAGGAAGCCGATCACCTGAGGAATGGCCTTCGCGCGCGTGATCATCGCCATGAACGACAGCAGCACGCATGCGAGCGCAATGCCGAGCGTGCCGCGTGCGACCGATGTCGCGAGCTGGCTGATCGGTGCCGCGACATTGAACGCGATGATGACGAGCACGATGCCGATCAGCAGCGTGGTCGGGATATTGATGAGCGGCTCGACGTCGGTCTTGACGTCGAGCCTGCGAACGAGCCGATACAGGAACCACGGGATCACGCCGACCTTCAGCACGAGCGTCAGTCCGGCCGACACGTAGAGGTGCACGTCGTCCGTGACGAAGCCGAGGATCAGGTTCGCCGACACGAGCGCGACACCCTGCAGCGTATAGAGATGGATCAGGGACAGGATCCTGCGCTGGCTCAGCATCGCGAACGACAGCATCAGCAGCACGGCCGCGAGGAAATTGATCAGTTGTGTCGCGTAGGCGTGCATTCATGCTCCCAGCAGCAGATGGACGAGCATGCCGATCACGGCCAGCAGGAAGGCGGTCGCCAGGAATTCCGGTACCCGGAAGATGCGCATCTTCGCGTTGGCCGTTTCGACCACGGCGAGCGTGACGCCGCCTGCCGCCAGTTTGACGAAGAGCACTGGCACGGCCAGCAGCAGCGCAACCGGATCGCCCGCATTCGCGATGCCCCACGGCACGAACAACGCGAGACCGATGCACGAATACGCGAACAGCTTGAGGCTTGCCGCCCACTCCATCAAGGCAAGGTGCCGTCCCGAATATTCAAGGATCAGCGCCTCGTGGATCATTGTGAGCTCGAGGTGAGTGGTCGGATTGTCGACCGGCAGTCGCGCATTTTCGGCCAGCGCGACCAGTGTGAACGCGATGCCGGCGAACGCCAGGCTCGGATAGATCGTGAGCTCGCCACGGCCGAGTGTCGAGACGATGCTCGTCAGCAGCGTCGACTGCGTAATCAGCGAGGCCGACAGGAGCACCATCAGCAGTGCCGGCTCCGCGAGGAAGCCGATCAGCATTTCGCGGCGCGCGCCGAGCGTGCCGAACGCCGTGCCGACGTCCATCGCCGCGAGCGACAGCGTGACGCGCGCGAGCGCAAACAGGCCGACGAGCGCGATTGCATCGGCGGCGGGCGATAGCGGCAACTCCGTCGACAGGGTTGGCACGATCGCGCACGCGAGCGTCATGGCGGCCCAGACGACATAGGGCGCGCCGCGGAACACGGCGCTTGCGCCGTGCGCGATGACCGATTCCTTGTTGAACAGCTTGTGGAGCATCCGGTACGGTTGCCAGATGGACGGCGCACGCCGGTTCTGAAGCCAGGCGCGGCATTGGTTGACCCAGCCCGTGAGCAACGGCGCGGCCGCGATCGCTATCACGATTTCGAGAGTCTGCGAGATGACGCCGGACAGGGTTACCATCGTCTCACCAGCATCAGAAGCACGATCAGCACGACGAAACTGTATGTCAGGTAAACCGCGATCTTGCCCGTCTGCAGGCGGCCCACCAAGTCGGCGGTGCGTTGCGTCAGTGCCGCGATGCGCAAGTAGAGCGCGGACCAGGTGCGATCGGTCACCGACACCCGGTAGGCCGGCTGTGCGTCGAATGGCGATGGCAATTGCCGTTCGATGTGCAGCAGCGGGGCGAAGATTTCGCGGATCGGCTGCCCGAATCCTTCCGCCGTATCCTGCATTCGCGCGGTCGTGAACGGGAAGCCGCAGCCCCACGGCGCCGCGCGTCGCAGCCGGCCGTGATAAAAACGCCGCACCAGCACCCACGCGAGTCCGCAGCATGCGATGAAGAACAACATGAAAGCAGCCGGCATGTAGCTCGCGCGAGCGGCCGACACGGGCGCGAACAGCAGCCAGCCGTGATTTTCCGCGCCGACGCCGGCGCCGACCAGCGTGTGCGTGACGCGATCCAGCAGCTTGACGAACTGCGCTGGCATCAGCCCGAGCAGCACGCTGGCGGTCGCGAACCAGCAGAACGCCAGCCGTTCCCACGTGTTCGCATCGCGGGCGCGGTTCAGCTTCGCTTCTCTCGGTTGCCCGAGGAACACGATGCCGAAGAACTTGACCATCGTGTAGCCGGCCAGCGCGGCCGACATGGCGATCAGCGCGGCGGCGATCGGCACCGTCATGGCGAGCACCGAATCCGGCAAGCCTGGCGCGAACAGGAAACTCTGCAGCAACAGCCATTCGGCCGCGAAACCGCTGAGCGGCGGCAAGCCCGCGCTCGCCGCGACACCCGCGAGCACCGCCCATGCGGTCCAGGGCATGAAGCGAATCAGTCCGCCGAGCTTGCCGAGGTTGCGCTCGCCGGTGGCGTGGAGGACGGCGCCCGTACCCAGGAACAGCAAGCTCTTGAATGCGGCATGCGCGACGATCTGGTAGAGCATCGCGGTCAGTGCGAGCGCGGACAGGCTCGGCATCCCGTATGCGCGAAACAGCACGGCAAGACCGAGTGCGACGATCATCAGGCCGACGTTGTCGATCGACGAATAGGCGAGCAGGCGCTTCATGTCGGTCTGGATGGTGCTGAACACCACCCCCAGCAGAGCGGTGCTGATGCCCAGCACGAGGAGCAGCACGCCCCACCATGCGATCTGCACGTGCAACAGGTCGAACAGGGTGCGCAGCAGGCCATACAGGCCGACTTTCAGCACGAATCCGCTGAGGAGCGCCGAAACCGGCGACGGTGCCGCGGGATGGGCCTCCGGCAGCCACACGTGCAGCGGGAAGATCCCTGCCTTCGCGCCGAACCCGACAAGTGCGAACAGGAAGGCGAACGACGCGGAGAAGGTATCCAGCGACTGCGCGCGCAGGTTGGCGAAGGTGTAGTCGCCGGTGCGCGCCTGCAGAATGCCGAAGCAGAGCAGCAGCGCGAGCGCGCCGACGTGCGAGATCAGAAAATAGAGATATCCCGCCCGGCGGATCTCGCCGATCCGGTGGTTGGTCATCACGAGAAACGTCGCGGATAGCGTCAGCGTCTCCCAGGCGACCATGAAAACGTATGCGTCGTCTGCGATCAACACCAGTGCGATGCTTGCGACGCAGACGTGGTATTCGAAGCAGATCAACCCGGGCGCGGATCCTTCACCCTTGCGGAAATAGCCGGCTGAAAAGGCGCCGATCCCCGTGCTGACGAGGCCGAGCACGAACAGGAAATAGCCGGACAAGCGATCGAGACGCAGATGAAAAGGCAGGCCGGGAAGCCCGATCGGCAGCACCGCCACAGACGGTTCGGCAAAGATGCCGGAGAGGCCCGCCGCGCCGGCGAGCAGTCCGACCAATGCGCCGAGCGGAAAGAGGCCGTGGGCCACCAGTCGCGTGCGACGCAGCGCTCCGAGCCCCAGCGTGCCGACCGCGAGCCACGCGGCCACGGCCAGCAGGACGAAATGGACGACCGGCACGGGTGCCATCCGGAATGTCTCCAGTACGCTCGGGTTGGACGACGTGGTTGGAATGGCCGCATCTCCCGCGACGTATTCCTGCCCGCATTATGACACCGAAAGGCCAATCCCGATAACGAGGTATGATAATGTCGTTATCATTAAAGTCTCATGAATCCTCGGATGGAACGGGCACGCGTGGCGGTTTGTCGCGGCGCTCCGGGTTCCGCCCAGGGCGTCGTTGTCCCCCGATCCGGGCGAATGAGGGAAGATCCTATGCCTGCGCAGTACTTCCGAGGCCTGACGGGAAAACACCGTAGCGCGGCCGCGAACCGCCAGCTCGGGTTCTCGCTTGCTTTTGTTGCCGGAGCAACCAATGCCGGCGGTTTCCTCGCGGTCAAGCAATACACGTCCCACATGAGCGGGATCGTGTCGGCGATTGCGGATCAGACGGCGCTTGGCGACGTCCGGCTTGTGCTGGCCGGCGTTGGTTCGCTCGTGTCGTTTCTGGTTGGCGCCGGCTGCTCGGCGGTGCTCGTCAACTGGGGGCGCCGCCGCGGCCTGCAGAGTCAGTATGTACTGCCGTTGCTGGTGGAAGCCGCGCTGCTGCTCCTGTTCGGGCTGCTCGGCAGCCATCTCGCGCTGTGGGAAGCGTTCTTCATGCCGGTTACGGTCATCTTGCTGTGCTTCATCATGGGGCTGCAAAACGCGATGATCACAAAGCTGTCGGGGGCGGAAATCCGTACGACGCACATGACGGGCATCGTGACGGACCTCGGCATCGAACTCGGCAAACTCTTTTACTGGAATCGCTCGAATGCAGACATGCACGCGCATGCAGTGATCGCAAACCGCGCGAAGCTCAGGATTCACGGAACGATGCTGGCGTCGTTCTTCGTCGGCGGGCTGGCCGGCGCAATCGGCTTCAAGCATGTCGGCTACGTGTCGACCGTGCCGCTTGCCGCAGCGCTCGTCACGCTGGCGATCGTGCCCGTTGTCGACGACGTGCTTGAATATCTCTATCGACTTGACCGCAGGTCGTGAGCCGGTCGCCGAGCCGGATCAACACGCGTGTGCCGCATGTTCTCCGGTGCTGTAGGCAAGGGCCGGTGCATTATAATTCGATTAGCATATTTGCCGACTCTATCCTGCAATGGAAACGAAAACCGCACGCTTGACCATCCTGATCGATCCCGCCAAGAAAGAAGCGTTCGACATGCTCTGCGCGGAGCAGGACCTGACGCCGTCGCAAGTCGTGCGGCAGTTGATTCGCGAGTATCTCGAGCAACACGGCGTGAGCTACAGGACGAAGAGCGCGCTCGGCAAGCGGGTGAAGCGAAGCGCGGGCTGAGCTCGCAAGCCGTCTAGGCGTCGATTTCCCAGTGTGCATGCCCCTGCGCATGCCAGGTCAACCGCTTTGGATCGAGGCGTTCTCCCTCTTTCATGCGCCGAGCGGTTGACGACAGCTTGAGTTCGCCGGCAAACGCGAACGAGAGCGCGCGTTCGAACAGAACTTGCCTCGATGGCAAACGAAGCGACCCTTTCCAGGCGAAGGCGACGAAATTGCTGTCGTCGTCGCATCGGACAACCGCATACGAAGGGCCGAACACGGAGGCCAGGCGCTCGATGTGAGCGGGCAGCGACGGGTCGTCGTCCGCCAGATTGATCGCGAGCACTCCGGAATCGCTCAATCGCTCGCGACAGGCGGTAAAGAACGCGATATCCGCACACCGGCTCGGCATGCCTTCCGCGACGAAGGCATCCAGCAGGATCACGTCGGTGTGGACATCCTCCCGTGTCACGTACTCCGCGCCATCTGCACAGATCACCTTGAATCGAGCGTCGTCTGCCGGAATCCTGAACACGTCGCGTAGTGCGATCACTTCCGGATTGATTTCGACCGCGTCGATGGTCACGCAGGGCAGATGCCGATAGCAGTACTTTGCCAAGGAGCCGCCCCCGAGCCCGATCATGCACATATGTCCGGCAGCCGGGTGCAGCAGCAGACATCCCATCATGGTTCGCGTATAGCCGAGCGCCAGTTTGTCGGGCGTGCGCAGCGACATGAAGCTTTGGGTAGCCTGGTGATCGAAGTGCAGCGAGATTGCGTGCTGCGTCTCCAAAACGTACGGTCGTCCGTCATGCAGCGGGGTCGACAGAAATTCGACGAACGCATCGTAGGATGTGCGGTCATGCTCCATGCTCGATCGATCCGGGTAGTCAAGTTGTAGGTGGGGGGCGCCTGCAGCGAACAGCAACGACAAGCGGGTTCGCCGTCGGTGGGCGCACGACGTCACATTTTCTTGAGACAGCACGCGTTGAGCATGAAGCTGCCCATGTCGGTCTTGCAATCGACTTCGCGATCTCCGCCGACGAGGCGGATGCCCTTGTCCTCAGTGCCCGTCTCCAGCGTGATCGACGAACCCTTCACGCGCAAGTCCTTGATCAGCACGACCGAATCGCCGTCCGACGGCACGATGGCGTTCATGTCCTTGACCGCCAGCTCGACCGATTCGTCAGTGGATTCGGTGCCGGTGCCGCCGGCCGCCCATTCGTGACCGTAGTCCACGCACAGGGGTAGCGCGCCGTCCGGGTCTGTGTCCTGCATCGCGCGCTGCGGGCAGGCCGCGGCAGGGTTCATTGCGACTTTCATTTGGCAGATTCGGGCCGTCAGGGGAAAACGGGCGTTCACTTTCATCACCGAGGTTGCCATCGTGCCGTCGGCTCGCTCAGCGTAAAAAATGCACACTGTATTATAATGCCATACACATTTGCTTATTGCTGTCTTATAATCGAATCTTGCCGCCGATCGCCGGAGTTGGGGGCGGATTCGCGGAGGTAGTCGACATGTTCGATCTGGATGGGATGCTACTGCTGCCCGATCGGCGGTCCGTATTCCTGTCGGAGGTCGCGGGAAGCCGGGGGCTTATCGTTGTGGGCGTCGGACGTGGTGGCGAGCGAGGCTTCCAGATGGTCCACCGCTTCCATGAGGCGGCTGAACGGCTCGCGGCCGCCGGTATCCATCTGGCCTTCGTTTATCCGAGGGAATCGGCTCGGCACGTGATGGATCCGATCTCAGTGGCCAGTGCGCGGTTCCGGCACCACCCGAGTCTGCTTCTCGATGCAGATGGCTGCTGTTTTGCGCTGGGCGTGCCTCCTCGATTGCTCAACGCCGTGTATCTGAGCAGCGAGATGAAGCGTCTCGCCGGTTTCGAAACGGACGTGCGCGACGCGGCATGGGAAATCGAGTTGCAGGCGTTTCTGATGGCCTGCCAGGTCGCCCCCTCCCACTGAATACCAGGGCCTGTCGCACGGCACGCGCGAAGAACATGAAAACCGTCGTCTATTTTGCGTGCCACTTGTCGATCTCCCTTCATGCGTGCGGCTTCCTCGGTCGGGGGCGCCGCAAGACGTTCGTCGCGGAAACCGAGCACCTCGTCTCACTGGACTTTGGCGGTCGTGGCATGTCTCAGTACGCATCGAGGTCGGCGTCAGTTGCGACGGGCACGCCTGAGGGTGTGCCTTGCCATTCGAGTTCCAGACATACATCACCCTTGACCATGATCAAATCTTTGGAGACGCCATGAGCGATAAGGAAACTTCGACGGTTCCGACTCTTTCGACATCCGCGATCTGGGCGCTCGAGCGCCTTGCCGATATTCGTTATGGTCGCGATACGCCCGCGCTTGGCTGGTCCATTACCCGAGAGCTCATCGGCGCTGGATTCGTGCGCTATCCGACGAACGGTCGCGGAAGCGTTTCGATTACGGCAGCCGGGCAGACGTTCCTGAAAAATCGGAAGTAGTTCTTATCGATATCGCTCAGGAATCGCACGGTCGCGTTGATTCAAACATCGTTCATGTTGTGGGCGGTTGCGTCTGATATGAAAGGCGCCAACGCGGAAGTACGCGACTGCGGATTGCTGTCGCGCGCGAAGATGAAGAAACGTATCGCTGCGGACATGACAAAGGGCTGAGCGTGCTTTCCTTCCTGCGGTCCCTTTTTGCTCGGCGCAAATTTCGCCGGCTTCCCGTGGTTCGTTTTCAATCCAGGCCGATCGATCTCGGCATCGACGGGGCTCCGTATTCGGGCTGGGAAGTCGCGATCCTGGCGGCGTCCGGCGGTACCGTCGGCACGGCGACGTACAGTCTGGCACCTCGAATCGATCGGGTATTCGTCCATCGACTGGAAATTCTCGCGTCGATGAGACGCCGCGGCTATGGTCTCGCCTTCCTGTCGTATCTGCATCGAACGTATCAGTTGCCTATTACCGTGATCGACGAACTGCCGGATGGCCGACCGTTCTGGCTCGCCGCGAGAACCTTTCAATCCGGAACATTGCGGGTAACGTCCGGGAAATCATCCGATGAGTTCCGCGACGAACTGCTTCGATGGCGGCATCGGCAGGCGGTCATGCTCGGGCTGCGCCCCCAGTCGAAGAAAACGTCGGATTCCTAGGAAAACCTGCATGCCGCCCCTCGCGTAAACGGACTTGCTTGCCGCTCATGCGCGGCATAGATTGTCTTCATCGAGGTCCAGATTTTCTGGAGGTGCCATGCAACTATTCGTCGAACGTGTCGACGTTTGGGCGGCCACCATCGAGGACAAGCCGGGCGGTCTTGCGCATGTGTTGAACGCGTTGCGGGATGCTGGCGCTGATTTGCAATTCGTTGTCGCCCGACGCACGCCCGAAGCACCAGGCAAGGGGGTCGTGTTTGTCGCGCCGCTACAGGGAGACAAGGAGATCCGTGCAGCCACGCAGGCGGGATTCAATGCCACCTCGGGCGTGTACTCCATCCGTGTGATGGGACTGGATCAAGCAGGGATCATCGCAGAGCTGACCCAGCAACTGTCGGACGGCGGGATCAATCTCCGCGGCGTATCCGCTGCCGTGCTCGGCTCGCAGTTCATTGCTTATCTCGCGCTCGACTCGCAGGCCGACGCCGATAGGGCGATGGACATTTTGCAAAGGGCTTGACCAGCCGTTGTTGTCCCGTGTCTTTGCGTGCCTTCGCGCTTCGTCGTGCCATGTGCGGCAAGTACGGTGCGAGGGCAGGTGGATTGAATAGCTCGACGGTAATCGTTCACAGTTGAGTTTGGATGAAAAATAGACGCGTTGTGATAAGAATACTTATCCCGACAACGTCGATGCGGATGAATGTCGCTGTTGAACTCGCCGCCTGGCAGAGGGTCGGCCGGGATTCGTGAAATTTTCGCCAAAAAATCCATAACCCAATGATTTGACGAATAAATTCTGAATTCCTGCCAACCTGGGAGAGCAGCGTTTCACCCGACGAACTTACCCTTTGCGTGCTTCGAATGCCTGATCAAACTGCCGAGCCCGCTGTACTTCGTCGCTGTGAAGGTAGGTCGACGTCGTCGAGATCGATGCATGCCGCAGGTTATCGGTCTAGTTCTGTCTGGCTTAACTTCGGAAAGGATTACCTCGTTGACGGCTCCGCCATGCGTTGGCGTTGTGCGGCCTCCTTTACACGTCGCCGCGCGCCGCAGTCTCGCGGAAGTGGCCAAACGGATCGTGCAACGGCACCGATTGGTGCTGCATCGGGGTGGCGTCCCGGTAACGCAACAGCGCTGCTACTGCGCGCGCCGCAACCGAATACCCGAGTCCAAGCGCTCGTTCGGCCTCACGGTACGTCACGCCGTCCACCAGTACCGCGCGCGCCAGCACGAGGCCCCGCGCTGAAATCGGTCTGCCTCCGCGGCTGGGCCGTTGACGGGCAGCCACGGCCAAGGTGTCGAACTCGGCGGGCGTAAGCCGCGGCAAGTCCGCGTACGGCCGCTCGGTCGCGTCCTGAATCCCGCGCTGGTGATGTGGCTGCTGCCGCAGCGTGGGCAACGCGGACGCGGTTCGTGGCTTGCCGACAGGATGGTAGCGACCTGAGCGTTCAGGAACGCCGTCAGTTCCTTGTCCTCTCTCGTGTCGTCGGGGCGGCGAAGCACTGGACGGCTTGAACTCGAGTGCACTCTCATCAGAACTGGGCCGTCAGCTGAAACCCGAGAGTCACGCGAGCGGTCGGAAAGCCGGACGGCTTGTACACCGGCGTGCCGGCGAACAGGTCGTAGCCATAACCGCCGAAGCGTGTCGCGACGCTGCCCTTGACGCCTATCACCGCGCCGGCCAGTTGCGTGCCGACCAGCGCGACCGGCTGCGGGCCCCACACGCGCCCGTAGTCGAGGCCCGCGTAAGCCGCGAGCCCCGTCTGCCCGATCGGCGCCTGCAGCTCGTTTCGCCAGTAGAAGCCGCGTGCCGCGGCGAGCATCGTCTCGCCGTCGAAGCCGCGCACGGTGTAGCGGCTGCCAATCGTCAGGTCGTCGATGTAGTACAGCGTGTTGCCTGTGTACTGGCCGTGAAATGTCGTGACGTACCGAAACGGCTGCTGTGCGATCGCGAACGGCACCGACAGGTTCGCGTCGAGCACCGCCATCTTGTAGCGGTAGGTCGGACCGCCGTCGGCCGCCAGGCTGTCGTCCTGCGCGCCGAATGCGCCGATTCCCTGCCGGTACGCGAGCGTGCCGTCGAACTGCGCGTTGCCGAAGTAGTGCCGATCGGTCAGGCCGAACTCGATGAACGTGTTGTTGCGGCGCTGCTGCGGGATTTCGGTGTCTTCGATAAAACTCTGGCCGAAGCGGCGCGAGAGCCGGACCTGCGCGCCGAACACGTCGTTCTGGCTGCGCGACAGCACACGATTCAGCTTGAAATCGACGGTCTTCGAGTTGCCGCTCGCGACGAACGTCTGGTTCACGCCGGCGATCTGCTGGTAGTACGTGTTCGTGTACGCCGAAAGCGTCGCGGTCCAGTAGCCCCACGGGATCGAATAGAAGCCGTTCCAGCCGTGCGAGCCGAGCCGCTTGTCGCCGAGTTCGAGATCCTGGCTCACGCCGATGTTGAAGATGTCGTTCAACCCCAAGGGATTGTCGATGCCGAGCGACAAGTTGCCCTGTAGCCGGCCGGTCGCGCGCGTGCCCGAGTTGTCGATCGAGGCGACCACCGTCCAGGGCTTGCCGCGCTTCACGTCGAGCACGACGTCGCTCTCGCCCGGCACGTCGGCGGGGACGATCTGCATCGACACGTCCTGGCTCGAGACGCGTTTCATCTGCTCGAGGCCCTGCTCGAGGTCGCGCAGGTTCAACAGCTCGCCGTCGCGGGTCGGGAAGGCGGTTTTCCAGGTGCCGCGCAGCTTCTCGTCGGCGAAGCGCACGTGGCGAATCACGCCGGGGATCAGCGACAATTTCAGGGTGCCGGTCGACAGATCCTGTTCAGGCAGCAGCACGCGCGTCGTTACGTAGCCGCGCGCCAGGATAGCTTGCGACAGGCCCTTGACGAGCACGTCGAGGCCTTGTTTGCCGACGCACTGGCCGGCATAGTGATCGAGCCATTCGCGCGCGAAGGCGAAGCGGTCCATCGGCAATGCCGACGCGCCTTGCGCTTTCACGGAAGCGGGCAGCGCGTCGGGCACGTCGAGCGAGAAATGATCGACGCGAAAGCAGGGCGACTCCGACGGCAGTGCCGGATACCCAGCACTCGCCGTCACGCCCGAACGCACCCCGGGCGCGGAGACCGCTCGTTCGCGCTCGCGCGCCTCTTCCTGCTGTCGGGTTTGCTGATCGTTGCCCGGAATGATCAAGCGGGGAGCTTCCTGCGCCGACACACTGGCCGCAATAAGCAGCAGTGCGGCGGCTGGATTCCCCCGGCGAATGGTTCTCATGTATTTTTATAAACTTGATTGTGAATGTCGACTACGTCACGCGCTTATTGGAATTTCAGGGTGTTACTTCCGCTTGACCTGATCTACACGCAGAACCCATCACCTCCGTTCTCCGTGCTACAACATTGCAAGAAGGTATGATCTCCCGAAGGTGAAGGCAGCAGCAAGGCCGACGCTCACTAACGCTCCAATAGTACTGAGTGCAGCAGGTTCGTTGTAAGCGAACCATGCAAACAGAAGTGGTGCCATGACCATCGTTGATTTTAACCAGTATAAAAATTTCGCTCTAAACGAATCCTCCAGATTTCTTCCAAAAAGAAAAAATGTAATTAGCAAGACTGCGAGAGCAATTATTACCGTGCCAACTTCCATCGTCATTTCATCGGTCCCTTAATTTGATCCCAGGTATTTCTTATCCCCCACCAAGGGTTGGTGGATGGATCGAAAAATGGGTCCACCGATTGCGATAGTCCAGTCGCATTACCCAACGGAACACCAATTTGTTTTCCAGCGGCAATCGTTCCCGTCTTGGTCACGAAAAGAACGGCAGACTGCATTAGCGAATTTGTGCCGCCCGCCCATGTACCCAAAGCTTGCCCGTATATTCCGCCCAGTGCTCCCCCATAAAATCCACCGATAGTTTCAGCGGTTGTCAAGGGCTTCCCTGACAAAAAACTCAACCCGAGCGTTGTTGCCAATCCAGAAGCTGCCGCTTTACAAGCAGCGCCTCCCGATACCAAACAGGCAGTGACAGCAATCGCCGCCTTTCCGGTGCGCTCGTAAGCGAGATTCTGATTACGTAATTCTGCATCGGTCAGCCCTGTGTCAAGCTGCTGCTGCCCGGCGTTGTACGCGTCCTGGTTTGGTTTGATGTACTGGCTGTTGTAATCATGATTCGCATACTTAGGATCATTCTTGGGCCCGTCGTAATTCAGGCTTTGGCAACCAACAATGCTACGAATTTCCCAATCGTGTTTGCCGCCAGACGCTTCTGCTGTCTGCTCGTCGGAATTGCGCAGGATTTCAGCCACAATTCGCCCTTCGGCTTCCTGCACGCTGATTCCCAGCTTCTCTGCCACGATCTTCGCATCCTTTTTCGCCCGCGCGTATTCGTCCGGATGCAACTGCCGGTTGAACCGGTCAACGTTGTATCCCGAGAACGCTCCCGCTTCACCGCCCACAGCGGCGCCCGCGCCCGTCGCAAGCGCGTTCGCCACGATGTTGCCCAGCGCCTGATTCATGTTGGCGTTGCCGGTCGGATCGCTGCCTGCGATCGCGCTGCTCAGCTCGTTCAGCTTGCCTGATGCGATCGACGCAATCGCCGCGCCGGCTGCGCCGCCAACCGCATTGCCGCCAGCCAGTCCCGTCACCAGCGCCGCGCCAGCACCTTGCATCAGCGCGCGGTTCGCTCCGCCTTCTTTCCACGCATCGACGCCTGCCTGGTCACCGTTGGCCGCCGCGTCCTTCATCATCTTGTCCGCGTAGTCCCCGATCCGGCGAGACACCGCCTCACCGGCCGCGCTCGCCGCTGCCATCATGTCCGCCTGTTTGGCCAGCAGATTCTGCATGTCGGGCAGTTTGGCAACCGTACCATTCGTGTTCGTCGTATCGCGGTTCAAGCTCGCCACATCCTGCTTCTGGTTCGCCGAATCCGTAATCGTGACCGTTCCGGCGCTGACGCCGCTCTTCGTCGTCGCACTGTCGCTGCCGCTGTCGTTCTGGCCGAGCATGGGCGCGGCACCACCGGCATTCTTGCCCGACGCGCTGCCGTGCGTACTGTAGTTCATCCCGCCGTCGCCGGTCGTCGCGCCCGCGCTGAAGCCGCTCGAGCTCGCATCGTAGTGCGACTGGTTCTGGATGTCGGAGAAGGAGAGGGAACCCGTCGTCAGCGAATTCTTCGACGCATCGGCGGCGCTCGCAATCAGCCCGCCTTTCAGGTCGGTATTGCCGGTGACGTTGATATTGAAGCCGCCGTCACCCGCCTGAATCCCGGCTTGTTCATTAACGCCCGCATAACTGCCCGACGCATTGCCCTTGCTCTGGCTGAAGCTCGCACTGGCGCCGCCCTGACTGATGCTGAAGCCGCCGCCAGAACTCGACTGATGCGCCGCGCTCGACATCGTATCCTGCACACTCGCGATGTTCAGATTCCCGCCCACATCGGCGTTCACCTGATTACCCTTCACGTTCGAGCCGATGATATTCGTATCGCCGCCCGAAATGATCGTCACGCCGTTTGCCGCGTTCACATGACTGTTGTTCTGCGTGGCCAGATCGCTGTTGCCATCGCCGTTGGCCTTCGACATCGCCGCGGAAACACCAAACCCGCCCGTGCCGACCGACACACCCACGCTCGCGCTCTTCGACTCGTTCGTGCTGCGCGTCGAGTCGGTGTCCGTCGTATTGACGATATTGACCTGATTTTTCGCCGCAAGAATCACATCGTTCGCGTTCACGTTAGAGCCGGCGATCGTCATATTGCCGCTGCCCGGCTTACCGTTGCCGGTCGCCGCAAACGCGGCTGTTCGAAGAGTGGTTTTCATAACGGATTTCGTCGCCGCTTTTAACGGACGTAGTCGAGTTCTAATTCAGTTTCGATTGAAACTAACAACGGACCCGGCATATTGCCGGGCCCGTTTTTAAGACTACCGACCTGATCTCTTCTTTTCAGTGAACCAAGTCACCGTGCCCGCGAAAAAACTGAACACAACTACAAACACAGCCATTCGCTCGACTCGATTCCACGTTGGCAATCGATATGGAATGTCGTGAAGCAACCATTGCAATGCAGGACCGGCGGCAAGTTCTGAGATGGAAACGCCAATTCCCATAATAGTGAGCCAAAGCAACACGTTGTATACCCAGCGAAACCATTCAAAGCTGGTCTTGGGACTCATTTCTTTGCAGCTCCGTCAAGCCCGTTCTGTACCGTTGCGCCTGCTTTCTCTTGCACCACACCTCCCAAAATACCGGCCGCCCACGATGGAATCATACTCGGCGGAACATATTTCGATATCCCCAAGCCAAGGTTCTGCCATTCCTGTCGATACCATGGATTGAGGAATTTATTCAAACCAGACTCAGCTCCCGCACCCAGGGGATACCCAAACGCCGTTCCCACAGCAGCCCCCGCCATCGCCGAATTCGGGTTTTGCCCTTGCATAGCCGAACCCGTCAGCGCACTACCAACTCCCGTCATGAACACCGGAACAAATTTCATCCCCGTGGAAGCTGCACCCGTCGCGCCTGCCAACGCAAAGCTCGTCCAGTCAAACGGCTGATTGCCCATCAGTTGGACACCTCCATTAGCCCCCAATCCGAGCAGCCCGCCTACGCTCACCATTCCTGCCGACGCGAGCGGACCACCTGTTACCAAACCGAGTCCGATCTTGTGCTCGCCGGTCTGCACCGCACCGAGATCCCAGTTGCCGCCGACGTTCATGCCGAGATTGCCACCAACCGACAGGTCGACGGCAGCGTCGGATACCCGGCACTCGCCGTCACGCCCGAACGCACCCCGGGCGAGGAGACGGCGCGCTCGCGCTCGCGCGCCTCCTCCTGCTGTCGCGTTTGCTGGTCGTTGCCCGGAATTACCAGGCGCGAAGCTTCCTGTGCAAACACACCGGTCGCAACGAAGGTGGCGGCCGGTAGGAGCGACAGTCGCAGAGCAATTTTCATTTTGACTTGTCAGCGTCTTCGTTGTCGTTCGTTTTGTAGCTATCTCGCGCCTTCTTGTAGCTGCGGTCGAAGGGCTTAATCTTCAGCATATGTGCTCGACTGGAAATCCCTCCAAGCGCCATTGTCGCAAAACCAAGGAGAAATGCCCCTGCCCTGATCCAGCGGGGTATTTGGTCGAGCCCAAGTCCTGCCAACGCCAAGGCTAAGCCCGTCAGAAAAAGCACAACTCTTAGCCATCCTGCGAAATTACCGTCCTCGATCAATCTCATTTCTTTTCCTTGTTGGCACTCGGACCAAAAATCGAATTCAATTGCTGGCCGATCCAGTTTCCGACCGTTGTTGAGACCGGTTGCTTCTTGATAGCTTCGGACGCTCCATTGATGACCAACGATGCGATCGGCACCTTGTCTCCGATCACCTGACCGCCCAGTGCCAAAGCGCTTTCATAAGTGTATTGGCCAGCATTCGGATTTACCAATTGCGATGTGGCATCCGCAGCAATACCTACTACCGTCGCTCCGTAAGCAATCGTTCCAAATGCCGGCGCTAAGGGTGATGGTACGGCAGCCCCGGTCGCAGCGCTGGATGAGATCCATCCTGCGGTGTTCGACACCATCGAGGCTGTGTCCGCGGTTGTGCTCTTCACATAATTCGCATCCGACTGGTCGAATTTCGTAAACGGTCCAGTCAGATGGAACCCCCATCCACTGCTTGCGGTACGATCGTAGTTGAACCGGCTTGGCACCTGACTGTTCGTCGCCGAGTCAGCATTTGCCACGATATACGATTGCAATTCGGGATTTGCAGGCGCCGTCTTCTGCGTCAGAACCATCTTGCCGTCAGCCGTAGCCGGTGCTCCGACCCATTGTGCACCCATGTCAGTCGGCGATGTCCCTACGAGGGTTGTAGGCGCTCCCGACTCGTGGATTCCGTTCACGGACACGCCCATAATGCGCATCTGATCTTCGATCTGCGCTTGGGTATATTTGCCCTTGCCTTTCTCTGCCAGTTGTTTCGCGAGCGTTTTTTCTTCTGGATGCAACTGTCGGTTGAACCGGTCAACGTTGTATCCCGAGAACGCTCCCGCTTCACCGCCCACAGCGGCGCCCGCGCCCGTCGCAAGCGCGTTCGCCACGAGATTGATGCAACAACGTCTATTTTTCAAGGGAGCATAAAAATCCACTGCGATCTCAAGAGATTCGCCAATGCCGAAAAAACCAGGCTTACTCCCGCTGAAATGGCGAGGCTAATATTCGGCTCCATATACGATACCCATAAAATCAATGCCACCCACAAGAATGCGGTTGATTTAAGCCAATACAAAAATTTTTCCTTTCTTGATTCGACTTTTCTTGCGCCGAACATAAGCCATGTCACGAACATCGAACCCAGAGTAATAAAAACAACCCCTATCCCGAAGTTCATTATTTCTTAACTCCCAAGTTTTCCAAAGTGTTCTTGAACCCCCACCACGAATTCGTTGCCGGATCAACCAGCGGATCGACCGACCCACCTAGTCCAGTAGCATTTCCGAGCGGAATTCCAGTCTGCTTGCCTGCGTATGTAGGAGCAGCCTTGGTTACGCCCAGCACAGCTTTTTCAATCCATCCACTTGCTTCTCCGGCCCATGCACTTAGGTTTGCGCCATAGATTCCACCGAGTCCTCCACCGAGAAAGCCGCCGATAGCCTCTGCTGTGGTAACAGGCTTACCCGTAGCGTAATTGATCAAACCAGTGATTCCAAGCCCAGTCACCGCTGCTTTACATGCAGTACCTCCAGAAACTATACAAGCGGTCGCCGCAATCGCGGTTTTTCCAGTACGTTCATATGCGATATTCTGATTACGCAATTCTGCATCGGTCAGCCCTGTGTCAAGCTGCTGCTGCCCGGCGTTGTACGCGTCCTGGTTTGGTTTGATGTACTGGCTGTTGTAATCATGATTCGCATACTGGGGATCATTCTTGGACCCGTCGCAATTCAGGCTTTGGCAACCAACAATGCTACGAATTTCCCAATCGTGTTTGCCGCCAGACGCTTCTGCTGTCTGCTCGTCGGAATTGCGCAGGATTTCAGCCACAATTCGCCCTTCGGCTTCCTGCACGCTGATTCCCAGCTTCTCTGCCACGATCTTCGCATCCTTTTTCGCCCCCGCGTATTCGTCCGGATGCAACTGCCGATTGAAGCGATCCACGTTGTAGCCCGAGAACGCCCCCGCTTCACCGCCCACGACAGCGCCGGCCCCCGTCGCAAGCGCGTTCGCCACGATGTTGCCCAGCGCCTGATTCATATTGGCGTTGCCGGTCGGATCGCTGCCAGCGATCGCGCTGCTGAGCTCGTTCAGCTTGCCCGATGCGATCGATGCAATCGCCGCGCCGGCAGCGCCGCCTACTGCGTTGCCGCCAGCCAGTCCCGTCACCAGCGCCGCGCCAGCACCTTGCATCAGCGCGCGGTTCGCTCCGCCTTCTTTCCACGCATCGACGCCTGCCTGGTCACCGTTGGCCGCCGCGTCCTTCATCATCTTGTCCGCGTAGTCCCCGATCCGGCGAGACACCGCCTCACCGGCCGCGCTCGCCGCTGCCATCATGTCCGCCTGTTTGGCCAGCAGATTCTGCATGTCGGGCAGTTTGGCAACCGTACCATTCGTGTTCGTCGTATCGCGGTTCAAGCTCGCCACATCCTGCTTCTGGTTCGCCGAATCCGTGATCGTGATCGTTCCGGCGCTGACGCCGCTCTTCGTCGTCGCACTGTCGCTGCCGCTGTCGTTCTGGCCGAGCATGGGCGCGGCACCACCGGCATTCTTGCCCGACGCGCTGCCGTGCGTGCTGTAGTTCATCCCGCCGTCGCCGGTCGTCGCGCCCGCGCTGAAACCGCTCGAGCTCGCATCGTAGTGCGACTGGTTCTGGATGTCGGAGAAGGAGAGGGAACCCGTCGTCAGCGAATTCTTCGACGCATCGGCGGCGCTCGCAATCAGCCCGCCTTTCAGGTCGGTATTGCCGGTGACGTTGATATTGAAGCCGTCGTCACCCGCCTGAATCCCGGCTTGTTCATTAACGCCCGCATAACTGCCCGACGCATTGCCCTTGCTCTGGCTGAAGCTCGCACTGGCGCCGCCCTGACTGATGCTGAAGCCGCCGCCAGAACTCGACTGATGCGCCGCGCTCGACATCGTATCCTGCACACTCGCGATGTTCAGATTCCCGCCCACATCGGCGTTCACCTGATTGCCCTTCACATTCGAGCCGATGATATTCGTATCGCCGCCCGAGATGATCGTCACGCCGTTTGCCGCATTCACATGACTGTTGTTCTGCGTGGCCAGATCGCTGTTGCCGTCGCCGTTGGCCATCGACATCGCAGCGGAAACACCGAACCCACCCGTGCCAACCGATACGCCCACGCTCGCGCTCTTCGATTCATTCGTGCTGCGCGTCGAATCGGTATCCGTCGTATTGACGATATTGACCTGATTTTTTGCCGCCAGAATCACGTCGTTTGCGTTCACATTCGAGCCGGCGATCGTCACATTGCCGCTACCCGGCTGCCCGTTCCCCGTTGCCGCAAATGCCACCGTTCCGCCCGCATTCACGTTCGAGCCGCGATTCGTCACGCTGTTCTCGGTAAATGCACTCTTGCTATGGCTGCTGCCGACGCTGACCTCGACCTTGAACTGCGGCGTCTCGCCAGCCCCCAGCGATCTAACCAGATCGCCTGCGGCTACGTTTGCATCCCACGCCGCGCTGGCCGCGGCCATCCCGTGCAGCGCCGCTGCACGGCCATCCTGGCTATTACTGGACGCACGCGATTGACCCACCGCATTCGACACCGCGTCGATTACCGGCGCCTTCAGCGCCAGCGTCAGGCCGCTCTTCGACACTTCCTGCGTCTCGCCGCGGTGGTTCGTGTCCTGCGCGGCGTCGATCGTCACGTTTGCGCCAGTGCCGCTGAGATTCTTCGCTGCGATCAGGTCGCTTCCCGTCACGTGCAGGTCGTTTCCAGCGGTGATGCTGATGTTGCCCTTCAGCGAACCGATCGAACTGGCGTTGTTCGACACCTCGGTCGTCTGACTGGTCGTCTTCAGCGAACTGCTGCCGATCGACACAGACAGGCCACCGCCCGACATCAGCCCGGACTCCTTCTTGTCGTAGTAGCTCGACGACTGCAAGGTATCCTGCGACGTCGTAACCGTCACGTTACGCGCGGCCGTGAGTGCAACGTCGTTCGTTCCGACGATGGTACTGCCCTGAACATTGACGTCCTTCCCACTGACGATGTTCACACCGTCCGCTGATACGAGACTACCCTGATTCAGCGTCATCGTCTGGTCGATCCCGCTCGCGACCTTCACGCCGCTCACGACGTTGCTGTGGCTATGCGTCTCGTGTGAGTTCAGCTCATGCGTTTCGGTCGCTGCGCCGATATTCACGTCACCGGCCGCCATCAGGTTCGCATTGCCCTTGTCGAGACTGACCGTGCTACCGCTGATCGTGAGATCCTTGCCCGACGCAATCGTGACCGTGTCGCCGCCCTTGAGCGTCGTGCCGGTCAGCGCCTGATCCGACGTATGCAGCGTCTCCGCGTAACTGCCGTGGCTATCGCTACCGGAACTGTTGCTGTTCACGGTCGACGTCGCGCTCGCTGCGCCGAGCGTCACGTTGCCCTTGGCCGCGATCGTCCCACCTTGACCGAGGTCGATCTGCGCACCGCGCGCCGTCAAATCGCCGCCGACGCCGATGCTCGATTGCCCGCCGACGGTGACCGAGCTGCCGACCACCTTGTTGATGTCGGTATTCGACACGCCGTTCGCGCGCTGCACGATCTTGTGCTCGCCGGTCTGCGCCGCACCGAGATCCCAGTTACCGCCGACGTTCATGCCGAGATTGCCGCCGACCGACAGGTTGCCCGCGTTCTGCTGGAAGTTGCCGCCCGTCGTGATCAACGCATCGCCCGCCACGTCGAGTTTGGCGGTCGGCCCGAGCGTGGTCACCACGCTCGTCGCGCCGTCGCGGCTCACCCGCGTGTTCGTCTTCGTCGCCGTATCGAGAATCAGGTCTTTCCCGGCATCCAGTTGCAGGCTGCCGGCCTTCACGTTGGCCGACGTCAGGTCGATGTTGTTCTCGGTCTTCAGCGACATCAGCCCGCCGCTTTGCAGCGCACCAAACGCGTTGTCGATCTGCTTGCCCTGAATCGCCAGCGTGTTGTCGGCCTTGATCGTGCCGCTGTTGGTGAACGACTGCGCATTCTGGAAGTCGATGTTCGTCGCGCTGATCAACGGCCCGTCGATGTTCTGCTGACTGGCCTTCGCGAGATACACGACGGGCACCAGCACCGACTGGCCGTCGACCACACGCGTCTCCATCATGATCACGTTGCTGGTCAGCTTCGACACCTGGTCGGCCGACAGGCTCGCGCCGATCGGCAGATCGAGGGACTTCGACAGATCCGCGCCGGCCGCCATCAGCGACTGATACATGGTCTGCAGGTCTGCGTATGGCCCGAGCACCGCCTTGCCGGTCAGCGCCGTGACTTCGTTGCGGACGAGCTGCTGCTCGTAGAAGCCGTCGCCGAGCCGCTTCGGAATATGCGTGAGGTCGACGCCAAGCTGACCGAAGAAGTAGTCGCTCGAAATGAAATTCTTCTGGTTCGTGAACGCCGGGTTCGTCTCGATCACGTAGTTCGCATTCGGCGCCGTGGTCGGCTTGAACAAGCCGCCTTGCGGAATGGTGAGGTTGTTCAGGACGTTCAGCGCCGTCGCGCTGGCGATGATCGGATCGACCGGCGCCGACGGACCGCCGTGCACGGCCGACGCACCCGATTTCGCGCCGCTCGCGTTGCCGCTCAGATTGGTGGGGGTGAGACCCGGCACCGACTGCCCCGGCAGCAAGCCGAGCGACGGAATCGATGCGTTGCCCGCCGTATTGTTGACGCTGACACCCGTGCCCGAAATCGTGCCGTTCGAACTCAACGTCGAGTCGTAGCTCGGCAGTTTGTAATCCTTGATCGATGCCGGCGCCGCCTGGGTGTAACCGCCCGGGCGCCCCGTCACGAACGGCGCATTGCCGAACGGCAACTGCCAGTCGTGTTCCGAGTTGTCGTAGTTGTTGTAGTGATATTGCCCGGAATAGGAGACCGTGACGCCCGGCAGTTTCTGGCCGGACGCCGCCCAGCCGTCCGCGTCGTAGTGCGCCGGCATCTTGATGTCGCCGACCGCCGCGATGTGGCTCCAGTAATTCTGCAGCGTGCCGACCGACGACGCATCGATGTTTCCCCCCGACACGATCTGGCCGGCCGCGCTGATGCCCGTCACGGTCGTCGCCGTCGCGCTGTCCGCATAGTAGGTCGTGAACTGGTACGTGCTGTTCCACTGGCCACCGTGGGGCGGCTCGGTGTAGACGCCGCCGATGCTGTCCGGATCCTTCACGCCGATCTGGCCCGTTCGGCCGCTGATCGGAATCCCAAACTGGCCGAGCAGCGATGGATCGATCGAACTGGTCGAGGTCGTCATCACGCGACGCGTGTTCGTGATCTTGTCGGCGTGCAGTTCCATGTTGCCTTCCGACTGGATCAGCGCCGACGCGTTGTTCACCAGCGCTGCGTTCGTATAGCTGCCGCTCGCGTCCTTGCCGCCCGCCAGCACGACCTTGCCCATGCCGAAGATGGCGGTCGTGGCCATCGTATCGGCCGCGCTCGTGTCGTCGCGGTTCTCGATGTCGTGCGCGAGGAGCTCGAGCGTGCCGTTGCTGTCGGACGCGCCAATCAATGCGGTCGGTCCGAGGTTCGAGATCGTATTGGTTGCGTTGAGCGACGCGCTGGCACCCACGAGCGCGCCCGTATTGGTGAGGTCGGTTGATTGCGTGTGCAGCAGGCCGCCAGCCGTCAATGCGCCCGAGTTCACGATGTTGCCCGCGTTGACGCTCAGGTTGTTGACCGACTGCAGGTTCGCGTTGTTCGTGAAGGTGCCGGGCAGCGTGAAGGCGAGATCGTGGCCGACGTTGAACTGCGTGTCGGCCGCCGCCGTATAGTCGCCCTGCAGGTTCACGTTCGCGTCATGCGATGCGCTGTAGGTGCCGCCGCCTTGAAGCGTGGCCGCCGCGACCGACAGGTCGTGCGTCGAGCTGATCTGGCCGTTCGTGTTCGTGATTGCGCCGATCGTCGTGACGCTCACGTCGCCGTTCGAATTCGTGACGTTGCCGATGGAGCCGCCGCTGTTGTCGAGAGTATTGCCTTGAACATGAAGCGATGCGCCGCTAAGCTGACCACCTTGCGTGTTGCTGATCGACGCTGCGCTGACCGTTACATCGCCGTTGCCGGTGATGGCGCCCATGCCGGACACACCACCCGCATGGCTGTTCGCGATCTGGCTGCCGCCTTGCACCGTCATCTTGCCCGCACCGAGGTCGACAATGGCGCCGTCCGCGTTGTCGATCGAGGCTGATTGAATATCGAGCGTGCTGGTGTCGCCCGCGCTCGATTGCCCCGCCTGGACATGCCCGCCGCGGTTGGATAATGTGCCGCCGTTCGTTAATGACAGCGACGCGTCCGAGCGGAGCAAGCCCTGTGCATTGTTGACGTCACCCGCGATCGCGGCGTTGATGCCGCGCTGCGCCGCCAGGATGCCGCTCGCGTTGTTCCAGGTCGCTGCGTTGACGATGGCTTGTCCCTTCGTCACGATGGTACCCGACGCGTTGTTCAGCGCACTGGCTCCATTGCCCGGTGCGATCGTCAGCGTGCCGGTACCGGCGTGTGTAATGGTGCCGCCCGCGTTGTTCAACTCGGCAGGGGCGAGCGTCAGGTCCGTGCTGTTGGTCTGAATCACGCCGGCGGCCGAGTTGTCGAGCGTGCCGCTGACGTTCATGCCCATCGCCGACGAACCGTACTGCGTGATGGTGCCGCCGCGGTTCGCGAGGTTCGCAGCTGTCAGCGTGAGCTGGTTCGCTTCGAGCTTGCCGCTGCTGTTGTCCAGCGTCGAGTCGGCCGAGACCGACAGGTTCGGCGCGACGATCGAGCCGCCCTGATTCGTCATCGAACCCGTGTGGATCGTCGCGTTCGTGCCCGCACCGATCTGGCCGCCGTCGTTCGTCAGCGTACCGCTGGTGACGCTCACGTCCGTGTTCGACAACAGCTTGCCGCCTGCATTGTTCAGCGTGCCGGCGACGGTTGCCGCCAATCCGTTCTGCGCGCTGATCGAGCCCGACGCGTTGTTCAGCGTGCCGGTTTGCGCGACGACTCGGCCGTTACTCGCGATCGAGCCGCCGACGTTTGATAGCGAGCCGGATTGGCTACCGAGCGTCAGCGCGCCGGTGCCGGCATGGGTGATGGTGCCGCCGTCGTTCTTCAGCACTGCTGGCGCGAGCGTCAGGTCGGTGCTATTGGTCTGCAGCGTGCCGCGGCTGGAATTGTCGAACGTGCCCGACACGTTGACGGCCATTGCGCCGGCGCCGGTCTGCGTGATGGTGCCGCCGTGGTTCACGACATCGGTTGCGTTCAACGAGACCTGAGCAGCCTGCACGGTGCCGGCGCTGTTGTCGAGCGTCGTGCCGCTGAGCGTCGCCGTCTGGCCGACAATCGAACCACCGCTGTTCGCCAGGTGCGCGTCGGCATCGACCACGACGGCCTGGGCGGCCTGCAGCGTGCCGCTACCGTTGTCGACCGACTCGCCCGCAACACGCAGATTCGTATTGGACGTGATCGCGCCGCGGTTGACAACGTTTGCGCCCTGGACCGACACGTCACCGTTGCCGCCGATGACGCCGCCTTGCGCACCGTTTGCCGTCGTACCCGCCGCGTTCGTCAGTTGACCGGTTGCGCTCAGCGTCAGCCCGTCACCGTTCAGCGAAGTGATCCGGCCCGCCGTG
The DNA here is from genome assembly GCF_052372875.1 of Burkholderia sp. PR2. NCBI lineage: Bacteria > Pseudomonadati > Pseudomonadota > Betaproteobacteria > Burkholderiales > Burkholderiaceae > Burkholderia > Burkholderia sp. PR2. The sequence goes on from NZ_JBQRWH010000002.1 coordinate 327,866, forward strand.
TTGTCGATCGTGATCCCGTCGACCGACGCGTGCCCGGCGCTCTGGATCGTGCCTTGATTGTTCGCGATGGCGCCACCGCGCACGTCCGCCGTGCTTTCGGAGACCAGTTCGCCGGACTGGTTGGCAACCTGGCCGGCCACGTTGACCGACAGCGGGCCTTGCGACGAGACCTTGCCGCCCTGGTTCGAGAGGCTGCCGCCGGAAAGCATGGTGCTGCCGCCGCTCGACAGGCTGCCGTGATCGTTGATCACCGTGCCCGACGCGTTCGCCGAGACAGCCCCTTGGGCGCTCGTCGTCGCGTTTGCGAGATTCACATCGCCGGCTGTCGCGCTCAGCGACAGATTGCCGTTCGCCGCGGTCTGGCTACCGGAGAGATTCACGTTGCCGCCGGTCAGCGACGCATTGCCGCCCGCGACGTTCTGGCCGGTCGCGCTCGGCTGGCCCGACGCCGTCACGTTCAGATCGCCGCCGCGTCCGACGGAGCCGTCGTTGTTCACGCCCGCGCCGAGCGTGCCCGTCGAGTTGACGCTGCCCGCGTTCACGGTCGTATTCTGTTGCGCGGCGAGTGTCCCGGTGTTCGTCAGATCGGCGGCGGTATTCACCGACGCCGACTGTTGCGCGTATGTCGTGCCGCTGTTCTGGATGCCACCGGCAGCCGACAGTGCGAGGTTGCCGCTCGCCGTGGTCTTGCCCGTCAGCACGAGCCGGCCGTTCGACTGCAGCGTCAGGTCACCGGCCTGTGCGGCGATCGTGCCGGCGTTGGCCACCCCCACACCGAACTCGTTCGACGCGAGGAAGATCCGATCACTATACATACCGCCCAACTGGCTCACGTCGATCGCGACCGACGGGGCGGGGCCGTCGCCGGCGATCGGCGTCGCGGCGAGCGTGTCGTGGTTGACCTGGGCCGCGCCGGCAATCACGTTCAGGTTCTTCGCGTAGACAGCGGCGTTCACCTGCACCGCGCGCGCAATCAGATCGACCCCGTCGATGTTCGACGCGTTCAGGCCAGCGCCGGCGACCGTCACGAGCCCCCGGTTGACGTTGTAGCCGGCAAGTGAGCCGTCGGCACCGTAGTACGGCACGCCCGTGGTCAGGGTCGCGCGACTGGTATTGATAAAGGACGCCCCATCGAGAAAAATGCCCGAAGGATTCGCTAGGACAAGCTCCGCTCGAGCGCCTGCGATCTCCAAAGCGCCGCGAATTTGGGAAGGGTTCGGGCTGTTGACCTGGTTGACGATGATCCGTGCGGCTTGGCCCGCGCCGTAATTCGGGTTACCGTTGATCCAGCCCGCCTGCTGGGTCTGGACCGTCGTGGCCGAGTTGTTCAGAATCGCGCCGGCGCGCGAGACGTCGAACTGGTTGTAGGTGTTGACCGAAACGCCGGCGCCCGACGGCGCTGCCACGTTGACCTGAGGCAAGCCGTTCGGCGTCTGGATCACGTGCGTGGGGGTGCCCGGCGTTAGGACGATTTGCGCATCGGACAGCGTAGGCAGCATGCCGAGCGCGGTGATACCCGCGACTGCGGCGAGTGCGCCCGACGTGGATGAGCGCCGGCGAGCGCGCGCCTCGCCAGTAGCCGATTTGCCCTCGGTGGTCGCCGTCTCCGCAACGGCCACCACCATACCCCGAAGCCTGGAATACACCAGGCGATGCGTATTTTTGTTCATTCTTGCCGACGCGGCCCGCGCCTATTCGTTGGATTATTTTGCGCGAGCTTACTAAATCCCCGAAAGACGACTGTCAACAATTGCCAAGCCGTTGACGGAAAAAGACAAATTCCGGTTTTCAGACGCGTCCGATTGACGAGGCACGTTGCTGGCGTGCAGCGGAAAGCCGAACGAAAAAAAGCCGACGCAAACGCGTCGGCTTGAAAATGTTCCAGCAGGTCGGGGAACCCGGCCAGAACCTGAGAGGCCGGCATCATCCCATACGCGGCAACCCGATGTCTCCGGCGTCGCCTTCGGCGTCATTCAGCAGCAACGCCGCCGCGCTACTAGCCCGATCGCCGCCGACGCTACAAACACATCGAGTCACTGTTTCGCGCAAGCATCGATTGGTCCTTGATCGAGCGGCATTTCCCGGACATGCTCCGCGTCGCGATCTCAATCAAGGCCGGCCGAATGACGCCCTCGACGATCCTGCGACGGCTCGGCTCTGGGAGTGTGAAGAACAAGCTGTACTTCGCGTTTCGCGAGCTCGGTCGCGTGATCCGGACGATGTTCCTGCTGCGCTACATCAACGACCCGGAGATGCGCCAAACGATTCACGCGGCGACCAACAAGAGCGAGCAGTTCAACGACTTCTCGAAATGGCTGATGTTCGGCGGCGAAGTCATTGCGGAAAATCTCCGGCACGAGCAGCGCAAGGTCATCAAATACAACCAGCTTGTCGCGAACATGGTGATCCTCTACAACGTGCAATGGATGTCGAGGACGCTGAAAGCGCTGCAGGAGAAGGGGCATCCCGTCGACGCCGACGTACTGCAGGCGCTGTCGCCGTATCGCCGCGACCACATCAATCGGCTCGGGTCATATCTGCTGGGCCTTCATCGCAAAGCTCCGCCGCTCGACCCGTCAATATATTTTTCGTTTAAATCAGCCGCTTAAGTACTTTTTGGCGAAAATTTCGCGAATCCCGGCCGACCCTCTGGCATGTTCGGTCGGAAGGGGCGGCGCTGCGGTATTTAGGTGCGTGGCGCGCGGGCGTCGAAGTCCCGGACGAGATCGGAGCAGGATGCAGGGCGGACGCCGCCTGCGCATCCCTGCTCAATCGCGCGTCCGCCGAAGCGCGCGCCCCATCTCGGCGATCGGCATCGCCGCGATCGAATTCAGCAACCGCGTCTCTCCGGCGTCCGGGCGCGCGATTGCCCGCACGTCATCGAGCGTCTGCGCCACGTGGCGATCGAGCGGTTCGAGAAAGCGCCGCAGCTCGCTCTCCGCCGCCTTGTCCCTGAGCCCGATTGCCTGTCCGAACGCGATCAGCGCATCCACATCGATATCGACAAATCGCGTCGCGGTGCCGAGCGGCATCGTCAGTTCGCAGTGCGGCCAATGATCGCCACGATGGTCGGGCCGGTGCGTCGGCGTGTGATACACGACCGTGCTGACGATGTCATAGAACGGCGCAAGCCGGTAACCGCGCGCGTCGACGAAGAACGACAGGTTCTTCAGGTGCGCGTCGGCATTGCCGACCACCACGTTGAACACGGTCCAGCGGAATACCGACAGGCGTGCCAGCGCGCGCGTGCTGGTGCGGTCGATCGCGCGGGCAAGCTCCTGCGCATTCGCGCGCTGGTACTTGAAGCCGCGGTCGTAGTTGAGCAGCTGCATCGCGTCGATCGTATGCACGCGCCCGGCCGGCGCCGACGCGACGTCGCGGTCGAACCGGTCGATCACGTAGCACGCGGATGGCGCGCGCAGGAAGTGCACGTCGGGCACGTCGAGCCCCATCCGCTTCGCGAGCTTCATGCAGAAGAATTCGTTGATCGCCGAGTGCGGGTAGCCGGCCGCGCGCATGTCCGGCTTGAGCAGGTGCATCGACGGCTCGCTGCCGACCGGCTCGTACAGCGTGTAGTCGGATGCGTTGCCGCGCAGCACCACCAGCAGCTTCTGCTGCGCGCCGGCCGCCGACATGCGCTTGGGTGCGGTGGCCGTCAGCGCGCGCTCGGGCATTGCCTGGATCCGACGTTCGAGCTCGTCGAGCGGCAGTGGCTGCAGGCTGCCGGGCGCTTCCTGTTCGCCGTCGGCCAGCAGCGTCAGCGCGCCGGCCGATTCGCGCCCGAAGTACGCGAGCAGGCCCCACGCGTCGGCGGCATCGACCTTCGCCTCGCGCGCGAGCGACGTGCGCATGCCTTCCTCCGGCAGCAGGTTGTCGAAGAACCACTGGACCGGGCGATCGGTAGACGTATCGGTGAAGGTGCCGGCGCGCAGCGCGAACGCCGGCGACAGCGGATAGGCGGTCGGGGACGCGAGCCATTGCGGGTCGTACGTGAACGACCAGATCCCTTTGTCGTCGGTCAGCGTGCCCATGCGCTCGCCGTTGGCGGAGGCGATCAGCGTTCTAGCCGCCATGGCTGCTCCTGCGGCGTTGCGCGGCCTTCAGCGCGGTGGCTTCCGAAATCTCGACCGACGACTCGGCGTACAGGCGCACGCCCAGCTCGCCGAGCAGCATCATGACCTTGCCGATTTGCGCGGTCGGCTTGCCGGCTTCCACCTGGCTGATGAATTTCGGCGACAGCCCGGTCGCGTTCGCGAGTTCGTCGCGCGTGAACCCCTGCTGGAGCCGCGCCGCGCGGATGAGATGGGCGAGCGCGCCGATCGTGTCGACGGACTGGGACTCCGACATGACGTTCTCCGTACTTCGTATCTGATCGGGAACAGTATTGCACAAGTCGGCGGCCCGGGCATCATTCCGTATCCGTACAGGAACGAAAGCCCAGTAAAAGGACTCGGAACATCGTTTCGTACCCGAACGGGAACAAAAACTCGTAGAGCTGCATGTTGAAACCGCCTTCGTATCCAATCGAATACGAAAAAGTGTCGAGCCGGTCAGGCCGGCGAGGACGCATGGCGCCGACGGTTATCCGCCGGCGGCGATCACGGTCAGTGGGCCAACGTCGTCGTCGACGGCCCGCGCGGCGCGCGTCCGTCATTCCACAAACAGGTCGGGCCCGAACCTTGCGCCCCGCAAGCGCCGCCCGCGGCCGCACCGCGACGTGTCACACATGACGGATTGGGAGGGAGGCGCGCATGGAGCCGATGCCGGTCGTACTTCAGTGGGATGCGGTCCTCGTCAGGATCGCCCTCGCGCTGGTCGCGGGCGGGCTGATCGGTCTCGATCGCAGCGAATCCGGCAAGACGGCCGGGCTGCGCACGACGATCCTCGTCTGCCTTGCCGCGTGCCTGTCGATGCTTCAGGTCAATGCGTTGCTGCTGCAGGCCGGCAAGCCGCAGGGCGCGTTCTCGGTGCTCGACCTGATGCGCCTGCCGCTCGGCATCCTGACCGGGATGGGCTTTATCGGCGGCGGCGCGATCCTGCATCGCGACGGCCTCGTATCCGGCGTGACGACGGCCGCGACGCTGTGGTTCGTGACCGTGGTCGGTCTGTGCATCGGCGGCGGCCAGTTGTCGCTCGGCGCGCTCGGACTCGTGCTCGGACTCCTCGTCGTGTGGCCGCTGCGGCTGGTCGAGCAGCGCGTGCGGCGCGTCAGGACGGCACTGATCACGATCGAGTACGAATTCGGCTCGCCGGCGCGCGAGCGTCTGACGACCGGGCTGCGCGACGCTGGCTTCGCGTGTCGCACGCGCGGTTTTCGCGAAACGGCCGCGCGTGCGGCGCGCGAAGAGGAACTGTTCGTAGCGTGGCGCGAACCGGCCAATGCCGATGCGATGCTGCCTCAATTGATCCGGATCGCCGAATTGGCTGGCCTGACTTCGATCCGTTGTTCCGCGGAGAACTGAGCCGCACGACGCTTTCCAAGCGTAGGTTGGTTGCGTGCCCCGTGCCCCGTTCAGCGTCCGGCTTCCGCTCCGGCGCCGTCGTGCGAATCGCCGTTCGGGTTGGGCGGGCTCATCGCGAGATGAAGTGCGGCCGGGTCGACCGGTTTCACGAAATGCTCCAGAAACCCGGTCGCGAGACAGCGTTCGCGATCCGCGTTGCGGCCATAGCCGGTCAGCGCGAGAAAGATGCACGGCGTGACTTCGTTGATCGCCTTCAGCCGCCTCAGCAGTTCATAGCCGTCCATCACCGGCAGCCCGATGTCGAGGATCGCGACGTCGGGACGGTAAGCGCGGTACGCGGCCAGCGCGGTCACCGGGTCGTGCACGACGGCGACTTCGTGACCGGCCTCGCGCAGCCATTGCGCGAGCGTCGACGCGGCATCCTCGTTGTCGTCGACCAGCATCACGCGCCGGCCGGTGCGGCCCGGCGCCATGTCGCGGATGCCGTGCGGCGGCTGCGGCGCGGCCATTGCCACGGCTTTCGGCCGGTACTCGGGCAGTGAGATCGTAAACGTGCTGCCGCAGCCGGGTCCGGCGCTGTCCGCGCGCACCGTGCCGCCGTGCAGGGTGACGAGACTGCGCACGAGCGCGAGGCCGATACCGAGGCCGCCGTGCGCCTGCTTCGCGTCGCCGTCGAGCCGGTAGAACGGCTCGAAAATGCTGTCGAGGCGGTCGCGCGGAATGCCGGCGCCGTTGTCGCTTACCTCGACGAGCGCGGTGCCGTCGGCGCCGCGGGCCGCGCGCACCGAGATGTCGCCGCCCGGCAGCGTGTATTTCGCCGCGTTGGTCAGCAGGTTCGCGACGACCTGCGACAGCCGCACCGAGTCGCCGTGGCAGCGCGCGTCCGGATCGGTGTCGACATGCAGGCGGTGACGGCGCTGCTCGAACAGCGGACTCGCGACCTCGACCGCGCGGTCGACGATGTCCGCGAGCTGCACGGGTTCCTTCTTCAGCGTGATCTTGCCGCGCGTGATGCGCGACACGTCGAGCAGATCGTCGATCAGCCGGACCATGTGATCGAGCTGCCGCTGGATGATCGCGATCTCGTTCGGCGTCGCCTGGCCGTCGCGATGGCGGATCAGCTCCAGCGCGAGCGAGATCGGCGTCAGCGGATTACGCAGCTCATGGCCGAGCACCGCGAGAAACTGATCCTTCGCCTGATTCGCGTCACGAAGTTCGCCGAGCAGCCGGTCGCGCTCGGCATTCGCGGCGACGAGCTTCTCGCGCGCGGCGACGTGCTCGGTCACCTCGACCGCGCTGACGATCACGCCGAGCCCGTCCGCGAGCGGCTGCGGATTGAAGTGCAGCCGGTACACGCGGGCGTCGTCCGGCTCGGGCCGGTCGCGGTGCTCGCTGATCGTCGTCGAGCGGCCCAGCGTGCGGGCGGTTTCCAGCGCGCGCACGATCGCCGGCGTATCGCCGCCGGGTAGCACCGAGGTCAGCCGCTGGTCGACGATGTCGGTCCGGCCGCACAGCTCCGAGAAACGATGATTCGCGAGCACGATCCGGTGTGCGGCGCCCGACAGCAGTGCGATCGGCAACGGCGCGTGCATCAGGACGCCGTTGCGTTGCTGCTCGGCGTCCTCGCGACGGCGGATCTCGTCGCTCAGCGCGCGCGAGCGCTGCTGCGACAGCGCCAGCGTCAGGTGCAGCTCGTTTTCGTCGTTGCGCAGCGATGCGTCGGGCAGGATGCGGCGATGCAGCGCGCATACATGGCGGAACGTTTCCGATTGCTCGACGCTTGGAAACACGTCGCCCGGATAGCCGCAGTAAAGCGAGAAGCGATGTTGCTCGATCAGTTCGTTCCATAGCGCTTCGAGCCGCAGCGCACCGGCGTATCGCTCCTGCGCGCACAGCAGCGCGACCATTTCGCCGAACACATGCACGGGCCGGCCGGCGCGGACCGCCGCTTCGACGATCGTGCCGATCGAGCGGCGAAAGCGCGCGGGGTCAGGGAGGTCGCCGTCCATGAAGCTGTCGAGCAGCGTTTGCGCGCTCGACATGAAGATGCGCTCGCGGGCCGCGTGGCCGATCGGTGCGCCGAGCGTGCGCAGGCGTTCGTGCACCGCCGCGAGGCAGTCGGGTCGCGCGATCACGATCGCGCTGCCGCCCGCGCGCAGCGCATCGGCCGCGAACAGTGCGACTTCCGACACGAGCTGCGCATCGGACTCGTAGAACTGGACGAAGTGATCGGCCCGCATCGGTGCCGATTCCAGCAGGGGAGATGCAGTTTTCATCGCTCACGACCAGACAATGCCGTTGGCGGCCGGCGATTCCGTGCCGCAGCCATATCCGGGCCGACGCGAGCAAGCCGCGTGCCGCGCGTGCCCCCATGCCCGAGGGCCGTGCGGCACGAGCCCGGCATGCGCGGGCGGTGCCGGGTGACGCTGCGTTTGTAAATTCTGCCGCGGATCGCAGGACGGATGCGCGATCAGGGGGGCGCGGTAGAGGCGGCTCGACGGTCCGTCCCGAACCGGAGTGGTCTCGCCGGTCAGTGACAAGGCCGGACGAACCCGCGGCGCGTCGGGTGGCGCGGCGCAATCCCGGCGCCCGAAGGCCAAATGCTCAGAACTTTACGCGCAGCCCGTGCGACGCGCGGCGACCGGTGCTCGCGGTCATATCGATCGATGGAATCGTCCGATGGACGCGAGCCGGGTCACGGGGGGAGGGATCTTCCTATGCAACGGGGTGCCGTGCGGCGCGAGGCCGATGTGCTACGCGCGAACGCCTGTCATCAGGAAAACGTCGTCGCGACCATGATGCCGAACACCAGGCCGAGCGCGATGCCGGTCAGCCGGCCGTAGATGGATGCGCGCACATTGTCGTCCAGCTCGAACGGCGAGCGCTTGTGCTTCCATACCGTGCTGAATGCCACCGGACGGGTCAGCAGCACGGTGCATGCGATCAACACGGGTGTCGCGACGAGCATCGCGATGCGCGGCCCGTTCCAGTCGACGCCATGCATCATCAGCGAAACGAGCACGGCGAGCGGCACCTCGACGCACAGGCCGAGCAGCGATCCGCCGACGAAGGAGTCTCCCGGTGATTGGAGCATGGTCGTCCGTCCGTTCGAATGAAAGCCGCACCCGTTTGCGAGCGGCTGAAAGGGCGACCGCGGCCCTTGTCGGAGGCCATGGTCGATCGTGTGGCCGGATGTTAAGGCAAATTGTCGACAGGTTGTCGGCTATTCAAGCTATTTAACAAATGTTCGATGGAAACCGGGTATCGTGCGCGGCACGGGACGAGCGCGCCGTGGTACAAGTCGGGCTTCGCACGCTTCGTGCGCGACGCGGCGCGGTACGCCGGCGACGCGCGTCGGGCGGCCTGAGCGGCAGCGATCAGCGAACGACAAGGACTCGACCGCACACCGCTCAGGCCCGAAAACCCGATCTGAACGCGATTCGACAGCGCGCGTGCAGTCGCAAAGCATTGCCGATCAATTTCCCGGCCGGTGCGCTGAACGAGTCGGCATGGATCCTGTCGCGATTCGACGGCTGCTGGCGCTGGTTCGCGGATCGGGACGATTCGCGGTGGTATCCGGCGGCCCGGATGTTCCGGCGCACGGAGCCTGGGCGCAGGGACGACGTGATCGAGCGGTGGCGCGTGCACTTGAAACCAACCAGGGGACTGCAACATGATCGAACATCTGACCAATCATCCGGCGACGATCGCCTGCAAGGTGTGCGGTGCCGACGCGGACATCTGCGGCGTGGTCGATTTCTCGCGTTGCGGCGCGGACATGATCGCCGGGAAAAAAGTCGATCCGTTCGTCGGCGTGCCAATCTACTACTACGCATGCAGGCAATGCGGGTTCACCTGCACGCCGGCCTTCGACCACTGGACGCACGATGATTTCGCGCGTCACGTGTACAACGACGACTACGCGCGCCACGATCCGGAGTATCTCGAGCATCGTCCGCAGCAGCATGCCGACCTGATCTGCACGAGCTTTCCGTCGATGCGGGAGAACCGCATTCTCGATTTCGGCTCGGGGCTCGGGCTGCTGGAAAAGAAGTTGTCCGCGCGCGGGTTCGCGAATGTGACCTCGTACGATCCGTTCAGCCATCCCGTCGCGCCGCAGGGGCAATTCGATGCGATCCTGTCGTTCGAAGTCTTCGAGCATCATCCGGATCCCCGCAGCCTGTTCGCCGACATCATCCGGTACAGGGGGCCTGCCGGCGCACTGTTGTTTCAGACGTCCCTGATCACGCCGGAGATCCTTGCGCGTGGGATCGAGCAATGGTGGTACTGCGTGCCGCGCAACGGGCATATTTCGTTCTATACGAGCCAGGCGCTGACGCTGCTGGCGACGCAGCATGGGCTCGAATTCGGCTCGTTCAGCCCGGAATTGCACGTGGTTTTCGATCGTGCGTCGGCGCCGGGGTGGCTTTCGAAGTTCTTTCAGTGAAATGGGGGGCTCAGTCAGCCGCGACATCGGTTGCCAGGAATCCGAGACGCCATTGTTCAGGAGGCGATCCATCATCCCGAGCCGGATATCCACACCACGCACGTCGCCCGGCAGGCGTGAGATCGGCCTCATTCGCGGCTTTCACCGTCGATGCCGTCCGGCCACGGAGATGAAGCCTCGCGCGAGGCAGTGCCGTTCGCGCGTCGGCCGCCGTTCTTGATGCAGGTCACGTGAGACGCCGAAGCGTCGGATCAGGATGAACGTGTTCGGCCGACAGCGCCGGCCAATGCCGGCCCGCGCCTGTCGCTCCTCGCGGCTCGGCCGCGGCCATCGGAGGGCTCGTCATGGATCACGGGAATGCACACGTCGTCTGGTTCGACGACCTGCGGCGCGGCGACGTGGCGCGCGTCGGCGGCAAGAATGCGTCGCTGGGCGAATTGATCGGCAACCTGTCCGCACAGGGCGTGAGCGTGCCACCCGGGTTCGCGTCGACAGCGGACGCTTACTGGCGATTCATCGATGCAAACGGATTGAGGCAAGCCATCGGCAGCACGCTCGAGGCATTCGGCGCACGCAAGATGGCGCTCGCCGAGGCCGGTGCGTCGATCCGGCAGGCGATCCTCCGCGGAGACTGGCCCGACGACATCGCCGACGCGATCCGGGACGCGTATCGGCAACTGTGCCGACAGGCCGGCGGAGACGACGTCGATGTCGCCGTGCGCTCGAGCGCGACCGCCGAGGATCTTCCCGACGCGAGCTTCGCGGGTCAGCAGGAAACCTATCTGAACGTGCGCGGTGAGCATGCGCTGCTCGCGGCGTGCCGCCGGTGCTATGCGTCGCTGTTCACCGACCGCGCGATCTCCTACCGCGAAGAAAAGGGCTTCGATCACTTGCGCGTCGCGCTGTCGATCGGCGTGCAGCGGATGGTGCGTTCGGACCTCGGCGCGGCCGGCGTGATGTTTTCGCTCGACACGGAAACAGGATTCGACAAGGTGGTGCTGATCAGCGCGGCATGGGGGCTTGGCGAGAATGTCGTGCAGGGCACCGTGGACCCCGACGAATACGAGGTCTTCAAGCCCTTGCTCGGCGATCCGGCGTGCACACCGGTCATCGGCAAGACGCTCGGCGGCAAGGCATGCAAGCTGATCTATGCGCGCGACGAGAATGCACCGACCCGCAACGTGCCGACCTCGAAAGCCGAGCGTGCCACCTTCGTGCTGGCGGACAGCGACATCCTGGCGCTTGCGAAGTGGGCCTGCGCGATCGAGGCGCACTATGGCCAGCCGATGGATATCGAGTGGGCGAAGGACGGCGTAAGCGGAGAACTGTTCGTCGTGCAGGCACGTCCCGAAACGGTGCAATCCCGGCGCGAATCCAGCGCCATCAAGACCTACCGACTTGGTCAGACCGGCCGCAAGCTGCTCACCGGCGTCAGTGTCGGCGAGGCGATCGCGGCCGGCAGCGTGTGCGTGATCGAAAGTCCGCACGACATGGGGCGATTCGTCGACGGCGCGGTACTGGTGACGCACACGACCGATCCCGACTGGCTGCCGGTGATGCGTCGCGCCGCGGCGATCGTCACCGATCATGGCGGCCGCACGTCGCATGCCGCGATCGTGAGCCGCGAGCTCGGATTGCCGGCCATCGTCGGCACCGGCAACGCGACCCGCATGCTGCACGATCAGCAGGAAGTGACGGTGTCGTGCGCGGAGGGCGAGGCCGGGTTCGTGTACGAAGGCATCGCGCAATACCACGTGGAGGCGATCGACCTGACCGACCTGCCGGCCACCCGTACGCAGGTCATGCTGAATCTCGCGAATCCGGCCGCAGCGTTCAGGTGGTGGCGACTGCCCGCCGATGGAATCGGGCTCGCGCGCATGGAGTTCGTGATCAGCAACCATATCAAGGTCCACCCGATGGCGCTGGCCCACTACGACGCGCTGACGGACGCGCATGCGAAGCGCGAGATCGCCGCCCTGACGTCGGGGTACGACGACCCGTCGAACTATTTCGTCGACCGGCTGGCGCACGGCCTCGCGCGTATCGCGGCGGTCTGTCATCCCGCGCCGGTGATCGTCCGCATGAGCGACTTCAAGACGAATGAGTACGCGCATCTGGTCGGCGGCGCGCAGTTCGAACCGCTGGAAGAAAATCCGATGCTCGGATTTCGCGGCGCGTCACGCTACTATTCGCCGCGCTACCGTGACGGATTCTCGCTCGAATGCCGGGCCATCGCGCGGCTGCGAAACGGCATGGGATTCAGGAACGTGGTCGTGATGATCCCGTTCTGCCGGACGCTCGACGAGGCGGACCGCGTGCTCGAGGTCCTGGCCGCCAACGGCCTGAAGCGCGGCGAAGACGGATTGCAGATCTATGTGATGTGCGAAATCCCGTCGAACGTCATCCTGGCGAGCCAGTTTGCGCAGCGCTTCGACGGCTTCTCGATCGGAAGCAATGATCTGACCCAACTGACGCTCGGCGTAGACCGCGACTCGGCGGAATTGGCCGGGTTGTTCGACGAACAGAACGAAGCCGTGAAGTGGATGATCGCCCGCGTGATCGAGTCAGCCCGCAACGCGGGGGCGAAGGTCGGCTTGTGCGGCCAGGCGCCGAGCGATCATCCGGCATTCGTCGATTTTCTCGTGGCGTGCGGCATCGACTCGGTTTCCGTCAGCCCCGACAGCTTCATCGCGGTCAAGCGGCGCGTGGCCGTCGCGGAAAGCGCTGCGCCCGGTGAGCGTGCGTCGCCGGAATGAGCCACATCCAGTCGGCGTTGCCGCCAATTGTCGCGACCTGCTCGCGTATCGAAAAGAGCGCCGACGAGCGTTCGCCGCTGACGAACGCGTCGTCGATCTGACGAAGCCGCCGGATTTCAGCAAATGCACGGAAATGCGCGCAACCGGCACGCGCAGCCGCGCGTACTCGAGCGCTTCCCGTGCGATCCGATAAAGAACGGAGGCTGCCGCGGCGTCCACGCCGGTCCAATCTTCACACCATATCGTGAGGGCAAATCCTGCGCGAGCCCTTCGTGAAGCTCGGAAGCGAGACGGGTCCGTTCGGCCTCGCGGGTACGCTGCAATGTGCGCGCCAGTTCGCGCAGCGCGTGTCGCGATTCACGCCATTCCCGCTCGGTCGCATTGCGCCGCGTGACGTCCTGGAAGGTCAGCAGAACCGACGCGCGGGAGGATTCGGCTGAACCGACCGATTCCCGAGCGTGGCGGCGCGCATACGACCGTCCCGGATCGGAATGGACACAGGGTCATGCCATGCCCGTGCGCGGTCGGCCATCTTCCGAGCGAGCGAATGTCACCTGCAGTACAGGATGCACGTCGGTGAGCCAATGATCGCCGGTAAAGAGTCCGTAGTGGTCGCAGTCGTCGATGTCGACGCGTTGCCGCGCATTCGCTGCGAGACCGCTGCACATGGCCAGCGCGGCATGGGTCTGGCCGGCACCGGTGACGGCATCGCATTTGCCTTCAACGGTCATCAACGCGATCGAGCGCAGCGCGGCGGGATCGACCCGCTGGCCGTGAACGTGCCAAGTCCGGTTTGCCAGGCATGCCCGCTGGAAAACGATGTCGACCGTATCGAGGAAGTACTCGGCGGGCATGTCGAGGAGCGTCAGGTATTCCCGCAGCGCGCGGCGTGCGGTTGCGAGTGCGTTGGCGTCGCCGCTCGACACCGCTCGTCGATAGCGATCGACCAGCGCCACGTAGTGTTGCGGATAGGCGAGCGCGATCTCGGCACGCTGCAGATAGGCCGGAAATACCTGTCGTCCGTATCCGGCGAAGCCCTGCGGCACCGTATCGATCAGCGTGGCGCGACACCAGTCGAGCGAATGCGAGCGGGCCGCGATCCCGAGCGCACTCGGATTGATGCGGGCATCGAGGGGGCCACCGATCAACGTCAGGCTCGCAGGCAGCGCGGCATCGCGTTGTGCGCGCAGCGCGATGGCGCCGAGCGACGGAAACGTCGCCTGACAGACTGCGACGACGTGCACCGGTCGCGCGTCCGCAAGCAGGGTATCGATGAAACCGTCGAGCATCGACACGTATTCGTCCAGGCCGAATCGGCCCGCATCGCGCGGCACATCGCGCGCATTGATCCAGTCGGTGATGCAGACGTCGCCGTCGGCCAGCAGGGTCTCGACCGTCTCCCGCATCATCACGGCCACATGGCCGGCCAGCGGCACGCAGAGCAGGATCACGCGTTGCGCACCCGCGTGCGAGAAGCGGCGCAGCGTGCAAAACGGAGTGTGCGCGACGATCGTTTCGTCGAGGTCGATGCGACGGCCGCCCACGTCGATCGACTCGATGGCGAACCGTGGCGCGTCGGGCTGCAGGTCGAGCAGGGGTTCGAACAGGTCGGTGTAGTACGACGAAGCGGCATCGGGCCAAAGGCCGCATGTGAACCGCGCCGCCGTGTCCCACGTTCGCAACCATTGCCGTTGCTGTTCGATCAGGTCATACCACATGGCGCATGGGCGGGAAGTCGCGTGAAATTCGGACAAGCCTACTGTCGCCGGATCATGCGGCGACGGGTTGACTTGCATCAGCGTCGCCCCGATCGCCGGTGCATAAGCTGGTGTACGGATCCCGGACGGATGCACGGAGTGGAACATGGACACGTCTCGACGCATGCTCGTCGTCTTCTACTCGCGCAGTGAAACGACGACGGCGGTCGAGCGGCGGCTTGCCGACCGCGAACGGCACATGAGCGCGTAGCGGGCAACGTGACGGCGCGGACGACGCGCGCGTCGCCCGATGCGTGACGGTCGATCACACGACCGTCGATCTGCGAGCCGGTCGCCTCGCGGACGACGATGACGGCCCCATGCCTTGCCCGAACCACGGAATCTCGGCACCGAGCGAGGCGACATACCGTGCCCAGCCTCCCGGGTTGTCGGAGAACAGCCACGCGCATACGGGCTCCGCGAGGGCATCGCGATCGAGCGGCTCGTCGAGCAACAGCTGCGGCCACAGACAGTATGCGTGGAGGACCGCGCGCGTGAATTCACGCACGGTCATGTGCGCGAACACCTGATTCAGCAGTGGAATGTCCGCGAGCATCGGCTGCGCGGCCAGCAGCGAATCTAGCGTCCTGTCATCCGGTTCGTATTCGAGCACGCAACTGAGCGTTCGCAGGATGCTGCCCAGGTGCACGAGCAAGGCGCGGCGAGCTTCGGCTTCGTTTGGCATGGGTGGCGTCCGGATTGGCGGAACGGATTGCTCCGCGTGTTTCCTTTAAATCTATGAGCGACGTCGCGCGAGAACGTTGATGGCGGTCAATCACAGCAGTCAGGACCGTTCGGCGACGGTGGCCTCAGCAGCGCGCGTATTGCCAGAGAGGGGGTGCACGCCGCACCAGGCGACGGGAAGTTCGACGCGAAGACCGGGCAAGCAATCCGGGGCTGTCCCGCGAGGCGTGCGCATCGGTGTTTCGATGGGCTCGCATCAGACGAATCGGGGAACGTTTCGGTCGCTCGCGTCTGCCGGATGACCTGCATCAAGAACGATTGCCCGGCAGGAGCGAATATTGATGTTCTTGCATGTCGACCTCTACATGTGCCGTGCCGTCTGCGTCTTCACGTTCATGATACGGACACCATCATGCCCGCCTTGATTACGAACACGTTGAATCGCCAGATCATTTCCCGTTCCGAAGCATCGGCACCGAGCGTGTCAGCTGCTACGCCTCACCAGCATCACCGGATCGACGCCGATGGCGACCGGCTGCTGAGTCCGCACGAAATCGCGATCCTGATGGTGCTCGCCAGCGAGCCGCGCCGCCAGCAGGGCGACCCCGTCGACCTGCGCTGCCTCGTCGATCGCGGTCTCGTTCGACTGGATGCAGCGTCGCTTGCCGAGGCGCCCGCCTGCCTGTCGGCCGACGGGCGCCAGATGGTGTTGCGACTCGCCAGAAGCGATCGCGCCAGGCAAGGGCGCAACGTCGACGTCACGACTGCATTTCGCGCGATCGCGGCGGAAACATCGGCCGGGATTGCGCTCCACGCCGCGCGCTGACCTGTATCAATTCCGCGCGGCGCAGCGGGAATTACCGTTGTCTTCATCGATTGCGGACAGGAGTCGATGGCCATGAAAAGCGACAGCGAGCTGAAGAAGGACGTCGAACAGGAACTCGAGTGGGATCCGTCGATCGATGCGGTGCGCATCGGCGTCGAAGTGCACGAACGCATCGTGACGTCGACTGGTCAGATGGGCTCGCTGAGCGAACGGCGGCTTGCCTTCGATGCCGCGTGGTCGGCGCCGGGCGTGCGCGACGTGGTCGATCAACTTACCGTTGCATGATGGTTCGGGCGGCGGCGGACATCGATCGATGGTCCGCCTTGCCCCGGCCGGGAGAACGAACATGAATGCCGCGATGCTCTGTACCCGCGATGTCGCCATGTGTTCGGCACGCGCAACCGTCGTCGAGGCGGCGGAAATGATGCGCGACGCGCACGCCGGCGATCTGATCGTCGTGCGCGAAGAGGAGGGGCGATGCGTGCCGGTCGGCATGGTGACCGATCGCGACATCGTGCTGACGGTGGTCAGCCCCGATGCGGAGGCCGGTTCGCTGTTCGTCGGTGACATCATGTCGGCGCCCGTCGCGACCGCGAACGTCGACGACGACATCTGGCTGCTCGCGAAGCGGATGCGCCAGCACGGCGTCCGTCGATTGCCGGTCGTCGGCGACGACGGCGAGCTCATCGGCATTGTCTCGCTCGACGATATGCTGCGCGCGGCCGCGGCGCTGCTCGACGAGTTGCGGCTCGTGGCGGCCCGCCAGCCGTATTTCGAGGAGAAACAGCGTGGCTGATCCGGTCGGTTCCAGCTTCCGTCGCGCTGTGCATGACGCAGCGGCGGTCTCGATGCAGGTGCGACGCGCCCCTCGGACGCGCGCGATCCCATGACACGCGGCCGGCATACCGGCCCGTGCACCCCGATGCGCCGGTGGCTCGGCGCAATCGGTCTCTGCCTGCTGCTGTCGAGCGCGACGACGTGGCTCGGGGCGATCCACGACCATCCGGTGAGCACCGGTGTCTTGACCGGCATGACCGCGCCGGAGTGTGGGCGCGTGAGTGCGCGGCCGGCTGGATCGCTGCTGATGACACCGATTCCCGAATACGACGTCTGCCTGCCGCTGTTCGTTTATCGCGCATCGTATCCGGATGCCGCGAGCGACGTCGCGTCGTACCGCACCTGGATTCTGCAGCAGCGGGTCGGTGAATTCTGGCAATTGTTCGGCTATGTGCTTCTGCTGTGGGCCGCGATCCTGGGCCTCGTTGCCGGCCCGATATGGATCTTCCGGCGGCGGGCCGGATATCGTCATCGCGCCTCGCGGCGTGGCGCGACCGATGATCGAAGCGGCATGCGCTCGCGCGGCAAGCAAGGGGGCAATCATGACGATTTCCGGTGAATTGAACGCGGCGGACTGGACCGTGGCGATCGAAACGGTTGGCGTCGCGACCGGCGGCTATAGCTGCCGTGTCCACGTGATGGTCCGCTCGCCCGACTGCAAGTGCGAGCATGTCTTTCCGCATCACCGGGTATTCGCGACCGAGCGCGAGGCAGCGCTGGAGGGATTGCGCAGCGGAATGACATGGATCGAAATGAAGAAATCGGACACCTTCACGTACTGACGGACGGTGGTGCTCACCGTCATCTGCGCTGTATTCGAACCGGCGAGCACGGCGATACGAACCCTGCGCGCGGCATGACCTGAGACCTGCGAAGGCCGCGTCGCCGGCATTCCGCCGGGCTGCGGGCATGCGTTGATCCCGATCAAAGCCGCGCGGCACGGCCTCAATACGATGGATCGCATCTCCGCGAAGAGTGACGACCATGAACAGGCTCAGACGCGCATGCCGCGTGCTCGTGCTGTGCGCGTCGGCGTGCTGCCTTCCGACGCAGCCGGCACATGCCCAGCATGGGCGTCATGTCCCCCGCCAGGAATTTCACCGCAGGGATTTCCACGGGCGGGACTTTCGCCACTTCGCGCCGAGGGAGCGTGCGCGATGGCAGGGCGGTCGATGGGTGCAGGACTGGCACGGCGGGCGTTACGCGTGGTGGTGGATCGTCGACGGCTACTGGTACATCTATCCTGAACCGATGTATCCGTATCCGACCTACATTCCGCCGGCGATCGTCGTTCAGCGGCCGCCACCGACCCCGGCCCGGCTGCCGCCGGCACGCGCGTGGTACTACTGCAACGACCCGCGCGGATACTATCCGTATGTCGCGTCGTGCAATGGCGTGTGGACCGCGGTTCCGTCGACCCCGGGCCCCGCGCCGCAATGACGGAAGCGACGCTTGTCCGCAACGAAGCGGCCGGATACCGGCTGCACGATTGCGCGCGAGCGACGCGGGAGGGCACATGATGAACGGATTCTGGCCGGACGCTGACGTCGACGACGTGCTGCTGGCGGATTGGTATGAACTGACGATGATGCAGGCCGCGTTCGATGCCGGAATGAACGACACGGCCAGCTTCGAGTTCTTCGTGCGGGCGCTGCCCGAGCATCGGGCATTCCTGATGGCGGCGGGACTGGAGCACGTGCTCGACTATCTGGAGGGCCTGTGCTTTACGGCCGCCACCCTCGAGCGACTGGCCGCGACCGGGCGCTTGCGAGCGGAGTTCCTCGCTTCGCTCGCCAGCTTCCGCTTTACGGGCACCGTCGACGCGATGCCGGAAGGCACGGTGTTTTTCGCCGACGAACCGATCCTGCGGATCACGGCGCCGCTTCGCGAGGCGCAGTTCGTCGAGAGCCGCGTGATGAACCTGCTCCATTACGCGACGCTGGTTGCCAGCAAGGCCGCACGCGCCACGCTCGTCGCGCATGGCAGGTTGCTGGTCGACTTCGGCCTGCGGCGCGCGCATGGCGCGGAGGCGGCGATGCTGTCCGCGCGGGCCAGTTACCTTGCAGGATTTTCCGGCACGGCGACCCTGCTCGCCGGCTTGCGTTACGACATTCCCGTCTATGGCACGATGGCGCATTCATACGTCCAGGCGCACGACGACGAAGCGCTTGCGTTCGAGCATTTCGCGCGATCGCAGCCGGATAACGCGTTGCTGCTGATCGATACGTACGATACGGAGCACGCGGCGCACAAGGTAGTCGAACTGGCGCGGCGGCTTGCGCCCGAGAACGTGCACATCAAGGGCGTCCGGATCGACAGCGGCGATCTGGCGGCGCACGCGCGCAACGTGCGCGCGATTCTCGACGACGGCGGCCTGACGGATGCGACGATCTTCGCGAGCGGCAATCTCGACGAACACCGGCTGCAGGAACTTGTCCACCAGCATGCGCCGATCGACGGTTTCGGAATCGGCACACAGATGAGTACGTCGGCGGACGCACCGTGCCTCGACTGCGCGTACAAGCTCGTCGAGTATGCGGGCCGGGCGCGCTGCAAACGCTCGGAGGGCAAGGCCACGCTGCCCGGCCGCAAGCAGGTGTTTCGGGAATACGGCCCGGACGGGCGAATCACCGCCGACAGCATCGGACTCGACGGCGAACACATCGACGGAACCTCGCTGTTGCGGCCCGTCATGATCGGAGGGGCGCGACTCGCTGCCCCCACGCTCGGCGAGAGCCGCATTCACGCAATGCGCGAACTGTCCACGCTACCCGATCCGATGCATGCGCTGATGCCCGTCATGCCGCTGCAGCCGGCGATTTCTCCGGCGCTGTCGGCACTCGTCGCGCAGGAGAATGCCAGGTTGGACACGCCCGCTGGGCAGCAAGCGGCATGATCGATGCCCATCTCCCGGCCGGCCGCGCGATCACGCTGAGCGACAAGGTGGCCGCGTTGCGCATGCCCGCAGCGTGGCCAGACGGCACGGGATCGGTCGAGGCCGTGGAGACGCACATGTCATGGGTATTCCTGACGGACCGGTACGCGTGGAAGCTCAAGAAGCCCGTGCGCGCGCCGCAACTCGATTTTCGAACGCTGGCCGCGCGGCATCGCTTCTGTTGCGAGGAGGTGCGTTTGAACCGTCGGCTCGCGGCCGACGTCTATCTCGACGTGGTGCCGCTCGTCATCGACGCCCGCGGTTGCTTGCATGCGGACGGACCTGGCGAAATCGTCGACTGGCTGGTCAGGATGCGGCGCCTGCCGGCTGCACGCATGCTCGACCGCGTGTTGTCGCGTGGCATGGCTACGGCAGGTGATGCGTGTCGCATCGCGGCTCGCCTGAGCGCGTTCTACCATACCCTGGCACCCGCGCGAATCGACGGTTCGGCTTATCGCGAAGCGCTGCGTTGCACGATCGACACCAATGAACGCGCGTTGTGCAAGCCACTCGCGGGCCAGTCCGCGGATACCGTGCGGACGCTCTGCGCGCGGCAGCGATCGTTGCTCGTCTGTGAAGCCGCGCGCTTCGACCTGCGTGTGCGACAGGGGCATGTCGTCGAAGGGCACGGCGATCTGCGTCCCGAACACGTCTGCATCGACGATCCGGTCGCGATCATCGATTGCCTCGAATTCTGCAGACGACTGAGAGTCCAGGATGCGGCCGACGAGGTCGGCTTTCTCGCGCTCGAATGCGAGCGTCTCGGCGCACCGGGTTTCGCGGACGCGCTCGTCAATGCCTATCGCTCCGCGAGCGGCGACGATGTCGATGACGGATGCGTGAATTTCTACCAGAGCTGCCGGGCCATGACGCGCGCGCGGCTCGCCGCGTGGCACCTGCGCGAGCCCGCATTCAGGGCGACGCCGATCTGGCGCGATCGCGCGAGCACGTACGTCGCGCTCGCCCGGCGGCACGCCGACGACTGCGAGCTTGCTTGGGTGGCAAGCCATGTCAGCGCCGCAGCAGGTCCGTGAGCGAGCCGCCGCGATGGATACGCGCAATCGCCTCGGCAAACAGCGGCGCGCTGTCGAGTATCGCGAGCTTGTCCCTGAGCGGCCCGGCCGGCACGCGCCAGGGCGGCACCGTGTCGGTCACGGCGATGCCGGCGAGCGCGTCGCCGCCGAGCAGGTCCGCCGCGTCTTCAAAGAACATCCCATGCGTCGCGACCGCGTAGACGGATTGCGCGCCGAGCGTGCGGCAATCCTCGGCCGTGCGGGCCAATGTCGTCCCGGTGCCGATCAGGTCGTCGACGATGACGGCGCAACGGCCGGCGACCTCGCCCACGATCGGCTTGGGTGTCACGATGCCGCCGCTGCGCAGCTTGCCGGCGAACGCCGCGTCGACGGGGCGCCCGGTGCGCGCTTCCAGCCGTGCACGGAAGTCCTCGGCTCGCCGCACGCCCCCTGCGTCGGGCGATACGACCACGACCGGCCGGTCGCTGGCTTGCCCGGCGAACCATTCGACCAGCATGCCGTTCGACTCGAGATGCTCCGTCGGGCAGCGAAACGCGTTCTGGAACGCCGCGATGTTGTGGATGTCGATCGTGACGACGCGATCGACGCCCACAGCTTCGAGCAACGTGGCGACATAGCGCGTGGATACCGGGTCGCGCGGCTGGGACCGACGGTCCTTGCGCGAGTAGCACAGGTAGGGCGTCACCGCGCAAACGCGTGCGGCCGACGCGTCCTTCAACGCGCCGATGAACAGCAGCAACCGGCACAGCTTGTCGTTGACGGAACTGCCTGGCTCGCCGTGCAGCGACTGCACGACGTAGACATCGTGTCCGCGCACGCTGACAAGCGCACGCGTCTTGTGTTCGCCGTCCTCGAACGGACGTTCCTCGTGCGCGGCGAGCGTGACGCCGAGACGGGCCGCGATTCGTTCACCGAAGGCGCGACACGAGGCGAAGGCAAACAGGCTGAAAGGGAGTCGTTCCATGGCATGGCTACCTCGATTCATGCAGTTATCGGGCGTTGCGAATCATGACGCGCTTTGACGTGTTCAACGGTGATGCGGACGGCATCTGTTCGCTTCAGCAGCTCCGGCTCGAGATGCCGGCCGAGTCGGTGCTCGTGACGGGGCCCAAGCGCGACATCGCGCTGCTCACGCGCGTGCCGGCTGCCCGAGGTGACATCGTCACCGTCCTGGACGTTTCGCTCGACGCGAACCGCGCGGCACTCGATGCGCTGCTGGCGCGCGGGGTCGACGTCGACTATTTCGATCACCACATGCCCGGCGCCGTGCCCGCTCATCCGCACCTTCGCGCGCATATCGACACGGCGCCGGACACCTGTACGAGCATCATCGTCGACCGGTACCTGGCGGGCCGGCAGCGACTCTGGGCGGTGGTCGGTGCCTATGGCGACAATCTCGTCGGCGTGGCCGGCAAGCTCGCCGCCGCCTGCGGCCTGACGGATGCCGATGCCTACCGTCTGCAGGTGCTTGGCGAATCCGTGAACTACAACGGTTACGGCGATCGCCCGGACGATCTCTTGATGGCACCGCTGGCCGTGTATGCGGCGGTGCGGCAATATGCGAACCCGCTCGAGTTCGCGAGATCGCCCCTCGCGCGGCGGCTCGACGCCAACCGGCGACGCGATATCGCGCGTGCGGAGCGACAGCGCGCGAACATCGCGCTGCCGGGGGCGGACGTCTATATCCTCCCCGCCACGCGCTGGGCGCGTCGCGTGCGCGGCGTTTTCGCCAATCGGCTCGCGCGTGGCGACGCGGCACGCGCTCACGCGGTGCTGACGTTGTCGGTCTCGGGTGGGTACACCGTCAGCGTTCGCGCGCCCGTCGCCGCGCCGTATGGCGCCGATCGTCTTTGTCGCGCATTTCCGGAAGGCGGTGGCCGGGAAGGGGCGGCCGGCATCAACCGGCTCGCGCCGGAGCGCCTCGACGCGTTCGTCGAGGCGCTCGCGAACGCGTACCCCGCCGCGTGAGCCGACGCAGGCGCGTTCATCGGTGCGGTACGGCGTAGCCGGAACGGATGTCATCGGGACGCTCCTGAACGGTGGCCGTTGCGCGGC
This sequence comes from Burkholderia sp. PR2, assembly GCF_052372875.1. Lineage (NCBI taxonomy): Bacteria > Pseudomonadati > Pseudomonadota > Betaproteobacteria > Burkholderiales > Burkholderiaceae > Burkholderia > Burkholderia sp. PR2. The sequence continues at coordinate 350,659 of NZ_JBQRWH010000002.1, forward strand.
AGGACTCGCTGCAATCGTGGCGCCGCGCATTGCCGGGCGGTTGACGCAGGTCAAGCCTGCCGGCCGCCCCGCCCGGGAAGACGAGCCACCATCATCGGCGGGGAGAGGCGTCGTGGAGCACCATGCGGAGGTAGTGCGCGGCGGGCGCTGCTCGGCACGATTGCATCGGCGCTCGCGCTCCGGACCGACGCGCTGTATTCGACGGCGGCCGCGCTCGATCTGCTCGCGTTTGCCGAATGGCGCGACCGGTCCATCCGGCTGAGTGCCGCGGGCCATGTATTCGCGCAAAGCGACGACGATGCCCGGCGGTGTCTGTTTCGCGAGCATGTCGTCCGGTCGTGCCGCTCGCCGAGCATATCGACGAAGTGCTGGGCGAACGCGAAGGGCATCGCGCACCGCGCGAGCGTTTCGAGCTCGAACTGGAGGATCATCTCGATCCGCGCAGCGCGGACCAGACGCTGCGGGGCGTGATCGACTGGGGCCGCTATGCGGGATTGCTCGACTACGACGACCATACCCGCACGTTCGGCCGCTGACCGCTCGGGCTGCATGTCGGTCGCGTGCTTGATCGGCATCAAGCGTCTCACGGCCGGGCGTGCGACGCTGGATGAACCGTCGACGCAACCGCGTCGATCCGGCAGACACGCTCCGTAACTCGACGTCAATGACCGTTCACGGGAGGACTGACCATGAACTGGCTTTCCGAATACTTCGCCCAGCGCACGAGCCCGCTGGCGCTTTCGCTCTGGGTCCATCCGCCGCTCGCGCTCGGGCCCGACGGCCCGATCTGTCGGGAGCCTTACCGCCTGCCGTACCCGGGCGTGGAACTCGTTTTCACACCGGCGGAGGCGGTCGAGCGCGGCGGGAAGATCTACACGCTGCCGGCGCGTTATGACTCCAGGGGGCTGCTTGCCGCGCGCAGCACGGCGCATGACGAGGCCACGTCGTTCTTCCGCGAGGTGACGATTTTCGCGCCGTCGCAGTTCAATTGCGACTTCGTCGTGACGGTCAACGGCGAATTTTCCTTCGTGCCGTCGTTCTGGCAGGACGGGTCGCCCGGTTTCTCGGGCGTCTGCGCGCCCGCCGCGAGCGGTTGCGCGACCGGTGAGAAAGCCGGTCCACCGTGGCTGTTCCAGGGATATCTCAGCATCTAGCGTGCGTTCCCGCCATCGGCGGGAACCGGCGTCACGCGCGCTCGTCCGCGCGTGTTCGCCAGAAGGCGAGGCACGCGAGCGCGCCGAGCATTCCGCCGAGATGTGCGAAATGCGCGACACCGCTCGTGTCGCCGCTGAGGCCGGACAGCAGTTCGGTCAACGCATAGCCGGTCGCGAAGAGCCATGCGGGCATCGGTACCGGTGGAAACAGCAGCACGACGCGTCGTTTCGGAAACAGCACGGCATAGGCGATCAGCGCGCCGAAAACGCCGGCCGACGCACCGACGGTCGGTGCGTCGCTGGGCGGCAGGGCCCGGATCACCGCGAGCTGCGTGATCGCGCCGGCCAGCACGCTCGCCAGATAGAGCGCGAGAAAGCGCGCGCGCCCGAGCACGCGTTCGACGTCGCGTCCGAACATGTAGAGCCCGAACATGTTGAACGCGATATGGGCGAGGCTGGCATGCAGCACGCTGTAGGTCAGCAACTGCCAGACGTGGAAACCCGGTGTCGCCGGCACGCCCGGTCGTGCCGGCGGCCATAGCGCGAACAGATCGATGAGCACCGGCCAGCCGCTCGCCTCGGCGATGAACACGGCGAAGTTCACCAGAATCAATGCGTAGGTCATGGCGGCGGAATCCGCGGGACGGAGGTGGCGTTGCCGGCCAGCGGTGCGGCCGGAATCGAATTTCACGACTAACCGCCACGTTATCGGTGGCACGTGCGTGGCCGTTGAGGCAGATCATGGACGGTCGCCGCCTCGCCGCCTCGCCGCCTCGCCGCCTCGCCGCCTCGCCGTCCGCGCCGCGTCAGGCCCCGACGGCGAGCGGCAGGTTGACGTGCGTCAAGCCTGCCCGGGGCGCCGCGCTTACCCTGAACTCGGGAAACATGCGTCGCCGCGGGGCGGTGCGCATGCGTATCGTCCATGCAAAGGGCAATGGGAGCTTCATCATGCACATCGGAAGAATCAGTACCCAACCGGTCGAAACGTGCACGGCCGAATGCAGTGCGTTTGAACTGGCCGATCGCATGCGGCACGCGCACGTCGGCGACATCGTCGTGATCGAGTACCGCAATGGCGAAGCCATTCCGATCGGCCTGATTACCGACCGCGACCTGGTGATCGAGGTGATGGCCCGCGGCGACGATCCGGGCGACGTGACGGCCGGCCAGATCATGTCGCGGGGTCTCGTCGTCGTGTCCGACACGGACGAGATCGGCGTCGCGCTCGAAGAGATGCGCCGGTCGGGCATTCGGAGACTGCCGGTCGTCGACGACGCAGGCCGCCTCGTCGGTATCGTGACGCTCGACGATATCGTCGAGCATCTCGCGGGGTTGCTCGGCGGCGTCGTGGAAGTCGGCAAGCTGCAGCAGATCGAGGAGCAGCGTTTCCGCGCGTGACGTTGCGGGGCCGGCGCCCGGCGCGGCCGGGCGGCTTGCCCGAGGCATGCGCCCCGCGCGCTCATGTGCGCAGCGTGACGAGCAACGGCGCCCAGAACGTGCGGCTTTCGTACGCCGCGGCATCGCAATCGGTGTCGAAACGAATTGCGATCGCGGCTTCGGCTTCGGTGAGCGGGTCGGCATGCCCGATCTGCCGGGCCAGCACGGCGGTGTCGGCATCGGAGGCATCGCGTCCGCGCGCCGCCCGGGCAGCGACGCGCGCGGTGAGCGTTGCCCGACTCGCGGTGAAATCGAGCATTGCGACGCGCACGCCGAGCCGTGCGGCGAGGGCGACGAACGCCGAACGGTTGTGCTGGCGCAGGAACGTCGCGTCGACGATCGCCGTGTAGCCGCTGTCGAGGACCACACGCGCCTCCGAAAGCAGTCTTTCGTAAATCTCGTCGATCGCCGTGTCCGAATAGGCGCCGGGGGACAGGCGGGTGTCGGTCGATGCACCGGCTAGGCGCTTGCGCTCGACGTCGCTGGACAACCTTATGGCGCCGAGTTGCGCGGCCAGCGCCCGGCTGGCCAGCGATTTGCCCGAGCCGGAAACCCCGTGACACAGGAGCAACACCGGTTGCGCTTCGCGTCGCGCATCGGCCATCGCCGACGCAATGCGCAAGTAGCCGGCGCGCGCCGCTTCGTCGCCGCGCAGTCGGGCGGTCAGCGCGCGTACCAGCGCACGGTAGACGAAGTAGCACGGCAGCACGCCCAGTGCCGCATGGTCGCCCGTGCGTGCCAGCCAGCCGGAAAGGAGGCGGTGGGCACAATCCGCACGTCCATGAGCGGAGAAATCCATCAGCGCGAACGCAAGATCGCTCGCCACGTCGATCCAGCGCAGCGTGTCGTCGAATTCGATGCAGTCGAACATCAGGATCCGGTTCCGCCAGCATACGATGTTGTCGAGATGCAGGTCCCCATGGCACGCGCGCACGAAACCGAGCGCATGCCGATCGGCGAGCAGCGGTGTGATGCGGGTCAGTTCGGCTTCGTACCAGGCGCGCAGCGCGGCTTCTTCCGGCACCGTGACGTCGAGCGTGTCGAGCAAGGGCCGGCACTGGGCGGCGACGCTCGCTGCGCTGCCGGCACGGCCGCGTGGCGCACGGCGCGACGCGTGCAGATGATGGCGGGCCAGCGTATCGGCGAGGGCGTCCGCATCCGCCAGACCGTCGTCGTGCGATGCGCTGCGAACCGACAACATCGCCCGCGCGTCGAACCGGCGCATGCGCACCACGTACTCGCCAGGCACCGTCTGCTGCTGGCGCCGGCGCTGGCGCCCGCCGGTCGGCACCGGTGCAGCGAACGCGCATCGCCGGCCGTGCGAGACGAGCGGCCAGACACCCAGATACAGCGGGCCGGCGAACGGCCGATTGAGCGTGCACTCCGCGAGCGCGCAGCGGCGCCGCAGTGCGGGCCGCATGAGATCGACGAAGGCGAAGTGCACCGGCTTGATGCGCTTGTACGCGTAGCGCCCGGCCAGATAAACGACGGACAGGTGGGTTTCGATCCGCTCGATCCGGCCCGCGGGGTGGGGATAGGTGGCGGGTCGGCGCATTGCGCGATCGAATTGCGTCGACTTTCGTCGGGCATCTCCGCGACTCAGCGCGAACGGAACATGCGGCGATCGGGGCATGATGAACGGATCGGTTATACCGGGCGCGCGTTCGGGTTGCCGCACCCGCTGGAGTGGGTTCGAAACGAGCATCGGGCATGGCACGTTCTCGCCAGCTCGATGTCACTGGATCGGGTTGACCGGCCAAGGGTCGCCGATTCGACGCCCTCTATTGCAGCCGACCCACGCATGTTTCGACTTGATGTCCGTCAAGCAGGGCTGACTGGGAGGGCGGGCCGATCGTAGACTGCCACGCTTGCCGTGTGACATCGCCGCGCCGTGCAGACGGCAAGGCGGGCGGCCCGGCACGCGGTCCGGGCATGCGGCTGGCATGCTAGCCGATGTTCAGTCCACGGCCGGCAAGAACCTTCAGTTGATCCACGACGAGCGCGAATCCCGATGCCGCCACGGCGACGCCGACGATCCACTGTAGCGGGAGCGCGCTCACCAGGGTGCCGGACAGGGCGAGCGCACAGACGATCGCGACGTCGACGACGGAAGAAGTGAGCAGCCAGAGGCTCGGCATCGAACTCCAGAGATGCCTGCGCGACCGGAGCACGTAGATCATCGCTTGATTGCCGAACGCAATCGCCAGGAAACCTAGCGTCAGGATGGACGAGGGCGCCAGATGGCCCTCGAATGCGCCGAAGGCAATCACGCAAGCCGAAAACGCGAGCTTGCCAAAACCGAAGAGCGTTGCGACAAGAACGATGCGGGGCATGTTCCAGCGCTGCGGGACTTGCGCAGGCTCCGCGCGATCGGTGGTCAGCGACATCGTCAGAAAGTCGTTCGTGACCAGCAGGATGATCATGATCATCGGCGTGATCAATGGTCGGTGCAAGGCGACGAGGCCGTACGTCAACAACAATACGATCTCGATCTTTTTGACGAGCATGTTCAACGTATAGGTGAGCAACCGCCGGGACGCCATCCTCCCTTCGCTGACGGCCGCGACGACTCCAGACAGTCCGGGTTCCGTGAGCACGATCGCCGCGGCGGCCTTCGCCGCATCGCTGGCGTTCGACACGGCTATGCCCACTTGGGCCTGGCGCAATGCGGGCGCATCGTTGACGCCGTCGCCGCACATGCCGACCACGTGACCGGCTCCCTGCAGTTCCTGGACGAGGCGGTACTTGCCCTCGGGCATCACGCGCGCGAATACGTCGAACCGCGACAGCTTCGCTCGATCGAAACCGTCGACGCCCGGGTACGGCGTCGGCCGCAGACCGATGTCGTGCGCGACGGCGGCGGCCGTCGCGGCCGAGTCGCCCGTCACCATGACGGTGCGCACGCCCAGCGCGCGGAGCGACTCGATCAGCGTCGCGGCGTCCGCGCGCGGCGGATCGCTGAGTGCGATGAGTCCGACCAGGCTGCGTCGGCCGCCCGCCGCCTCCACACCGACCGCGATGATGCGCTGTCCGTCGCGCGCGAACGCGTCTGATTTCGTGCGCACGTCGGAACTGCACACCATGATCCGTTCGAGCGCCTGCAACGCGCCCTTTACGACGCGCATCGGTTCTCCGTCGGTGTTTTGCACGAAGGCTTGCGACATCTTCGTGTCGGGGTCGAACGGCACGCGGCGAACCGTTCGGTCCGGACGCGGTTCGCCGCCTCGCATGGCCACCGCGCGAAGGATCGCGGCATCGAGCGGATCGTCTCCGGCCGGTTCGCAAGTGAGTGCCGCGAGGTCCAACAGCTGTTCCGGTGTGTAACCGGGCTGAGGCGCGACTTCGGTGACTTCCGCCGCGTTCCGTGTGAGCGTGCCGGTCTTGTCGGAGCAAAGCACGTCCATGGCCGCGGCCTCGTGAACGGCCGACAGGCGTGTCGGCAACGCACCGCGCCGACTGAGCGAAAGTGCGCTGAGCGCGGCGGACAGGGTAAAGGTCGCGGGCAGCGCCACCGGGACCGTCGCGAGCAGCATCGTGAGCGCGAGGCGGAGCAACTCGCCGGAGGAGAAACCAAGGTGACGGGCATAGCCGAGCGCGACGAGCGCGATGGTGCCGTTGATCATCCCCAGATTCCTGACCGCCGCCAGCACCGCATGCTGTTCGGCGCTCGGAGCATGGGCTATGCGCACCAGTTCGACGGTTCGACCGAAATAGGTCCGCGTGCCCGTTGCCGTGACGATGCCGAGCGCACGACCGCGCTTCACGATCGAACCTGCGTGGACCGTCGATCCGGCGGGGGCGTCCATCAGCGTCGATTCGCCTGTCAACATCGACTGGTCAACGGTCGCGAAGCCGTTCATCACGCGCACGTCTGCCGGGACAACCGCCCCGATCGGCAGCTCGATGACATCGTCCGGTACGAGATCGGCGGCCGGAACGCGGATCCAGCGGCCGTCGCGACGGACCCGGGACGTCGGTTCGAGCTGCTTGCGCAGCACCGATAGCGCGGCTGCCGCACGCTGCTCCTGTATCAGGGACAGTACGACGTTGAATGCGAGCAGAACGATGACCACCGCTGCTTCCATATCCGCACCGATAACGAGCTGGAGGACGATCGAGGCTTCGAGCAACCACGGTACCGGCGCCCAGAGTTTGGACAGGAGCATTCGACCGAATGAAGGCGTCGTTTCCCTGACCGCATTCGCGCCGAATTCGGCCTTGCGCGAGCGTACTTCAGCGCTCGACAGGCCGGGCGGTGCCGCGAGTTCCGGCGAGGAGTGCGCCGTCTGGCGCGCCGGTTCCGCAGGAGCCGTGTTGACGGGAGCTGACATTGTGAAGTAACCGGATGGATAGCGGCACGTGGACGCGAGTGACGAGGGCGGCGCGCCTGGGCCGCGAGTGGTGTTCTCGTTGCTTGCCTGTAATGACGCTACCGCACGCCGATTCGTCGGCGTTGACGCTGGTCAACGGCATCGATGCAGCGTGCGCCGCTTTCTCCGACGCTGCACCGGCGCGGTCGGCATCGGCGCACCGCCGCTCGCTGCACAGGCGCGATTGACACACATCAACCGCGTTTGGCGGAGTGGCAATACAGTTGAATTCAGCGCTTGCGCAATGGTGGTGCGTGACTGCATGCGAAATGCCGCATGCCAGTCGCGATGCGGTCGGCTTGATGCCGAGCGCGATCATGCCGTTCCGTTGCGAGCGGAACTCACGGCCTCGCGAGGCATTGGCGATGAAACGACGGATGTTGATGGTTGGCGTGCTGCTTGCGCTGGGTGCGTGTGCAGGACCGGACCGGCTCGCGACCTTCAGGTCGACGGAGACGCAACTACTTGCGATGCGTCAGGCCGCATCGCTGCAGTGTTCGACCCCGTCCGAATGCGACCGCGCGTGGAGCCGCACGCGGCGCTACGTCCAGGATCATTCGTCAACCCGAATCACGCAATTCAGTGCGGACCGGATCGAAACGGCGCAACCGTATCTGGCTGGAGAAGTCTATCTGTGGGCATCACGCGCGGAATCGGGCGGCGGCTCGGTGATCCGGCTCAAGGCGATGTGCAAGGGCATGTATGACAGCAACGGCGGCCCGGGATGGCAATACGATGTGTGCGCCAGGAAAATCCTTCAAATCGAGCAAGGCTTCCGGTCAGACGAGAAACCGCCGGGCTAGCGACAGATTCCGTCAGCCGTCGGCAATGCTGCGTCTCGCCTCTCGGTCGGCCGGATGCCGGCCAACGGCGCTCGTTTCTTCTCGTACCGGTTTCGCCGCGGCTCCAAACCATTGACCTCGGTCAACGCCTGCTTGCGGCGAGCACCGATGATGGAAGCGAATCCGGACGCCGCCGGCGCGTCGCTTCATCAGCGAGGTTCGCATGTACACGAATATCATGGTCGCCACGGACGGTAGTCCTTCGGCGAATCAGGCGCTCGACGAAGGCCTCAGGATGGCCAGGTTATGCGGCGCCCGGCTGTTTGCCGTGTTCGTCGTCGACAAATCCACGCTGTTCGCCTACGGCGGCCGCATGGAGCCGGAAGCCTTGCTCGACGAGATCCGGCGCCATGGCGCCGCGATCTTGCGAGACGCCGACCGGACGATCTCGCGCGCCGCAGTCAACGGCGAGACGGAAATCATCGAGACCGATCTGGGTCAGGACGTCGCGGAGCGCCTGCAGCGCTACGTCGTCGATCGTTCGATCGATCTGGCCGTGGTCGGCACGCACGGTCGACGCGGTGTCCGGCGGCTGGTGCTCGGCAGCGTCGCCGAACGCTTCCTTCGCGCATCGAGTTGCGCGGTCATGCTCGTGCGCGGCGAGGACACCTCACACGCCACGGTCGCGGCCTAGGGCCAGTGCGCCACCTGTGCAGGTGATCATCATGCAGATATCGTTTCCTTCCGAACATCCGACGTATTGCGACCTCGATTCCGCGCTGAGCTTTCCGGCGCTCGTCGAAGGTCGCCGCGTGCGCTGCGCGATCACCTCGGCCGCGCTGGAAGACCACTTCCGCGCGGCGTCGCCTCGCGAGCAGGATCTCGTCGAGGCCTTTGCGCGACATCGTCCCGCCATCGAGCGCACTGCCCGCTGGCTGCTCGAGGAAATCGGCGGACGGCCGATCCTGCTCCACAGCGGCCATTTCCGGTTCTGTACGTAATCGACCGCCACCCTTGACGCGCATCAAGCGCGTGCCGGGGCGTGCGGGTACGCTGGATTTCGAAAGATCATTCGTCCCATGCGCGGCATGTGGTGTCGGTGTCGCGCCATCCGATCTTCATTGCGGCCGATGCTGTCGGGACGAAAGCGCCGGTCGCATGTCACCGTATGAGGAGTACGAACCATGAGCAACATGACGCGTTACGATCCGTTTTCGATGGAACCCGTGTCCGATCTGTTCCAGGGGCTGTTCAGGCCGCTACGCGGCATGGCACTGGCAGACGAGCCCGATCTTGCGTCGATGAAGATCGACGTCTCCGAAAACGACAAGGCGTATACGGTCAACGCGGAACTGCCCGGCGTCGCAAAGGACGACATCGACGTCCAGGTGACGGGAAATACCGTATCGGTCAACGCGAAGATCGAGCGCAACACCGAACAGAAGAACGGCGAACGCGTGATCCGGCGCGAGCGCTACAGCGGTGCGATCAGCCGCACGTTCTCGCTGCCCGGCGACATCGATGACGCCAGCGCGACGGCGACGTATCAGGATGGCGTGCTGTCGCTGACGCTGCCGAAGAAGGCGCAGGTCGGGCAGAAGAAACTCACGATCAGCTGATCGGACGACGGGCAACGGGCGATGCAGGCACGCATCGCCCATCGGGAGAACCCGGCGCGCGGAGCGATCCGCGCGCTGTTTCGTTGGAACGCAAGCATTTTCCCTCACGCATGCGATGGCGTACTGCCGGGCCGATAGCCGACCGTCTGCGCGAGGATCGGCAGCTCGTCCTCGTTCAGCCGCAGCGCGTCGGCGAGCGTGCGGTGATTGATCCAGCCGCGCACGACCGTTCCGAGGCCGGCCGCCGCGCAATACAGCGAGACGTTCTGTGCGATGGCGCCGGCCGCGATCGCCGAGAACACGTCGCGTTGCTGCGGCGGCATGTCGAGTATCGCCCCCGTCCGGACGACGTAGACGAGATCCAGCGGCGCGCGGCCGACGAAGTCCTGATAGCCCGTGAGGTTGCGCGCATCGACCGCGTGTTTCAGCACCAGCCGATGCGCGGGCGCATCGTAGCGATAGACACCGTACGGCAGCGCGACGTAGATGTCGATTTCATTGAATGCGTGCGCGGACGGCGCGGTACGACCGCCGCTCGCCGGGCGGTTGATGCCGTCCGCTGCCCACAGCATCGTGCCGAGCGTCATCGGCGGGAGCGGTGTGGAGGCGAATTCGCGGGTGCTCATTCGGGTCGCGAGCGCCGCCATCAGCGGCACGTCGTTGTCGAGCATCGGGCGCGGCAGATCGACGATCGCCGGCGAGTCGCCCTCGGGCGACGCCGGCTGCATCACGGGCGCCGGCGAATAGGTCAACAGCTGCTGTTCGGTCATTCGAGTCTCCTTGAAGCGTGATTGCGCGTGCCTGGAACGGCGCGCATCGGCGATTTCACGATAAGACGGCCGGGCCGTAGCGGCTTGACTTCCGTCAAGTGGCGCACCGGCCGGCCGCGATGTGCGGCGCGCGGCATCCGTTGACCTGTATCAGCGATCGGGCGCCGCACATGTGCAAATCTGGCTAGGTGCGGCGGATAGGCACGCCGCGGCTCACAGGAGAGCAGACGATGAAAACCGACAAGCAGTTGAAGCAGGATGTCGAGGACGAACTGGAGTCCGACCCGTCGATCGATTCGACACGCATCGGCGTCGAGGTGACCGACCGGATCGTGACGCTTTCGGGGCACCCGCCGAGCTACGCGGAGAAACTGGCGATCGAGCGCGCGGCGAACCGCGTGGCCGGTGTCAAGGCGCTCGTCGTCGACATGACCGTGCATCTGCCGGACGACGACGTGCGTACCGACGAGGACATCGCGAAAGCGGTGCGCTCGGTGCTGCACTGGACGGTCGGGCTGCATGACGACGCGGTCAAGGTCCAGGTCGAACGCGGCTGGATCACGTTGTCCGGCAGGGTCGACTGGGCGTACCAGAGCCACCTGGCCGTGCGCACGATCTCGCAGATGCGCAGCGTGACGGGCGTGACCGACCACATCGCGGTACAGGGGACGGTCGGTGCGGACGACATCGGCGGGAACATCAAGCGCGCGATCATGCGTCACGCGGAGCGCGAGGCGAAGCACATCGCCATCGACGTGCATGACGGCACCGTGCGGCTGTCCGGCAAGGTCGGCTCGTTTTCCGAGCGCAAGGCCGTGCGCGGTGCCGCGTGGTCGGCGCGAGGCGTGCGTGCCGTCGTCGATGATCTGGTGGTCGAGTAAATCCCGCTGGCGGATGTGCGATTCGCGGCGGGCCAGGAGGGCGGTCGGATGACACTTTCGGGTGAACTTCACGAAGCGGACTGGTCGGTCGCGATCGAGACGGTCGCGGCCGAATCCGGCGGCTTTTGTTGCCGGATCCACGTCACGCTCAAATCGCCGGACGGCGCTTGCGAGCGAACGTTCTCGCACAGCAGGACGCATGCAACCGAGCGCGAAGCCGCGATCGACGCGCTGCGAGCCGGGATGACGTGGATCGAGATGAAGAAGTCGAACACCTTCACGCTCTGAACCGGTGGGCGGGGCAGGTCGACGAAGGCGTCGGTCCCGTCGCGCGATGCGGCGAGCGCCACATCGATTCGCGCCGCAGTCGTCTACCGCGTCTTGTGCGAGACGCGCCGGCGCTGCACGCGCTTTCTCTTGCAGCCACGCGTATGTCGCTCCGGCCGTCGAACATGCCTGGCAACCGCATCGGTCACGGTCGGGAAGAAGCTGGCCTCACCGAACACGTCGAACAGGCCGTAGGCGCGCAGGCGGTCCTTCACCGGCCCCTTCATCTCCGCGAAATTCATCGCAATGCCGCGGTCCCCGAGTTCCTTGTGGAGTGCCACGAGCCGATCCGCGGCGCTGACGTCGATGTCGGTGACGGGCTCGGCGGCGACCACGACTCGCGTGACCGGATCCGCCGCTCGCGCGATCGCCGTGAGCAGATGCTCGCAGAAGATCTCGACGTTCGCATAGAAGAGTGGGGCATCCCAGCGGAACAGCACGAGCCCGGGCGTTTGCACCGCGTCCGGATGCCGCGCGACGTCGTGATAGCCGCGCACGCCCGTCAGCCGGCCCAGCAACGCGTCGTACGGATGCCAGGCTCGCCAGACGAACGACAGCAGCGACAGCGCGCTGGCCAGCAGGATGCCGGGCACGACGCCCATGCCGATCACGCCGGCGAAACACAGCATCGAAATCAGACATTCGCCGCGGCGCATCCGGTATAGCCGCACGACGCTGCGCACGTCGGCGATGCCGAACGCCGCATAGATCACGACAGCGGCCAGCGCCGTGCGCGGGACGAACGTGAGCAGCATCGGCGCGGCAACGAGCAGAATCGCGATGCACGCGGCCGCGACGACATTCGTGACCTGGCTTTGCGCGCCCGCGGCGATCGCGACCGGTGTGCGGGACGCGCTGCTGCTGACCGCGCAGCCCTGCGTCACGCCGGCGAGCAGATTGGCCGCGCCCAGTGCGATCAGCTCCTGGTTGCGGTCCGGCGCATCGCCTGCCCGTGCGGAAAGCGCGCGCGACAGCATGCTGATGTCGGCGAATGACACCAGTGCGACGGCGATCGCGCCGGACGCAAGTGCGCCCACGTCGGCAAGCGAGACGGCCGGCAGGTGCGGGGTGGGCATGCCGGCCGGCAACGCGCCGACCGTGGCGACGCCGTGCAACGACGGCAGGCGAGCGGCGAGCGTTGCCGCCAGCACGGCGATCAATATGCCGGGCCAGCGCGGCGTCACGCGTTTGATCAAGATGATGGTCGCCAGCACCGCGACGCCGAGCAAACCGGCAGCGGTGGAAAAACGACCGTCGACGAAGGCATGCACGATGTGCGGCACGGTGGAAAACACGTCGCTGCCCGACACCGGCATGCTGAACAGTTCGGGCAGCCGCCCGACCACGAGTGCGATGGCGATGCCGTTGAGGTAACCGTACTGGATCGGGCGCGACAGCAGATCGGTGACGAAGCCGAGACCGAGCGCGCCGAGCAGGATGCAGATCGCGCCGGCCGACAGCGCCAGCGCGCCGGAAAGCGCGATCGCGCGCTGCGGATCATGGGCGGCAAGTGGGGCGATGGCACCCGCGATCAGCGCCGCCAGCGCGGAATCCGGGCCGAGAACGAGAATCCGGCTCGGGCCGAGCAGCGCATAGGCGAGCAATGCAGCAATCGACGCGTAGAGGCCCGTGATGGCGGGCAGCCCGGCTGCCTGCGCGTAGCTCATGCCGACCGGCACCAGGACGGCCGAGAGCGCGATCCCCGCGTACAGGTCGCGCGAAAGCCACGCACGACGATAGTGCGCGAGCAGCGCTACACCCGGGAGCATGCGGGTGATCCGTCCGGATAACGCGCGGTTCATCGCGGAAAGGTCGGGACGAAAGGGTTGCCTTGCCCCGACAGCCAGACGTTCATCGGAATGTGGCCGCCCCCGAATAGACGCGTGAAACCGCGCAGCAACAGGGACCGTCGCAGCGGCGACGGAGGCCGAGGCACGACGCCACGACGCCGGGCATCACGCCACCTTGAGCGTGGAAAGCTGCAGCGCCTGGGCGAAGCGGGCCAGTGTGGCGATCGATCCCGTCACGCTTTCGTACCGCTCGCGCCCGATCTGCCCGTCGAGTATCACGAGCATGCCGGCGTCTCGAGCGAGCGCGACGAGTGCCACCGTGTCGAGCGCGGCTGTGTCGGACGTGTCAGATGTGGCGGCCCGCATCTCCGAATCGGAACGATAGTCGGCGTGTGACATGACGTCTCTCCCAGGTTGTTGTGCGATCGGTGTGCCGGTCGGCCGGTATCCGTAGTTTCAGTATCGTTGCCGCGCACCCCCGATTCAATCAGCCGGCCCTGAAGTCGCGGTAGGAAACACGCCCGCGTCGTCGGCGGATTCCTACACTGCGCGGGGCTTCGCAGACGCCTTGCAGCGTGCCGGCGCGCGTTCCCGACGCCGCGCATACCAGCTTCCGATCGCGTGCCAGATCGCCGCGGCGGATTCGCAATACGTGAACAGTTCCAGATCGCGGCGGTCGATCATCCCTTCGTCCGCGAGAAACGCCAGGTCGACCGCGCGGCGCCAGTACGCCTCGCCGACGAGGACGACCGGGAGCGGCGCGATCTTGCGCGTCTGCAGCAGGGTCAGCACCTCGAACAGCTCGTCGAACGTGCCATAGCCGCCAGGGAAGAAGACGGCCGCTTTCGCGCGCTCGAGCAGGTGCAGCTTGCGGATCGCGAAATAGTGAAACCGGAAGCAGAGATCCGGCGTGATGTACGGATTCGGCGCCTGCTCGCGCGGCAGCTCGATATTGAAGCCGATGCTCGGGGCGCCGCGCTCGTAGGCACCGCGGTTGGCGGCTTCCATGATGCCGGGGCCGCCGCCGGTGACGATGGCCAGCCGCGCGGTGCGCGTGCACCGGTCGGCATGGGCGACGATGCGCCCGAACTCGCGCGCGACGCGGTAATACACGCCGTATTCGACGAGCCGGCTGGCAATCATGACGGCGCGCCGCCGGCTCGGGTCGTGCGGGCGCTCCGCGAGCAGGCGATTCGCTTCGTCCAGCCGCGCGTTGGCGACCGACGGCGCGACGATACGCGTGCTGCCATAAATCACGACCGCATGGCCGATCCGCTCGTTCTGCAGGCGCTCCTCGGCCTTCCAGTAATCGAATTGCAGCCGGATACCGCGCATGCCGGAGCCTTCCAGAACGGTCGCATCGTCGTTGGCCCGGGTGCGGTTCGGGATTTTGGCGGTGCGCCGCGCGCGGCGTGAGATGCGCTGGATGCCATCCATGCGGACGACGGCATCGGGCCTCGTACGTAGCCGTTTGCCAGGCGCCTTCGCGATGGTCGCGACGGCGGCGGGACGGCGGCGTGCGTTGCCTTTTGCCATGCCGGCGGGAGCGCGTTTGACGGTGGTCGACATCAACGGAAGCGCCGTGCGACGGTCACTGGCTCAGCACCCATTGCACGAGCCGGTGCGCGTCGTCGGCAGACAGCGGCCCGCCGCGATCGATGGCCGACGGCATCGGCGTGTCGCCCCAATGCATACGACCGCCGACGCGCAGCTTGCTCTCCAGCTCCGCGGCGGCGTGCGGATCGTCGCGGTACCGCTCGGCGATCTCGTGAAACGACGGCCCGAGGAACGTCATGTCCTGCGTATGACAGAACATGCAGTGCTGCGCGTTGACGAGCTCGGTCGGCTCGGGCACGGTCGTCTGCGCGGCGGCCATGCCGGCCATGCCCGTTGTCACGGCGATCGCGCAGAGGGCGGCGCAACGCATGATGCTCATGTTCGTTTCCTCGTCGAGATCAGGAGAAGGAGACCACTTCGTCGAGCGGGCGACGCGGCGAATGCGGCGTATGCGGACCGCGCCCGACGCGCAGCAGCAACTGCGGCTGGCCGCGCAGTCCGAGCATATGGCATAGATGTGCACGCAACCCGGCCGTCTCGATCGGCTGGTTCAGGTACGACGCGGTATAGCCCGCGCGCGTCGCAACGAGCAGGATGCGCTCCAGCGCCTGGCCGGCGGCGAGCCACGCTTCGCGATCGTCGCGCAAGGTCGCGATGCACACGATCAACGGCGATGCGCCGACGAGCTGGTGATGCAGCGCGGCCAGCCCGTTGCCGAGATCGAAGGTCCGTACCGCCATCGTCACGACGGGCGCGGCGAAGTCCAGCAACGTCGGCACGCCTGCCGCGAATGCCGGCATGCCGTCGACGTGCCGGCGGGGATCGATCCAGCTCGCCAGCTCCCGCCTGAAGCGCGGGTCCGCGAACTGCTGACGGTCGGCCTCGGCGACCAGCTCCGCGACGCGTGCGCGATGCGCGATCGAGTCGACGCACGCGACGTCGGCGCCTTCCGCGACACCGGCCGCGATCAACGCTTGCTGGATCTCGTCCGGCACGGCCGTCGATTCGAAAGGGGCGCGCGTCGTGACGCGGTCAGGAATCGCATCGAACAGCGCGCCGAGGGACGCATCGGAATAGCCGTCGTCGCAGATCCGGACCGTCGCAAGGAGATCGGGGTCGACTTCGGAAGGGAACGTGCTGATCGTGTGGGCGAGCCCGGCGTGATCGAGCGCGACACGCAGGTTGAGCAACGCCGCGCCGCAGCTGATGATCAGTTCGCGATCGAACGGATCGACCACGGGCAACGCGCGAACGCGATCCGCGCACAAGGAAATCGTGGCGCCGTTGACCAGGAAGCGCCACGGCTGGGAATTGTGGCTGGACGGAGCCAGCACCGCATAGCCCAGCAACTCCCTCAACTGATGCTCGGGATGGGCGCTTGCGGCAAGCGGGGGAACGGATATCATCGATCATCTCCAGGTTGCCGCGCGGGCGGCGTCACGCCACTTCATCGTGTCAGCAACCGTCCGGCGGCCGTTGACCCACGTCAAGCGCCCTTCATCGGGGCCAACGCAGGCGGTCCCCGACGACTACGCTTGGGAAGCGAAGCGCGCGAAACCGGTCGCGCAGGGAGGCGAGCATGCTTGCGATGATGTTTGACGGCACGACACCGCATTTGCGCGAAGCGCGCGTGCCGGATCCGTCGCCCGCGGCGGGCCAGCTGCTGATCGACGTACATGCATGCGGCGTGTGCCGGACCGATCTGCACGTCGTCGACGGCGAGCTCGCGCACCCGAAGCTGCCGCTGATTCCGGGGCACGAAATCGTCGGAACGGTGCGCCGACTGGGCGAAGGCGTGACGGCCTTCGCCGTGGGCGACCGCGTAGGCGTTCCCTGGCTAGGGTCGACGTGCGGGCATTGCGCGTACTGCACGTCCGGCCGCGAGAACCTGTGCGACAGCCCCGGATTCACCGGCTATACGATCGACGGCGGTTATGCCGAGTGCGCGGTCGCCGATCACCGCTATTGCGTGCATCTGCCGCAACGCTATTCCGATCTGGAGGCGGCGCCGCTCCTGTGCGCCGGCCTGATCGGTTATCGAACCTTGCGCATGGCGGGCGGCGCACGCCGCATCGGCATCTACGGTTTCGGGGCGGCGGCCCATCTCGTCGCGCAGGTCGCGCATTTCGAAGGACGCAAGGTGTTCGCGCTGACGAAGCCCGGCGACATGGCGGCGCAGCAGCTCGCGCTGTCGCTGGGTGCCGCGTGGGCCGGCGGCAGCGACGAAGCGCCGCCGGAGCCGCTCGATGCCGCGCTGATTTTCGCGCCGGTGGGCGCGCTGGTGCCGGCCGCGCTGCGCGCGGTCGACAAAGGCGGGATCGTCGTGTGCGGCGGCATTCACATGAGCGACATCCCGGGCTTTCCGTACGCGTGGCTGTGGGGCGAGCGCCGCATCGCATCGGTGGCCAATCTGACGCGTGCGGACGCAGTCGAATTCATGCGGATCGCCGCCGCGATGCCGCTGCGGGTCGAGGCGGTGCGCTACGCGCTGACGGATGCGAACCGCGCACTCGACGACCTGCGCGGCGGGCGCGTATCGGGCGCCGCCGTGCTGGGTATGCGCGGCTGATCGCCTCGACGGCTTCGCGGCGCGCTCAGATCTGCCGCAGGCCGTCCGAATCGACGATCCGGATCTGCTTCCCTTGCGCTGCGACGAGCCCCTTGTGCTGGAACTTCGACAGCATGCGGCTGACCGTTTCGAGCTTCATGCCGAGATATTCGCCGATTTCGTCGCGCGTCATCCGCAGCACGAATTCCGCGGCCGAGTAGCCGCGCGCCTTGAAGCGCGCGGAAAGATTCAGCAGGAACGCGGCCACCCGCTGCTCGGCACTCATCGTGCCGAGCAGCAGCATCTGGGAGGATTCGCGCACGATCTCGCCGCTCATCATTTGATACACGTGATGCTGCATGGGCCGCACTTCACGGCACATCTGCTCGAGCTGGCCGAACGGGATGATGCAGACCGTGCTGTCCTCGAGCGCGATCGCGTCGCCGTTGTGGTGCCCGGTGTGCACGCCATCGAGCCCGAGCGATTCGCCGACGATCTGGAAGCCGGTGATCTGCTCGTCGCCGTCGCGATGCATCACGATGGTCTTGAACGATCCGGTTCTCACTGCATAAATGCTGTTGAATGCGTCGCCCGCGCGGAACAGCGTTTCGCCGCGCCTGACGTGGCGCGTCGTGCAGATCATCGCGTCGACGCGCACGAAATCGTCGGGCGAAAGATCGGGCGGCAGGCAGACGGTACGCAATGCACACGTCGAACAACGGGACGCGGCGCGCTTGGGCTGATCCGTCGGTTCGACGGCGTGCAGCGGGATGAACGGGCGTAACGGCATGGCCGTCGAGACTTCGGCACTGCTCTGCATGATCGGCTCCAGTTCGGGGGCAGCGGCGGCTCGCCGTCGGGCGGGGTGCGCTGACCGTTGTACCGGCGGCCTTGGTCTCTGCCGCCTTCCTGTCGGGAAAACCCCACCGGACGCGCCGGGAGACCGATATGCCGGTCTCGTCGATGATGCGGCCTTGGCTCCGGGAGGCACGTTTGTTCGCTTTTCTTGATGTGCAGTATGGATGTTGCGCAACGTCAAGAAAATCAGCCGGAATTGAAGTTGGCGTAGGTGAGTTGGAAGTCTTGTAGGGGGGTTCCTACAAAGGCGCGGCAACTTGTCGCGAGCGTCGCCGCGCCCGCATGGCCGTCGTCAGCAATACTTTCGGGGCATCAAGACCGGGGCGCGGCCATGCCGGATGCCGCCGTCAGAGGTCGTCCGGGTCCTCGAACAGCTTGTGGCGCATCGCGTAGCGCACGAGTGCCGTGTCGTTCGGCATCTGCATCTTCTCGAGGATCCGCGTCTTGTACGTGCTGACGGTCTTGACGCTGACGCAGAGCGCCTGCGCGATTTCGGAAATCGACTCGCCGGTGGTGACGCGCCGGAAGACGTCGAACTCGCGGTCGGACAGGCGCTGGTGCGGCAGGAGATCGGTCGGCTCGTTCAGACTCTGCGCGAACTGCTCGGCCATGGTCAGGCTGACGTAGACGCCGCCGGCCGCGATCTTGCTCAATGCAGCGACCAGTTCGGCGCTGGCACTTTCCTTGGTCATGTAGCCCGAGGCGCCCGCCCGGAACGCACGCACCGCATATTGCTGTTCGGCATGCATCGTCAGCACGAGGATATGCAATCCCGGCTTCTCGTCCTTGACCTGCTTGATGAGTTCGACACCGTTGCGGCCGGGCATCGACAGGTCGAGCACCAGCACGTCGGCGTCCGTGTCGCGCATGAGCGCGATCGTCGAGGCACCGTCGTGCGCTTCCCCGACGACCTCGAAACCGCTCGCGCTCCGCAGGATGTGTCGAAGACCCTCCCTGACGAGTGCGTGGTCGTCGGCGATGAGTACCCTGATCATGACAGCACATCTCCTTGCTGGATGGCGTGAAGCGGCAGCGCCACGGTGATCGTGAATCCCGCGCCCGGCCGGTTGTCGATCGTCACCGTCCCGTCGAGCATGTGCGCGCGCTCGCGGATGCCGATCAGGCCGAACGACGGGCGTTCCTGCGCATCGCGGGTGTGCTCCGGTGCGCCGTGACCGTTGTCCGCGATGCGCAGCATGCAATATCCGTCTTCCACTTTCAATGCCAGCTTCACGTGCGTCGCGTCCGCGTGCCGAGCGACGTTGGTCAGCGCCTCCTGCACGATGCGGAACAGCGTGGTCGAGCCGATGCCGGTGAACGCGGTGTCGACGGGCGCGATGTCCCGGTCGACCGTGATCCGGTAGCGGCGCGTGAAATCGTTTGCAAGCCATTCGATCGCCGGGACGAGGCCCAGGTCGTCGAGCATCACCGGCCGCAGATCGGCCGCGATGCGCCGGACGGACGCAACGATCGAATCGATCAGGCGATGCATGCCGCCCAACTGCTCGCGCACACCGGTATTGGGGGCGACAACACCACCGAGCCCCAGCTCGACGGCCGAGAGATCCATCTTGAGCGCGGTGAGTTGCTGGCCGAGGTCGTCGTGCAACTCGCGGGCGATGCGCGTCTTCTCTTCCTCGCGCACGTTCTGCAGGTTGGCGGACAGGTCGCGCAGTTCCTCGCGTGACTGCTTGAGGGCATTTTCCGCGCGCATGCGCTCGGTCACGTCGCGCAGCATGACCGTGTATAGCTTGCCGGTGCCGTCGCGAATCTGCGAGATCGACGCCTCGATCGGAAACTCGGTGCCGTCGGCGCGCAAGCCGAACAGCACGCGCTGCCGCCCCATCTGGCGCTCCGACACGCCCGTCACGCCGAATTGCTCGACGTGTCGCGCATGCGCGGCGCGGAAGCGCTCGGGGATGAAGCGGGACAGCGGCGCACCGACCGCCTCCATCGCGGAGACGCCGAACACGCGTTCGGCGGCCGGGTTGAAGATCACGATCGTCTGGCTTTCGTCGACGGTGATGATGGCCTCCATCGACGACCGGATGATGCCCATCATCCGCGCCTCGGTGGGTTGGCTGTCGCCGGCGGGTAGAGCGGCGAGCCCTCGCTTCGCGACGACCTGCTGCACGAGCGCGGCCAGCGTCAGCGAGAGCGCGGTGCCGGCCAGCAGGACGGCCATCATGAAGCCGGACGTATCGGCGCGCGGCGCGCTGTAGCGCAGCGAGAGCGGCGTGCCGCCGAACGTCAGCGAATCGGTTCGCTGGAGCATGTCGCGTGCGGCAGTCGAGTCGCCGACGCCGACGGCGACGCCTCCGGAGTACACCGGCGCGGCCGGATTGTCGGCCGTGATTTCCAGGTGCAAGCGGTCGAGAACGGACGAATCGACGAGGCGATCCGGATTCAGCGCCGCAAAAACGTACCCGGTGGCCGTCGCGTGCTGCGGCCCGGACGAAGCGATATCTTGAGCGCTCCCATAAATCGGCAGGTACAGCGTCAGGTCCGTCCGGGCAATCATTGAATCAGTGCTGTCCTGGATCGCGTTCGCGGCGAGCGCGACCCTGCCGGTTTCCGCCGTGCGCTGCAGCGCCTGCCGGGTCGCCTGATTGTCCTCCGCCGCGCTCGGCTCGATTCTCCCGAGGCTGCGGACGGGCGACTGCAATCCGTCCAGATTCAGACTGGCGAGATAGCGGCGCCACGCAGCCCCGGATTGCGGCGCGGGCAGGGTTGACGCAAAGCCGCGCGCGCTGCGCAATACGGCAGCCGCGCCGAGGAGGGTGCGCCGAAGGTCGGCCGTCGCGAGTATCGCGGTTTGCTCGAACCTCGCCTGGGCGACGTGCCGTGCCCCGTTCTGCAGTGCCCGGGACGCCGCAAACGTTGCAGTCAGGCCAAGCGCCAGCGTCAGCAGCGCGGCCATGGCTGCATATCGCGCGGGCCGGATCCGGCGCGACGCCGGCCCGGCCCTGAATGGGGGCGAATTCGTTGTCATTGCCGTTGATCCTGACCGACTTCGTCGGTGGCTGGCTGGCGGCGGGCCGGACGCGAGGCACGAACAGCGTGGCGGGCCGCAACTGCGATATCGCCCCGGATTGTGCGCGTTTTCCTGACGTTCGCCAATCGGGACCGATTCGTACGGGCGGCACCGTGCGTGCTTGACCCGTGTCAACGGAAAGGCGCCCGCCGGGATCAGACTGGTTTCACGAACCGGTCGAATCCGGACGACGGCAGGGAGGCACCATGTACCAAAGGATCTTTGTGGCACTCGACGGCAGCCGCAGTGCGCGGCTCGCGCTCGACGAGGCGATTTCGCTCGCCCGCGATTCGGGCAGCCTGGTCATCGCCATGTGCGTGGTATCGGATGCGCCACGGCTGGCCGACGTCGATAGCGGCTATATCGACCAGCGCGACCCGGCCGGACTGGACGCGGACAGGGCCGCTGTCGCGGTCTCGGACGCGGAAACCGCGTTCCAGCTGTCCGGCGTGCGTGGCATCGCGCAAACGATCGACGCGTGCGGAGAGGACATCTCGGACGTGCTGGCGCGAGCCGCCGCCGAATGCGATGCGGATCTGATCGTGATGGGCACGCATGGCCGGCGCGGCGTGCGCCGTGCGTTGCTCGGCAGCGTCGCCGAATCGCTGGTGCGAATCGCAAATCGGCCGGTGCTGGTCGTACGGGAGGGGCCGGGCGCCTGCGCCAGCATGTTGTGACGGTCGGAGCAGGAAACGGGGGTAGCCGCGAGTGGCTGCCCCCGTTTTGGTTCGCTCAGTGAGACAGCAGGACCGGCACCGTCATCGTCTCGAGGATCGTGCGCGTCGCGCCGCCCAGCACGCGTTCGTGCATGCGGGCATGGCTGTACAGGCCCATCACCAGCAGATCCGCGTGCAGGTCGGTCGCCCGGTTCAGCAGCGTCGCACCCACGCTCACCGACCGTTCGCGCGGCGTGGTCGAGAACGAGGCGCGAATGCCGTGCCGTTCGAGATACGCGGCGACGTCGACACCCGCCGGCGTCTTGTCCGGATCGGGCTGCCCGCGGGCGACCGTCTCGACGTTGACGAAGCGCGCGCGGGTGAGCAGCGGCAGTGCGTCGGCCATCGCGCGCGCGGCCTCGCGCCCGCCGTCCCAGCCGATCAGCACGTTCTCGCCGAGCGTGCGCACGTCGCCCGCGTAGGGCACGACGAGCGCCGGGCGCCCGCTGCCCATCACGACGTCCTCGACGAAATGCCGTGCGACGTAGGTCAGGCGGTCGTCGGGGTTCTCCTGGCCGAGCACCAGCAGATCGGCGTGGCGCGCATGCAGGACCGCGGCCTCGGTGACGTTGCCGGTCGGCGCTTGCCATTCGACGCTGCGCCCGGCGCGTTCGGCTGCGATCAGGAACCTTTCTTCCGCGTCCTTGCGCCGCTGGTCGCACAGGCGTTCGTAGACCGCCAGCTTCAGCGGTTCGTCGGGCCGTCGCAACGGCTCGAAGAGGTCCTGGCAAACCACGTAGAGGCCGATCAGATGGGCGTTCCAGCGTCCCGCGAGTTCGAGGGCGAGGTCGACGCGCGTCGCACAGCGCTCGCTGTCGTCGAGATGAACGAGCAGGGTCTTGTAGCTCATGACGGCTCCTTTTCGGTTGATGCCGCGGTGGTCTCGGCGGACGCCTTCGCCGCGCTGCTCGCCGGAATCATCAGGACCGGGCACCTGGCCTGACGCAGCACGCGCTCGGCCACGCTGCCGAGGAAGAGGCGCTGGAAACCGCGCCGGCCGTGCGTGCCCATCACGATCAGGTCGGCGTTGATCTCGCCGGCGAGACCGACGATGTGTTGCGCGACGTCTTCACCCGCCGGCGCGACATTGGAGATCCGCGGCGTGCCGGCCACGTCGCGCGCTTTCATGCGTTTCGCCGCGTCTTCCGTGACGCGCAGCCCTTCCTCGCGGAACGCATCGATCAGGATCGACGGGTCGTATCCGTACGTGTCGTAGGCCGGCACCAGGAAATCGACGACATAGACGGGGGTCAGCCGTGCACCCGTCTCCGACGCGAGGTTCAGCGCGGCGTCGAGTGCGCGGGACGACGTATCACTGCCGTCGAGCGCAACCAGAATGTTCGAGTACATGACGTGTCCCCTGAACGGATGTTGATGCAATCATCATCGGCGCGCGCACGCCGATCGCGCTGATCTGGATCAACCGTCGCGGTTGCCGCGCAGCACGCGCACCGCGGCGCGCGCCGCGACCCACGCTTCGTTGGTCGGCTCGACGACCACGGTGACCGCGCTCGACGCGGACGACACGACATGCGCGTGGGCGGCATTCGCGCGCGCGTCGAGCGCGATGCCGAGCCACCCGAGCGACGCGCAGATCCGCTCGCGCAGTTCCGCCGAGTGTTCGCCGATGCCGGCGGTGAAGACCAGCATGTCGAGGCCGCCCAGCAGCGCGGTCAGCGCGCCGGTTTCACGCACGATGCGATGGACGTACAGCGCCAGCGCGTCGCGGGCCGGCTCGTCGCCGGCCGCTTCGCAAGCGAGCAGCACGCGCGGATCGCCGGATGCCCCCGACACGCCCTTGAGCCCCGACTCGTGATACAGCAGGTGTCCCAGTGCGTCGCCGGACAGCTTGCCGACCTCGAGCAGGTGGAGGACGACGCCAGGGTCGAGCGTCCCGCAGCGGGTGCTCATCATCAATCCGTCGAGCGCGGAGAAGCCCATGGTCGTCGCGACGCTGCGGCAGTCGCGCAGCGCGCACAGGCTCGCGCCGCTGCCGAGATGGGCGGCGATCACGCGGCCATGCGCACGTGCGCCGAACGATTCGGCGAGCGCGATGGACAGGTATTCGTACGACAGCCCATGGAATCCGTAGCGGCGCACGCCCTGGTCGAACCACGCATGCGGCAACGGCAGCAGCTGCTCGACGCGCGGCAGCGTGCGATGAAACGCGGTGTCGAACACGGCGATCTGCGGGACATCCG
The DNA here is from genome assembly GCF_052372875.1 of Burkholderia sp. PR2. Lineage (NCBI taxonomy): Bacteria > Pseudomonadati > Pseudomonadota > Betaproteobacteria > Burkholderiales > Burkholderiaceae > Burkholderia > Burkholderia sp. PR2. The sequence continues at coordinate 374,703 of NZ_JBQRWH010000002.1, forward strand.
GAAACGCGTCGCGCAGCGCGTCGATCGCATCCAGGCTGTGCGGCTGATGCAAGGGTGCCAGCGGCGTCAGCGTGCGCAGCGCGTCCAGCGCTTCACCGTCGATGACCATCGGCTCCACGTATCGCGCGCCGCCGTGTACGACGCGATGTGCGATCGCGCCCAGCGTGATGTGCGGCAACCGTACGCGAATCCACATCGCGATCTGCGCGAGCACGGCGCGGTAGGGATCGCCCCCGACGAGCGGCAGCGAACCGTCCGAATCGGCATCGAACCGGATCGACACGCTGTTGCCGGCCGCGACCGCTTCGCCGCCGTGCAACGGCTGCCGCACGGGATCGCCGTGCGGCGGATACGCGAAGATCGAGAACTTGACGCTCGACGAACCGGCATTCACGACGAGCAGTGCGAGCGTACGCATCGGCCGGCTCAGTGCGACATCAGCACTGGCAGCGTCATCGACGCCAGCACCGTGCGCGTGGCGCCGCCCATCACCAGCTCGCGCCAGCGCGGATGGCCGTAGGCGCCCATCACGAGCAGGTCGGAACCCGTTTCATAAGCGCGCGACAGCAACGTGTCGCCGATCGCCGAGCCGGCGCCGGCATCGATATCGAGCACGTTCACGTCGCGTGCATGGCGCGCCAGCATCAGCGCGGCGTCGGCGGCCGGAATACGCGTGGTTGCCGCTTCCGAATTGCCGTCGATCACGGCGGCGACCGTCGTGCGCTTCGCGTGCTCGAGAAAGGGAATCGCGTCCTGCGCGGCGCGGACCGCTTCCCGGCTGCCGTCCCACGCGACGAACACCCGTTCGCCGATCGACGGGAATTCGCCGGTGTAAGGCACGAACAGCACCGGGCGACCGGCGGACAACACGAGGTTTTCAGGAAACTGGTCGTCGATGAAGGTCTCGGGATCGTTCGGGTCGCTCTGGCCCGCGATTACGAGGTCGGCCAGGCGTGCGGCGCGCGGCACGGCCAGGTTCGCGCGATCGTCGGCACGCACCCAAGTGGCCTGCACTTTCGCGCGGGCCGTCTCCGCATGGAACAGGCGTTCCAGCGCGGCGAGCCGTTCGTCGCGTTGTTCGCGGTGTTCACGGAAGTAATCGGCGGACCCGGCCATCACGTAGAACGAATGCGGTTCCGGTGTGTAGACCGCGTACAGGCCGGTCAGATGCGCACCGAATCGCCGGGCGAGACGCAACGCGAGCTCGAGCCGCGAATGCGCGCGGGCGCTCGAATCGAGGTGCACGACTATGCTCTTGTAGCTCATCGGGATCGCTCCATCGACGGGGGAACCGCCAGTGCAATCCAGTCTACGGAGCAGGGTTTCCGCGTACTTGACTCAGATCAACGGCCCCCTTGCGCGATGCCCGCACAGTGAAGCGGTCGCGATGCCGATCCCGGGCAGGCGGCATGTGGCGGAATGCCAACCCATTGACCGGATCGAAAGAGGAAAGCCGATGAGTACGTACGCTTTGACGACACCGAATGACGTTTGCCGCGCGGGCTGCGATCTCGCGTTGCGCATGGTCGCGCAGAACCGCGACTGGCAGCATGAATGGCATGCGCTGGCAGGGCGGCGCATCGAGCGCGACCGCGACGCGGTTCGTCATCTGCAGCAGGCGCTTGCGGACACGAAGGAGTGGACGGCCTTCGGCGAGGCGGCCCGGCAGGTGATGCGCGACTACGCGATCGCGAGCGTCGCGATCTGGCAGGATGCGACCGAGCTGTGCATGCGAGCGCAATACGAGAGCGCCGGCGCATGGCGTACCTGGGCGCGCGAATGCGGCGCAGGCGCGCTGTCGCGTTATCAGACCGACTGGTTGCCCGATCTGGAACGACTGGCCGTGGTCAACGAAGCCAGCATGCCGTGGGCAGACTGGATGACGGCACTGGAACACGGGATCGAGGACGAGGCCGGCGCGGCGCCGGGTACCCCCCGCCGCCTGAACGGCATGGCTGGCGCACGGGAGAACGGCCATGCGCGCTGAACGTGTCGCTTTCATTACGGGAGGCATGGGCGGGCTCGGCGCCGCGATCAGCCGTCGCCTGCACGATGCCGGCATGACGGTGGCGGTGTCGCACACCGAAGGCAACGACCACGTCGCGACGTGGCTCACGCACGAACGCGAGGCGGGCAGGACGTTCCACGCGTTCGAGGTCGACGTCGCCGACTACGATTCGTGCCAGCATTGCGGGGCACGCGTGCTGGCCGAGTTCGGGCGCGTCGACGTGCTCGTCAACAACGCCGGGATCACGCACGACGCCACCTTCGTGAAGATGACCAAGAGCATGTGGGATGCGGTGCTGCGCACCAATCTCGACGGCATGTTCAACATGACGAAGCCGTTCGTGCCGGGAATGATCGCGGCCGGCTTCGGACGGATCGTGAACATCGGCTCGGTGAACGGTTCGCGCGGCGCATACGGGCAGGCGAACTACGCGGCCGCGAAGGCTGGCATCCACGGCTTCACGAAGGCGCTGGCGCTCGAGCTCGCGCGCCACGGCGTCACGGTCAACACGGTTGCGCCTGGCTATCTGGCGACCGCGATGCTCGAGACGGTGCCGAAGGAAGTGCTCGACACAAAGATCCTGCCGCAGATTCCGGTCGGCCGCCTTGGCAATCCTGACGAAATCGCCGAGCTCGTCGCCTTCCTGTGTTCCGACGCGGGGGCTTTCGCGACGGGCGCGGAATTCGACGTCAACGGCGGCATGCACATGCGATGAAAGCATCCGTCATGCACTTGCCGATCGAGCACGAATCGATGCGGCCAACGGGTACGAGCGAACCGGCGTCGCGCGCGGCCGAATGCAGGCCGGTCCGCACGTCGCCCGCCGAACAATGGAACCGCGCCGCGCATGCGAACGTGGCCGCGATGACCTTCGGGCTGTCGCCCGCGTCGATGGCGCTGGCCATGCTCGACTGGGGCGCGCATCTGGCCGTGTCGCCGGGAAAATGCTTCGAGCTCGCGACGCAGGCGTGGCTGGCTGCCGCTACCCCGGCCGCAAGCCGGGGCGAGGGCGAGGCCGACGAGGCCGACACGAGCGGCCTGGCCGTGCACGCCGGGCAGGCCGACCCGCGCTTCGCCGCGCCCGCGTGGGCCGGATGGCCGTTTTGCGCGTATCGCGACGGCTTCCTGTCGATCCAGCGCTGGTGGCGCGACGCGACGCGCGGCGTGCCGGGTGTCGAACGGCACCACGAGGAACTGGTCGGGTTCATCGCGCGACAGTGGCTCGACGCGTGCTCGCCGGGCAATTTCCTGGCGACCAACCCGGTCGTGCTCGACGCGACGATGCGCAGCGGCGGCGCGAATCTCGCGGCAGGCTTCCGGAACTGGCTGGACGACGCGAATGCGTTGCTCGATCGCACGAGCGGCACGCGGGCCCGCGACACTCGCAGCTATTTGCCGGGGCGCGACGTGGCGATCACGCCGGGCCGCGTCGTGTGGCGCAACGCGCTGTGCGAGTTGCTGCAATACGACCCGACGACGCCCACCGTGGCACGCGAGCCGATCCTGATCGTGCCGTCGTGGATCATGAAGTACTACATCCTCGACCTGCAGCCGCACGATTCGCTGATCCGCTTCCTGGTCGATGCCGGCCACACGGTGTTTGCCGTGTCGTGGCGCAATCCGGGCGCGGAAGCGCGCGAGCTCGGGCTCGACGATTATCTGCGTGACGGGTGCATGGCGGCGCTCGACGCCGTCCGGTCGATCTGCGGCGAAGCCGTCCACGCGGTCGGCTACTGCCTCGGCGGCACGCTGCTGGCGATCGCTGCGGCGGCGCTCGCGCGCGACGGGCGGCAGCACGACGCATTGCGGTCCGTCACGTTGCTGGCGGCCCAGACCGATTTCAGCGAACCCGGCGAACTCGGCCTCTTCATCGACGCGAGCGAACTGTCCGCGCTCGATGCGCTGATGTGGCGGCAGGGCTACCTGGACGGCGCGCAGATGTCCGCCGCGTTCCAGCTGCTGAACGCGCGCGACCTGATCTGGTCGCGCATGATGAGCGAATACCTGCTCGGCACGCGCACCAAGCCGAATGACCTGATGTCGTGGAACGAGGACACCACGCGCATGCCGTATCGCATGCATACGGAATACCTGACGCGGCTCTTTCTCGACAACGATCTCGCGGCCGGCCGCTACTGCGTCGACGGGCGACCGGTCGCGCTGTCGGATATCGACGTGCCGACGTTCGTGGTCGGGACCGAACGCGATCACGTGTCGCCCTGGCATTCCGTCTACAAGCTGCATCTGCTCACGCACCACGCGCTGACGTTCGTGCTGACCTCCGGCGGCCACAATGCCGGCATCGTGTCCGAGCCGGGGCATCCGGGGCGCCACTATCGCTGCGCGACGCGCGCGCCCGGCGCGCCTTACCGCAGCCGGCACGACTTCGTGAGCGAAACACCCGCGGTCGACGGATCGTGGTGGACATGCTGGCGCGACTGGTTGCGCGCGCACTCGTCGGGCGACGTGCCGGCGCGGGCGCCGGCCGCCGGCTTCGGCGCCGCACCTGGCACGTACGTGCTCGAGACATGAACATGAACCTGCATCCGGATGTGTCCGTCGGCGCGTGCCTGCCCGGGCTGTTGCCGCGCGCGGACGGCGAACTTCCCGAACTGATCGAGCGTGCGCGCCATGCGCCACCGCTGACGGTGGCCGTCGTGCATCCGTGCGACACGGCCAGTCTCGTCGCGCTTGCCGCGATCAATGCGTCGCCGTTGGGCGCGTCGATCGAGCCGCTGATCGTCGCGCCGCGTGCGAAGGTGTTGCGCGTGGCGGACGAGGCGGGCGTCGATCTGTCGAAATGGACGATCGAGGACGTGCCGCACAGCCATGCGGCGGCGGCCCGGGCGGTGGAGCTCGCGAAGTCGGGCCGCGTCGGCGCGCTGATGAAGGGCAGCCTGCATACCGACGAACTGATGGGCGCGGTCGTCGCCGCGGAATCGGGCCTGCGCACGGACAAGCGCATGTCTCACTGTTTCCTGATCGAGGCGCCCGCCTATCCGCGCCCGTTCCTGTTGACCGACGCGGCCGTCAATATCGCACCGGATCTCGCGCAGAAGGCGGCCATCACGCAGAACGCGATCGACGTCGCGCATGCGCTGGGCGTTGCGTGCCCGCGCGTGGCCGTGCTGTGCGCGGTCGAGACCGTCAATCCGGCGATGCGCTCGACGCTCGACGCGGCGGCGCTGGCGAAGATGGCCGAGCGCGGGCAGATCACGGGGGCGATCGTCGACGGCCCGCTCGCGTTCGACAACGCGATATCGCTGCGGGCCGCGCGCGAGAAGGGGATCGACTCGCCGGTTGCCGGCCGTGCCGACATCCTGGTCGTGCCCGATATCGAAGCGGGCAACATGCTCGCGAAACAGCTCGAATACCTGGGCGGTGCCGCCAACGCGGGCGTCGTCGTGGGCGCGCGCGTGCCGATCGTGCTGACGAGCCGCGCCGACGGCGTCGCCGTCCGGATCGCATCGTGTGCGCTCGCGGTGTTGCTGGCACAGGTCCGGCCTGACGCCGCCCCCATGCCTGAACAGGCCCCCTTTCGATGGAGGAATCGCGATGAAAGCACTCGTTTACCACGGCCCAGGGCGCAAGGCGCTCGAACGGCGGCCCAAACCGGAACTGCAGTCGCCCACCGACGCGATCGTCCGCGTGACGCGCACGACGATCTGCGGCACCGATCTGCACATTCTCAAGGGCGACGTGCCGACGTGCGAACCGGGCCGCATTCTCGGTCATGAAGGCGTCGGCATCGTCGAGCAGGTCGGCGCCGCGGTTGATTCGCTGAAGCCGGGCGATCACGTGCTGATTTCGTGCATCTCGTCGTGCGGCCGCTGCGAGTATTGCCGTCGCGGACTGTATTCGCATTGCACGACCGGCGGCTGGATACTCGGCAACCGGATCGACGGCACGCAGGCCGAGTTCGTGCGCATCCCGCATGCGCCGACCAGCCTGTACCGGATTCCGGCCGGTTCGGACGAGGACGCGCTCGTGATGCTGTCCGACATCCTGCCGACCGGATTCGAATGCGGCGTGCTGAACGGCAAGGTGCAGCCGGGCTGCTCGGTCGCGATCGTCGGCGCGGGGCCGATCGGGCTGGCCGCCTTGCTGACCGCGCAGTTCTATTCGCCCGCGCGGGTCATCATGATCGATCCGGACAGCAACCGGCTCGAGGTTGCACGGCGTTTCGGCGCGACCGACTGCTTCGACGGCAGCGGCGGCGACCCGGTGGCGGAAGTCATGAAGCTGACCGACGGCGTGGGCGTGGATTGCGCGATCGAAGCGGTCGGCATTCCGGCGACGTTCGAGATGTGCACGTCGCTCGTGGCGCCCGGCGGGGTCGTCGCGAACGTCGGCGTGCACGGTGTCAAGGCCGACCTGCACCTCGAGAAGCTGTGGGATCGCAACATCTCGATCACGACGCGGCTGGTCGACACGGTCAGCACGCCGATGCTGCTGAAAACCGTGGGCGCCGGACGCCTCGATCCGGCGCGCCTGATCACGCACCGGTTCTCGCTCGACGACGTGGAACGCGCGTACGACACGTTCGGGCGCGCCGCGCAAACCCATGCGTTGAAGGTCATCATCGAAGTCGGCTGATTGCCGGGCCGTGCGCGGCGGGAACCGGCGGCCTCCGCCTCCCGTCACGCGCGGCGGGCATTTCGCCCGCGATTTGTCGGCAATTCGCCGGCAGTCAGGACGACAGCGCGGCGGGTTCCTGCGTGTTGCTTGATTCAGCCTCGTCCAGATCGACGCACTGCCCGTAGGTCGGCACCTCGCACCGCCAGTGCAGGCTCTCCGAGATGCGCCGGCGCATGGCGTCCGCAGCAGCGGGTTCGCCATGCGTGACGAACGTCCGCACGGGCGCGCACTGCATCGTGCCGAGCCACTTCAGAATCTCTTCGTAGTCGCCATGGGCCGACAGCGTCGTGATCGACTCGACCTGAGCGCGCACGCGAACGTACTCGCCATGAATCTTCACCGTCGGCTCGTGCGCCGCCAGCGCCGCGCCGCGCGTGCCGGCGGCCTGGTAGCCGACCAGCGCGATCGTGTTGCGCGCATCGGGCGCATAGCGGGTCAGGTGATGCAGCACGCGCCCGCCCGTCGCCATCCCGCTGCCGGCGATGATGACCATCGGGCCGTGGTGTTCGGCAATCGCCTTCGACTGGTCGACCGAGCGGATCATCGTCGCCGCGTGGCCGAGCGCATTCGCGTCGGAGACGGTCAGGCGGTGCTCGAGGATATGGTGACGATAGATCTCGGTCACGTCCGTCGCCATCGGGCTGTCGAGGAACACCGGGACGCGCGCCATGCGGCCGGACGCCTTGAGCCGCGCGATGTAGTGCAGGATTTCCTGCGCGCGGCCGACGGTGAAGCAGGGCATCACGACGACCCCGCCGCGCGCGAAGGTCTTGTCGAACATCGCGGCCAGTTCGTTCTCGGGATCCGACGTCGGATGGAGCCGGTCGCCGTATGTCGATTCCACGACCAGATAGTCCGCATGCGCGGGCGGGCGCGGCGGCTGCATGATCGGGTCGTGATACCGGCCGAGATCGCCCGAGAACGCGAGCACCTTGTGATCCCAGTGCATCACGACGCTCGCCGCGCCGAGGATGTGCCCGGCCGGTAGCAGGCGGAACGACAGACTGCCGCCCAGCGCCGTGCATTCGTCGAAGGCGACGGGCTTCAGCAGGCGTAGCGCGCGCTGCGCGTCGTCCAGCGTGTAGAGCGGCTGCGCCGGATGATGCTTCGAGTAACCGTGCCGGTTCGCGAAGTCGGCTTCCTCTTCCTGCAGCCGCGCGCTGTCGCGCAGCATGATGTCGCAGAGTTCGGCCGTGGCCGCCGTGCAGTACACCGGCCCGCGATAGCCTTCGCGTGCCAGCACCGGAAGATAGCCGGTGTGATCGATGTGCGCGTGCGTGAGCACGACCGCATCCAGCGTGTCGGGCGCGAGCGGTAGCGCTTGCCAGTTGCGCAGCCGCAGGTTCTTCGTCCCCTGGAACAGGCCGCAATCGACCAGGACGCGCCGGCTGCCGTGCTCGACCAGATACTTCGAGCCGGTCACCGTTTCGGTCGCGCCGAGAAATGTCAGTTTCATGGATTGCCTCACCGGAAGTCGACGGAACAGTAAGTCGATTAGATTCCGAACGCGCGGGCAGCGGTTGACCGAAATCAGGAATTGAGGGATCACCATGCCGTCCGGGCGAGATTCCCCGACGGCGCCCGGTTTGACGACGATCAACCTTGAGCCGCGGCGGCGGCAGGATAGTGATTTCGTGCGCGCATGCGGTGTCGTGTCGTGACCCGTTATCCGCGCATGCCGTGCGCGCGATGCGTATCGGCATCACGAGTCTTTCGGGATGAACCCATCATGACGTTGATCGCCAATCTGGATGGCGCCGGGCCCCTTTACCGGCTGTGCTTCGTCCGCTCGCCGTGGGCGTGGTTCACAATCTTGCCGCTCGACGAGCAGTGCGGCGAGCGCTGGGCGGACGTGCCGTACCAGAATGCCGCGAAACCGCCGTACAGCGATTCGCGCGCGCAATTGCTCCGGGTCGCGTTCGACGCGCCGAGTCTTTTGCCGCCCGAGGCCGGGCGGCACGGGCATGCGTGGAGCGTCCAGCAGATCAACCACGGCGCGGCGCCATGGCTGCGCAGCGAGGATTTCGTCGATGCGTTGACGCTGACCGTGCCGGCCGGGGCGACGCTCGCCACGTTCGTCGAAAGGATCGAGGCCGCCGGCGGCACCGTCTACGGGCCGCTCGGCTGGGCGGAATTGCCGCCGTGGCCGCGGCCCGACGTCGCGGCGCAGACGGGCTGAATGGGGCCAGACGGGCTCGAATGGGCCTGAAACGGAGCTGAATGCCCGTGCGGCGCGCGTGTCAGCCCGCGTCGCCCCAGCCGCCGCCGAGCGCGACGTAGAACGCGACCGTGTCCTGCAGGCGCTGCGCGACCGTTTGCAGCCACGCAATCCGCGCCTGATGGTATTGCACGTCGGCGACCAGCAACTGGACGTAGCCGGCGATCCCCGCGTCGTAACCGGCCTGCGTGAGTTTCAGCGCGTCACGGGCCGCGGCCATTGCGCGCGCCTGCGCATCGAGCGCCGCCGCGTCGTTCGCAAGCGCGCGCAACGTGTCGGCCACCTGCGAGAACGCCGACAGGACGACCTGCCGATAGGTCGCATCGGCTTCGTCGTACGCATCCTGCGCGGCGCGCCGCTGGTTCAGCAGCGTGCCGCCATGAAAGATCGGCGCGGCGAGCCCGGCGCCGACACTCCATGCGCGGCTGGCCGGCGCGAACAGCGTGCCGGCGACGACGCTTTCGAACCCGCCCGATGCGGACAGCGTGAGGTTCGGGTAGAGCGCGGCCGTCGCGACACCGACCTGCGCGCTGGCCACGTGCAGTTCGGCTTCGGCCCGCAGAATGTCGGGGCGGCGGCGCACCAGCGACGACGGCGCCGTGTCCGGCAGGCTGGCGGGCAATTCGATCCCGTCGAGCGACAGATCCGGCGTCCGCCAGTCGACCGGGTAGCGGCCGGCCAGCAGCGCGAGCAGATCGTCGGCCTGCGCACGCTTCTGGTCGAGCGCGGGCAGCGTCGCCTCGAGCGATGCCCGCTGCGATTCCAGCGTCAGCACCGCGACGTAGGCCGCCGCGCCGGCCGCCACCTGTACGCGCGTCAGACGAATCTGCTCGTCGAGCAGGCCGATCATCTCGCGCGTCGCCGCGGCTTCGTCGTGATAGGCCGCGCGCGCGACCATCGTATTGACGACGTTCGCGGTCAGCATCAGATACGCGCCCGCCAGCGCCTGCCGTTGCGCATCGACGTCGGCCTTGAGCGCTTCGACCTGGCGCCGTTCGCCGCCCCACAGGTCGAGCGTGTAGCTGACCGTCGCCGACAGCGTGAACAGGTTGAAGATCGATGCCGGCAATGCCTGGCCGGTGCGCAGCGGCGTGGCGCGCTGGCGCGACGCGCCGGCCTGTGCATCCACCTGCGGAAAGAAGATCCCCTGGCCGGCCCGCAGCGCGTGCTCGCTGCGCCGCAGCGTCGCTTCGGCGAGATCGAGCGTCGGGCTGCCGGTCAGTGCTTCGTCGACGGTCAAGTCGATCGCGCGGCTGCCGAAGCGCGTCCACCAGTCGCGCGTGAGCGCCGTGTCCGCCGACAAGGCCTGCGTCCGTCCATCGCCGGTCCAGGGGCCGGACGCCGCGCCCGGATCGTCGGGCGGCACGAAGTGCGCGACGCGCGGCGCGTGCGGCGGGACGAAATTCGGCCCGACCGTGCATCCGGCGAGCAGCACGGCGACGGCCAGCGCGCCGGCTCCGCGGCGCAGCGCGGGTGCGCGACGCGCTCCGTTATTTGCCTGCGACGTAGACATCGACGATCTGCCCGGGAAACAGCCGCACGTTCCTGTTCGGCACGATACGGAAAATGACCGGCAGCACGCGCACGTCGACGCGCTCGGTGCGCTGGTCGGACAGCTCGATCTTCGGCGTGACGTACGGCTGCACGCGCACGAACTGAAGGTCGGCCTCGACCGACGTGCCGCGCACGAACATGTGCGCCTTCAACGCATGCAGGTCGGGTAGCTGGTGGATCAGGATTTCGTCGATGTAGCAGCGCACCTGCAGCTGGTCGGCCGGTGTGCCGAGCACCACGACCGGTGTGCTGCCGCGCGTATAGGTGTCGTAGAGCCCCTGCGAGTTCAGGTAGGCCCCGACCGCCGCGTTCATCGCCAGAACGGTCCCGTCGGCCGGCGCGCGCAGCGTGTAGCGGGCGAGCAGGGCGGCCGCCGCATCCGCCGCGCGTCGCAGCGCGATGGCCTGCGCTTCCTGGTTGCGCACGTCGTAGCCCCAGGCGCCGGCTTTCGTCAGGCGATACTGCCGCGTCACGACGTCCAGGTTGGCCGCCGCGACGCGCACCGCGTTCGCGGCCGTGTCGAGCGCGTCGCGGCTCACCGCCTTCGGATCGATGTCGTACGCGTGCCGCTGCTTGTCGTACTGGTCCTGGGCGAGCTTCAGGCTCGCCTGCGCGGCCGCGGTCTGCGCACTGGCCACGTCGAGCACCTCGCGGCGCGGCTGCGCCTTCAGTTCGTCGAGCAGGGCGACGGCCGCGTCGGCCTGCGCCGCGAGCTGGGCGGCGGTGGCGCGCTGTACCGCGTCGTCGATCGTCAGCAACGCGTCGCCGGCCTTCACCGGATCGCCGTCGTGCACGAGGATGCGCGTCACTGCGCCCGAGACGTCCGGATAGACGTTCACGTTCGCGCCGGCCGGTTGCTCGCTCTCGACGATGCCGTTCGCATAGACGCCGCGCGCGTACGGATTGGCGGCCGGCTTGAATACCGGCGGCTGCGGCGGCTCCTGGCGGCTGTAGAACCACGCGGCGGCGACGCTTGCCAGGAAGCCGAGCACGGCCAGCACGAACACGAGGCGGTGCTTCATCGCGCACCTCCGCGCTCGATCCCGTTCAGCCTGCCGTCTTCCATCCGCAGGATGCGATCCGCGTATTCGAAGATCCGCGCGTCGTGCGTGACGATCACGATGCAGCGCGTGTCGCTCAGCACCTTGTGCTTGACGAAGTCGATGATCATTCGGCCCGTGTCCCCGTCGAGCGACGCGGTGGGCTCGTCGAGGATCAGCAGGTCGGGCTGGCTGACGATCGCGCGCGCGATCGCGACGCGCTGCTGCTCGCCGCCGGACAGCTTGACGGGCGGCAGTTGCGCGCGGTTCGCGAGCCCGACGACATCCAGGTACGTGTGCGCTTCCTTGATCGCGTCATCCCACGGCCGGCGCTTCAGGATCAGCGGGATCGCGACGTTTTCCGCGGTCGTGAGCCGCGGGAACAGGTGGTAGTCCTGGAACACAAAGCCGATCCGGTTCAGCCGGAAATCGGCGATCGAATCGTTCGACTGCGCCCACAGATCGACGCCGTCGATCGACACTGAGCCGTCATCCGGCCGCAGGATGCCCGAGATCACGCTGAGCAGCGTTGTCTTGCCGCTACCGGACGGCCCGACGATCAGCAGCATCTCGCCGAAGTTCGCCTGGATCGATACGTCGCGCAGCGCCTGCGTGCGTGCATCGCCTTCGCCGAACCATTTGCTGACGCCGCGCGCGTCGATCGCGATGCCGGCCATCGTCAGCCCCGGAAGATGTCGAACGGCTCGATGCGCAGCACGCGCCGCACGCCGAGATAGCTCGAGATCGTTGCGATCACGACCACCATGCCGAACGCGAGCGACAGGTTGCCGTAAGTGATGAGCGCCGCGTAGTCCGGAATCCTCAGCTTGGCGACCGTGATCATCAGCACGCACAGCCCGACGCCGATACCGTAGCCGGTCAGCGCGGTGAAGGTCGCCTGGAACAGGATCATCGCGACCAGCTCGCGGCTCTTCGCGCCGATCGCCTTCAGCGCGCCGAACTTGTCCAGGTTCTCGAGGATGAACGCGTAGAACGTCTGCCCTGAAATCGACAGGCCGATGATGAAGCTGATGATCGTCATCAGCATGATGTTGGTGCCGAGGCCCGTCTCGTACTTGTAGAAGCGCGCGATCTGCGCGATGAATTCGTCGCGCGTGTACGCGCGATAGCCGAGCGACGTCACCACCGCCTTGATGTGTGCAACGTCCGCATCGGACTTCGGCTCGACGAGGATGTACGAGGTCGTGAAGCGCGGCGACGGAATGTAGCGGATCGCGCGCGCGTACGTGGTGTAGAGCGTCGGCGTGCCGAACAGGCCGCTCGCGGCGACCTTCGCGATGCCGACGATTACGCCGCGATGATCGTTCAACTCGAAATCGGTGCCGACGGACGGATTCTCGAGCTTCCGAAACTCGGGATCCTGAATCGCGATGAAGCCGTTTTCCGCGTAGATGTCCTCGATGCGGCCCTGCAGCATCGTCGGGCGGCCGAACAGGCTGGCGTCGTCGAGGCCGACGACCGTCACGGCCTGGTAGGTGCCGGAACGCAGCTTGACGAGCGCGCCGCCGGAATAAAGCGGCACCGCATACTTGACGCCGTCGATGCTGCGCACGGCGTCGAGCACGTAGTCGGGCATGCCGATGCTGTTCGCGATCGTCTTCACGGCCGGGTCCATCACCCAGACCTTCGCGCCAATATTGATGACCGACGCCGACGACTTGTTCAGGATGCCGGCGAATAGCGACGTCATCTCGATCATCAGCAGCACCGAGAAGGTGATGCCGACGGTCAACGCCGTGAATTTCGCACTGTCGTTGACGAGCAGCTTGAACGCGAGACGGAGGATACCGTTCACGATGACGAATCCAGCGCGTTCGGTCCGTGCCGCTGATGTCCGGACGACGCGGGATCGAGCTGCGCGATGAACGCGACGATGCCCGACACCAGCGCAATGATCGCGTACGGAACGACCGTCTCGTCGATCAGCATCGCATGCACGACGCCCAGCAGCGAAGCGAGCGCGATGAACACGCAGAGCGTCGCAAGCGCGCTTCGGTATGGCAGGCCCATCATGACGTTCTCCCGGGAAGCGGCCGCCGTGGACGGCGTTGCCGTCAACGTAGCTGCCACTGGTTGCGCAAGACATGGCGTCATGATCGCGTGCCGCGCTCCGGCACGATTGATCTGTATCAACGGACAAATTCCGGTGTCACGGGCGCGACTCGTCGATCAAGTCATCTGACCAATCGTCTTGCGGAATCGCGTGAGCGACAGCAGGAACAGCACGCAGCCGATCGCGAACAGCGCGGCAAACTGGGTCCACACCGCATCGAGCCCGGCGCCGCGATACAGGATGCGCTGCGCGAGCTCGACGAAATGGGTGGTCGGCGCGGCCAGCATGATGTCCTGCACGACGGGCGGCATGCTTTCGCGCGGCGTCAGTCCGCCCGACAGTAGTTGCAGCGGCAGCAGCACGAGGACGAGCAGCATGCCGAACTGCGGCATGCTGCGCACAAGCGTCGCGAGAAAGATCCCCATCGACGTGGTCGCGAACAGGTGCAACGCCATGCCGGCCACGAACAGCGGCACGGACCCGGGAATCGGCACGTGCAGCGCGCCGCCCACGACGAGCGTCAGCGACGCAACTGCCGCCGCCGCGACGACAAGCCCCATCGACCAGACCTTCGCGAGCATGATTTCCGCCGCGGTCACCGGCATGACGAGCAGATGCTCGATCGTGCCGTGCTCGCGCTCGCGAATCAGTGCGGCCCCGGTGAGGATCATCGACAGCATCGTCACGTTGTTGATCAGCTCCATCAGCGCGCCGAACCAGACTTCGTCGAGATTCGGGTTGAAGCGCATCCGCATCGCGAGATCGACGGGCGGCAAGGACGTGCCACGGTGGCGCCGCACGAAGGCATCGATCTCGCCCGCCACGATCTGCTGGACGTAACCGCCGCCGGTGAACGCCTGCGTCATGCGGGTCGCATCGACGTTGAGCTGGACCGTCGCGTGGCGGCCGGCGAGCACGTCTCGCTGGAAGTCGGGCGGAATGTCGAGCGAGAATGTGTAGTCGCCGTTGTCCAGCCCGCGATCGGCCGCGCCGGCGTCGACGATCGGCGGCGGTGCGAATTGCGGCGGGAAGAACGCCGCCGCGATGCGCGCCGACAGCGGCGACGCATCCTCGTCGACGATCGCGATCGGCACCTTGTGCAGCGTTTCCGGGCGGGCGGTGGCGGCGACGTAGATCGACGCGCTGAACGTATAGATGATGAGCGCGAGCAGGATCGGGTCGCGAGCGAGGCTCCACAGTTCCTTGACCCCGAGCCGGAAAACGACGAGCAGGCGGGACATGGTCAGCGCTCCTGCTTGCGCAACAGCACGCCGGTCATGAACAGGATGACCGGCACGGCCGCGAGCATCGGCCAGAACTGGGACGACAGGTCGGCCAGCCCGAGCGCCTTGTTGTAGACGCCGCGGCTGATCGCGAGCATGTAGGTGGCCGGATAGACGGTGCCGATCCACTTGCCGCTGCCCTCGAGCGACGACAGCGGCGTGAGCAGGCCCGAAAACTGCACGACTGGAATCAGCGTGCCGACGATCGTCATGAAGATCGCGGCGATCTGGCTGCGGGTGAACGTCGACGCGAACAGCCCGATGCCGGTGGCCACGACGTTGAATATCAGCACCGCGGCCGCCAGCGTCGCGAAACTGCCCTTGATCCGCACGCCGAACACGACGTCGGCCAGCACGACCATCAGCAGGAAGTTCAACATGGCCAGCATGACGTACGGCGCCTGCTTGCCGAGCAGGAATTCGGCCCGCGTGACGGGTGTCACGTAGAGGTTGACGATCGACCCTAGCTCGCGTTCCCGCACGACGGCGAGCGCGGTCAGCATCGCGGGCAGCATCAGCAGCAGCATCGGCATGATCGCCGGAATCATCGCCGGCAGGCTCTTGACGTCGGGGTTGTAGCGATAGCGGATCGCGATGTCCACGGCCGGGACGAGCGACACGCCGAGCCGGCGCTTCGCCTGGTCGCGCAGCCAGTTTTCGTGCATGCCGGCCACGTAGCCGCGGATCGTCTCCGCGCGCATCGGCATCGCGCCGTCGACCCATGCGCCGATCTCCACGCGGCGGCCGCGCGCGACGTCGCGCGCAAAACCGGGCGGGATCTCGAGCGCGAGCGACAGCTGGCCGTTGCGCATGCGGCGCTCGATGTCGCGGTCGTCCGCGAGCGGTGCGCGCGGCACGAAGTAGCGGGAACCGGCGAGATTCTGCGCATAGTCCTGGCTCAGGATCGACTGATCGCGGTCGAGCACCGCGAACGTCAGGTTGTCGACGTCGAGACTGATCCCGATGCTGATCACGCACATCAGCACGAGCGAGCCGAACAGCGCCAGCGTCGCGCGCAACGGGTCGCGTCTCAGTTCCAGCACTTCGCGCCACAGATAGCTGCCGGCGCGCGCCGGGCTGAACCATGCGGCCGCATGGCCGGCGCCGGCCGCAGCGGGCGGCGCGGCGAGCCAGCCGGCGTCGGACGGCGCATCGGCCGTCGTGCCGTCCGAAGCGCCCGCGCCATCCGCTTTCTGCGCGTCGCTCAGGTAGCCGATGAACGCGTCCTCGAGCGTGGCCGCGCCGCGCAGGCGCACCAGTTCCTCGGGCGCGGCGCTCGCGAGCACGCGGCCCGCATGCATCAGCGAGATGCGGTCGCACCGCGCGGCCTCGTTCATGAAGTGCGTCGAAATGAAGATGGTGACGCGATCGTTGCGCGCGAGCTCGATCATCAGCCGCCAGAAGTCGTCCCGCGCGACCGGGTCCACGCCCGACGTCGGCTCGTCCAGGATCAGCAGCTCGGGCTTGTGCACCATCGCCACCGCGAGGGACAGCCGCTGCCGCATCCCGAGCGGCAGGCGCTCGGGCAGCGCGTCGAGTGCGTCCGTGAGCCCGAAGCGCGCGATCATTTCGGTCACGCGTGCGGGCACATCCGGTTCCGGTACGCCGAACAGGCGCGCGTGCAGCACGAGGTTTTGCCGGACGGTCAGTTCGCCATAGAGCGAAAACCCTTGCGACATGTAGCCGACGCGCCTGCGCGTGTCGATGTCGTTCGCGGTGATCGGCCGGCCGAACAGCGTCGCCGTACCTTCAGACGCGGGCAGCAGGCCGGTGAGCATCTTCATGGTCGTCGACTTGCCGCAGCCGTTGGAGCCGAGAAAGCCGAAGATTTCGCCGCGGCGGATCTGCAGGCTCACGTGGTCGACCGCGACGAAATCGCCGAACCGCATCGTCAGCGCGTCGGCCTCGATCGCGTAGCCGGCCGCCTGATCAGGCTGGAACGGCTCGATCACGACCGGCTGGTGTCCGCGCCGGCGGGCCTCCGGCAGCAACGCGATGAACGCGGCTTCCAGCGTGTCGCAACCGGTGCGTTCGAGCAGCTCGCCGGGGCTGCCGGTTGCCAGCACGCGGCCCGCGTCCATCGCGATCAGCCGGTCGAAACGTCGAGCCTCGTCCATGTACGCGGTGGCGACCAGCACGCTCATCGCCGGGCGGGCGGCGCGAATGCGTCCGATCAGCTCCCAGAACTGCGCGCGCGACAGCGGATCGACGCCGGTCGTCGGTTCGTCCAGGATCAGCAGGTCGGGATCATGGATCAACGCGCAGCACAGGCCGAGTTTCTGCTTCATGCCGCCGGACAGCTTGCCGGCCGGGCGATCCAGGAACGGCTGCAGGCCGGTGCTGCGCGTCAGCGCGTCGATCCGGCGGCGGCGCTCGGCGGCATCGTGGCCGAACAGTCTCGCGAAGAACTGCAGGTTTTCCTCGACCGACAGCGTCGCGTACAGGTTCCGGCCGAGGCCTTGCGGCATGTAGGCGATGCGCCGGCATACTCGCGCGCGATGACGGCGCGACGACAGGTCGCCGTCGAGCGTCCATACGCGGCCCTGCTGGATCGCGCGCGCGCCGGACACGAGCGCAAGCAGGCTCGACTTGCCGACGCCGTCCGGCCCGATCAGCCCGATCATGCAGCCGGCGGGGATGTCGAGGGTCACGTCGTCGAGCGCGTACTTGTCGCCGTAGCGCAGCGAGACGCCGGACAGCCGGGCGACCATGCGCGGCTCGGCCGACACCGGCGAACCGTCGATCGATCCCGCATCCGTCTCGACGGGCGTCGTCGCATTCATTGCGGCACCCTGATCGCGAGGCGATCCGGCCAGCCCGCGTGCGGATCGGTCTTCAGCCACGCGACGCCCGGCAACCCGGTCTTCACGAGTTTCAGGTGGCGCTGCAACAGATCGCGATCGATGCGCGCCTTGACCCGGAACATCAGCTTCTGCCGCTCGGTGGCCGTCTCGACCGTCTTCGGCGTGAACTGCGCGGTGCTCGACACATAGGACACGCGTGCGGGAATCACGTATTCCGGTGCCGCATCGAGCACGATCCGCACGTCGGCGCCGAGCGGGACCCGGCCGACGACCGCTTCGGGCAGGAAGAACGTCATGTAGACGTCGGACAGGTCGACGACGTTGAGCACCTTGCCGCCTGCCGGCAGGACTTCGCCCGACTCGGCAATCCGGTACTGGACGCGCCCGTCGCGCGGCGACGTCAGTTCGCTGTCCGAGATGTCGGCCTGCACGCGCGCCACGGTCGCCTGCGCGGCCGTCACGGCCGAGCGCGCCGCGACGAGCTGGGCCCGGGTTGCGTCGACGGCGGCCTGGGCCGCTTCCACCTGGGCGCGTGCGGCGTTCACCGTCGCGCGCAGGCTGCCGGCGCGCGCGCGATCGTCGTCCAGTTCCTGCATCGATGACGCCCCGTCGCGCGACAGCGTTTCGGACCGCGCGAGCCGCCGCGTGGCCGCGTCCAGCTCGCTCTCCCGTTGCACGACGACGGCCGCGGCCGCGGCCTTGTCGCTGCGGCGCTGCGCGACCTGCGCGTCGACGCTCGCCGCGGTGTTCACCGCCTGCTGCTCCCGCGCCCGTGCCTCGTCGAGCTGCGCCTGCAGGACGACGACGTCCATGCGCGCGAGCGGCTGGCCGGCCGTCACGAAGTCGCCTTCGTCGACGAGCATGGCGGTGACGCGCCCCGGCAGCTTGGTCGCGACGTCGATTTCGGTCGCCTCGATGCGGCCGTTGCCGCTGACGAGCCCCGCATCCGTCTGGCCGTCGCGCCAGCGCGTCCACCCGTAGTACGCGAGGCCGATCGCGAGCACGGCCGCACCGACACCGATCAGAAGAGGGCGCGGGATGGTTTTCATGGTGTGTTGTCCGAGTCTGTCGAAAGGGGAGCCGTTGCCGCGGCGGTCTTGCCGGTGTCGATCACGCCGCCGCCGAGCGCGCCGTACAGCGCGACGCGGCTCGAGAGCAGCGCACGACGGGTCATGACCAGTTGCTGCTCGGCGTTCATCAGGTCCCGTTGCGCATCGAGCACTTCGAGGAAGCGGGTCGCTCCGCTGTCGTAGCGCAGCTTCGCGAGGCGTGCCCGCTCGGCCTGCGACGCCAGCGTGGCGCGCTCGATGGCGACCTGATCGGCCAGCCAGTGGCGCGCCGCGAGCGCATCGGACACGTCACGGAACGCGCGCTGCAGCGTCTTCTCGTACTGCGCGAGCGCCTCGTCGCGTTGCGCGTGCGAGAGCGCGAGATTCGACCGGTTGCGGCCGCCGTCGACGAGCGGCAGCGTGACGTTGGGAATCACCGACCACACGCCCGCTCCGGACGACAGCAGGTCATGCAGCGCGCTGCTTCCCGAACCGATCGCGCTCGTCAATGCGATGCGCGGAAAGAATGCCGCGCGCGCCGCGCCGATGTTCGCGCGGGTCGCGTCGAGTTCATGCTCCGCCGCGATCACGTCCGGACGCCGGGTCAGCAGCGACGAAGGCAGGCCGGGGGCGAGCGACGGCAGCACCGCACCGTCGTCGAGCGCGAGCGGCGTGGCGGCCAGCGCGGGCGGCGCACCGACGAGCAACGCCAGCGCATCGGCCGCCGCCGCGCGGGCTTGCTGCAACTGGACGCCGAGCGATTCCGCCTGCTGCAGCAGGATCTCCGATTGCGTCAGGTCGAGGCGCGAGATGGCGCCGGCCGCGTGACGGAGCCGGAAGATCCGCAGCGATTCACGGCGTGTGTCGATCGTCGCGCGGGTCAGCGCGATGCGTTCGTCGATCTCGCACAGCGTCAGATACGCGTCCGCTACGCCGGTGACGACGCTCAGCGTCACCGCCTGCCGGGCCGCATCACTCGCGAGGTAGCGCTGGAGCGCCGCTGCTTTCAGGTTGCGCACGCGGCCCCAGAAATCGATCTCCCATTGCGTTTCGGCCAGCTGGACTTCATAGACCTGGCCGATGACGGGTGCCGGGGAGAGGAAGCCGCCCGGCGTGCGAAACCGTGCATAGGCCGCGCCTGCACCGATCGTCGGCCATTGATCCGCGCTGCGGATGCCGTAGACCGCGCGAGCCTGCTCGACGCGTGCAACCGCCGCGCGCAGATCCCGGTTGTTGGCGAGCGCCTGCCCGATCAACGCGCGCAGGCGCGCGTCGACGAAGTAAGCCTGCCACTCGGGCACGGGCGCCGCCGCTGTCGCGTCGGCGGAAGGATCCGGAAAGGATGCGGGAATCGGCGCGACCGGACGCTCGTCCGGTGGCGCAAGCGACAGGCAGCCCGACAGCAGCCCCATGCCCGCCGCGAGCGCAATGGCACGCAGGCGCCGCATGGCGGCAGGATGAAAGCGAACGGGAGGCGCGGCAGCGCGCATGGGATGCCTCGTCGAATACGAAAATGCAGGAATACGGGATGGCGCAGCCCTCCAAGCGTCGCCGATTCGGATTCACTTATATCCGACGAATGCCGGGTTTCCCCTTGATCTGTGTCACTCGGGCGGGAATGCGTTTCGAGCGGCCCCTCGCTTGACGCGCGGGTCGCCGCGTGCCTCGGCCGGTTTCGTGATGGCGTGCCGGACCGAACCACGCGGTGCCCGTCACGGGCGGTCGCCCGGCCTGAGATTGAGCAGCACGACGAACGCGAGGATGCTGGAGATCAGCGTGACGATCGAGTACCGGAACACTTCCTCGTCGAACAGCATCCCGTGAACGATGCCGACCAGCGACGCAATCGCGATGAACACGCTGAGCGTCGCGAGCATGATGCGGTACTGCTTGTGGATCATGACGGTCTCCCGGAAAGCGGTGGACGTCGACGGTCATACAAATGCGAAACGTCCGTGTTGCTGCGGTTTTCGCGACGCCGGCGGATTCATGATCGCGTCGCGCCTCGTCGCGCGGTTGATCTGCATCAACGGGCAAACCGGCCATCGCCTGCCCGCCAGACTCTGCCGCCAGCCCGCCTTTGATTGATCCTCGTCAAGCCGCCGGCGCGGCCGTGGGCGATGCTGAACACGGTGTCGC
This sequence comes from Burkholderia sp. PR2, assembly GCF_052372875.1. Classification (NCBI taxonomy): domain Bacteria; kingdom Pseudomonadati; phylum Pseudomonadota; class Betaproteobacteria; order Burkholderiales; family Burkholderiaceae; genus Burkholderia; species Burkholderia sp. PR2. The sequence continues at coordinate 395,510 of NZ_JBQRWH010000002.1, forward strand.
ACGCATTCGCTCGCGAGCTTTGCGGCCGGCACGGGCCGACGGGAGACCGACATGAAGTCCGATGCAGTACTCAAGCAGGATGTCGAGCAGGCGTTGTTCTGGAATCCGGCGATCGATGCGCGCCGGATCGACGTCGAGGTCCGCGACCGGATCGTGACGTTGCGCGGCACGGTCGACAGCTGGGCCCAGAAGCTCGAGGCGCAGAAAACGGCACTGCACATCGCCGATGCGCGTGCGCTGGTGCTCGAGCTGAATGTCGACCCGCCGGAGAACGCCTGCGCGGACCAGGAACTGGCGATCGCAATCACGTTCGCGCTCGGATGGCAGGATGCGCTGCGCGATCACAAGATCGGCGTCGAGGTCGATCACGGCTGCGTGACGCTCGACGGCGAAGTCGATCATGCGTATCAGAGCCGGGCAGCGGAAGCGATGGTGAGCCGGATGATCGGCGTCGTCGGCGTGGCGAACCGCATCCGGGTGCGCGCCGACCATACGGTGCCGGACGTCGGCGTCCGGATCGCCGAGGCGCTTGCGCGTCGTGCGCAGCGCGAAACCGCGGGAATTTCGATCGACGCAACCGACGGCATCGTCACGCTGACGGGCACGGTCGCGTCGCTGGCCGAAAAGCGCGCCGCATGCGGCGCGGCCGGGTCGGTGAAGGGGGTCCGGCAGGTCGTCGACCGGCTGACCGTTTCCTGACCCGCTTGCACGTGCTGTCTACTACCAGGAGAAACAGCGATGAACCGTTCGCATACCGGCCCCGGCCGAAACCATCTGCGCCGCGACAAGCGCATGCAGCCGCATACGAAGGACAGTTACCGTGATCCGAAGCGGCCGACAGGCGACCACATCTGCGAAGGCTGCGGCGCGGTCTGCGAGGCGGGCCGCTGGACCTGGTCCGCGACCACGCTCGACCGGCGCCAGCTCGAATGCCCGGCCTGCAAGCGCATGCGGGAAAACGTGCCAGCGGGCGAGCTGGTGTTGAACGGCGAGTATCTGCGCGCGCACCGGTCGACGATTCTCGAGTTGCTGGAGCGTCAGGCCGATCTGGAGACGAGCGAGCACGCGCTCGAACGCATCATGGACATCGAGAAATCCGCCGATTCGCTCATCGTTCGAACGACGGGCATGCATATGGTCCGCCGCCTCGGCGAAGCGTTGCTGCATGCGCACCACGGCGATCTCAAGATCAACTATCGCGACGGCGAGGACGTGCTGCGAGCGCACTGGAAGCGCGACGACGCATGAGCGGGTGGTAGTCCACCGGTCAGGTTCGATCCCATGAAAAAATCATTCGACTACTCCGGGTTGCTGATCCCGATCGCGTTCGCCGTGCTGGTCGCGGTTCAACTGCTGGCGCGCCAGCCGGCGGCGACGTCGATTTCCTACAGCGATTTTCACCACCTGGTGGACGCACGGCTCGTCGACGATCTCGAGATCGGCCAATCGTCGATCTCTGGCACGCTGCGCATGCCGGCGGCCGGCGCCGCGCTGCCCGCGTCCGACGCGGCCGAGGTGAAGGAAGCCGGCCCGCCGTGGCGCTTCACGACGAATCGGGTGAGCGACGAAGGCCTGGTCGCCACGCTGACGACTGCCGGGATTCGCTACCGCGGCGCGACGGATACGGGCTGGATCGGGACGCTCGCGTCATGGATATTCCCGTTGATCGGCTTCGTCCTGATCTGGAATTTCATGATGCGAAGGCCAGGCGGGATGAGGGACCTGAGCGGCATGGGCAAAAGCCGCGCCCGCGTGTACGTGCAGAAGGAAACCGGCATCACGTTCGACGATATCGCGGGCATCGACGAGGCGAAGGCCGAGTTGCAGCAGATCGTCGCGTTCCTGCGCAACCCCGAACGCTACCAGCGGCTCGGCGGCAAGATCCCGAAGGGCGTGCTGATCGTCGGTGCGCCCGGTACCGGCAAGACGCTGCTGGCCCGTGCGGTCGCCGGCGAGGCCGCGGTGCCGTTCTTCACGATCAGCGGCTCGGCGTTCGTCGAGATGTTCGTCGGCGTCGGCGCGGCGCGTGTGCGCGATCTCTTCGAGCAGGCCCAGCAGAGCGCGCCGTGCATCGTGTTCATCGACGAGCTCGATGCGCTCGGCAAGGCGCGCGGTGTCGGCCTGATGTCGGGCAACGACGAGCGCGAGCAGACGCTGAACCAGTTGCTCGTCGAGATGGACGGCTTTCAGGCCAATTCGGGCGTCATCATCATGGCCGCGACCAACCGGCCGGAGATCCTGGATCCCGCGCTGCTGCGCCCCGGGCGTTTCGACCGTCACATCGCGATCGACCGGCCGGACCTGATCGGGCGCAAGCAGATCCTGGCCGTGCATACGAAGCACGTGAAGCTCGCGCCGGAAGTCGACCTGGCCGAGCTGGCGCAGCGCACGCCGGGCTTCGTCGGCGCCGATCTCGCGAACGTCGTCAACGAAGCCGCGTTGCATGCGGCCGAACTGGGCAAGCCCGCGATCGGGATGGCCGATTTCGACGAAGCCATCGATCGCGCGATGACCGGCATGGAGCGCAAGAGCCGCGTGATGAACGAACAGGAAAAGCGGACCATCGCGTACCACGAGTCGGGGCATGCGCTCGTCGCGCAAAGCCGCGCGCACTGCGATCCCGTGAAGAAGGTGTCGATCATCCCGCGCGGAATCGCGGCGCTAGGTTACACACAGCAGGTACCGACCGAGGATCGCTACGTGCTGCGCCGGAGCGAATTGCTTGATCGGCTCGACGTATTGCTCGGCGGACGCGTGGCCGAGGAGATCATATTCGGCGACGTGTCGACCGGCGCGCAGAACGATCTCGAACGGGCGACCGCGCTGGCGCGTCACATGGTGATGCAATACGGAATGAGCGAGAAGGTGGGCCTCGTGACGCTCGACGATGGCGCACGCCAGGGCGCGGCGCCGGGCGTGTGGACGCCGGGCGACGGTCACTGCAGCGAGCACACGGCGCAACTGATCGACGAAGAGGTGCGCGCGCTGCTCGAGGATGCGCATGCGCGGGTCACGGTAACGCTCGGCGAGCAGCGCGATGCGCTCGAACGGATCGCGCGCAGCTTGCTGCAGCACGAATCGATCGATCACGACATGCTGGTGGCGCTCATCGCGCCGGCGGACGATGCCGGCGACAAGCCCCGGCCGGCGGAAACCGACTCGGAAACGACCACGGGCGTCTCCGCCTGAAGGAACGACCGCCGCGATCGCGCCCGACGCCTGCCGTCGGCTATCGTTATCGTTCAACAACCGATGCAGACAGGGCCGTCGCGCCGCGCGTGCGCCGCGTCATCGGTCACAACCGACGCGAGCCGCGGATCGGGCCGGAAAACCGTGATGCCCTTGAGCCCGTCGCGCCACGCCTGGAAGAACAACGCGTCGACCTCCGCGAGCGAGCACTGGCCGGGCATCGTCACGGTCTTCGAGATGCCGGCGTCGACACACGGCTGCAGCGCCGCGAGCATCGCGACATGATCCTCCGGCGCGATGTCCGCGGCCGTGACGAAATAGCCCGGCAGCTTGACGCTCTCGCCGTGCAGCTCGCGGAACAGCCGGTAAGCGTGATTCTCCGCACGAAACGACCGGACCTGCCCGTCGGCGGTGCGGACCGTGCGACGCTGCGTCCAGCCGACGGCCGGCTCGATCCCGTTCGAGCAGTTGTCGCAGAACGCGAGGCTCACGCTGCCGGCCGGCGCGAACGACAGCAGATGGCTGTTGCGCAGCCCGTGCCGCGCGATCGCGTGATGCACCTTCAGCGGCAACAGCGTGCGATATGCGGGCCCGGTCAGATAGGCGGCCGGGTCGTAGGCCGGAAACACGCCGCGCTCGGCTGCAAGCGCGGCCGATGCGGCAAACGCATGCTCGCGCATCGTCAGCACGATCCCGCGTGCGAGCGTGCGTGCCTCCACGCTGTCGTAGCGCAGCCGCAGCATCGTCAGCGCGTCGGCCAGCCCGGTCACGCCGACCCCGATGCGCCGTGTCCGCCGCGCCTCGTGCTCGTGCGCGGCGAGCGGCCACGCGGTCAGGTCGAGCACGTTGTCGAGCATGCGGACCTGGATGCGCACCGCGTCGGCGAGTGTCGCGAAGTCGAAGCGCGGCTTCCTGTCGACACCGAACGGATGTAGAACGAACCGCGACAGGTCGATCGGCCCGAGCACACAGCTGCCGTACGACGGCAGCGGCTGTTCGCCGCACGGGTTCGTCGCGTCGATCCGCTCGTGCTCGCGCAGCGGATTCGCGTCGCGGATCGTGTCGAGGAACAGCAGCCCGGGTTCGGCGCTGTCGCGCGCGGCATTGACGATCTCGTGCCAGAGCGTGCGGGCCTGAACCGTCGCGTAAAGGTAACGTCCGTCCGGCCGCCGGGGCGGTGTGCCGGATACGTAGCCTGGCGGTGCGTGATGGACGAGCGCCCATGGCAGGTCGTGCCGGACCGCCTGCATGAACGCGTCGGTGACGCCGACCGACAGGTTGAACGTCGGCCAGCGCGCGCGTCCGCGCTTGGCCGCGACGAATGCGACGAGGTCCGGATGATCGCAGCGCAGCACGCCCATTTGCGCGCCCCGGCGCGGGCCGGAAAACGGCAGCGCCCCGCACATCGTATCGAAGCGGTCAATCGCCGCGCATGCGCCGCGCCCGGATGACAGGCGCCGTTCGTACGCGTCGGCGGGCGGTACCGGCGAGAAGTCGTAGCCAATGCCGCCGCCCATCGCCAGCGTGACCCGTGCGTCGTCGAGCGCATGCGCGAGCGCTGCGTCGAGGCCATGAACGGGCGTGTCCGCCGGAATCGCGAGCGGATGGACGAAGCAATTGATCATCGTGCCGCCGGTATGCGCGCCGGCATTCGCGAGGATGCGGCCCGCGCCGATCGCGCCACGCTGCAGGTTCACGAAAAACGCGCGCTCCACCTGTGCACGGAGCTCGGCCGGCTCGGCAAGCGACAGTGCACGGGCGACGCGATGGAAAACGGCCGCGCGCGACGTCTCGCCGGGCTGCGCGTAGCGTTCGGCGAACACGGTGGTGCAAAGCGGCTGCTCGTCCATGACGGGGCTCGGCGACGATGAATGACTCACTGTAGGAGCCTGCCCGAACGTGTCGTTGATCGAGCGCAACCGTGTCCCTTCGCGACATCGCTTGACGGCGGTCAACGCCGTCACCGGCGTCGAACGTAAGGTGGAGGCACGGCCGGCACGCGGCGGTTGCCGCGAATCGCCGCGCCGTCGCGCCAGCCATCGACTGCGAACCACGCACATGACCGATATCGTTACCGTTACCTTGAACCCGGCCGTCGATGTCGCGACGTCCGTCGAGCACATCGTCGATACGCACAAGCTGCGCTGCGCACGGCCGCGGCGTGACCCCGGCGGCGGCGGGATCAACGTCGCCCGAACCATTCACCGCCTCGGGGGCGACTGCGTCGCGCTGTACCTGGCAGGCGGGCCGACCGGCGACGTATTGACGCTGCTGCTGGAAGCCGAGCGCCTGCCGGCCGTGCGCATCAGGATCGCCGGCGAGACGCGAGAGAACGTCTGCGTGACCGAGACCGCGACCGGGCGCGAATACCGGTTTCTGATGCCGGGGCCGTTGGTCACAGAGGCCGAGTGGCGCGACTGCGCAGCCCGCATCGACGCCATGCAACCTGCGCCGCGCTATCTCGTGCTGAGCGGCAGCCTGCCGCCCGGCGCGCCCGACGACCTGTATGCGACGCTCGCGCGGACGGCACGGGCAAGGGGCAGCCGGGTCGTGGTCGATGCGGCGGGCCGGGCGCTGCAAGCGGCCCTCGAGGCCGGTGTTCATCTCGTGAAGCCCAGTCTCGGCGAACTGAGCGCGCTGGCCGGCGAACCGCTCGACGACACGTCGGCATGCCGGAAGGCGAGCGAACTCGTGGCGCGCGGGCAAGCCGACATCGTCGCGTTGACGCTCGGTGCGCGCGGCGCATGGGTCGTCACGCGCGACGGCGCGCTGCGCCTGCCCGGCAGGCCGGCAGCGGTGTGCAGCACGGTCGGCGCCGGCGACAGTTTCGTCGGCGGCATGGTCTGGGCGCTGGCGCGCGGCGTGCCGTTCGACGAAGCGTGCCGCTATGCGCTGGCGGCATCGGCTGCGTCGGTCGAGCACCCGGGCACGGCGCTGTGCACGCGCGACGACGTCGAACGGATTCATGCCGAACTGGTTGCGCAGTCAAGCTGACGACCAGGCGGCCTGACGCGCGCACGATCGCGTCCCCGTACGATCAATCGTTGATCTGGCTCAGCGGTTTTCGCGCCGCGATCGCGAAAAATGGGGCAGCCATTCCACGAGATCTTCCATGGCCTTTCGCCTGCTCGCCTGCCTGCTCCTGTTGTCGTGCGTGCCGCCGGTTTCGTCCGCCGACGTCGCGACCGTCGATTCGCCATCCCAGCGTGTGCTGATCCTGGTCTACCACCGGTTCGCCACCGCGCGACTGGATTCGATGACGGTCCGTACCGAAACGTTCCGCCACCAGCTTCAGGCGATCGAGGCGAACGGCTACCGCATCGTGCCGCTCGCCGACGTCGTGCGCTGGCACGGCGGCCAGGCCGATGCCGTGCCGGCGCGAGCGGTCGCGATCACCGTCGACGACGGCCATCGCTCCGTCTACGACGTGCTGCGCCCATTGCTGGCTGCACATCCCGTGCCGGTCACGCTGTTCATCTATCCCTCGGCCATTTCCAACGCCAGCTATGCGATGACATGGGACCAGTTGCGCATGCTCGGGCAGTCCGGCGGGTTCGACATCGAGTCCCACACGTACTGGCATCCGAATTTCCGCACCGAACGCGCCCGACTCACGCCGGACGACTATCTGCGCTTCGTGTCGTTCCAGTTGAGCCGGTCGCGCGAACGGCTCGAGTCCGAAACCGGCCAGCCGGTCCGGATGCTGGCCTGGCCGTTCGGCGTCCATGATGCGCAGACCGACCAGTTGGCCACTCGCCAGGGCTACATCGCGGCATTCACGCTCGATGCGCGCCCCGTGCGCGTCACCGACCCGGCAATGGCGCTGCCGCGCTATCTGATGACGGACGCCTGCGACACACGATGCATGAACGGATTGCTGAGAACCGCCGGGGGAAGTCATGATTGAACGCCTGATCGCCTGTCTGCTCGTGTCGCTCGCCGGATTCGCCGCCCACGCGGCGCCCGTCACGATCACCGTCGTCGATGCGACGAACGGGCACCCGCTGGCCGGCGCGATCGGCCATGCGTCGGGCGCGAACCGTACCGCGGATCGAGATGGCGCGTTTTCACTGGAGATCGACGCGGCGGTTACACGCCTGAGCGTGCGTGCGCCGGGCTACGCGCGAACCGAAGTCACACTGGCACCCGCCGTGGGCGCACAAACGATCCGCATGACCCCGATGCGTCCGAAAGCCGTCTATCTGTCCGCTTACGGCGTCGCGGACCGCACGCTGCGCGAGGCGGCGCTGTCCCTTCAGGACACGACGGCGATCAACGCGCTCGTCATCGACGTGAAGGGCGACAGCGGCGTGACGCCATATCGCAGCCTGGCGCGTGAGATATCCGGTGCCGCGAGCAATGTCGCCGGTGCCATCGTTCGTCCGCCAGATCTGCCGGATCTGCTGAGGACGTTCCACGCGCGCGGTCTCTACCTGATTGCCCGCATCGTCGTGTTCAAGGACGACCCGCTGGCTCGCGCTCATCCCGAGTGGGCCGTGCGCGATGCGGCCGGCGAGATCTGGCAGGACCGCGAGCATCAGCGCTGGATCGACCCGACGTCGCGCGCGGCCTGGCAACACAACTACGACGTCGCGGAAGAGGCCGCCCGCATGGGTTTCGACGAAATCCAGTTCGACTACCTGCGTTTTCCCGACGCCAACGGCCTCCGGTTCGCCGAGGCCAATACCGAGGCCAACCGGGTCGCGGCGATCACCGGATTCCTGATCGGTGCGCGGGAACGGCTGCGTCCGTACAACCTCTACGTGTCGGCGGACATTTTCGGGTACGTCTGCTGGAACAGCGACGACACCTCGATCGGGCAGCGGCTCGATGCGCTCGGACCGGTCGTCGACTATGTGTCGCCGATGCTCTATCCATCGGGCTTTACGTGGGGCTTGCCCGGCTGCCGGAAGCCCACCGAACATTCCGGCGAGATCGTCGCACGGTCGCTGGCCGAGGCGAAGCGCCGGACCGGACTGGACGGTGTCCGGTTTCGGCCGTGGCTCCAGGCGTTTCGCGACTATGCGTTCGATCGCCGGCCGTTCGATGCCGACGAGATCCGCGCACAGGTCGATGCGGCCGATGCGGCGGGCACGGACGGCTGGATGCTGTGGAATCCGCGCAATCGCTACGATCCTGCCGCGTTGCCGCGCTGAGCGGCAGGTGCGGACGGGCGCGAACGTGCACGAGTCGAATCGATCATGCCGTGGAATGACGAGCGTTATCCGCCCTCGATGCGGAATCTGCCGCCGGCGGTTCGCGGCAAGGCGATCGAGATTGCCAACGCGCTGCTGCGGCAGGGGCGCACCGAGGGCAGCGCGATCCGCATTGCGATCGCGCAGGCGAAACGGTGGGGGCGTGCGCGTGCCGTCTTGCGGGGCCGCGGGTGATGGTCGAGTCGACGAATGACTGAGCGACGGCCCTGCCGTCGATACTAGGCCGAATACCGTGCCGGGCATTCGCGCCCGGCCATCGCCGGATGCAGTCGCGCGGCCAGAACGCACGCCATCAGCATGACGGCGACCGCGATGCCGTGCGCCGGGTTGCGCAGGCACGACGCGACCTGCTCGCTTCTCCCCACACCGAACAGGCACCACAGGCAGAAATGCTCGCAGTTGTTCGTGAGCAGCCGGTATTGGCATTCGCCAAGGCGCGAGGCGGCGCGGCGCGCGGCTTCCGTTCCGTCGTACAGCGTGCGCGCGTGGCGAATGACCGCGAACCCGAAGCCGGCACGGAAACCGTCCAGGGTGACGACCTCGACCGGTCCGACGCTCGCATGGCGTGACCATCCCGCGTAGTGAATCACGTTGCCGTCGCCGATGTAGATCCCGTGATGGAGATAGCCGGGGCGGCGGGTCACGAGGTGGGCACCGACCGGCGGTTCGCCATCCAGCGTGGCGTCGTCGGCGTGCGCTGCGGTCGAATCGATCATCGCGAGCTCCTCGGTTCTGCGGCGGCGGGGCGGAAGAGTCACGCGCGGGCCGCGAAACACGTTGCGTCCTGTCACGTCTCCAGTATTGACAGTGAAGCCGCACGGGACAATCAGCGTGGCCTGAACTTGCTGTCCGACATCGGGCCGCCGTGTCGGAAATTTCCGACGGGGCATGCAATATCGGCTGACAGCCGTCACGGACGATTGCGCCGTCGGTATCCCGCTCCCCGTGTTTTCAGGCGCGCCGCGCGGGCAGATGAGGCGCGATGACTACTCGTTCGGCTTCGACAGGCGCGCACTTGACTTGAGTCAACGGGAAATCGACGTTCCGCGCGACGCTGACATCGTCGTCGACGCAAATGCGCGACGTCACCGCACGCAGCCCGTTCCGCGACCGGACGGGCGGCATCGCAGCCATGCGTGCTCAATCAGGAGAGTGAAGATGTGGACCGGAACCGTGAAGATGCTGCTGGCAGCCTGTCTGCTGAACATCGGTGCGAACGTGCTGGCTCAAACGTCGACCGAGCCGATCGTGCGCAACGGTGTCGCTTATATCACCGGCGGAATCGGCCAGGACGAGGTCACTGCATTTCGCGATGTCGCGCCTCGCTACAACTTGAGGATCACGTTCGCATCGAAGAGGGGCCATTATCTTTCCGATGTCGATGTCACGCTGTCGTCCGGCAAGTCGACGATTCTCGACGCACGCACGATGGGCCCGTTCCTGTTCGCGCGCGTGCCGCCGGGGCGATACACCGTGTCCGCGCACGACAGGGCCGTTCAGGAAGTCCGGCACGTCGTCGTACCGGCGCGCGGCGCCGTCGATGTGCGCTTTTACTGGCACGACCCCGAACGACAGGGCGCGATACGTCTGTGTGGCGAATGTTCCGGATCGCAGGAGCAACCAGCCCGCTAGCCGCGCGTTTTTCGCTCAGGCGCCGCGCGGCGGGAATGCGCGGCGCTCGCGTCATCGACGTGGCAGGCCTCCGCACGCAGCTCGACTCCGGCGATGCGCTCGGCACGAAGGAATGGATGCAGTGGAACAGGCTCGATCGCTACGATCCCGCTGTGCTGCCGCGCTGACCGGCGCGCTGCTGTTCATGCTTGCATCAGCCGGTGCGCACGCGGAATCCGACACGGCCGCGGCTCGGCAGCAGACCGCCGCGATCGACGAGGCGATCGCCGCCGAGATCGCCGATGGCCATCTTGCCGGCGCGGTAGTCGTGACGGGCGACGCGGACGGCGTGCGGGTGCGCGTCGCGCGCGGCCTGCGCGTGACGGGCGAGCACGTCGAGGCGATGACGGCCGATACCGTCTTCGATCTTGCGTCGCTGACCAAGCCGGTGGCGACGGCGGTCGCGATCATGCAGCTCGCGGAGCGCGGCATGCTGAGCCTCGACGCGCCGGCCGCGCGCTACTGGCCCGCGTTCGGCGCGCACGACAAGGCCGGCATCACGATCAGCCAGTTGCTCGCGCATGTATCGGGGCTGCCGGCCGGCGTGTCGTCGTCCCGGGCGCTGCGCAGCCGCGCCGCCGTGCTGGCCGACATCGTCGCGATGACACCCGGCGCGCCGGCCGGCACACAGGTGCGCTACAGCGACGTGAACTACGTGGTGCTTGGCGAGATCGTCGAGCGTGTGTCGCACCGGCCGCTCGACGCGTGGTGCGCCGCGCATGTGTTCGCGCCGCTCGGGATGGCGAGCACCGCATTCCGGTCACCGGCGCCGCTGTTCGCGCGCGTGGCACCCACCACCGTTCGCGATGGCCGTCTGCTCCGGGGAAGCGTCCACGATCCCATCGCGGCCGCGATGGGCGGCGTTGCCGGCAATGCGGGCCTGTTCGCGAGTGCGGACGATCTGGCGCGCTTCGCGCGCATGTTGCTTAACGGCGGTTCGCTCGGCCCGGTGCGCGTGCTGACGCGACGCAGCGTGGCCGCGCTCGAGACGCCGACCACGCTCGACGCGGAAGGCGACCTGCACACGCCCGGCTGGGCGGTCGGGCCGCCGCTCGTCGCGAACCGCTACCGGCTACCGCCGGTCGGCGCGCTGCAACACCTCGGCTACACGGGCACGGCGCTGTGGATCGATCCCGTGACGCGCCGCTTCGCGATCGTGCTCACGAGCCGGCTGTACCCCGACGAAACCGGCACGGCCATGCCATTGCGCGCGCTCGTGCTCGGCATCGTCTCGAGCGAGGCCGCGCCCGTGACGTCGTCGTGGATCGCGACGCGCGTGCCCGCGATGGCGGCGGCGCTCGCGCAGGTCGCCCGGTTGCCGGCATCGCGCGGGCCGGTTCTGGCCGGCATCGACGTGCTCGCGGCGAGCGGCTTCGCGGCCGTCGCAGGCAAGCGCATTGCGCTCGTCACGAACCACAGCGGCTTCGACCGGTTCGGCCGGCGCACGGTCGACCTGCTCGCGCAGGCACCGGGCGCGCGGCTCGTCGCCCTGTTCGCGCCCGAGCACGGGCTCGGCACCGACGTCGACGAGACCTACGGCGACACGGTCGACGCCGCGACCGGTGTGGTCGTTCACAGTCTCTACGGCGATCGCCGCAGGATCGCACCCGCACTGCTCGCCGATGTCGACGTGCTGGTGCTCGACCTGCAGGACGCAGGCGTACGCTTCTTCACGTACCTGGCCACCCTCGGTTACGCGCTCGAGGCCGCCGCCGCCGCGCATCGCCCGGTGCTCGTGCTCGACCGCCCGGACCCGCTGGGCGGCGATGTGGTCGGCGGCCCCGTCGCCGATGCCGGGCCGGCCACGTTCACCGGCTATTACCCGTTGCCGCTCCAGCCCGGCATGACGCTCGGCGAACTGGCGCGACTGTTCAATGACCGCCTGCATATCGGTGCGGCGCTGACCGTGGTGCCGATGGCGAATTACGTGCGCGCGATGCGCTTCGGCGATACCGGGCTCGGCTGGGTGCCTCCATCGCCGAACCTGCGCGATGGCGCCGCGATGTCGCTGTACCCGGAGACGGGGCTCATCGAGGGAGCGGCGGTCAGTGTCGGGCGCGGCACCGAGACACCGTTCGGCGTGGTCGGCGCGCCGTGGATCGACGGGCGCATCCTCGCGGGCGATCTTCGCGCGATGAGGCTGGACGCGACGTTCTCGGCGGTCCGCTTCGTGCCTGCGGAGGGGCCGTATCGCGGCAAGGTATGCGAAGGGGTGCGCATCGAACGGCCGCCCGGCGCGGCGCGGCCGGGCGAGATCGGGCTGGCGCTCGCACTGGCGCTGCACCGGCGTTATCCGGCGCGGTTCCGGATCGATGCGATCCGTGCATCGGTCGGTTCGCGCGAGGTGGCGGACATGCTGGAGGCGGGGCGGTCGCTCGACGAGATCGAGCGCGTGGTTGTCGCGCAGGATGCGGCGTTCGCGCCTGAGAGAGCAGCATTTCTGCTGTACTGAACGGATGGAAAACAGGCGGCGGACGTGCATGGCATGCGTGACGCATGCCATGGCGCGACGTGCGGAGAATGGGCGGCAGAATGCCGGAACGGGCGCTCGTTTCGGTCGGACTCGCGGTGGAGCGTCTGCGCACCATCGTGGCGGGCACCGATCGGCGTGCGCGTCGCGCGGCTGTCCACGGGCGCACGCTCGCGCAACTGCACGCTATTCGTGCGCCTCGGATTGCGTGGCAGGACCGGCCGGATGTTCATCGTGCCGTTTGCCGCGGCCTCGCTGCTTGCGTCCCGTGTCTTCGAGCATTCTCGTGACGTTGCTGAAGGCATTGCGCAGCGCGACGTAGACGTCCTCGTCGTGTTCTTTGCTGGATACCAGTTGATGTCCGGGAATCGTGATTTCGATCCGGATATTGAACGGTTTCCCCTGATGATCGCGCTTCTCGTCCAGCACGACATTGACCCTGCAATGCGAGATGTCCTGCCGGAATCGATCGAGTTTGGATACATGGCGGGCGGCTTCCGCCTCGAGCGCGTCCGAGCGCGGCATGCCTTGAAATACCAGTTCGTAAGGTGGCTTCATTGTTTGATCCGTTGATGGTTGATGAATGCCGGTCGTGCCTCGTCGTGCCGGCGGTCCAGAGATTCCGATTCAGAACGTGGCGATCTGAAGAGCGACATCGAACGCGATGACCACTGCCGAGCACAGAACACCGAGCGTCATGTTCGCGAGCCGATGCCCGACGTCCGGATGCTTGCCTGACCATGCCGTAATGAAGAACAACCCGTCGAGAATCACCTGCAATGCAAATACGAACAGCATCAGCGTGAACTCGTAGCCGGCCTGCGGCAGTTGCGCAAAATTCCAGCCATGCCGGCTCACCCAATAGCTGATCCGATACACCTCATATCCGGCCAGCAGCAAGGGAAACACGTAGGAAACGAAATAGGTCGGCAAGGTCGCATGCCGAAACTCGGGTAGGAATTGATGTCCGGTCTGCATGGTTGCCTCCCAACCTGAACGCGTACGTCAGGACGATGTCGTCCACGTTTTCAGCCTAGGCTTCCGGGGCGACCGCCGCTTGACACGCATCAACGGCGACTTTCATAGACCGCGTCGGCCCGCGGAAACGCGACGATTTCATCGAGAGAGTGTCCAGGCCAGGGCGTAACGCGGACGACAAGGTTTGACCAACATCAACGGCGTGTGTACGGCACCCCTTCATTGTGAATGCGAGCCTGACGCGGTTACGACCGGCATCGGTCGACCGATCGGCGATATGAGCGCCCCATGATCGGCTGGAAGAGAGCAATTACGATCGTGCCATCGACGCGAAACCGATCCGCTGAACCTGCAATCCGACAGGAGACCGACATGAAGTCCGATGCGAAACTCAAACACGATGTCGAACAGGAACTGTCCCGGGATCCGGCTGTCGACGCGCGCCAGATCGAGGTCACGGTGCGCGACGGTACAGTGACGCTGCTGGGCATGGTCCCGAGCTGGGCGCAGAAGTTCGCGGCGCAGAAGGCGGTCCAGCGCGTCGGCGGCGTGCGTGTGCTGCTGCTGGAACTCGAAATCGCCGCGCCGGCAGCCAGTCGCTCGGACGCGGAACTGGAAGCCAGGATCATGTCCGCGCTCGACTGGCAGGAAGCGTTGCAGGACCAGTCGATCCGTGTCGAGGTCGACCATGGCCGCGTGACGCTCGACGGCGAAGTGGAGTGGGGTTTTCAGCGTCAAGCGGCAGAGGCGCTGGTGAGCCGGATGGCCGGCGTCGTCGACGTCGCGAACCGCATTCAAGTGCGCGCCGCCCATACCGCGCAGGACATCTGCGCCGAGATTGCCGATGCGTTGGCTCGCCGTGCACAGCGAAAAGGCGCGGCGATCTCCATCGAGGTGGCGAACGGTGTCGTCACGCTGACCGGCACGGTCGATTCGATGGCGGAGAAGCGCGCCGCGTGCGGTGCGGCATGGTCAGTGAAGGGCGTGCGGGAAGTTGTCGATCATCTGACGATTGGATGACCTGACGGATAACTGAATCATTATTCAGTAGCACTGACGCAATACGTGGCTTGAATCAACACCCGGCTCGATGTTTCCTGTCACCGGCATCCAGGGTTGGATCGACAGCCCTGCGGCAGCGGTGGCGCCTGCGGCTCCGCTGCCGACATGAATTCCGCCTATCACGCTGGCGAGTCGTACGAGATCCACCGGCGGCACGCGCATGGCTCAGCCGAGTTCGGCGCCCCAGTTTCCCGATTGTGCGGCACCCGGTGACGCGGCCGTGCCTGGGCGATGCGCGATCATGCAATCGGTCGTGAGCAGCAGCGACGCGACCGAGATCGCGTTCTGTAGCGCCGAACGCGCGACCTTGACGGGGTCGACGATTCCGGCAGCAATCATGTCCCCATATGTCGCCGTCGCCGCGTCATAGCCGAACGCTCCGGTTGCGACATCGACCGCGTGTACGACGGCCTGCGCGTCCGCTCCGGCATTTTCGGCGATCTGACGCAGCGGGGACGCTAGTGCGTCGTGCACGATCCGCGCGCCGGTGCGCTGCACATCCGTCAGGTATGTGCCATTGCCTACGAGCGCGCGCCGTGCACGCAGCAATGCGACGCCACCGCCCGGCACAATGCCTTCCTCCATCGCGGCGCGCGTCGCATGCAACGCATCCTCGAAGCGATTCTTGCGCTCGCGCAGCGCGGTTTCCGTCGCGGCGCCGACGCGAATCACCGCGACGCCGCCCGCGAGTTTCGTCAGCCGGCGCGTCAGCGCGTCGCGCTCGTATCCGGCCGGTGTCGCCGCGATACGTGTACGCAACGCCTGGACGCGGTCGTCGATGTGCTGGCGTTCGCCTCGTCCGGCGATGACGGTCGTCGTCTCGCGCGTGATCTCGACGCGCCGCGCGGCACCGAGATCGTCCAGCGTCGTGCGCTCGAGTGTCCTGCCAGCCTGAGCGGAAATGACCGTCGCGCCAGTCAGCGCGGCGAGGTCGGCAAGCTGCTCGGTGCGTGCCTCGCCGAATCCGGGCGAGCGGATCGCGCACGATTTCAGCGTGCCGCGCAGGTGGTTGACGACAAGGGTCGCCAGCGCTTCGCCTTCCACTTCGTTCGCGACGACGAGAAGCGGCTTGCCGGTGCTGCTGAGCGCCTCGAGTACCGGCAGCAGTTGTGCGATCGCGCTGATATTCATGTCACAGAGCAGGATGCGCGGCTCGTCAAGGACGACGCGATGATTGTCCGAATCGACGAACAGCGGCGACAGATAACCGCGATCGATCAGCGAGCCGTCCACCGTCTCGAGCTCGTCGTCGAGCTTGGTGCCGTCCTCGATGCTGATCGCGCCGTCCCTGCCCACACGCTCGACGGCCTGTGCGACAAGCGCGCCGATCGTGCTGTCGCCGCTGGCTGAAATCGTCGCGATCTGGCGCATCTCGTCCGCGCTCGCGCACGGTTTCGACAAGCGGTGCAGTTCGGCGACCACGTCGCGGCCGGCCGCTTCGATCGCGCGCTTGAGCGCCATCGGATCGTGCCCGGCAGTGACGCACTTGATGCCTTCGGCAACGATTGCCTGTGCCAGGGTGGTGGCAGTGGTCGTGCCGTCGCCGGCGACTTCGCTCGTGCGGGTCGCCACTTCGCGCAACAACTGGGCGCCCATTTCCTCGAACGGGTCGGGCAGGTCGACAGCGCCGGCGACGACGACGCCCGAGTTCGCAACCAGCGGCGCGGCGCCGGCCCGCTCGACGATCACGTTGCGGCCGCCCGGGCCGAGCGTGATCTTGACTGCCTCGGCAATCGCGTTGACGCCTTTGAGCAGCCGTTGGCGAGCATCCTGGTGAAAGACAAGCGATTTTGCGGGCACGATACACCTCCTCTGCGACGAAGCCGGGCACGACGCGTCTCGGGACCGGCGCCGATACGGATATTCCACCTGCCGGCGCGTCGTGCCGATTGACCTGGGTCAACGAGCGCAATGCGTTTAGCACCGCGTGTGCTTGCCCAAGCGCCTTCGGTCTCTCGATCCTGAGCGTTGATCTCTGTCAATTGCCGCGGTCATCACCAATCGAGAATGACAGAAACAAGATCGAGGCATCGTTCCAGAAAGGCATTCTGACGGTCACGCTGCCGAAGACGCCGGAAACGCACAAGGCCGAGAAGAAGATCGAGGTCAAGGCAGGCTGAAACAGGTTGCGGGCATCCGCCGACGCATGCCGGGGGATGCCGGTGCACATGCTTTCCGTATTCCTCTCGATCGCTCGATCATGCCGTGAACCACCGACATTCGGACGGTCGATGAAAGGCGATCCTGCATTCGCCATGCATGCAGAGCCGATAACCGGGATATCGGCCACGGCGCCATTGCGCCAGTGGTTGCACCGTCGCGTGCAATCCGCCCACACGGGACCGATGTTCTTCAGATCGCCCGCGCGTCATGGCGAATGGATTCAACGGACGCACGCGCCACCCGACAAGCGTGCATGAGGGAGGTCGTCATGTATGCCGGCAAGGTTCTCGTCGTGTTCTATTCGCGCACCGGCACGACCCGCCGGGCCGCGTCCGCGTTGGCCGAGATGCTCGACGCCGACGTCGAGGAAATCGTCGTGACGCGCGATCGCGCGGGGCCGTTCGGCTATCTGCGTTCGCTCGTCGAGGCAATCAACCAGAAGCCGGCAGAGATCGTCGCGGCGAAGCGCGACCCGTCCGCGTACGATCTCGTGGTGATCGGTTCCCCGGTCTGGGCAGGCTGCGTATCGTCGCCGGTGCGGGCGTATCTCGTCGCGAATCAGCGGCGCCTGCCGCATGTCGCATTCTTTTGCAGCTTCGCGCAACGTGGTGCGGATTCCGCACTAACGCAAATGCGGACGCTGGCACGCAAGTCGCCGCTCGCCGAATGTCGCGTGACGCCGCGCGAAACGTTGCATGGCGATGCCAGCCCGATTCTGGCGGCATTTGCCGAACAGGCAGCGCGCAGGCTGGCGGAAGCGGTCGCAACGCCTGCGGCGCGCTGAAGCATGCGCGGGCGCACGGTTCCGTGCGCCCTCGTGTAACGGTGCGGCGGACGTTCCGACGCCGGCGCAAACGCCAGCTTGCGCGATGGACCGGCCTCAAGACACCGGTCGGTGTGCGTCTGCGGCCGCGAGATAGCCGACGATATCGTCGAGCGTAACCAGACGACCATAGTCGCGCTCCGGGATCTCCACCTTCAGCCGCGCATGAAGGCCCGTCAGAAAATTGAGCCAGTCCATCGAATCGAGATCGACCTGACTGCGCAGCGGACGATCCGCACGAAGCGTCGACGGCTCGAGTTCCTGCGCGACGGATGCAAGCGTTTCCAGTACGACCGAAAGGATGTCTGCATTGTTCATCGGTTCAACTCCTCGGGGTGCTGCAGCAATTCACCCAGCTCAACCAGGAACAGCGCACCGCGATTGCCGTCGGATACGCAGCCGCGATAACCCGTCTCGTTGCCGGAGAGCGCTCTCCGGGGCGTGCCGGCCGCAGGCAAACCCGCCGCCGCGATCGCCCGTTCGACGTCCGCAAGCGTCACCGAGCCTGTCGGGTCGGTGCCCGTGACACTGTCGGGATCGACCTGGTGCTGCTGCGCAAGCTTGCGCGCGGCTGGCACATCCGGGATCGGGGGCGCCACGTGTTGCCCGTCCGACGCCCGATTCGACCGTGGCCGACACTTGCGTCGCAAGTGCAAAGAACCGGTGATCGCGGATCACGACGCCGCTTGAACGCCTGGATCGCCGCATCTGCGGTGCAATCGGCTGTCGGTTGACATCGCTCAAGCTTGCCTCGGGTTTCCGAGTGAAGCATTCATCTTGCAGGCCAGCCGGTCTCAGTGAGTGCGCGCAGCTTTTCGCCGCAGACGAGCCGGCGAGGGGCCAACGCATTGAAGGAGCACCTTATGCGAGCGCGTGACGTGATGACGACCGCGGTCATTTCCGCCAGTCCGGAGATGAGCGTTCAGGAGACCGCAAAGCTGCTCGTGGAGCACTCGATCAGCGCGGTTCCAGTAATCGATGCGGACGGAAAGCTGATCGGGATCGTCAGCGAAGGCGACCTCGTGCACCGTGTCGAAATTGGCACGCATGCCAGGCGCCGCTCCTGGTGGCTGGAGCTTCTTGCGTCCAGCCGTGAATTGGCCAGCGAGTATGTAAAGGAACACGCGCAGACCGTGAAGGACCTGATGACTGTCGACGTCGTCACGGTCGCCGAGGACACGCCGCTGTCCGAAGTTGCCGAATTGCTGGAACGGCACCGCATCAAGCGCGTGCCAGTCGTCGACAACGGCAAGGTGGCAGGCCTGGTGAGTCGAGCCGATCTCGTGCGCGCGCTTGCCAGCGAGACGAACGACAAACGGAAGTCGGTCGCGCATGCGGACGTCGAGATACGCGAGGCGATACTGAATGCGATGTCTGGCCAACGCTGGGCGCTAACGCGAGGCCAGATCATCGTCAGGAACGGCAGGGTACATCTATGGGGCGTGATCTTCAGCGAAGAGGAGCGCAAAGCGGTGTGCGTGGCAGCCCAGACTGTACCGGGCGTCAAACAGGTGATCAGCCATCTCGTCTATCCTCTTACGCTTCCCTCGATGTAAACGTAAGCGGTCGACACACATCAGCGGGGAAAAGGGCGGTGCTCACGTCGATGCCGAGTGGCGCACGAGCGTGCATTCGTGCTGCGCGAAGCAGCACGAACGCGAACACGAGAGACTACCTCGACCGGTCAGAACTGCTGATCGTAGTTGAGGCGGACATGCTCCGGATGGCCGAGGCCGTCTCTCGTGATCGTGAGATCGATGTGATAGACACCTTTCCAACGTGCGTCGAACACGTTCCCGTACGTGACCGCATTGCCGTCCTGCGTCGGGTCGAGTGCTATCCGCGTCGATTTTGAATGGAAGGCACTGGCTTCGCTTCGCGGTCCCTGCACGACAGCAACGACGTGAGCATTATCAATGCGCTTTCCGTTCGACCTGTCGAACAGGGCGACCGTGAGCAGGAACAGGTTCACGTTGTTCGACGCCACGCCGGAACCGCCGCCCGGCGTAGCGGCGCGACTCGCCGGAACCACACCGTAGTGGACGACGAGCTTGCCCGTCGTCACGCTGCGCGTCAGGTCGTTCGCACCGGCGGTCGATACCGCGCCGACAAGCAATGCCAGCCAGGCAAGCAGCACAAGAAAAATTCGCGATCGCATAGGGGCCTCCTCGGCGGTGGATTTACCGCATCGGCAATGCGCACGCAAAGCGACCGGAATCTTGCTTCCATGCTGACATCGCGCGAAAACGCAGGCTTGACGCAGGTCATGCCGCCGCCAGAGTCATGACGCCGCATCATTCGGCGGATGCGTCCGTTCCACCCCAGTGCACCGGCAAGCGGACGACATCCACATGCCCCGGGAGATCGCCCGCCACGTCGCTTTCCATGTACGAGAAGTAGACGACGACGAGACGCCGGAGATCGACAATCCGGACCACGTGTATCGATCCAAACACCGGATCGACGGATTCGTCGAATACCTGAGCCAGCCGCGGCAAGCGGGCGGTCGTGGCGAGCGTTCCGGTCTGGTGACAGGACACCGATGCTCCGGCGCCATGTCTGTCGCGCAAGGACGGTCGTTCGTCGCGCGCGTGCGGCTCCGAGACGAAGCACGTTACTCCGTGGAGCTTCGGGTCGTCGTACGCGGATATGCCGATATGCGCGCCGTAGCGCTGAGAGTGTGGCGGAATGCGCGCCAGTTCCTCCGCATCGACGACGGATGCGCAGGAGATCGCCAGCGCGACGGACGCAATCCATGTACGTGTTCGCAGCGTGATCATCGCCAGCATCCTCGACTGATCGGCAAAACTGTCTCGGCAGGACTCCCGTGCAACGAGACGGATTGAACTTCAGACTAGGTGCCTGCCGGTATCGAACGCTTGACTTGCGTCAAGGCGGGATGAACGGGTGGCCGGATGCTTGCTGCAAGAGCGGCCGATCGGGCGCGACGCAACGGCCATGTGGCGGGCGGCATCGCACTCGCGACACGGCGCGCGCATCCGTGCGTTAAGAATCCGGTAAGGAATTCCCCCGAAGATGAACGCATCGCTCAGGAGAACCACGATGCGCATATCCGACTCGGTTCGCATGCTATGCCGGGCAGGCCTGGGGGCTGCCATATGCGTGGCCGCCATCGCCGACGCAGGTGCCGAAACGCCGGCCCAGTTGCTGGCCGGCTACACGGCACAGTCAGGCGTCGGCGCCATGCCGTCGCGCGGTCAGCAGTTCTTCACGTCCCGACATGGGCGCGACTGGAGCTGCGCGACCTGCCATGGCGGCACGCCGACCGGTGCAGGCACGCACATCGTTACCGGTAAGACCATCGAGCCGCTTGCGCCCGCTTTCAACCCGGCCCGGTTCACGGACGGCGCCAGGACCGAAAAGTGGTTCCGCAGAAACTGCAAGGACGTCGTCGGGCGCGAATGCTCGTCGGCCGAGAAGGCCGACGTCCTGAGCTGGCTCATGAGTCTGAAACCCTGACGGCGAACGATCATGAACAACATCGACTCGACGAAGTCGCCGCGCAGGATCGCCGCGCGGCGCCATGCACGCGCAAGCGTGCTCGCGATGCTGCTGATGTCGCTGCTGCCGTGCGCGGCACGGGCGGAAGACGAAATGCGCAGCGTCGCGATTCCATTACTGCCAAAGTACCGGCAGGAGTGCGCGACCTGCCATGTCGCCTATCCGCCCGGGGCGCTGCCCGCCGAATCGTGGCGACGCATCCTGAACGGTCTCGACCATCACTTCGGCACCGATGCGACGCTGGACCGGACAACGATCGGGCAACTGGAGACATGGCTGACGGCACATGCCGCGACGGGCGGCGCGGCGCGCCGTCCCCCGGAAGACAGGATTACCCGGTCGGCGTGGTTCGCCGCCACGCACGACGAGGTTCCTGCGTCCGTGTGGCGCAGCGCTGCAGTGAAGCGGCCGTCGAATTGCGCCGCATGTCATACGCAAGCAGACAAAGGAAATTTCGATGAACGATTCGTCCGCATCCCGAGTACACGGTGAACCGGCACCCTCGCGTCCCGCACGGATACTGGTCTGGGACGCTCCGCTGCGCGTATTCCACTGGCTGAGCGTCATTGCCTTCGCCGGCGCGTGGCTGACCGCCGAGAGCGAGCGATGGCGGCTGATGCACGTCGCGTTCGGCTACACGATGCTGGCGCTCGTCGCGTTTCGCGTCGTTTGGGGCGTGGCCGGCACGCGTCATGCGCGGTTCTCGTCGTTCGTGCGTTCGCCGGCGGCCGCTTTCCGCTACGTCCTGAGCCTCGCGAAAGGCCGGCCCGAACATCACGTCGGCCACAACCCCGCCGGCGCGGTGGCGATCGTCGCCATGCTGGCGATGATGGTCGTCACGGGGGTGACCGGCTGGGGGGCCTACACCGGAAACGGCGAGTCGTTCGGTGATCTGCATGAGGGTGCGGCGAACGCCATGCTCGCGCTCGTCGTGTTCCATGTCGCCGCCGTTCTCGTCAGCAGCGTCGTGCATCGTGAGAATCTGGCCGGCGCGATGGTGACCGGCTACAAGCGCGGTGCACCGATCGACGGCATCCGGCGTGCGTGGTGGGGGATCGCTGTCGTGATGACGGCCGCGGTGATCGGCTGGTGGTGGACGCAATGGCAGGCGGCACCGCAGCCCGCTCGAGCGGACCGGCCCGTCGCGACGGACACCGGCCGCCCCGCGCACGGCGCGGGCGGGGACGACGACTGACGGCCACCGGCGGAGTGCTCGATCGTGCGCATCCTGCTCGTGGAAGACGACGTCCTGCTCGGCGACGGAATCCGCGCCGGATTACGCCAGCAAGGGTTCCAGGTCGACTGGGTGCGTGACGGCGACGCGGCCCAGCGCGAGCTGCGCGCGCATGTTCATGCCGCGACGGTCCTCGATCTCGGCCTGCCGCTCGTGGATGGCATGGATGTCCTGCAGCGCATTCGCCGCGACGGCATGGCGTCGCCGATCCTGGTCCTGACCGCGCGCGATGCCGTGCCCGACCGCATCAAGGCGCTCGACGCGGGCGCCGACGACTACGTGATCAAGCCCGTGGACCTGTACGAGCTCGGTGCGCGCCTGCGAGCGCTGGTCCGGCGGTCCCACGGTCGGCCGACCGAGCGGCTTCACGCGCAGGACGTCGAGCTGGAACCCGCGTCGCGAACCGCGCGCCGCGCCGGCGTGCCGGTCGCGCTGTCCACGCGAGAGTTCGACCTGCTGCACATCCTGATGCTGAATGCCGGCCGGGTTCTGTCGCGCGAGCAGATCGAGCAGTATCTGTACAGCTGGGGGCAGGAGGTGGAGAGCAATGCCGTCGAGGTCCACATACATCGCCTGCGCGCCAAGCTCGGCAGCGAGCTGATCCGAACGGTGCGCGGCGTGGGTTACGTGCTGATGCGGGGCGACGCATGAAAGCCATGCTGCCCGCGCGTTCGTTGCATGGCCGGCTGCTGACGCTCGTGCCGGCCGTGGTTCTCGGCGTCTGGCTATCGACGCTGATGCTGACCTGGCTGGATGCGCAGCGCGAGATCGACCGGTTGCTCGATGGCCATCTCGCGCAGGCGGCGGCACTGCTCGTCGCGCAGCAGGCGCGCGGGCCGGATGACGACGACAATGCGATCGACGCGCCGATCCTTCATCCGTACGGCCCGCGTGTGGCCTTTCAGGTGTTTCATGACGGGCGGCTCGGCCTGCATTCCGAAAACGCACCGGCGAAGCCGATGGTGGCGCCCGAGCTGACCGGACGCGATCGGGCCTCCGGATTCTGGACCGTCGTGATCGACGGGAATGCGTGGCGGGTATTCGTCGTGCACGGCGTGCGCAGCGACGTTCAGGTGTTCGTGGGCGAGCGAATCGCTTCACGCGAATCGATCCTGCGCGCCGTCATGCGCAGTGCATTCTGGCCGATGGCGGCCGCGTTGCCGTTGCTGGTGCTCGCCATCGGCTGGGCGGTTCGCCGTGGCACGGCGCCGCTGCGCGATTTCGGCCGAGTGCTGGCGCGGCGCAATCCGCAGGCGCTCGATCCGATTCGGCCGGATCGGACACCGCTCGAGATGCGGTCGATGCTGGATGCGCTGAACCGGCTGTTCGAACGGATTCGCACCGTCATGGACGCGGAGCGCCGATTCACTGCCGATGCGGCTCACGAGTTGCGCACGCCGATCGCGGCCGTCAAGGCACAGGCGCAGGTCGCCATGGCGGAGCCCGATGACGAGCGACGCCGGCATGCGCTGCGAGGCGTGCTCGAAGGGTGCGATCGGGCCGCGCGCCTGGTGGATCAGCTTCTGTTGCTTTCGCGTCTCGATGCGGGCGCACTGACGGACCGCGCACCGGTCGACGTATCGGCCCTGGCGAAACGGGTGGTCGCGGAGGCTGCGCCTCGGTCGATCGGAAAACGGCAGCGGCTGGAACTCGATGCGCCATCGCCATGCGTCGTCGGCGGCAACGAACCATTGCTCGAGTCGATGGTGCGCAACCTGGTCGACAACGCGATTGGCTACAGCCCGCCACAGGCGCACATATCCGTTTCGGTTTGCCGACGGGAAGGGCACACCGTGCTACGGGTCGAAGACGGCGGCCCGGGTATCGGCGACGACGACCTGCACAGGCTCGGCGAACGGTTCTTTCGGCCGCAGGGAGCCCGGCCGGGCGGGAGTGGCCTCGGCTGGTCGATCGTACGGCGAATCGCAGCCGCGCATGACGCGGACATCGAGGTAGGTCGATCGCCAGCGCTCGGCGGCCTGCGCGTGGTCGTCTCGTGGCCGGTTGCCGATGCAACGGACGCGGCCACGCACTAGTCAACCATGTACATCTACGATCAGACCGCACGCGTTCGACAGGTCACGGCAGGCTACGCGAGCAGCCGATCGCGACCGGCACGGCGTGCCCGTCGCCGCGCACGCCGTGCCACGCGATCACTGGCCGGCGGCGCCGCTTGCAGGGCCGCCAGGCTGGCCGTGCATGTAGCCCGGCCCCATGCCCGGCCCCATGCCCGTGCCCATGCCTTGCCCCCGATGCATGCCCCACCTGGGCGGAACGTCGGGCAACTTGATGCCGCGCGCCTTTGCGCGCTTCTGCATCTCGGCGTGATGCGCCGCGCGGATTTTCTCGCGCTCGGCGTCCGATGCCGCAGCGAGCATCCGGGTACGGTATGCGCTGCGCTCGGCGGGTGTCATCAGCTGACTGCCGTACATCATGCCGCCCGGCTCGACGGCGGAACCGCCAGCGGGCTGGCGCGGCTGTGCATCGGCCAGACTGGCCGTCATCGCGACCGCGACGCCGATCAGGCACGAAACGGTGAACCTGCTCACTGCGGACATGACGCTCTCCAAATCGTTTGCATGGTTTCAACCGTACGCAAAGATGACGATCGAACCTTTGCCGCAGATCAAGTCCCCGCGGAGTGCCGGCGATCATGCTGTTGTCAAACGTGCGGCTCATCATTCGGCGTCACGGCGACGAAGCGTGGTGCGCCCACTCGATTCCTGTCCTGTCGGAGCTGCCAGCCATGTCGAATTCATTGCACTATCGTGAAAGAACCGCGGAAGTCGCCGAGCAGATGCGCAAGCTTCGGCAATCGCAGCCAGACCTCATGTCCGCCTTCGGCGCACTGGGCGCGGCCGGTACCAAAGAGGGCGCGCTGACGAAGAAGACCCGCGAGCTGATCGCGTTAGGCATCGCGATCTCGTGCCGCTGCGACGACTGCATCGGTTTCCACATACAATCGCTGATCAAGCTGAAGGCGACGCGCGAGGAGATCGAGGCGGTCGCCGGTGTCGCCGTCTACATGGGCGGCGGCCCGTCGATGATGTACGCGGCACATGCGTTGATCGCGTTCGACGAGCTTTCGACGTGACGTGCGGCCTTGCTCAACCCTGGAAAGTGACCTGAATCGTGATGTCAAGAAATCCCGACGTTGTTTCGGAAACCGTCGCTGAAGCGACGCCCGCGATGGCCGCCGCGGCCACGCGAAGCACCTGGGTGAGCGTGGCGGTCAACCTCGCGCTGAGCATCGCGCAAGTGGTGATCGGCATCCTGTCCCGATCGCAAGGTCTCGTCGCGGACGGGATTCACTCATTGTCCGACCTGATCGCGGATTTCGTCGTGCTGCTGGCCAGTCACCATAGCCGCAAGCCCGTCGACGAAAAGCATCCTTACGGCCATCAGCGCTTCGAAACCGGCGCGTCGCTGGCACTTGCCGCAATCCTGCTGCTGGTGGGGGGCGGGATGCTCTGGTCCGCCATCCAGAAGCTCGAGCATCCGGAAGCGATCGCGCGCGTCCACGTCGCGGCGCTCTGGGTCGCGCTCGTCGCGCTCGCCGCGAAGGAAAGCCTGTTCCGTTACATGTTCGCGGTCGCCACGCGAGTGAAGTCGAGCATGCTCGTCGCCAACGCATGGCACGCGCGTTCGGACGCCGCATCGTCGCTGGTCGTCGCTTGCGGCATCGTCGGCAACCTGCTCGGTTATCCGCTGCTCGATCCCGTCGCCGCGCTGATCGTCGGCGGGATGATCGTGAAAATGGGCGGCACGTTCGGCTGGGACGCCTTGCACGACCTGATGGATCGGGCGGCCGACGCCGAAGACGTGCAGGCGATCCGCGCGACGCTGCGCGCGACGCCGGGCGTGCTCGACGTGCACGACCTGCGCACGCGAAAGACCGGCGACCTGATCCTCGTCGACGTGCATCTCGACATCGACGCCGATCTCACGGTTGCGCAAGGGCACGACATCGCGGTGGACGCGCGTGCTCGCGTGATGAAGCATCACCGCGTCCTGAACGTGATGACCCACGTCGATCCGCGCAAGCGGGAACGCATCGCTGAAACCGCGTCCGGGATGCGCGGCCGGTAAGCGGCACCGGTCAGCCGGTGCGGCCGATCGGCACGGCGTGCATGCCGGGTGTCATTCCGCGCCGCGCGGAGGATGGCCGCGCCGGAACGTCAACCGGCGTTCCTTGAGAAGCGCGCGCCAATTGAGCTTCATCAACGCGAAGACGACGCCGAGCAACGCCAGTTGCGTAACGATGAAGTATCCGCCGAGATAAGTGCCTTCGAGCCCGGACTCCACGTCCAGCCGGGTCGACGCAAGGCGGCCGAGGTGCGCCCAGATCGCATAGGTCGCGGCGCGGCCGACGAAGAACGCCGCGGCAATGATCCTGAGCGGCAATCCGGAAAGGCCGTATGCGATGAACAGATAGTTCGACGGAAGCGGGCTCAGGGCATAGAAGAAGAACGCACCGGCGGTGAGCGTGCTGTGCTTGCGCAGCCAGTGCGTGGCGACGTCGATGTTCTCGCGATCCGCTTGCCGCATCCAGCGGGCGCGCACGAGCGATCTTGCGAAGGTCGCCAGGATGACGCGGCCAGTCGTCGCCGCGCCGGCCGCCACGATGGCAAAGATCAGTGGATTGCCTTCGGGCAGGTTGAACCCGACCCACGACATCGCCATCCACGTGGGCGGGGCGAACGCCGGCATGAGATTCAGCAGAAGAATCAGCAGAAACAGTACCGCCAGCGTCAGCACGATATCGCCTCCAGGCGCTTCGGTGTCACGCTTCGATTGTGCTGACGAAAGGCGCCGCCCGCTTGACTCACGTCAAGCAACGCGCCGTGCCGGTCGTTCGCGTGACGCGCTTCGCCGTGACTCAGGTCAACGGCCGAACCGCGGCGTTTCCTAGACTGATGCCACGCCGTGAGCAACCGGAACCGGATGCGGCGAACCCCGCCGTGCACGGCAATCGGAAGAATGGTCATGTCCCGAATCCGCTGGTCGATCGATCTCGCGTTGCTGGTCCTCGCAGCGACTACGCTCGCCGCGGGGGGCATGTGCGTGGCGTTCGGTCTGCTTTCACTCGCGCGGGTCGTCTGGCTGCTGGGTACGGTGCCGGTCTTGCTCGCGTTGACCGTGTCGCTTGCAAAGGCCGTGGCGAAACGGCAGGCCGGCATCGACGTGCTCGCATGGCTGGCGATCGGCCTGGCAATCGCGCTGGACGAGACGCTGACCGCCGCGGTCATCGCATTGATGCTGGCCAGCGGCCGGACGCTGGAGCGGTATGCGCAAGACCGCGCGCAACGCGAGATGACGGCGCTGCTCGGCCGTGCCCCCCGGCAGGCGACACGGTTCGAGAACGGTGAATGGCGTTCCGTTGCGCCGGAAACCATCGTTCCGGGTGACAGGCTGCTCGTGCGTAGCGGCGAATGCGCGCCGGTCGACGGCACGTTGACCGACGACGCGGAACTGGACGAGTCCATGCTGACGGGCGAGTCGTCCACCCAGCGGCGACGTTCCGGCGAAACCGCATGCAGCGGCGTGGTCAACGCAGGCGCGCCGTTTGAAATGGTCGCCCGCACCACGGCAGGCGACAGCACGTTTGCGGGCATCGTCCGCATGGTCGAGCGCGCACAACACGAGCGCGGTCCGGCCGTGCGTCTCGCGGATCGCTACGCGGCATTCTTCGTGCTCGCCTCGCTGCTCGTCGCCGGCATCGCGTGGCTGCTGACCGGCGACGTCACACGCGCGCTCGCCGTGCTCGTCGTCGCCACGCCTTGTCCGTTGATCCTCGCCGTGCCGGTCGCCATCGTGTCCGGCATGTCGCGTTGTTCGAAACGCGGCATCCTGGTCAAGGGCGGGGGCGCGCTCGAACGTCTCGCGCAAGCGACGATTCTGTTCTTCGACAAGACCGGGACGCTGACGGGCGGGCGGGCACGCATCGTTGCGATCGAATGCGGCACGAACGTTGGCGCGGGCGATGTGCTGCGTTTCGCGGCGTCATTGGCACAGGCTTCGGGACACGTCATTTCGGATGCGCTGACGGTCGCCGCGCGGGAACGCCGGATCAATCTGTCGCCGCCATCGGTCGTCATCGAAACGGCGGGCGAGGGCGTCACAGGCCAGGTCGACAACCGGACCGTCGCGATCGGCAAGTTCGGATACGTCGCCGCCTCTTCAACGGTCGCCCCCTGGAGCGACGCGTTCCTCAAGCGGGTCGGCATCGAGGGCGGGGCTGCCGTGTTCGTCGGCGTCGATGGTGTCATGATCGGTGCGATTCAGATGGCCGACCAGGTGCGGCTGGAGACGCCGCGGGCATTGCGTCTGTTGAAACGGGAAGGCGTCGAGCGCCTCGTCATGCTGACCGGCGACCGGCGAGACATTGCCCAGGCCGTCGGCGAGTTGCTGGGTGTTACCGACGTGCGTGCCGAGCAGACGCCGACGGACAAGCTTGCCGCGATTCAGGCCGCGCGCAAGGAAGGCGTGACGATCATGGTCGGCGACGGTGTGAACGACGCGCCGGCGCTCGCGGCCGCCGACGTCGGTATCGCGATGGGTGCGCGGGGGGCGGCCGCGTCATCCGAAGCGGCCGACGTGGTACTGCTGGTGGATCGGCTGGATCGACTCGTGGATGCGATACGTATCGCACGACGGTCGCGCCGAATCGCACTCGAGAGCGTGGTGGCTGGCATGTCGCTGTCGGTCGTCGCAATGACGATTGCGGCGGCCGGATTCCTGCAGCCGATTGCCGGTGCGGTCATTCAGGAAGTCATCGACGTCGTCGTCATCATCAATGCGTTACGCGTGCTGCTCGTTCGCCCGAGGCCAACCGACGCCCGACTCGCCGATGTCGACGTCGAGCAACTCAAGCGCGAGCACGCGGCATTGTCACCGTTGCTGGACCAGATCAGGGATCTCGCGGATCGTATGCCGCAACTATCCGGGGCAGCCATCGCCAGTGAGCTTGTCCACGTGATCGACTCGCTGGACGAACGGCTGCTGCCGCACGAACGCGCCGAGGATCGGGACGTCTACGCGCGACTCGCCCCGCTTCTCGGTGGCGAGGACCCGCTAGCGGCGATGAGCGGCGCACACCGGGAGATCTTCAAGATGGTCCGATCGCTCAGGCAGATGGTCGCGGACCTGCCGCGAGACGGAACGAACGCCCTGCAGGTGCAGGCGATACAGCGCTTGTTGTACGGGCTGGAAGCGATCGTACGCCTGCATTGCGCTCAGGAGGAGGAACTGTTCCACGCCGTCGGAGCGGATGCGTGACCCTGAAACGCGTCACGCATGCGGCGCACTCACCAGAAGAACCGGCGTTTTCGTGATGCGCGCAACGCGTCCGGCCACGCTGCCGACGAGCCAGCCCGTGACGCCGCGCCGCCCATGGGTGCCCATGACGATCATGTCCGCGCTCCATTCGATGGCGTCGTTCACGATCAGGTGAGGCACGTCCGCGCCGGTGCGATCCGTTTGAATCAGTTGAGACTGCGAGTGCGCGGGTGTGCCATCGAGCAGGGCCATGGCTTTTTGCAGTGCACGATTGCCTTCGCTGACCAACGCGGCTTCCAGCGTCTCGACGGGGACGAAATCACCCAGCGATGTGGGGCGATCGAGCACGTGTATCGCCCGGAATTCGGTCTCGGGACGCGAGAATTTCAACCCCGTTTGCAATGCGTGGAGCGCAATCGGGCTTCCGTCGACAGCGAACAGCATCCGCCGCGGCAGGTGCTCGGCGACCGACGCAAAACCTTCCGGAACGATGAGCAGCGGGCAACCAACGAGCTTGCCGAGCGGGCCGGAAACCGTTCCCTCGATCCATCCGAGCAGGCCATGATGCTGACGTGTGCCGACGATCATGAGTTCGGCCTGCCAGGCTTGTGCACTTTCGGCCAGCGCATGCACGACATCCCCGCCGTGCGTGGACAAGTCGATGACTTCCGTGTCGATCGAGATGTCGTCGCGCGAAATGGCGCTTTGGGCGCGCGACAGCGCGTCGGATGCGTCTCGCAACAATTCGTCGCGGGCCGATTCGAGAAATGCCGTGGCTTTCGACCCGAGCGGGACGAGCGTTCGCGGATTTTCCGCAACGCTGACGATATGCACCGCGGCATTCGACGGGAGGAACGCTTTGGCATACGCGAGGGCATGTGTGGATGCGGTGGAACCGTCGACGGCGATCAATACCCGCTGGGAGGCGGAGACTGCCTGGACGGGTGAAGTGCTGGTATTCATGAATGTCTCCCGGTGACAACCGACGGTCTTGTACACGGCAATTTTTCGCACGAGAGCCGTCTACCGGCTTGACCTTCGTCAAGCACGTTCGTCTTCGCAGTGCCGGGTGAAATGGCGGCTCGATTGCGTCGAGTGCATGGCCGTTGCCACGTTGAATGCCATGTTCCTTGCCAGGACGACCTCACCGGCATCCAGGGCCCGACCGAAGGTTCAAATCAGGCGTTTGCCGGCATTCACGGTCAACGGCATGGTGACGTGCTCGACGCTCAATTCCGGTCACCGGACGGGACCTGCTGCCGGGCGACGCGCGCGGGCAAAGGCAGAATGCGCGGAAACACGTTCTCCGACCTGAACAGCTTGTGCGCCACCGCGCCCAGCACGTGCAGGCCGACCAGCGCGGCGAGCCCGTAAGCCGTCAGCGCGTGCAGTTCTCCCAGCCAATGCGACAGCTCGCGACTCCTGGGCACCAGGGTCGGTAGCGAGAAGAGCCCGAAGCAGCTGGCCGTGTGCCCGGCCGCGTTCGTCTTCATCCACCCGAGCACGGGAATGGCGAACATCAGCACATAAAGCAGCCCGTGGACGCTGCGTTCCGCGAAATGGTTCAGCGTGCCGGCCGGATTGACCGATGGCGGGAGGCTGCGGCGCATACGCAGCCGATTCACGATACGAAGCGCCACGAGCCCAAGAATGGCGATGCCGATCGACTTGTGCAGGCTGACGAGGTCCTCGTTGTCGTCGAGCAGCAAGCCGACGATCAGGTTGCCGATCAGCGCGGCGGCCAGCAGCCAGTGCAGCAGGCTGATCGACAGCGGATAGCGGGTATTGGTTTTCATGACGGGAATGTCTGTTCAGTGGTGAAAGCGTGCCCTGCTCGGGTTATCCGAGCAGGTCGTGATAGTGCTTTTTCGATCCGTTGATTCGCCGCAGCGCCTGCTTGGCGGCCGACAGATCATTGGCCTGGATGGCCCGGTCGACCTCGGTCAATTCATCCCGCAATGTGCGCATGCCTTCGTCGTAAGTCGGTTGGTCATCGCGATACCGCTGGCGGCTCGCCTGCTGCGCATCGCTTTCGAGCCGGGCCACGTAGCCGCTCATTTCCGGGATTGCCCGGCTGTTCATGGCACCCTGCATCGCATGCTTCATGTCTCGCATCAGCGTCTTGATCTCGCCTGCCGACGCCGGCGCGGCAGCCACGAAAAGCAACGCGCCCAGCGTTGCGCAAAAATGGAGTCGGAACGGTAGTCTGCTCATGGTCGTCGATTCGATTGCGAGTGTCGGTGACGGCGACCATAGAATGCCGACGTTAACGGATTCTTAAGGACCGGATTTTTCCCGCCGTGCTTGATGCCGGTCGGTTTCTGCGGTTATCGTGCGCCAATGGACGCAATGTCCCGACCAAAAGGAACGCGACACCATGCGGGTGTTACTCGTGGAAGACGACAAACTGATCGGCAGCGGGGTGGAGGATGGCCTGATCGAGGCCGGCATGACGGTCGACTGGGCGCACGATGGCAGGCATGCGCAGCTCGCGCTCGAAACCACGCCGTATGACCTCGTCGTGCTCGATCTCGGCCTGCCCCGCATGTCGGGAGTCGAATTGCTCGACTGGCTTCGCAAGCGCCGCGACCATACGCCGGTGCTGGTCATGACCGCGCGCGACACGGTGGCCGATCGCGTGAGCGGCCTCAGTGCGGGCGCCGACGACTACATCGGCAAGCCGTTCGACCTGACCGAACTGATCGCCCGATGCCGTGCGCTCGTGCGACGCTCGCAGGGCCGGAGCACCGACACGATCGAATACGGCGACCTGTCGGTCGATCCTTCGTTGATGACGGTGACGCGCGGCACCGAACGGATCGGGCTGACGTCGCGCGAATGCGCGTTGCTGGTCGAACTGCTGGCCAACCAGGGTCGCCCGCTCTCGCGCGCCCGGCTCCAGGACAGCCTCTACGGCTGGAACGAAGAAATCGAAAGCAATGCGATCGAAGTGCATGTGTCGAATCTGCGCAAGAAACTGGGGGCCGAATTGATCCGCACGATTCGAGGTGTCGGCTACGTGGTGGAGAAAGCGTCGTGATGCGCTCGATCCGGCAACGGCTGACCTTACTGGTGCTGTCGGGTGTCGTGGTGGTCTGGGCGTATTCGCTGGTGTCGAGCTATCGCCAGGCGATTCACGAAGCGGAGGAATGGGACGAAACCCGCCTCGAGCAGATCGCAAGAGCGTTCGTCGCGCTCGATGCGTCCGATCTGCCGGTCTTCGCGGACATCGTCCTCGGCTCGGGGGAAGACAACGATGGCGACAACGATGCATCACCGCGCATGCTGTATCAGATCAGTGACGCGGGCGGACGAATCCTGGCCGCCAGTCCGGGGCTCGACTCGCTCCATCTGCCGGTGTCTCCCGCTGCCGCATCAAGCCCGATCCGGTTCGGCAATTCGAAGTGGCACGCGTACGTGATGACCGATGCCGCGCGCGGCCGCACCGTGCGCATCTTCGAACAACGCACGCACCGTTCGGACTTGTCCGCGGAGGTGGCGCGCCGTGTCGCGCGGCCGCTCGCATTCGCGTTGCCCGTGCTGGCCGTGTTGATCTGGCTGGCGATCGGACGCAGCCTGACGCCGCTACGGACGCTGTCGGAGGCAATCGCCGCACGTTCCCCCGACAGCCTCGATGCAATCGGCACGAAGGGCATTCCCGACGAAGTGCGGCCGCTGGTTGCCGCACTGAACACGCTGCTGCAACGTCTGCGCGGCTCGCTCGATCGCGAGCGCGCATTCACCAGCGACGCCGCGCACGAGCTCAAGACCCCGCTCGCCGCGCTCAAGGTTCAGGCACAGGTCGCGCTTACCGCACGCGATCCGGACCGTCAGCGGCGCGCGATGCAACGGGTAGTCGAGGGCGTAGACCGAAGCACGCATCTGGCGGACCAGTTGCTTGCACTGGCGCGACTTGACGAAACCGTCCCGATGCCCGGCGAGGACGTCGATCTCGCACGCGTGGTGCAGACCTGCATCGG
Source organism: Burkholderia sp. PR2 (assembly GCF_052372875.1). NCBI lineage: Bacteria > Pseudomonadati > Pseudomonadota > Betaproteobacteria > Burkholderiales > Burkholderiaceae > Burkholderia > Burkholderia sp. PR2. The sequence continues at coordinate 429,096 of NZ_JBQRWH010000002.1, forward strand.
CGACCACCAGGCGCGCGCCGATCGCAAGCAGATGTCGCTGATTTCATGCGTCGGCGGTCCGGTTATCGCACATGCATCGTCGACGCTTCTGCGCGTCCTGCTCGACAATCTAGTCGATAACGCGATCAAGTACGGTCGCGAGCAAGGGCGCGTCGAAATCACGTCGTGGCAGGATGCCGGCGCGATCCGCCTGCAGGTACGGGACGACGGACCGGGCGTCTCGAAAGAAGATCTGTCCCGACTGCAGGATCGCTTCTTTCGCGGTGCGGATCACGACGAAAGCGGCAGCGGCCTGGGGCTGTCCATCGTCGCGCGCATCGTGGCAAAACTCGGCGGGAGTCTGACGTACATCGACGGGTTGAACGGCAACGGGTTCGGCGTGCGCGTGACGTTGCCGTCATCGGCGTGACCGAAGCGGCGATTCCGGGTCCGCCCCTGTCTTTCACATCCGATGCGTTCGACGACGTGAAGTTAACGTTGCCTTCAGTTTGGCGGAGCATGCTGTCTCTACGGCAGAAGAGGTGTCCTCGGATGCCGGCCCTGTTCACTGGAGGTCGAGATCATGAAATTCGCAATCCGTACCATCGTGCTGGCGGCGGCCATCATCCCCGCATTCGCATTGGCAGCTCAATCAGGCGGCGGCCTGACCCGAGCGGAAGTCCGCGCGCAGATCAGGCAGGTCGAGCAGGCCGGTTACAACCCGGCCCGCAAGGACATTCACTATCCGCAATCGATCCAGCAGGCCGAGGCACGCATCCGGTCTTCCGAATCGACGCCGCAGGCCGATGTGTCGGGCTATGGGCCTGCATACGGGGCGGGGGCCGACTCGGGAGCCGCGATCCCGAATCATGCCGCGGCGCCGCGGTTGTACACGCATCATTGACGGCACACGCGCGAGCGTCGGGGCGCCCCACGTTCAATACGACTTGCCGGCAACGTTCGCCGACTCGAGCTCACGCGTGAAGATCCGGGTGCCTGCGGTGTCCGCGACCGACTCGACCAGACCGACGCCTGGCGCGAGCCAGTCGTCGGCGTCCGACGTGCTGGTCAGCGCCGGATTGTGGAACGTCTCGGTGGTGTGATGGTGACACGCGTTTTCGAACACCTTGCCGTTCTTCAGGCTGACCGTTTCTCGCGCGACGTACGCGCCGCCGTCTGGACACCGCCTGACGGAAAGACGGGCTATCCACGTTCGATGAACAGGAGCCGGCGTGCGTCCAATACGCCGGCGTCCGAATCCCCAGGGTGAACCGGTTAGGTAATTTGGTGCGCCGGCGCGCACTGCGGGGGCAACCGCCGCCTCCGGCGCCGGTTCATGCACCGAAATGAGGAATGCAGTTCGCCGGAATTCCTGTCTTGTGCCGGCGCGGCAAGCGTTACACGGCGATGGCCCGGTTTTTGCTGGAGTTGTTTTGGCCGCGCAACGGTTGCGCGCTGCCCGACGACATACCAGACAAGGAAGATTCACCGTGAGCCCGACGACTCGACCGTTTCCCCGACGCACCTGGCTGGCTGCGCTGATCGCAGCCCCCGTGATGGCGCTGTTCGCTGCTGCGCCGGCCCATGCCGACGCGCTCGACACCATCGCGAAAAGCGGCGCGCTGCGCGTCGCGGTGCCTGAAGACTATCCGCCGTTCGGCTCGGTCGGCACGGACATGCAGCCGCAGGGCTACGACATCGACATGGCCGAGCTGCTCGCCAAATCGCTCGGCGTGAAGCTGAAGCTGGTGCCCGTCAACAGCGCGAACCGGATTCCGTATCTGACGACCAACAAGGTCGACATGGTGATCTCGTCGCTCGGCAAGACGCCGGAGCGCGAGAAGGTCATCGACTTCTCGACGGCGTATGCGCCGTATTTCCAGGGCGTGTTCGGGCCGGCGGACGTGAAGGTGAGCGCGCCCGCCGACCTGACCGGGAAGACGGTCGGCGCCACGCGCGGCGCGCTCGAGGAGATCGCGCTGTCGCAACTCGCACCGAATGCGACGATCAAGCGCTTCGAGGACAACAACGCGACGATCCAGGCATTCCTGTCGGGGCAAGTGCAACTGATCGCCGCCGGCAACATCGTCGCGGCGGCGATTCTCGCGAAGAATCCGCCGCGCCGGCCCGAGGTCAAGTTCGTGATCAAGAACTCGCCGTGCTTCGTCGGCGTCAACAAGAACGAACCGCGCCTGCTCGCGAAGATCGACGATGCGATCGCGCATGCGAAGCAGGACGGCACACTGGGTGCGATGTCGAGGAAGTGGCTCGGCCAGCCGTTGCCGGCCGGCCTGTGACGAACCGCCGTGCCGCCTGATACCTCGCCGCGGCCGGCACCGCCGGTGCGGCGGGTGTCATTGTCAGAACCCGAATTTACTCAATCGTCATGAGCTATCAGCTTCAATTCGGCGAGCTCGCCGAATACGCCGGCGTGTTCGCGAGCGGCGCGGCGATCACGCTTGCGCTGACTGCGGTCGCAACCGTGCTCGGCGTGGCGATCGGCGTGCTCGGCGCGGCCGCGTACAGCGCCGACGCTCCCGCGGCCGTGCGGCTGCGCCCGCTGATCGGCGCGTACGTCGAGGCGATCCGCAATACGCCGTTCGTCGTCCAGCTGTTCTTCATCTTCTTCGGATTGCCCGCGCTCGGCGTGCACATCGACGAATACACGGCCGCGATTCTCGCGATGACGCTCAATCTCGGCGCGTACTCGGTCGAGATCGTGCGCGCGGGTGTCGCCGCCGTCCCGAACGGGCATCTGGAGGCGGCATCGGCGCTTGCGATGTCGCGCGCGCAGATGCTGCGCCATGTCGTGCTGCCCCAGGCGCTCGCCAAGGTGTTTCCCGCGCTCTCGAGCCAGATCGTGATCACGATGCTCGGTTCGGCGGTCGTGTCGCAGATCTCGGTGGCCGATCTGACCTATGCGGCGGGCTACATTCAGTCGCGCAACTTCCGCGCATTCGAGACGTATTTCGTCATCACGCTCGCGTATCTGGCGATGGCGCTGCTGCTGCGTGGCGCGCTCGGCACGATGGGGCGCCGCCTGTTCTCCCGCCGCGTACGAGGTGCGCGATGACCGATTTCACGTTCGGGCAGATTCTCGCGAACCTGCTGCTGGCCGCGCGCTGGACGATCGTGCTGTCGATCGTGTCGTTCGTGTCCGGCGGCCTCGTCGGCCTCGGGCTGCTCGTGATGCGCGTGTCGGGTTCGACGGTGCTGCGCGGCTGCGCGAAGCTGTATATCGAGATATTCCAGGGCACCCCGTTGCTGATGCAACTGTTCATCGTGTTCTTCGGCCTGCCGCTCGTCGGGCTCGACGTTCCGCCGTGGGTCGCGGCCACCGCGGGGCTGACGTTCTTCACCAGCGCGTATCTCGCGGAAATCTGGCGCGGCTGCGTCGAGGCGGTGCCGAAGGGGCAGTGGGAGGCGTCGGCGAGCCTGGCCATGAGCTACGTCGAGCAGTTGCGTCACGTGATCCTCCCGCAGGCCGCCCGCATCGCGATCGCACCGACGGTCGGCTTCGGCGTGCAGGCCGTGAAGGATACGGCACTGGTATCGATCATCGGCTTCACCGAGCTGACGAAGGTCGGCATCGCGATCTCGAACGCGACGTTCCGGCCGTTCGTCGTGTATGGCCTCGTCGCGCTGATCTATTTCGCGCTCTGTTATCCGCTTACCCGCTATGCGCGCACGTTGCAAAGGAGATGGCATGCCGCTCGTTGAAACCCGTGGTCTCGAAAAGAACTTCGGCACCCATCATGTGCTCAAGGGCATCGATTTCTCCGTCGAGCGCGGGCAGGTCGTATCGATCATCGGCCGCAGCGGTTCGGGCAAGAGCACGCTGCTGCGCACGCTCAACGGGCTCGAGAGCATCGACGCGGGTACGATCTCGATCGACGGCGAACGCGTCGATGCGCGGCACGCGGACCTGCGTGCGCTGCGGCTCAAGGTCGGGATGGTGTTCCAGCAATACAACCTGTTTCCGCATCTGAGTGCCGGGCAAAACGTGATGCTGGCGCAGTCCGTCGTGAAGAACACGCATCGCCAGCAGGCGCGCGCGATCGCGGAGCTGATGCTCGAACGCGTCGGCCTCGGCGACAAGTTCGACGCGTTCCCGGAGCAGCTGTCGGGCGGCCAGCAGCAGCGCGTCGCGATCGCGCGTGCGTTGGCGATGAAGCCGAGCGTGCTGCTGTGCGACGAAATCACGTCCGCGCTCGATCCCGAACTCGTGGGCGAGGTACTGGGCGTCGTCGAGCAACTCGCGCGCGAGGACATGACGCTGATCATGGTCACGCACGAGATGAACTTCGCGCGTGCGGTGAGCGACCGGATCGTCTTCATGCACCAGGGCAGGGTGTGGGAGAGCGGAACGGCCGAAGAGATCTTCGAGCGGCCGCAGACGGTGGAATTGGCGCGCTTTCTGGGCAGCGTCCGGAACACGGAAGCCGTTGCGCGCTGATCGGCCACGCCTGCGCGTTGCTGACATCGTTGCCCGGATCGCCGACAATCCGGCGTGTGCGCCGCGCCCGCGCGCGCCGAGCCGCCCGAGAGAGTCCTCCATGTCCGGAATATCCATCAGGTCCGCCAGCCTCGACGATGCGCAGGCGATCGCCGATTTTCACGTCAAGGTCTGGCGGCATACCTATCGCGATCTCGCGCCGGCGCAAGCACATGCCGCCCTCGACGAGCAGTATCGCGGCAGGAAATGGCGGGAGAAGCTGGCGTCGAACGAGCGCGACCAGCTGGTGCTCGTGGCGCAAACCGGTGGCCGGATCGTCGGCATCGGAGCAGCCTGCGCGCCGTCGGAGCCGATTTTCGGCGGTCGTGGCGAAATCAAGTTTCTTTACGTCGATCCCCTCTTCAAGCGCCGCGGCATCGGCCGCATGCTGCTTGCGCAACTCGCAACGCATCTGCAAGCGTTACGGTATCCGGGCGCCGCGTTGAGTGTCGTCAAGGGAAACGCGGCCGCGATCGCGTTTTACGAGGCGTTGAACGGCCGGTTCGCGGGCGAGTACGTCGATGCGGGGCCGATCTGGCGCTCGCAGAACATCGTCATGGTGTGGGACGACTTCGCGAGCCTCGTTTCCTGACGTCCAGCCCGACCGCAAGCGAGCGCGCGCATTACGCGAGCCGCGCGCGCAACCAGGTGGTGAACGCGGTCACGAGCGGCGTCTCGGTCAGCTCGTGACGCGTGACGAGATAGTACGCATGACGTGACGGCACCGTTTCGCTGAACGGCCGCACGAGCGTGCCGTCGATCAGGTCGTCGCGCACCGACAGGCTGTCGCCGAGTGCGACGCCCTGGCCGTGCACCGCGGCTTCGACGCCGATGTGCGCGTTGCCGATCTCGAGGATGCGGATGCCCGGCAGCCGGTCGGCCTTCGCTTCGGCCAGCCAGCGCATCCACGAGCCCGCGTGCTCGCAGAACAGCGTGCGCCCTGCGAGATCCTGCACCTTGCGGATTGCATCGCGCCCGTTCATCAGCGCGGGGCTCACGACCGGGAACAGCGCCGGATGCTCGAGCAGCTCGACGTGCCGGTTGCGCCAGTTGCCTTCCCCGTAGCGGATGCAGACGTCGACATCCGGCGAATAGATCTCGCGCTCGTCGTTCGACGGAATCACCTTCAGATGGATGCCCGGATAGCGCTCGAGAAAATCGCCGATGTGCCGGGCGAGCCAGCGCGACGTCAGCGACAGCGGCGTCGACACGACGAGATCGCCGACGGCGGCCGGCGAATCGAGCCTGACGGTAGCGTTCGCGATGATGTCGAACGCCGTGCCGACCGGCTCCAGCAGCGCTTCGCCTTCGGGCGTAAGCTTCACGCGCGCCTTTGATCTGACGAATAGGGCGACGCCGAGCGTGCTCTCGAGAATCCGGATCTGGTGGCTCACCGCGCTCGCGGTCACGTGCAGTTCGTCGGCGGCGGCCGACACGCTGCCGCGCCGGGCGGCGGCCTCGAACGCGCGAAGCGGGTTCAACGGGGGGAGGCGGTTGCGCATCGGCGAGCGTGTCGGCGAGGACGGTGCTGAGAAAAATTTCATTTAAGCGGATTCAATTTCTCGCTACAACAAAAAAAATTGAATGCCTACAGTGAGGACACTCCAACCGAGACGAGGTCGTCCGCAATGAGCCTTACCGAACCGATCGAGCGCCTGTGGGGCGGTCGCTTCCAGTCGAAACCGTCCGAGGCGCTGCAGAACCTGTCGCGCTCCGATCCGAGTTTCTACCGACTCGTCCCGTACGACCTGGCAGGCTCCCGCGCGCATGCACGCGAGTTGAACCGCGCCGGCATCGTGAATGACGACGAGCTCGCGCAGCTGCTGGCCGCGATGGACGGCATCGCGCGCGACCATGCGGCCGGTGCGATCGCGCCTTCGCTCGCCGACGAGGACGTGCACACGTTCCTCGAACGCGTGCTCACGCAGCGGCTGCCGGTGCTCGGCGGCAAGCTGCGCGCCGGGCGCTCGCGCAACGACCAGGCGGCGAACGACCTGCGTCTGTACCTGCGCGACAAGGCGCGCCAGCTCGTACGCGGCGTGCTCGACCTGCAGGATGCGCTGGTCGGCCAGGCAAGCCGGCACATTGACACGGTCACCGCCGGCTTCACCCACCTGCAACCCGCGCAGCCGATCGTGTTCGGTCATCAGCTGCTCGCGCATGCGCAGTCGCTGTATCGCGATGCCGACCGCCTGGTCGACTGGGACCGCCGCACCGCACGCTCGCCGCTCGGCGCGGCCGCGCTGGCCGGCTCGGCAATCTGCGTGCACCCCGATCTTTCAGCGCAGGAGCTCGGTTACGACGCGCCGTGCGAGAACTCGATCGACGCGGTGGCCGCGCGCGATCACGTCGCCGAATTCGCGTTCGTCACCAGCATGCTGGCGGTTGATCTGTCTCGCCTGTCGGAAGAAGTGATCCTGTGGACGTCCCGGCAATTCCGCTGGGTGGAACTCGACGACGGCTACGCGACGGGCAGTTCGATCATGCCGCAGAAGAAGAACCCGGACATCGCGGAACTCACGCGCGGCAAGGCGGGGCGCCTGATCGGCAACCTGACCGGCCTGCTCGCCACGCTCAAGTCGCTGCCGCTCGCATACAACCGCGATCTCGCGGAAGACAAGATCGCCGCGTTCGATTCGATCGACACGCTCGAACTCGTGCTGCCCGCCATGGCGGGGATGATCCGCACGATGCGCGTCAACGTCGACGAGATGCGCCGCCAGGCGCCGCTCGGCTTCACGCTCGCGACCGAGGTCGCCGACTGGCTGGCGCTGTCGGGCGTGCCGTTCAGCGAGGCGCACGAGATCACCGGCGCGCTCGTGCGCGCGTGCGAACGCGACGGCATCGAGCTCGCGGATGCCAGCACGGAGCAGCTGCAGGCCGTCGACGCGCGCCTCGCGCCGGCGGTACGCGCGCATCTGACGCTCGACGCGGCCGTCGCCGCTCGCGGCGGCGCCGGCGGCACGTCGCCCGCGCGCGTGCGCGAGCAGATCGGCCGCCTGAGCAACGCGATCGAACGCCAGGCCGCGTGGGCGGCCGACTACCGGGGGCCGTCATGCTGAGCGCATCCGATTCGCACCGTCTCCACGGCGCACCGGCCGCGGCCGTCGCCGCGGCGGACGACACCGCCGCACTCGTGCGCGTGCGCCGGCGCTACTGGGGCCGCTATGTCGCGTCGGTCGCGATCATCGCCGCGCTCGCCTACGTGGCGCTCGCGTTCGCGCGCGGGCAGATCGAATGGCGCGTCGTCGGCCAGTTCCTGACCGCGCACTCGATCCTGACCGGCCTCGGCAACACGATCGTGATGACCGTCCTCGCGATGACGCTCGGCATCGTGCTCGGGGTCGTCACCGCGGTGATGCGGCTGTCGTCGAACCCGGTGCTCGGTGCGATCGCGCAGGGCTACATCTGGCTGTTCCGCGGTACGCCGGTGATCCTCCAGCTACTGCTGTGGTTCAACCTCGCGCTGGTGTTTCCGACGCTCGGCATCCCGGGGATCGCCGAGTTCCGGACCGTCGACGTGATGACGCCGTTCCTCGCGGCGGTGCTCGGGCTCGGCATCAACCAGGGCGCGTATACGTCGGAAGTCGTGCGCGCGGGGCTGCTGTCGGTCGACACCGGCCAGTACGAGGCCGCGAAATCGATCGGCATGGCGCGCCTGCAGGCACTGCGCCGGATCATCCTGCCGCAGGCGATGCGCGTGATCGTGCCGCCGATCGGCAACGAGCTGATCGGCATGGTCAAGCTGACGTCGCTCGCGAGCGTCGTGCAGTACGCGGAGATGCTGCACAACGCGCAGAACATCTACTACGCGAATGCGCGCGTGATCGAGCTGCTGATCGTCGCGGGCATCTGGTATCTCGCAGTCGTCACCGTGCTGTCGTTCGCGCAGGCTCGTGTCGAACGGCGCTTCGCACGCGGCGCGGGCCGCGCGGCGGGCCGAAAATGAGCGGCACGACCCACAACCGTAAGGAGAACGTCATGACGAACGCGATCGTTCGCGCGGTCGACGTGCGCAAGTCGTACGGCGATTTCCAGGCGCTGCACGGTATCACGCTCGACGTCGCGCAGGGCGAAGTGCTGTGCATCATCGGGCCGTCTGGCTCCGGCAAGAGCACGTTCCTGCGCTGCATCAACCAGCTCGAGACGATCAGCGCGGGCGCGCTGTGGGTCAACGGCGAGCTGGCCGGTTACCGGCGCACGGGCAACCGGCTCCACGAGCTGTCGGAGCGTCAGGTCGCGCGCCAGCGGCTCGCGACGAGCATGGTGTTCCAGCGCTTCAACCTGTTCCCGCACAAGACCGCGCTCGAAAACGTGATCGAAGGCCCCGTGCAGGTGCTCAAGCGCCGCCGCGTGCAAGCAGAAGAAGAGGCCCGCGCGCTGCTCGCGCGCGTCGGCCTTGCGCACAAGTGCGGCGCGTTTCCGGTCGAGCTGTCGGGCGGCCAGCAACAGCGCGTCGCGATCGCGCGGGCGCTCGCGATGCATCCGCAACTGATCCTGTTCGACGAACCGACGTCGGCACTGGACCCCGAGCTCGTCGGCGAAGTGCTGGCCGTGATGCGCGATCTCGCGAAGAGCGGGATGACGATGATCGTCGTCACGCACGAGCTCGGCTTCGCGCGCGAGGTCGCCGATCGCGTCGTGTTCATGGACGCCGGACGGATCGTCGAGAGCGGGCCGCCCGATCAGGTGCTGTCCGCACCGACGCATGCGCGCACCCGCGACTTCATCTCGGCCGTGATTGCCTGAGCGGATCGCGCCGCCGACGAGACGTGCAACGCAGCACTCCCTTACACCACCACGACAAGGCGACACCCCATGAAAGCATCCGTCCTGACCCGCACGCTGGCCGCTGTCGCATTCGGCGCGCTCGCGCTTCATGCCTCCTTCGCAGTCGCCCAGGCCGCGAACGTCAAGCGCACGCTGAACGTTGCGATCGTGCCGAACTACCCGCCGTTCGAATACAAGGACCCGGCGACCGACAAGCTCGCGGGCTTCGACGTCGATCTCGGCGAGGCGCTCGCCGCGAAGATGGGCGCGAAGCTGAACTGGGTCGAGACGAGCTTCGACCAGATGATGAGCGCGGTCGCGACGCAGCGCGTCGACATGATCCTGTCCGGTATGACCGACCTGCCGACGCGTCGCGATGCGGTGACGTTCGTCGACTACATCGAGACGGGGCCGCAGTTCTACGTGCTGAAGACGCGCGCGGGCGAGTTCGCGCAGATGGGCGCGCTGTGCGGCAAGCGCGTCGGGTCGAGCCGGCGCACGTCGTTCCCGGACAATACGACGGCGTGGAGCGCGGAGAACTGCGTGAAGGCCGGCAAGCCGGCAATCGTGGTGGTCGGCACCGACGGCTCGTCGGATGCGCGCATGCAGCTGCGCCAGAACCGTATCGACGCGGCCGTGCAGGGCGGCGAGACGCTGCCTTACCAGAACAGCCTCGAGCAGAACGCCTACGCACCGGTCGGCAAGCCGTTCATGTCGCAATACACGGGCATCGGCGTCGCGAAGAGCAACACCGCGCTGAGCGGCGCGCTGACGACGGCGCTCAACCAGCTGATCGCGGACGGTTCCTACCAGAAGATCCTGGCGAAGTGGGGACTGCAGGAGCACGCAGTGGCGAAGGCGATGATCAACGGCACGCACTGAGCGCGCGATGACGGACCTGGCTCCCCGGTGGCCGGACGCGAAGCGCGCGTGCGTCGCGCTCGCGTTCGATCTCGACGGCCCGACCGGCGACGCGATGCTGAACGGGTCGATCTGGCGCAACCCCGCGTATTTCACGCTCGGCAGCTACGGGCCGTGGCGCGCGCTCGGCCGGCTGCTCGACGTGCTCGCGTCGTTCGACCTGCCCGCGACGTTCTTCGTGCCCGCGTGGGTCGCGCGGACCTGGCCCGCGCAATGCGCGGCGATCGTCGAGCGCGGGCATGAGATCGGCTATCACGGCTACCGCCACGAAGCGTTCTGGACGCTCGAACCCGAACGGCAGCGCGAGATCATGGCGCAGTCGGCCGAGATTCTCTATCGTACGCTCGGCGTGCGGCCGGTCGGGTTCCGCACGCCGTCCGGCGACTGGAGCGCGGCGACAGTGAGCGTGCTGCGCGAAGCCGGCGTGCGCTATTCGAGTTCGATGCGTGGCGACGACCGTCCATACCTGCTGCCCGGCGCTCACGGCGAGCCGCCGCTCGTCGAGATTCCCGGCCGCTGGGAAACCGACGACTACGCGTCGCTCGCATATCACCGCAACCCCGACTACCCGGTCGGGCTCGACCGGATCGCCGGCTACGATGCGACGCTCGACAACTGGACGCGCGAATTCGACGGTATATACCGCGAAGGGCTGTGCCTGACGACGCTGCTGCATCCGAAAGTCTGCGGCAAGCCCGGCCGCCTCGCGCTGCTCGAAGCGTGGTTCGAACACATGCGCGCGCGGGACGGCGTCTGGTTCGCGCGCTGTCGCGAAGTGGCCGACTGGTGGCTCGCGCAGCACTCGCCCGACACGCAATCGACACAACGGAGCGGCCTGTGACGACACTTCCTGCCTGGCCGGACGGCGCGCGTTGCGCGATCGCGATCACGGTAGATTTCAACGACATACACGGTATCCAGACACGCGAGCCGCGCATCGTCGGCCGCGAGAAATCGTTGTCGGTATGGCGCTACGGCGCGACGCGCGGCGTCGATCGCTTGCTCGATGCGTTCGATGCATTCGGTGTGCCGGCGAGCTGGTTCGTCCCGGGCATCGTCGCCAAGACGCATGCGGATGCGGTGCGCGAGATCGACGCTGCCGGCCATGAACTCGGCGTGAGCGGCTATCGCTGCGAAGACTTCGACGCGTTGCCGCTCGCCGCGCAGATCGACGCGTGCCGCACCGGGCGCGCGGCGCTCGCGGACACGATCGGCCGCGACGTCGAAGGGTTTCGCTCGTTCACCGGCAACTGGGCCGACGGCTTCGCGGACTGGCTCGTCGCGGAAGGCTTCACGTGGTCGTCGTCGTGGCGCGGCGACGATCTGCCGTACGTGCATCCGCGCGGCGACGGCCACGTGGACGGTGCGCGGCTCGTCGAGCTGCCGCTGCACTACGAGCTCGAGGACGAGCCGTACTTCGAGTTCAACCTGTCGCCGCCCGTGCCGACCGGCCAGCCGCGCATCGCGGCGTACCGTGACGTGCTCGACAACTGGCGGCGAGACGTCGACGGGTTTCGCCGCTTCGGGCTGTGCTGCGTGCTGCGCCTGCATCCCGAGATCATCGGCACCGCGGGGCGCATCGACTTGCTGCGCGCGTTGCTCGCGCATCTGCGCGACGCGGGCGACGTCTGGTTCGCGACCGGGCGCGACATCGCGCGCTGGTGGCGCGCGCAGGTGCCCGTCAATCCGCCGGGCCATCCGGTCGACGTGTTCGCGCATTGCGTGGCGGACGAGTCGGCGCGATGAAGACGGTGACGGAAACGCGTGCCACGCAGCTCGCGGCGTTCGTCGCGCGGACAGACGCCAATGCATTGCCGGACGATGTCGTCGCGAAGGCGAAGCGTCATATCCTCGACACGTTCGGCTCGGCGCTGGCCGGTACCTCCGCGGTCGAGACACGCAGTGCGCGCGCGCTGACCGGCACGGTCTCGCATGACGGCGCGACGCTGTGGGGCACACGACGGGCCGCGGGCGCACGCGATGCAGCGTTCGTGAACGGGATCGCCGCGCACGCGCTCGAGCTCGACGATTCCGGCGGCTGCGATCATTCGGGCGCGGTGGTGATGCCGGCCGTGCTCGCCGCGCTATCGTGCGCGGACCACCCCGTCACCGGCGGGGAATGCGTGGCGGCGATCGTGCTCGGCTACGACGTCGGCCGGCGCGTGCTCGAGGCGGCTGGCGGCTACGCTGCCCACAACGGGGCCGGCTGGCACTCGACGCTCAGTTGCGGCGTGTTCGGCGCGGCGGCAGCAAGCGCGCGCGTGCTCGGGCTCGACGCCGCGCGCACGCGCGACGCGCTCGGCCATGCGGCGAGTTTCTCCGGTGGCTTGTGGGGTTTCATCCACGACGGATCGCAGACGAAGCGGCTGCACGCCGGGCGGGCGGCGGAGGGCGGCGTGCTCGCGGCGCTGCTGGCACGCGAAGGCGTGAGCGGCCCGGCCAGTGTGTTCGACGACGTCTGGGGCGGCTTCTTCACCACGTTCGCCGCGCAATCGCATGCGCCCGACGCATTGACCGACGACCTCGGCGCGCACTGGAAACTGATGCGCTGCTCGATCAAGCCGCACGCGTCGTGCCGCAGTGCGCATGCGGCGGTCGACGCGGCGCTGCAACTGGCCGAAGGTCGCACGTTCGAGGCCGGCGAGATCGAGCGGGTGGTCGTGCGGGCGAGCGCATTCGTGGCCCGGATGTGCGGCGGCCGCGACCTGTCGACACTGTCGTCGTCGCAGATGAGCCTGCCGTACGCGGTTGCGGCAGCGCTTGCGTTCGGCGACACCGGAATCGGCGCTTATCGCGACGACAGGCGCACGGATTCGCGCGTCACCGCGCTGCTCGCGCGCATCGCGATCGAGGTCGATCCGGCACTCGGCGATCTCGACGAGCCGACCGTCATCCTGCATCGCGCGGACGGGCGGCGGCAATCGTATCACGTGCCAATCGCACTTGGGGATCCACGCAATCCGCTGTCCGATGCGGCACTGCTGGCGAAGTTTCGTGCACTGGCGGGCATCGCGCTCGTCCCCGCGCAGGTCGATGCGCTGAGCGACACGTGCCTGTCGCTGGAGCGGTTGCCGGACGCGCGGGTGTTGAACGCGTTGCTCGCGGCCGATGCAGGCGATTCACCTACCACGCCGAAATTCCGCCCATAACGCCCCGTTTCCGGAAACGTTCCTTGTCGGTTCCGCACTAATTCACGCGCCGCTCCGGTCGTTATCGTGGCATCGGTCTCGCACGTGCCGCCTTCGATCGGCTGGACACGCATGCGTCGCATGCAACGGTTTCGTGCTCAACGCTTCCCTCATCATGATCAGGAATTTCAGCATTCGCGTCCGGCTGGCGCTGGCGATGGGCTTTCTCGGCGTACTGCTCGTCATCGGCGGCATCATCGGTGTCATTGGCGTAGCGATAAGCAACGACGATGTGAAGACGCTTTATTCCGACCGGCTCGCATCGTCGGAGGCGCTCGGCCAGGCGAATGTCGCGCTGTCGAGAACCCGCCTGTGGCTGTATCGCATCGCGCTCGATCCGAGCAGTCCCGACGTGCCGCAGGAAACCGCGACATCCCGGGAACTGCTGGCCGCGTCGAAAAAGGCGTGGGACGCGTATCGCGCGCTGCGGCTCTCCGGCCCCGAAGAAGCGCGCCGCGCGGCCGACGCGAACACGAAGTTCAACGCGCTCGTCGAGAACGGCCTCGAACCGATGTTCAGCGCCATCGACGCGCGCGATCCCGTGAAAATCCCCGACGTCTGGCGGCACATACCGCCGTCGCTATTCATCGACGTCTCCGACGCGATGGACGCCCTCGGCCGAATCCAGATCACGGCTTCCCGGGTCACGTTCGATGCCGCGCAGGCGCGTTTCCACTGGTTCGTCGGGATCGCGATCGCCGGCATCCTGGTCGCGCTCGGCGCAGCCGTACTCACGTGGTGGTCGCTTCAGCGCGCGATCGGTGCGCCGCTTGCGCACGCACTCGACCATTTCAGCGCGATCGCCGGCGGCGACCTGACGACGCGGATCGATGTCGATTCGACCGACGAGATGGGGCAACTGATGACCGGCCTGCGGGCGATGCAAGGCAAGCTGCTGCAGACGATTCGCGTGGTGCGGGAAGGCTCGCACTCCATCGAGACGGCCGCGCACGAGATCACGGCCGGCAACATGGACCTGTCGCAACGGACCGAAGAGCAGGCCGCGTCGCTGGAGGAAACGGCCGCCTCGATGGAGCAACTGACTTCGACGGTTCGCCAGAATGCCGAGAATGCGAAGCAGGCGAATCAGGTGGTGCAAGACGCGGCGTTGCTGACCGAAGAGGGCAATCAGGCGACGCAGGAAGTCGTCAACACGATGCGCGGCCTGTCGGAAGCGTCGGGCAAGATCGCCGAAATCATCTCCGTCATCGAAGGCATCGCATTCCAGACCAACATCCTGTCGCTGAATGCGGCGGTCGAAGCGGCGCGGGCAGGCGAGCAGGGACGCGGATTCGCGGTCGTCGCAGGCGAAGTGCGATCGCTCGCCCAACGCAGCGCCACGGCGTCCCGCGAGATCAAGGAACTGATCACGGATTCGCTGAGACGCGTCGAGACCGGTGCGCGACAGGTCGATCGCGCGACCGGGACGATGGCGGATATCCTGACGTCGGTGCAACGCGTGCACGTGCTGATGGGCGAGATTGCGGCCGCGTCCGACGAGCAGTCCAGAGGCATCGAACAGGTCAATCAGGCCGTGACGCAAATGGATCAGGTGACCCAGCAAAACGCGGCGCTGGTTCAGCAGGCGTCGGCGGCCGCGCTGTCGCTGAAGGAGCAGGCGGGGCAGCTGGAGGCGACTGTCTCGGTCTTTCGGATCGGTTCCGCGCAAGCTGATTCGTGATCCCGGGCGGCCGTCTCAATCCACATGGCCGGTAACATGGCGAGCAGCCTTGCCCGAGCGGCGCTTTCACGTGACAAGGTTCAGCGACCTGCGGATAGGGTGTCGCCATGAATGACACGGCCGCGTTCAGCGAAATGCAAGTTGAAGGAACTGCCACCCATGCCGGCATCAACCGATCGCGAGAGCCGCTCGTAAACGCTACAACCGGCGTAGCGACTGGCCTGGCCCCTGTTACCCGAGGCAGCCTATAATCGCTGTCAGCTTGTCCAGGAAATCGCTGTGACCAGAGTGAGGGGGTGTCCAAATGGGACAGTGCCGTCGCATCTATTCGCGCTTCGTGCTCACAAGCTCGATCGCCGGTCTGGCAATTCTGGCCGGCCCAGGCCACGTTCACGCCGAGGACAGTCCGTCGAGCTTGGCGACCGGGGTCAAGCCAACTGAAAGAAAAATCAACGTCTATGCCGTGTATGGCGACGGACGCGCGACCGAGGGCGGCGACATGCATTGGCGCGCCTACGAAGTCGGCTTCGGCGACGTCTTGAATGACTACCTCTCGGTCTACCTCGCGTATGTGAACGAGGGGCATCCCCTGGATCACCACCGTGACGGCTTCGCCGCCCTGGGTTCGTTTCGCTGGCCGGTCGGCAACCGCGTGGCGCTCGAATTCTCGGCGGGACCGTATTTCAGCATGGACACGACGCATGTCGACAACGCGGTGCGCAACGACAAGCGCTGGGGTCTGCGTGCGTCGGCAGGGGTGCGGTATTACGTCGTTCCCAACCGCTTCTTCCTCAAGGTCCAGTACAACCACGTCCAGATGATCGGCGGATTCAATTCCGACGCAGTGCTCTTCGGCATCGGCTCGGATTTCGGCGGCGATCCCGGCCCCGCGCTTTCGGACGGCAAGACTCAGGTTGGCGTTTGGGCCGGGACGTCGCAGACGAACCGTCCTCAAGTGCCGATCGAAAAAGGGTATATGGTCGAGGTCAAGCGGCCGCTCGGCAATGCGTGGGCCTATTCGGCGAGCTTCGTCTACGAAGGCAATAATGGCGTCGCCGGTCGAAGAGGCGTGGCAGCGCAACTCTGGTACGTCGCGCCGATCAAGAGCAAATGGACGCTTTCCGCAGGCGTAGGTCCGTATCTCTCGCGCGATCGGGACGAAGTCTCGAGCAAGACGAGACTCAATGCCTTGCTCAGCGCGCAGGTGAGCTATCAGGTCACGAACGATTGGGCTGCCAGCTTGCGCTTCAATCGTGTCGCAACGGGCAACGACAAGGATCAGGACATGTTCATGGTCGGCCTGGCGCGCAATTTCTAATGGCTCGTTCTTGCGTTCAGGCTCACGCTTTTTTTGCGAGGTCACGGCCGACGGCTTCGCGGTGCTCGACGTGAACAGGCGCGGCGAGGCGATCGTGTGGACGCGCGAGCGCGGGTTAGTCGGTGGAACAAGCCGGCGCAGTAAGTGAGTCGCTTTGTCGTCGGGGCGATTTTTATACTGGTTACATTATTAAGAGTTCTAACAAACGGATGCTGAATTGGAACGTCGTCGTAGCTGGAATGCGAACTGATTCGCTTACTGACTCCCGGCGATCTTCACCAGCGGTGAGGTTCGCGAGATGCCGGACCGTGGTCGGGCATCTCGTCCGAGTCTTCATCCTTCTTGCTTGACCGCGGTCGACATATACTGCTCGCGGACTGCCAATCCCCCGTATGGCAAGTGGGATGCGGTAACTGTCGCAACGTAATCCGAATAGGCGTAGCTCACCCGTGCAACCGCCACGGGTTTGCCTATAAGCGATTCCAGCGTTGTATCTCCAGACACGGATGTTGGCGCACCGAGCAAATTGCGCAGATTCTGGACGGCGATCTGCCAGCTCTGCCGTGTTTCAGCTACGGACATGTCGCGACGGTACACATTGATGGCCATCAGCGTGCGATCCGGCGCGAAGCTGAACCATATTTCGCTCACTGGTGGGCCATGCGAGCCGAGCGTTTCTGCAGGCACTCCCCGACAGCGCAGGTAGCGCAAGCCTCGGGACAATTCGAGGCACTGCGCTTTGTCCTGCGACATTCTTTCCAACACTTCTCGTTCGGTACTGCGATCAAGCTGCAGGCCGAACGCAGGACGGTTAGGGGCCGCTGATACGCCCTTCTCCAGCAAAATGGCTTTGTTGCGAATCGACAGCACCGTTCGGGTATCGACGGAATCAACTGGACACTGCACGCCAAGCTCGGTGAGGAGCCGTCGCCCCTGTGACGTGTGCAACCAGCCGATCGCGGCAACACTCACGAGGATTGCCGCAGTGAGCCAGGCAATCACGTGAGTTCTGCGCACCGCAGTCAGCCCGTGCATGATGTTGCAACCGTCGGGGGAAGATACACCGGGCCGCCGGGCGTGGCGTTGATTACGGTACTACGCAGGTTGAACAGGGCTGGTACCGCACTGAACTGGAACTTCGTGCCAACCGGGATGCCGGCTGAATTTTTCTCGGTGAGCGCGTACGTTCCGTTTGTCGTCGACGTCAGTGCTGCAAAGTCTGCGGCCGAGAGTTTGCTTTGCAGCGTCGCGACGAGATCCACCATGAACTGGTCGAACACGCAGCCTGGAACGCCGACGTCGTTATGAGCAGCCGTCATGTCTTGGCACATCTCCGGCTGGGAGTCGATGTCTCCAGCGACCTTGACCGGGCCAGGGTAGGTGTACGGACCGCCGAGGAGCGATTCAAACTGCAGCGTGAGACATGCTTCAAGCCGTGCGGGGGTGTCATGGGCTGCACTGCTGTGGCTGGCATTACCGGTTACCGCCGCAAAATAGGGCGCCTCGACCGGGTCCGCCAAAAGGCCTGCGACAGCTGAATTGACCACGCCGGCCACCACGCCGGGGGCAGCCGAATCTCCACCGAGCGCGGCCCAGATGGCCTGATTCTCCGGGTGTTGCGCGACCGCTGGAGCAATGTCATCTCCGCCTCCGCAAGCGCTGAGCGCGAACAGCGCCGCTGCGGCAACCGCGATACCAATGGAACGCTTCATGAGTTGTCTCCTCTGGATGCCATCGCGACGCCATTTCCCGAGGTGGGACGCCAAGCACCTTGGCTGGATGGCACACCTATATACGGCGGCAAAGCAAGAACGGATGCAGTGACGTCCGCAGATGGACATGGTTTCGACACCCTTGCCAGTCCCCCGTCCGCAGATCTGGTCACGATGAAGTGGTCAACCGCGCATCCGCTGCGCGGGTCGACTCGTATATCCGAATGCTTCCAGCCAACAGCGGCAAATTTCCCGGAGAACCCAAATGAAATCTGGCAGCAAAGCAAAACTGGGGGGCGTGGCGCTCGCCCTTGCATTCGCAACGTGCATTTACGCGCAGGCCGCCGAGACAGGATCCATGTCGATGGAGCAGACGGTCGAGGTGGGCGGCGCTGCGATGTACCCGTCCAGGAACATCGTCGAAAACGCGGTGAATTCTCATGATCACACGACGTTGGTCGAAGCGGTCAAGGCCGGGGGGCTGGTCGACACATTGTCGAGCAAAGGGCCGTTCACGGTATTTGCACCGACCAACGAGGCATTCGCCGCGTTGCCGGCTGGCACGGTGCAGACGTTATTGAAGCCGGAGAACAAGGGTGTGCTCGTCAAGGTGCTCACGTATCACGTCGTACCCGGACGACTCACGGCACTCGACCTTGTCAAGGCGGTCGACCAAGGTGGCGGCAAGGCGACGCTGAAGACAGTCGAAGGTGATGCCCTGATCGTCAGCCGTGGCTCGAACGGGCTGGCCATCACCGACGACAAGGGTAACGTTGCGCACGTAACGATCGGCGATGTCATGCAGTCCAACGGCGTGATTCACGTGGTCGACTCCGTGCTGATGCCCTGATACTTCAGCCTGTATCTGACAGAGAACGTGATGTGCGGAAGCGGGCGGCACGCTCCTGCACATCACATCGACCCCGGTGTGTCGTCGGGGCGCTTCTTTCGCACGGTCGAGCCCGAACGTTGCAACCGACGATTCGTGCTCGATCGCAGCGATCGATCTTGCTGCGCAGTCCGCGTCACCGTGGTGGGATCGACGATACCGGCTTCGACGAGATCGACGAACTTGCCGGTGGCCGGGTTGTAGCCGAAGTTGCCCGTGCCGTCCCGTACCTTCTCGATAACGACCGAGGATCACTTCCTTTGGCTTTGGGTATCCAGGAGATCTAACGAGCTGAGGGCTCGCGCGCGTGCAAGCTGGTGATCCACGATCGGAAATGGATAACTTGCGCCGAGACTGATGGATGCTTCTTGCAGCGCTTCAGTAGAAGCGGTCCATGGGCTGTGGACGGATTCGGCGGGGAGTGCGGAGAGTTCGGGCACCCACCGCCGCGTGTATTCGCCTTTCGGATCGAATTTTTTCCCCTGCAAAACAGGATTGAAGATTCGAAAATACGGGGCTGCGTCGGCGCCGCTTCCTGAAACCCATTGCCACCCGGCGGGATTGCTTGCCTCATCGGCGTCAACCAGCGTATCCCAGAACCATGCTTCGCCCTCACGCCAATCGATGAGCAAGTGCTTTGTGAGAAATGACGCTGTCACCATGCGCACGCGGTTGTGCATCCAGCCAGTGTGCCAAAGCTCGCGCATGCCGGCGTCTACCAGCGGGTATCCTGTTTTTCCCATTTGCCACATGCGAAGCGCCTTTGCGTCGGTGCGCCACGGCATGGAGTCAAACT
The DNA here is from genome assembly GCF_052372875.1 of Burkholderia sp. PR2. Taxonomy (NCBI): domain Bacteria; kingdom Pseudomonadati; phylum Pseudomonadota; class Betaproteobacteria; order Burkholderiales; family Burkholderiaceae; genus Burkholderia; species Burkholderia sp. PR2. The sequence goes on from NZ_JBQRWH010000002.1 coordinate 448,845, forward strand.
GAGGCCGAAAATTGAACTGATGGAGGGGTTTGCAGTGATAGAGAAGATAATACGAGAATTCTCTCCATCCGAGCTCACTGAAGAACTTGCTAAACGACTCTTTTTGGGAATCTTCAATGCGAACAACTCGCCTGCTTCGCATTGCGTCTACCGCTGATAACGTCGCGTACCACACTTGCCGAGCCGAGATGTTGCCAAAGCGAAGATAGGGAGAAAGCCGGCTCGTCGCTTGAGTGGCTGGAAAATCTCGTGCGCCGGCATAATCGGAAAACGAGTTTTCAATGAAGGCCTCAAGTTGATGTCCAGCAGCATCCTCGCCGCATCGCCAGGTCGCACGCAGCCCCTCGGCCCAGTCAGGCGTTGAGGGCTGCAGTGCAAGCTCGGCAAGCGTACAGAGGTGTGCGCTGACGTTTTTGGAGAGGGCAAAGAACGTGATCCGAGAGGGCGCCGATAGTGGACATGGCGGGGAAAAATCATCGCGCTGAGCGGCTCTCCAGTACGCGCTGAACACCTGGAACGGCAAGCCTTCACGTGTGGTGACTGTCCAAGGTTCCCGCAAAAGATGGCCATTGAATGTTGAAACTTCGATTCCGCGGCCGATCAAGTCTTTCTTGATCGATGCATCTATTTCCGTTTGCGCTTTCGAGTAGCGGCGATTCCACAAAACCATTGCCGCCTGGGTCTCGAGGGCGAGACTCATGATGGCTTCATGTTCGTTGCCGCGAAGCACGATCAGCGAGCCACCGAGAGCGGAAAGCGCGTCATCGAGTTTTCTCAAGGACTCGTGCAGCCACCACCGTTGCGCGCCACCCATGGGACGCCCGAGCTTCGGGGCAGGGTCGTATACATATGCGCAAACAACAGGATGGCCGGTACTGACCGCATGAGAAAGTGCGGGATTGTCGCTGAGCCGCTGGTCATCACGAAACCATACGATAACGGGGCGGGATTGATACGGCAATTCGGAGCTTGTCATGTGCGTTGCCTGAGAAGGTGCGTTGGCAATGTGAACGTGATCGGAGAATCGGAGATGAAGCGCTCTTGTGCGTTTCCGGCTCTGTCGAGCCAATGTCTCTATTCGTCGCGGGCGTCATTCATGACGTCTGCGCCGATTGTTGGCGGAGAAAGGGGCGTTACCCCATCCCAATGGCGTGCAATCGCGAGCGCGGCCGGCAAGATGAACGCCCAGCCGGTTGCGATAACGACGAGCGCTGCAGTCGGATCGTTGAAATGAACGGCCCCCAGCGCCGCACCTGCGCGAAATGACGCCGGGCCTGCGAATGCGCCGACGAGCACCGAGATGAGCGGTCGCTCCCGGAGCCAGTGCAGCAAAGTATTGAGTTGAATCGCGAACAGCGCCCATAGTCCCGCAAGCCAGTACGGCGCTGTTCCTTCGAGCAAAACGCCGTTCGGGTATACAAGCAGGCCGGAATGCGCAACGGCACTGTCCCATAACCATCCGGACACCGTGACCGTGAGGACGAGCCGCGCCTCGGAGGACGGTCGGCGCGCGAAGAGAAGATGGCCGACCGTCGCGATCAGCGCATACGCGACTCCCCACGCGGCGCGTTGCGATGCGGCAGTCATCACGCATGCCAGCCATCCTATCTGGGTCGTCGCAAGGTAGACGTACACGCGAACGGCGCCCAGCGCTGGCGTGCTCGACGTTCCTTGATTCGTAGCACTTGTCATAATCGTTCGCGCGGGATCAGTAACGGCATGGTCGCCATGCCGCGTGCATCAGTGGTGCACATATGTGCGCGCCGAGCAAAGCGCTACGTCGCCCTCGACGACAAGCGAAATCGATCCAGCCGCCACGGCGACGTTGCATCTCGGGGAAAGTGGCAGGTAGAACGTTCATGGCAGACGGCTCTCAATATCGTCGACGAGCGGAACCATTGCCAGACGATAGCTTTGCAGGGAGCGATTGTCGGCATTCGGCGTCGATTCTCATCTCCAATACGACGCTGCATTGCGGACGGATGCACTTGCGAAGGGAATATCTGGATGCCGTTGAGGGGGCACCCGGCGGCCGGTAGCGCTGTGGACTGCACGGCCGCTTACGATGTTGCCGCTGCGACGCATTGGGATAGCGCGCCTGATGTCGCGCAGCGTCGGGGATTGAACCGGGCCGACGGGCCAACGGGGCGGCATCCGGGCAGGGCGTTCGAACGAGACGCTAGATTGCCTGAGCGTGCCGGCGCCCGAACAATGAACATCCGCTTGTAGCTCCTGGACGGCGGGTGTCGGCTGTCGTGCGATGCATGCATCCGCGTCCGCGCAAGTTCCGTAAATCCCCATACACGGCGGCGGATGCGACCGGAATCGTCAGGTAAGGAGATTTGCATGAACATGAAAGCCGGACTGACCGTCCTGTCGGTGCTGCTCGCGGTCGGTTTCCTCTGCGCGTGTAGTCCGGTGCGGCTTCTGAACGCGCTAACGCCGAGGTACACGTTCAGTCTTTTCGCAGATATCCCGTACGGACCCGGCGAGCGTCAAGTGCTCGACGTCTACTTGCCCGCGCGCGTCTTGCATCACTGGCCGGCCGATGCGAATGCGGGCGCGCCTGTGGTCGTGTTCCTTTACGGCGGAAGCTGGCAGTCCGGTGAGCGCAAGGACTATCTGTTCGTGGGAGAGGCCTTGGCGTCGAGGGGTTTTGTTGCCGTGTTGCCCGACTATAGGACGTATCCGGCGACCACCTTTCCCGGTTTCGTCGACGATGCGGCGCAGGCGGTGGCGTGGGCACGCGAGCACGCAGTTGCGTTCGGCGGCGATCCGCGTCGCCTGTTTCTGATGGGGCACTCCGCGGGCGCCCAGATTGCCGCATTGCTTGCGACCGACGGCCGCTATCTGGCGGCACAGGAGATGCAGAAGAGCGATATCGCCGGCGTGATTGGTCTGGCCGGCGCTTATGACTTCCTGCCGCTGCGTGATGCAACGCTTGAAAAGATATTCCCGCAGGAAGCGCGTGCGGCGAGCCAGCCGATTCGATTCGTTCAGGGTACAGAGCCGCCGATGTGGCTGGCAGTCGCGGAGAACGACACGGTGGTCGAGCCCGGCAACACGTACCGCTTCGCGCGCGCATTGCAAGACATGGGCGACTCCGTCGTGGTCATGCGTTACGGGAACGTGAGCCATGCGTCGATCGTCGGTGTTCTGGGCGCGCCGTTGAGAGGGGTGGCGTCAGTGCTCGACGATCTCTCCGCGTTCACGGATCGCGTCGCGAAGGCGTCGAATGCTGGAACCGCGAGCGGGCAGCCGACAACCCCTGCCGCGGTGGCTCGCTCTTCGGTTCCGGCTCGATGATCGAGGAAAGCCCTGCGTTGTACCCGCAGGTGTGCCGGTCCTGGATCGACGGCTTGTCGTGCGGTCGGACAAACCCGCGGCGTCGCCGCTCAACGACGAACGCGTCGCAAGAGGGTGGCACTCGTTGCCAGCACATTGCGCGCGACGATGCGCTTGACAAGTGTGCTGCGCAGCATCGCCACCTATCGTCGCGGGCAGGTCGGAACAGTCGGCGGCGCTTGCCGCGCTACAGCGCCTTCAGCTCCGGCGTCGTTCCGCCCAATCCCTCTTCGCGAAGAATGATGGCAAGCGCCGTCTCGAGCAATTCGGCCGCGCGGTTTGCTGCGTCTCCGAGGTGGCGGTGCAGCAACGCATCGGCCGGCGATCGTGACACGCATTCATCACTGTATCGCTCGAACGCACCGAGCTGCATGATCAATTCGGAGAGATGACGCGGACACTCGCATTTGACGGTGGTGGACAGGCCGCTGAGCGACGCCAGCGTCGCTTCGTCGAAGCGTCGCCGCGTGCGCAGCCAAAGCCCGCGATCCGCCTCGTTCGACTGGCGCGCCTTGACGACGGCTTGCGCCAGTCTCGAAATGATGGATGCGGGGTTGGTCTGGCCTTCCGTCGACCGGAAAAGCTCGAACCCCGACAGACGCGCCAGCTCGACCGCCTCTGCGGTGCCGAACGCGTACACGACGGCCACGGCATGCGCGTTGAGCTTTTGCGCCAACGCAGCGAGCTGCGAGACGACATCCTCATGGAGCGACGTGGTCGTCGCGATGAGGGCGTCTACTGGCGTACTCGCATGCTCGCTCGCGTCGTCAAGCGAGTCGATTCGTGCGGCGATCCGGATTCCCATTCGCTCTACCGCGGCTTCCGAAATCGAAAGCGCACCGATGACCGCGAGGCTCACCGCCGCCTCGGGAAACGCCGGGCCACGCGTATTCGTCAGCGACAACGCCTCGAGTTCCTCGCGGCTCAGGCTGGCGATCGAGCCGATCGCATGGCCCTGATTGACGAGCGCTTTCAGCAAACGGATTCGCTGTACGTCGTCGTCCGAGTACATCCTTTGTCCGGACGGCGTTTTGGGCGGAGCAATCACGTCATAGCGCCTTTCCCAGATCCTCAGCGTTGCTGCCGGCATGCGCGCCAGACGCGCGGCCTCGCCGCTGCGATAGCGGTGAGGAGTATCGCGATCCTTGCGAGGGGGCATCGTTGCTCTCCTAAAGTCGACGTACTGTTGTCTCAGGATTGTACGCAGTTTGCCTGAAATTTGAAGCAGGAAAGTGATTCAATATGCGGATTTTTGCCTGGAAAGCTGGTTCGCGAAGTGCGAGCCGACTAGAATGCGTCGGAGCGGCACCGCTCGGTGTCGCGAGGTCAGTCAGGTCGCGCGGTGCGGGGCGCTAGCTAGGAGGGGCAAGGTGTTTCGTTCGATGCGCAATGACGCGGGCGTTTCCAGACAGCGCCGCCGACGGACGGGCGAGCGTGGTCGTGACGCGGCGACAGATTCTGGCGTGGGGCGTGCCGCGAGGTGGCGATGCAGGTGTCTCGACAACCCAGGCGGCAATCATCAATGGCGAAGCGTTCCATGAAGACATTAAGGCTTGTCCTCGGCGACCAGCTGGACCCGAATCATCATTGGTTTTCCGATGTCCGGGCTGAAACGACATACGTGCTGATGGAGGTTCGGCAGGAGACCGACTACACGCTCCATCACGCTCAGAAGCTGATTGCCATTTTTGCGGCGATGCGTCGCTTCGCGAAGCTGTTGCGCGATGCGGGCCATCGCGTGCACTACATCGAGATCGACGACCCGCTCAATCGCCAGGCCATTCCCGCCAACCTGGACAGTGTCGCCGAGCTTCACGGCGCAGCGTGCATCGAGTATCTACTGCCCGACGAATGGCGTGTCGGCCAGCAACTGAGCGCCTATGCAGCAGCGGCGAGCGTGCCGGTTCGCGCGGTCGATACCGGTCATTTCTACACGACGCGCGACGAGGTCGGGCGGGTGCTCGGAACGGGCCGATCATGGATCATGGATCGCTTCTACCGGAACATGCGCGTGCGCCATCGCGTATTGCTCGACGGGGAAGGGCAGCCGGCAGGCGGGCAATGGAACTACGATGCCGAAAACCGCCAGGCTTGGTCCGGCTCGCCTGCGGAACCGGCCGACTGGCGTCCGCATCACGATCATCGCGCGCTGTGGCGGCAGATCGTGGCGGCTGGGGTGCGCAGTTTCGGGGAGCCGTCGGCCGACGACTTCCGCTGGCCCGTCGATCGAGCCGAAGCGCTCGCCTGCCTCGACTCCTTCATCCGGCACGCACTGCCGTTTTTCGGGCAGTTCCAGGACGCGATGCATGGGAGTGCTCGGCGACTGTTCCACTCGATGCTGTCGTTCGCGCTCAATGTGAAAATGTTGAATCCGCGCGAAGTCGTCGCGCGGGCCGAGCACGCGTATCGCAGTGGCGCGGCACCGCTTGCCGCGGTCGAAGGGTTCATCCGGCAGATACTCGGCTGGCGCGAGTTCGTGCGAGGTGTGTACTGGGCACGCATGCCGGGCTATGAAAAAAGCAATGCGTTCGGTCATCGCGGCCCGTTGCCGCATTGGTTCTGGAATGGCCGCACCCGAATGGCCTGCATGTCGCATGCGTTGCGGCAGTCGCTCGAAGACGCGCATGCGCACCATATCCAGCGGCTGATGGTGATCGGCAACTTTGCGCTGCTGGCCGGGCTGGATCCGCACGCGGTGCATGAATGGTATCTCGGTGTCTATATCGATGCGTTCGAATGGGTCGAGATGCCGAACACGCTCGGCATGAGTCAATTCGCCGACGGCGGCGCAATGGCAACCAAGCCCTACGTTTCCAGCGCCGCGTACATCCATCGGATGAGCAATTACTGCAAGGGCTGCGCGTACGACCGCAATGCCCGAACCGGTGCGCGCGCATGCCCGTTCAACGCGTTGTACTGGGACTTTTTCGATCGGCACAGGGACGCGCTGCAACACAACCATCGGCTTGCGATGGTCTATCGGCAGCTCGCGCGTTTCGATAACGAGGCGCTCGAAGCGATTCGCATGCAGGCGGACAGCGTCGTACGGAATATCGAATCGCTGTAGGCCGTTCCGTCATCGGCCGCCTTCGTCGAAAACGGCGTGTGGGAAGCGTGCGCGTACGGCGTGAGTGCGTCATTCGCTTCGGATCGCCAATGATCTCCATTGCCTCGCGCCGGCGCAATCCTGCCGACCGCCGAGCGGCGCGTTCGCGAAGCGAAGCGGGTTCGAGTGGTCGACGTGGTTTGAACAGCGAGGCATCACGCGAGCACAGCAACCCGCGCCGGCAAGCGAAGGCGCGCTCGGGTCGCCGCCGTGATGCGGCGGAGCGCCGAGCGGTGCCGCTCAGCGCGTGATCAGGGTGTCGGCCACCGCGCTGCCGAGGCCGGTGCCGCTGAGCCATGCGCCTTCGATCTTGCCGCCGCCCAGCCAGTCGCCGCACAGTCCGATGCGCGGCCCCGCCCGCCACGCAAATCGGCCGGGAGCCGCGACAGACGACGGCGCCAGCTCGGCATAGCGCCAGCGATGGGCGGTTGCCGTGTCGGCGGTGGCGCCCACGATGTCTCGAAAGGCGTCCAGCAGCGTGCGCGTGATCCGCTCGGGCGGTGCCTCCAGATGAGCCTGGCTCCACTCGGGCGTCGCGTGCAGCACCCAGGTGCTCACGCCGGTGCGCCCCGGCTTGGATGTGTCATGGGCGATCCAGCCAAGCGGACCGAAATTGACGAATGCGGCATCGAAGCCCGGATCGGGCAAATGGCCGCACTGCGCCATCACTGCCCAGGCCGGGCGCATCTCGGTACGCTGGGCGATCACCGCGAGACCCGGTTCGGCGCGCCGCAGGAGCGGTACGGCCTGCGGCGCCGGGACTGCAACGATGACGACATCGTGATGCACGGCCAGCGCACCCTGCTCGGCCGAGATCAGTCGCCAGCCCTGTTCGTCGCGCCTCAACTCGGTGATCGTGGTCTCGAGCACCGTCTCGATTCCCGCCGACAGATGCCGCGCCGGTGCAGTCATGCCCGGCACGCCCACGTATCGCTGAGCTGGCGCGAGCAATTCCCGCGGCCCGAGCGAGCCAATCGATGCGACGCGCGCGGCCCACGAGGCGGCTGCGCCGCTTGCGACCCATCGCGCGACTTCGGCGGCGAATGCCGGATGTTGCGCAGTGAAATACTGCGCGCCATGATCGGCCTGCCAGCCGTCCGCGCGACGCGTACTCGTTCGCCCGCCCACTCCACGGCTTTTCTCGAACACCGTCACTCGATGACCCGCTTCGGCGAGGACGCGCGCGCACGCCAGGCCGGCAATTCCCGCGCCGACGATCGCGATGGTGGCGGGTGAGTCGGAAAATGCAGTCATCTGATTCATCTTAAAAAATGCGGAATAGTGCGCACATTTTGCGCGCTCACACCATAATTCTACGTCATGCGAGCGCCATCGGCTGGATTCTGTGACTATTGACCCGAATATACTGCGTCATGTTCGTATAGTGAGTCGTAATGTCGCTTCATGCGGCGCAAAAATGGCATAGAATGAAGTCCGTAATCAATGGCATGACGCGACCCGGTCGCGCATCGCGCGGCGGTCGTCGAGCGCCGTGCATGCAGGCGCCGGGGTCGCCGTACGGGATGGATGCTCGCAACAGGAGTCGCCATGGCTTTTGTCTGGATCTGCGGTGCAACGGGGGCCGTTGGCAGCGCACTCGCGCGTCGTTTGAACGCCAAGGGCGTTTCAATGGTGCTCACCGCACGAAATGCGGATCGTCTCGGCGCCCTTGCCGAGACGATGTCGCGCGAGCGTGTGGTCGTTGCGCCTGCCGACGCGACTGACGCGGCGGCGCTCGATCGCGCGCTCGAGACGGGCATCGAGCGCTTCGGCGTGCCCGACGGGCTCACGCATTGCGTCGGCTCGATCGTCGTCAAGCCGATGCATTCGATTTCGGATGCGGAACTGCACGACGCGTTCGCGGCGAATTACTTCTCGGCATGGAACGCATTGCGCGCGTTCGTCCGCGTGTTGCTCGCCGCTCGGGCAGGGGGCAGTGCGGTGCTGTTCGGCAGTGTCGCTTCGAGAGCCGGCTTCCCGAACCATGAAGCCATCGCCAGCGCGAAAGCCGCGGTGGCCGCGCTCGCGCAGTCGGCGGCCGCCACCTACGCGGCGCGCGGGATTCGCGTCAACTGCATTCATCCCGGCCTGATCGCCTCGGCGATGTCCGCGCGTCTGACCAGTGCGCCGCAGGTCGCGAAGCGCCTCGCGGACGCCAATCCGCTCGGACGGCTCGGCGCCGGCGACGATCCCGCCGCGCTTGCGGCGTTCTTGTTGAGCGACGATGCATCATGGGTGACCGGCCAGCAATTCGGCGTCGATGGCGGCCAGGGCGCGCTGATCGTTCCGCCGAGGCCATGACCATGCGTGCGGTCCTGCGTCGTTACCGCGTGCCCGCAGCGTTGGCACTGGCTGGCCTCGCGCCGTTCATCTCGCTGTCGTGGCTGAGTGTCCACGCGTCGGCTGCCAGTGACGATTACGTGCACGCGCTGCTGAACTACGCCGCGTGTATCGCGTCGTTCGTCGGCGCCGTGCATTGGGGTGTTGCGCTGCGTGCAGCCGAATCGCCGCCCCGCCAGCGTGTTCTCTACGGGTGGAGCGTGATTCCCGCATTGATGGCGTGGGCCGTGCTCATGATGCCTGGCATCGGCGCGCGGCTCACGGGAATGGCGATCGTGCTCGTCGCCTGCGCGGCCGTCGACGGCGTCCTGTGGAGAAAGGATTTCATTCCGGCCTGGTATTTCGCGTTGCGGTGCCTGTTGACGAGTGTGGCAGGCCTGTCGCTACTGGCCGCCACACCTTCGATGAACGGTTGATCCGGATCCTTCCATGACTACGTCCCGAACGCGACGCCAACCCGAATACCGGAACATCGGATTCGGCGATATCACGATGAAATATCGCATGCCCTTGGCGGCGATATTGTCGATCCTCCATCGAGTCAGCGGCGCGCTGCTGTTCCTGTTCCTGCCGTTCCTGCTGTTCCTCTTCGACCAGAGTCTCACCTCCGAGCTCAGCTTCGAAGTCTTCAAGGCTTTCCTCTCCAACATCGTCGTCAAGCTGATCGTCCTCGCGCTGTCCTGGGCGTTCCTCCACCATTTCTGCGCCGGCATTCGCCACCTGCTGATGGACGTCAACCACGACGCCGTCTCGAAGGAAGGCGGCAAGCGGACGGCCGTCGTCGTCTTTGTCGTCTCGATCGCCCTGACGATCGCCATGGCACTCAAACTGTTCGGAGCATTCTAAGAAAATGGCAGCCAATAACCGAATCGGCTCGAAGCGCCTCGTCGTCGGCGCGCACTACGGCCTGCGCGACTGGCTCGCGCAGCGCGTCACCGCCACGATCATGGCGGTCTACACGGTCATTCTGCTCGTCCTGTTCTTCGGCGCGCACGACTTCTCGTACGAAGGCTGGGCATCGATCTTCTCCGCGCAATGGATGAAGCTCGCGACCTTCGTGACGCTGCTTTCCCTCTTCTACCACGCATGGGTCGGCGTGCGCGACATCTGGATGGACTACGTGAAGCCCGTCGGTGTGCGCCTGCTGCTGCAATCGCTGACCATCGTCTGGCTGCTCGCATGTGCGGGCTACGCCGCGCAGATTCTCTGGAGAGTGTAAAGAATGGCTGCAATCAAAACTTCCCTGCCGCGCCGCAAGTTCGACGTGGTGATCGTCGGCGCGGGCGGCTCGGGCTTGCGCGCAGCGCTGCAACTGTCGCGTGCGGGCCTGTCGGTCGGCGTGCTGTCGAAGGTGTTCCCGACCCGTTCGCACACGGTGGCCGCACAGGGCGGCATCGGCGCGTCGCTCGGCAACATGAGCGAAGACAACTGGCACTTCCACTTCTACGACACGATCAAGGGTTCCGACTGGCTCGGCGACCAGGACGCGATCGAGTTCATGTGCCGCGAAGCACCGAACGTCGTGTACGAACTGGAACACTTCGGCATGCCGTTCGACCGTAACGCGGACGGCACGATCTACCAGCGTCCGTTCGGCGGCCACACCGCGAACTACGGCGAGAAGCCGGTCCAGCGCGCGTGCGCGGCCGCCGACCGTACCGGTCACGCGCTGCTGCACACGCTGTACCAGCAGAACGTCGAGGCGAAGACGCAGTTCTTCGTCGAATGGATGGCGCTCGACCTGATCCGCGACGCGGAAGGCGACGTGCTCGGCGTGACGGCCCTCGAGATGGAGACGGGCGACGTCTACATCATGGAAGGCAAGACGACGCTGTTCGCGACGGGCGGCGCAGGCCGGATCTTCGCGGCATCGACCAACGCGTTCATCAACACCGGCGACGGCCTCGGCATGGCTGCACGCTCGGGCATCGCGCTGCAGGACATGGAGTTCTGGCAGTTCCACCCGACCGGCGTGGCTGGCGCGGGCGTGCTGATCACCGAAGGCGTGCGCGGCGAAGGCGGCATCCTGCGCAACGCGAACGGCGAGCGCTTCATGGAACGCTACGCCCCGACGCTGAAGGATCTGGCGCCGCGTGACTTCGTGTCGCGTTCGATGGACCAGGAAATCAAGGAAGGCCGCGGCGTCGGTCCGAACAAGGATCACGTGCTGCTCGACCTGTCGCACATCGGCGCCGAGACGATCATGAAGCGTCTGCCGTCGATCCGCGAAATCGCGCTGAAGTTCGCGAACGTCGATGCGATCAAGGAACCGATCCCGGTCGTTCCGACGATCCACTACCAGATGGGCGGCATCCCGACCAACATCCATGGTCAGGTCGTCGGCACGTCGCGCGGCCACAAGGATCCGGTCAACGGCTTCTACGCAGTGGGCGAGTGCTCGTGCGTGTCCGTGCACGGCGCGAACCGCCTCGGCACGAACTCGCTGCTGGACCTCGTGGTGTTCGGCCGTGCGGCCGGCAACCACATCGTCGAGCACGTGAAGAACCAGAAGGAACACAAGCCGCTGCCGGCCGATGCAGGCGAATTCTCGCTGGCGCGTCTGAACAAGCTCGACAAGTCGGCCTCGGGCGAGTACACGCAGGACGTCGCCAACGACATCCGCGCGACGATGCAGAAGCACGCAGGCGTGTTCCGCACGTCGGCACTGCTGAAGGAAGGCGTCGATCAGATGGCCGGCCTGAAGGCGCGCGTGGAAAACATCCACCTGAAGGACAAGTCGAAGGTGTTCAACACCGCGCGCGTCGAAGCGCTCGAGCTGGAGAACCTGATCGAAGTCGCGCGCGCGACGATGGTGTCGGCGGAAGCGCGCAAGGAAAGCCGTGGCGCGCACGCACACAGCGATTACGAACACCGCGACGACGACAACTGGCTGCGCCACACGCTGTGGTACAGCGAAGGCGATCGCCTCGACTACAAGCCGGTTCAAATGAAGCCGCTGACGGTCGACTCCGTGCCGCCGAAGCCGCGCACGTTCTAAGCCGAGTCAAAGGAATCCGAAATGGCAAAACGCATTTTTGAAGTCTACCGCTACGATCCGGACAAGGACACGGCGCCGCGCATGCAGACGTACGAGCTCGAGATCCAGCATGAGCGCATGCTGCTCGACGCACTGGTCAAGCTGAAGGCACTGGACGAGACGCTGTCGTTCCGCCGTTCGTGCCGCGAAGGCGTGTGCGGTTCGGACGCGATGAACATCAACGGCAAGAACGGTCTGGCGTGCCTGACGAACCTGAACGACCTGCCGCAGAAGATCGTGCTGCGTCCGCTGCCGGGCCTGCCCGTCGTGCGCGACCTGATCGTCGACATGACGCACTTCTTCAACCAGTATCACTCGATCAAGCCGTACCTGATCAACGACGCGCCGCCGCCGGAGAAGGAACGCCTCCAGTCGCCGGAAGAGCGCGACGAGCTCGACGGCGTGTACGAGTGCATTCTGTGCGCGAGCTGCTCGACGTCGTGCCCGAGCTTCTGGTGGAACCCGGACAAGTTCGTCGGCCCGGCCGGCCTGCTGCAGGCTTACCGCTTCATCGCGGACAGCCGCGACACGGCCACCGGCGAGCGCCTCGACAACCTGGAAGACCCGTACCGTCTGTTCCGTTGCCACACGATCATGAACTGCGTCGACGTTTGCCCGAAGGGCCTGAACCCGACGAAGGCGATCGGCAAGATCAAGGAACTGATGGTTCGTCGCGCGCTATGAGATCTCGGCGCGCGTGAAATGGCGGGGGTGTCGATGGGCACCCTCGGCTCGGGTGGGGTACACATGCGCATCTGCGCTACGATCGCCGGGCGCATGTTGCCCGGGCATGTTGCCGCTCGATCGACGATCGTTCGTTATCCACACGGCCCGCAATGGTGACGGCACGTTTCCGAACCTCGAAGGATCGGCGAACTTGCGCGCAATACTCGGCTCCCACCGCTACAAATATCGATTCAAAGGCTGCGCGGATCGCGGCCGTCGCTCGGTCCGCCTCGCGCAACGCGATCGAACCGAGAAGTGACTCGTCCGCTCATTGCTCGAGATAGATTTTGAGTCGCATCAGGCTGCGGCGAATCCAGCTCTTCATCGTGCCGAGCGGCACCTGCATGCGCTCGGCCAGCTCCGCATACGATGCGCCGCTGTGAAACGCTTCCCGCAGCACATACGCCTGCCGCTCGCCCAGATGCGCGAGCCCGCGCTCCAGACGCTGGCGCTCCTGGCTCGCCTGCGCGCCGAGGTCGGGCGTCGGGCTTTCGTCGGGGATCGACAGCGCCAGCTCGTCATCGAGCGGCACCTCGCGGTGCTGCCTGATCCGGTCGATGGTCCGATTGCGCGCGAGCGTCATCAGCCATGTCATCGCCGTGCCGCGTCTGCCATCGAATGAATCGGCACGACGCCACGCCGTCGTGAACACGTCCTGAAGCAGGTCTTCCGCTTCATGGCGGTCGCGGATCATCCGGACGATCGCGCCGTACAGCCGTGCCGCCGTCAATCGATACATCTGCGCGAACGCGTGCTCGTCGCCGGCGGCGACGCGCGACAGCAATTGGTCGAGTTCCGCATGCGCGTCGGAGGCTTCATCGGGCTGAACGACCGCATCGGCGGTGAATTCGGTTCTGCCGCCCGGGCGTGATCTCCCGCGGGACGCGCCCCGGCGCTGCTGCCTGCCTGACTGCAGCGTCGTCGATCGACCCTGGCCGGCGGACGGGCGGAGTGAATCGTGCGACCAGTTCATCGGGAACTCCGCATGGCTTTGAGCTTCCTGCTGTTGCGCGCCCGCGGTGACGAGCGGACGCGGATCATGACCAAGCACTGCGCCGGTGCATTCGTCGCGAATGCCTGCCGCGCGCTTTACGCATTCTTTCCGGACAACAAGGCGAGAAACTCGCGGCGAAGCGACGCGTCCGCGAGAAATTTTCCGCGCATCACGCTGTTGGTCATTTTTGCCTGGTCGTCCTTGGTGCCGCGCCAATGCATGCAGAAGTGCTCGGCCTCGAGCACGACGGCAAGCCCGTCGGGCGAGATGCGCGATTCGAGGAGGTCGGCAATCTGCTTGACCGCTTCTTCCTGGATCTGCGGGCGTGTCATGACCCAGTTCACCAGCCTTCCATACTTCGACAGGCCGATCAGATTCGACGTGGCGCTGGGCAGCACGCCGATCCAGATGCGGCCCATGATCGGGCAAAGATGATGCGAGCAGGCGCTGCGCACGCGCAGCGGCCCGACGATCAGCAACTCGTCCAGCCGCTCGACGTTCGGGAACTCGGTCACGGACGGCGCCGCGTCGTAGCGGCCTGCGAACACTTCACGGATGAACATCTTCGCGACGCGCCGCGCGGTTTCGCGGGTGTTGTGGTCGTTGTCGACGTCGATCACGAGCGAGCGCAGCACGGCTTCCATTCCCTGCGCGACTTCGTTTTGCAACGCATCCAGCTCGCCGTCGCGCAGGTGCGCGGCGATGTTGTCGTTTGCATGGAAGCGCGCGCCCGCGTTCTCAAGCCGACGACGAATGATGTGCGACAGAGGAATGCCCTCGTCGATCGCAGTCAAGGTGTGCTCGGGAGCGTCGATCAGATTTCCCATTTCGGTTCGTTTCTCGAGGTTAGGTGGTGCTGCGATGGATCACGACTGAGACGATGCGATGATTGACTTGTGTTCCGTGGGTAAAAACCGTGTGGACGCTGCCGCCATTTCGACGACGCATCCACCGGGTGACGCTCACCTGCGCGCGCACCGGCGTGCATGGCGACCCGGCAGCGTCACCGGAGATCCGGCTCTGATCGCGCACGACGGACCCATCGGCGTTGCCGGGGCCCAGCCGTCGACGTCGCGGAGGAACCGCGATATCGGGTCGTTCTCCGCCGGCTTCGCCGCGAATGTGAGGGCGACGGATTGTTGCAGCTTCGCCAGCACGAGCGCCTCGTCGATGCGGCCGCCGACCGAGCGAAACAGGTGGAAGCCTGCAAGGCGAACCACCGATAGGGCTTGCGCGCTGCCGTACTCATAGACGATCGCGGCCGCGCGGACACGGCGCGCCTGCGCCAGCGACACGAACTGATTCGCCAGATCCACGTGCAACGACGAGACCTCGGCGATCAGGGCGTCGACATCGAGGCCGGGCTGCCGCAGCGCCCGCGACACCGATTCGACACGCTCGCTGACGTGCAGGCCGACTCGCTCGACCGTTTCGTCGGATGCAGTCAGGCCGCCCGTGACGAGCAGCGTCGGGCACGCGCCAGCCGCGATGGTGTTCGATCGCCGTTCAGGCAGTGCGCCGTTCAGACCGGCGATTGAACACCGGTCGGTCACCTGCGGCGAGCGGCGTCGACAGCGATGGCCGCGTTGCTGCGCGGCGACCCGCAAGCGCGATGCAACCGGCCGGCCGGGCGCCTCACCGGGCTGGTGTGACGGGCTGCGTGCCGTGGCGACGGCCACGCGCGCCATCAGTGAAGCCGGACAGGCCGGGAACCGGCGCGGCTTGATGTCGTGATTGCGTGTTGGCACGGGGCCTCCCTCGGTCGATTCATGCGTCACAGCTGGGATTGTATGCAAATTTTCGGGAAAGTGAAGCAGAAACTCGACTCACCCAATAATTTGTACCGGAAATTTTTGCGTCAAGCGTCCAATCAGGGTCGGAAAATGGCGTTATCAGTGCGCTAACGCTCATTACGAGGAGGGAGTTGCATAGAAATAATGCGCGCGAAACGCCTTTCGACGTCATCGAATTGGCAGCGATTCAATGCCTATATGGGCCACAATGTGCGCCTATAAGTGTGCAAATTCGATGCGCTCATCCATCTTGTCTCACTTTTATGCGTCACCGCGTCGGAACACGGCTGTTCGCGCAAGCGAACATGACCGCGCTTTCACGCAAGCGTCATGCAAGCCGACACGGGGTGAAGTGAATCGCCTGGAGGCGATCGCGCACTCTCCAAACCAGACGGCCGTGGGGAAGGGGGATGGGCCGCGCTGACGAGCGCGCCTACGCGCACCGGCGCCGATCGATCCCGGTGAACCGAAGCAGGGCGAGCATTCCGTCTCGGCCCGATCGAAGCGCTATCCCGGCCCGCGCGCTGCTCGCGATCGGCTCATCAATGCGAATTCAACGGCCTGAAGCGTTCGTCTTCATGCCGGAGGGCGACCGCCGATTCCGGCGGCAACGCCCCGAGCAATATCGGACTTCGCCCCAGACCGCCTTCCATTTCTTTCTCCAGCTGAAAGGCAAGCCGCAGGTCTCGCATATCTTGTCAGGCAAGTGCGTCTTGTTGGCCATCGCGAATCACGCGTAGAGAAGGATCACTGGCGAACTGTCCCGTCGATCGATGCTGTCGGCATCGATACGATGCACCGGTCACCGCCGCTAACCATCGCTCACCATCGAATCAGCGCGCATCGTCGCCCAGCAGTTGACGGCGCAACGATTTTGCCCGCGTGCGCGGGTCGAGCCAGATCGCGAAGAACGCGCGCGCGAACGCCGGGTCGGTCACGTCGGCCGTGAGGCGGCCGTTGGTGTAGAAGCGTGCGCCGCGCTCGGGAAAGTACACGCCGCAAAGCACGTCGCCGCGCGATACGTCGGTAAACGCCCGTTCGATATCGCGGCGCCATGCATCGAGTGTCGCAGCCGGCAACGGCGCCGATGCGAGGCGCTCGATCTCGTCCATGCCCGTCGAGACGAGCCGCTCGCCTTTCACGTCGTGACGGTAGGCCAGCGACAACGCAAACGGCGTGTCGAACGCGCCGG
This sequence comes from Burkholderia sp. PR2, assembly GCF_052372875.1. NCBI lineage: Bacteria > Pseudomonadati > Pseudomonadota > Betaproteobacteria > Burkholderiales > Burkholderiaceae > Burkholderia > Burkholderia sp. PR2. Next base: position 465,378 of record NZ_JBQRWH010000002.1, read on the forward strand.
GAGACCGGGGCGCCCAAAGCTGAGCGTCGTACAGACAGATGCCCAGTATGCAGAACCGGCCGGATCCGATCAGTCGCGCCGATGCGATATCGTCGACGCAGTTCGCGCCGGCGGACAGCGGTGCAGCCAGCGCCGCGGCAGCGGCAAGCAACGCAAGCCGGCGCCTCATGTCAGCCGCCCGACGACACGATGAAATGCATCACGTCGGTTCGCCGCTCGGCAAATCCCGCTTCGCAATAGGCGAGATAGAGGCGCCAGGTGCGAATGAACGTCTCGTCGAACCGTTGCGCGCGCACCGAGTCGATGCGTGCCTCGAACGTGGCCCGCCAGGTGCGCAGCGTGCGTGCGTAGTCGTCGCCGAACGCGAGCACCGGTTCGGCGGCCAGGCCGGCCCGCCGCGCGGCATCGACGAAGCGCTCCGGGCTCGGCAGCATCCCGCCGGGAAAGATGAACTCGCGGATGAAGTCGCTCGACGCGCGGTAAGCCTCGAATTGCGACTCGCCGATCGTGATCGATTGAATCAGCGCGCGGGCACCGGGCTTCAGGCGCTGCCTGAGCGTGTCGAAATACACCGGCCAGAACGTTTCGCCCACGGCCTCGAACATCTCGATCGACACGATCGCATCGTATTGGCCGTCGACGTCGCGATAGTCGCGCAATTCGAGCGTGACCCGATCGGATAGCCCGGCGCGCGCGATGCGCTCGCGGGCCAGTGTGTATTGCGCCTGCGAGATGGTGACGCCATGCACGCGGATGCCTTGCCGTGCGGCATGCACGGCGAAGCCGCCCCAGCCGCACCCGATCTCGAGCACGCGCATGCCCGCGCGCAGGCCGAGCGAATCGACGATGCGCTGATACTTCGCCGTTTGCGCGTCGGCGAGCGAACGCTGCGCGTCGCCGTCGAAGCATGCGCTCGAATACGTCCACGTGTCGTCGAGCCACAACCCGTAAAAGTCGTTGCCGAGATCGTAGTGCGCGTGGATGTTGCGGCGGCTGCCGGCCCGCGTATTCATCCTCAGCCGGTGACGCAGCGCGTACCAGACGCGTGCCAGGCGGCCGCCGGTCACCGTCTTCGCGATCACCGGCTGATTGCGGATCGCGAGGCGCAGCAGCGCGACGAGCTCGGGCGTGTCGATCCAGCCGGCGCGATACGCTTCCGCGAATCCGATGTCGCCCGCGCGCAGGATCGCACGGCACGCCCGCCAGTCGCGAACCTGCAGCGTCGCGGCCGGCTGGCAGTGCGGATCGCCGAACACATGCTGCGCGCCTTCGGGCGTTACAAGCGTCAGGTGACCGTCGCGGATTTGTCGTAGCAGCGCGATGAACAACCGGGCCGAGAGCGGCATCGCCGGTTGCGATGCGGGAGACAGCAGGCGCAGCAAGGTCATGGACGAGCCTCGTGATCGGACATCGCCGAGCGGCCGCGTGGCGACGCGCCCGGCGAACGGGACAATGGCGAATCGGCAGCGGCAGAGCGCCCGGGGGGCGTCCTGCCGTGGAACGGCACGCGCGCGAGCCACAGCCGCAGCGCTTGCCAATGAATGCGAATGACGACGTTGATCGCGTTAAGCGGCTGCCGGGCCAGCGCGCGCCACGCGCGTGCCGCCGTCAGCGGCGCGGACCGCATGCCGATTGCCGTGCGCAGCAGCAGACCGTCGTCGTCGCGATAGTCGATCGCCACGCTCAGATGATCGCCGCGCTGACGCACGCGAAACGCGTAATCTCCGACAACGTCGCAAAACGGCGAGACATGAAATGTCTTGCGGCAGACGAGCACGGTGTCGGCTCCGATCGGCGCGTGGTGCATCGCACTCATCAGGTAGCCGTGGTGCGCACCGAACGTGTTGCGCACATCGGCGTACAGCGCGCGAAGCCGGCCCGCGCGGTCGTAGCAGTACCAGAAGCTCACCGGGTTGAACGCGTAGCCGAAGATGCGCGGAATCGTCTGCAGCCAGATCGGGCCGTCGGCTGGAATGCCGGCGTGCGCGAGGACATCGCGCATCCACGGGCCGAGCGCGCGGCCGTCGCGCGGGCCGTAGTCGCGCAACGCGAGTCCGAGCGGGCGCCAGCGATCGATACCGAACCAGTTGCCATCGATTTCGTCCAGCCGTTCGACGTCGCAGCAGACCTGGAAGACCGGATACGTGAACGCATGGCGCACGGGCCGCAGCCGTTCATGCATCACGTCGCCGACGAGAAGCCGGGCGGCCGTGCCGTCGCGGGCAAAGGGCGCGCTCATGGCTTGGCCCAGGCCGGAGCGACACCGAAGTCGCGGGCGACGCGCAACGCGGACTTCAGTCCGTCCTCGTGAAAGCCGTAGCCCGTCCACGCTCCCGCGAACCACGTATGACGCGGCCCTTGCAGTGCCGGCAGACGTTGCTGGGCGTCGACGGCCGCGAGGTCGAGCAGCGGATGCTCGTAATCGTAGCGACCCAGCTGCGTGCCGGGGGCGGGCTCGTCGACCGGATTCAGCGTGACGACGACCGGCGAGCGGAACGGCAGCGGCTGCAACTGGTTGAGCAGGTAGCTCACGCACACGGGCGACTCGCCACCGCTGCGCCCCGGCCGGCCGCTCAGGTAGTTCCACGCCGACCACACGCGTCGGCGGCGCGGCAGCAACGCCGTATCGGTATGCAGCACCGCGACGTTGTGCTGATAGCGCACGGCGCCCAGCACCTCGCGCTCTGCGTCGCTGGCATCCGCGAGCAGCCGCAGGCTGGTCGGCGCATGGCAAGCCAGCACGACCGCGTCGAACCGCTCGTGACCGGCCGTGTCGGTGACCACGGTCACGCCCGCGTCGTCGCGCCGTATCGCGCGGACCGGCGTATTCAAGCGCACGTCGTCGAGCGTCGCGGCGATGCGCTCGACGTACCGCCGCGCGCCGCCCGGGACCGTCCGCCACGGCGGCCGGTTGTTGACCTGCAACAACGCGTGATTGAGGCAGAAGCGCAGGAACGTCGCCGCCGGAAACCGCAGGATGTCGTTGGCCGCGCTCGACCAGATCGCGGCCGCCATCGGCAGCAGGTAGTGATGCTGGAACGATGCGCCGTAGCCGCCGGCCGTGAGCAGTTCCCCGACCGAAAGGCGCTCCCGGTTCGCCGATTCGAGGTGATCGTGCGCGGACGCGTTGAAGCGCAGGATGTCGCGCAACATCCCGAGAAAAGTCGGCGAGAACAGGTTGCGGCGTTGCGCGAATACCGTGTTCAGGTTGCTGCCGGCCCATTCGAGCCGGCCGCCGTCGACCGAAACCGAAAACGACATGTCGGTCGAATGGGCGGCCACGCCCAGTTCGTCGAACAGCGCGATCAGGTTCGGATAGGTCCGGTCGTTGAACACGAGGAATCCCGTGTCGACGGGGTGGCGTGCGCCGTCGAGGTCGACGTCGACCGTGTGCGTGTGACCGCCGAGATAGTCGGCAGCCTCGAACAGCGTCACGCGGTGACGGCGAGCAAGCAGGTACGCGCTGGCAAGGCCCGCGATGCCGGCGCCGACGACGGCGATACGCCGGCCAGGCAACGACACTGAGAGTTCCGGGTGCATCGCGAATGGTCTCCGTCAATCACAAGAGCAGGTTCGGGAATGACATATGCGGATATACGAGCCACGGCACGCTGCGGATGCAGTTGCTGCCTTCATTCGCGTTCGCCGGGCGATGCGAAGCCCGGCTTGCCGATCTGGTCCGGTGTTTGCGGCACCCGCCTGAAGCGCGACGTGTCGTAACCCATCGCATCGAGCCGGGAGAGCAGCGAGCGATAGGTGGCCTCGTCCATCGTCGGCTCGCGCGAGAAGATCCAGCCGAGCGTCTTGCCCGGGTAGCCAAGGATCGTGTACCGGTAGTCGGGGTCGACGTAGAGCGTCAGTTGCGTGACATACACAGGCCAGAACAGCCGCACGCGCCATTCGCCACCGCCGCTGCCGGGCTTGACGGAGTCGACGAACCGATAGCGCTTCTCGGGCTGGTCGAAGCCGCCTTTGCGGCCGACGAATACGTCGTCGATCCGGCCATCTTCGCGCAGGCTCCACTCGGCCCGGCTGCCGACGAAGTCGCGCTCCGCGAAATACGGGATGTTGGCGATCACGTACCAGCGACCCATGTAGCGCGGCAAGTCGACGGGCACGGTCGACAGCGGAACGGCCGCGCGCGGATTCGGGTTCGGCGGGCTGCCCGAGCAGCCGGCTGTCCCGATCGCGAGCGCCGTCACGAACGTGACGGCGACGCGGCGGAGAACCCGGTGCAACAGGGCGGCCCTCATGCACGCCCCCGGCGCTTGTCGAACAGGTAGTGGGCGACGCCCCATTCCTGTCCGTCGGCATAGCCGAACAGCTCGGCGACAGCCATGTAGAACATCCGCCAGCGCTGGAACCAGATGCGGGCGTCGGCGCCGTAGACCGTTTCGAGAATCGGCATGACCCGGTGGCGCGCCGCGTCGAGCGACGCGAGCCACTGATTGGCCGTGCGGGCGTAGTGAGTGCCGTCGAGCCACCATTGGCGGGCGATGCGCACGTCGTCCTGGAACCGCAGCAGCAGATCGGCCGACGGCATCGTCCCGCCCGTGAAGAAATGGCGCGACATCCAGTCGGTGTCGTCGCGCACCGCGAAGTGATAGGCGAGTAGCTTGTGCGCGAAGATGTGCACGAAGAGCTTGCCGTCGTCGTGCATCCAGCGCGAGATTTTCGCGAGCAGTTGCCCGTAGTTCTTCATATGCTCGAACATCTCGATCGAGAGCACGCGGTCGAAACCGGCGTCCTCGCGACCGAAGTCGAACTCCACCACGTTGCCGGTCACGATTCGCAGATTCGTCAGCCCGCGCTGCGCCGCGCATTGCTCGATGAAGTGGCGTTGACCGTGCGAATTCGACAGGCCGACGATCTGCGCCGCCGGATACCGCTCGGCGAGCCATAGCGACAGCGAACCCCAGCCGCATCCCAGGTCGAGAATGCGCTGGCCATCCGCCAGCTCGGCGCGCTGCGCGTACAACGCAAGCATTGCCTCCTCTGCCTGCGCCAGCGTTTCGTTGCCACGCGGGTAATGGCCGCACGAATATTTGAGCCGCGGGCCGAGATGGGCCTCGAAGAAACTGCCGGGCACCTCGTAATGCTGCGTGTTCGCCGCGTGCGTCTCGATTGCGATCGGGCTCGCGCCCAGTTCGCGCACCAGTGCGTCGAGGGCCGCCACGCGCCGTTCGCCGTCATACGCGTACTCGGCGCGCAGGCGTTGCCGCATGAGCGCGCGCATTCCGGTCCGGATCAGCCGGTCCGGCAGCCAGCCGCGCTCGCAGTAGCGAATCAGCCAGGTGTCGTTGGGTGCAGCCATAGAGGCCGGCGACGGTTGCGAGGTGGTAGCGGTCATGATCGCGTGCTCCGGTCTTCAGGGTGATCGGGTCGAGTGGGGGAAGGGCTGGGCGCCGGCCTCGGCGGCCACGGAACGATGGCGCTGGTCGTGCGCATGTACTCGCGGTAGCCCGGACGGGTTTGCACCAGACGCGCTTCGAGCAGCGGCAAGCCGGATACCTTGAGCAGCAGCCATGCCATCAGGACGGGCGGCATCAGCGTCAGCCAGCCCCACGGCATTCCGATCGCAAGGGCCGTGTAGGCGAGCCAGTGCACGCACTCGAAAAAATAATTCGGGTGCCGCGAATAGCGCCACCAGCCGATGCGACAGACCTGGCCGCCGTGGTCGGGATTCGCGAGGAACCGCTTGAGTTGCCGGTCGGCGGCAGTCTCTCCGGCGACGGCGGAGATCCAGATCGCGACTGCCGCTGCAATCGCGAACCGGGACGGGGCTTGCGCACTGTATGCGGGGATGAAGAATGCGACCGACAGCAACATGGAGATCAGCGCTTGCAACTGGAACAGCCAGAACATGTTGCGCGGCGCGGCGTCGCCCCACTGCAGGCGGAACTGTCGATAGCGCGGGTCCTCCGGCTGCCCGCGATTGCGCCGCCACAGGTGCCGCGCGAGTCGCAGCCCCCAGATGCCGCCACCGGCGGCCACGAGCGCGCGATTCAGTTCCGAGCCGGTTGCCAGCACGGCGACGAACATAGCTACGCAGCCGAGCGTCGCGGCCCAGACCGGATCGATCATCCCGGCGTTCCGGGAATGCAATTGGGTAATCCACACTGCCGTGAAGGACACGATCAGTCCGGCGAAGGCGAGGAGGGCAACGGCGACGGCGGGCATACGGGCTCCGGGGACGCGATATCCCCTTATACGGAGCCGGAGACCGAACGGATTCAACCGGATGCGACGAGATGCGGCGCGATCCCGTCGAGCGTCAAAGCAACGGGCGGCACGCTGCCGCGCTTTACGCGTTGAGCGCGCGTTGCGCGCGTCAGGCGATGTGCATCGAGCCGGTGGCGAGCACAGGCCCGGTGGGTTGGCCGCTCGGCGAGCCGCCGCGAGGCTCGAGCGACACGGCGAGCACCGCGCGTGCACCGAGTTGCGCGACGATCGCTTGCGGCAGCGTCATCGACGCCGGTGCGTTCGACGCGAATACGCCGAGCGAGATCGGCTTCGCATTCGGCGGGATCAGCCACAGTTCCGTCGAGCGATCCGCGGCGACCGGTGGCGTGTTCGCGGGCACCACGACCATCCGGGCACGGCGCAAGTCGACCGTGGCGGTCCATCGTGCAACGCCATCCGCTTGTGCGAGCGTGGCCGCCATGTAGCTGCTGTCGACGGCAGCGGGGCGCTGCGGCGCTTCGCCCACCCGGATCACATTGACCGTGAGCAGCCCCAGCGCCGCCGCGCTCGCGCCAATGCCGACCCAGCGCCACAATGGCAGGCTGTTCCACCAGCCGCCGGCTGGCGCGGAGCGGCGTGCGCGCGGCGGCGGGATGAAGCCCAGGTCGTGCTGGATCCTCGTCCAGATTCGCGCGGGCGGGTCGACGGGCGTGACGTCGTCCGCGAGCGGGGCGAGGCGGCGCTGCCAGCGATCGAGCGTGGCTTGCAACGCCGGATCGCGAGCGGCGGACTGCTCCAGCTCGCGGCGTGCGTCTGCGTCGAGCACGCCGAGGGCGTATTCTGCGCAGCGCAATTCGGAATCGTGATCGGCCGGCGTATTCATTGCTCCAGGCACACCTTCAGCTGCATCAGGCTGCGCCGGATCCAGCTCTTCATGGTTCCGAGCGGCACGCGCAGCCGCGCTGCCAGCTCACTGTAGGTCGCACCGCTGAAGAAGGCCTCGCGCACCGCGCGGCCTTGCTGCGGATCGAGTTGCGCCAGGCAGCGCTCGAGGCGCTGGCGCTCCTGTGTCGCCTCCGCCAGCGCGGCGGGCGTCGGATCCTCGTCGGGAAGCTCCAGCACCTGTTCGTCGTCGAGCTGCGCGTCGCGATGCTGCCGCAAACGGTCGATCGTCCTGTTGCGCGCCAGCGTGATCAGCCACGTCATCGCGCCGCCGCGCGCCGGGTCGAACGCGTCGATGCGTCGCCATGCGGTCGTGTAGACCTCCTGGAGGAGATCCTCGGCTTCCCCGTGATCGTGAAGCATGCGCACGATCGTCCCGAACACGCGCGACGCGGTCAGCCGGTACAACTCCGCGAAAGCCGCCTGATCGCCGGCTGCTGCCTGAAGCATCACCCGATTCAGATGTTCGCGGCGCGCCACATCCGCATCGGCATCGCGCGAAGGGGCTGACTGGTCGAAACCTTTGGCACCGTTCGGCGTGTCGCTCATGCGAAGTGGGTGGCGCGGATCGCCATGGTGTGAATGTCGAGCGAAATATAGCACTGTCGGACGCATTTTGATTGAACGATCTGCGGCCGACCCGCTGCAGGTTGTGCCGGGCGACGCGCGTTGTGAGACCCTCAGCCAGATACGAGCGACTCGGACACGGGGATGCAGGCAGCCGCGACATTCGGCGGATGCTGCAGCCCACCGTTGGTTGGGTGCACAATGGCCGGGTTTCGTGCCTGGAGAGCCATTGAATGAAGCGAAGTACCCTTGGTAGACCGCTGCGGACGGCGAGTGTGATCATTGCGGGCGCAGCACTCCTGCTCGCGGGATGCGCAGGCCTGGCCGGCGGGCCGAGCGGCAATGCGCACGTTCCGCAGCCCGCGAGATCCGTTGATCTCGATCGCTACGTCGGCAAATGGTACGAGTTCGCGCGCTACGAGAACCGGTTCGAGCGGGGCTGCGCCGGCGTGACGGCCGAATATGCGAAGCGGGAAGACGGTCTCATCGGCGTGCGCAATACCTGCCACGAAGGTGGACCGGACGGCCCCGCGCGAACCTCCGACGGGCGCGCAAAGATCGTGGCCGACAGCGGCAATGCAAAGCTGAAAGTGTCGTTCTTCGGGCCTTTCTTTTTCGGCGATTACTGGGTGCTCGATCACGCCGACGACTATTCATGGTCGATCGTCGGTGAACCGTCGGGTCGGTTCCTGTGGATCCTGACGCGCGACGCGAAGCCCTCCGCTGAACAGGCCGCGGCGCTTGTTGAGCGGGTCCGGACGCTCGGTTACGACACGACGATGCTGCTGCGCACTGCGCATTAGGGCGACGACACTGCAACCGGCATGCGCGGCCTCATTAGGTGCGGGCAACGCCGCGTTCCGTATGCGCCGTGCCGATGACGGTTGCGAAGGAGAGGAAGCGGAGAGGCTGGTCGAAGACCGAAGTCGCGTGACGTTGCTCGATGCACGTCACGCGAAACGGCGTCAGCCTCGACGGCGCTAGATGCGCGCGGGGCTGATCGATACAAACGGGCGCCTGCGTACCCGTTCTGTTCGGCGGGGCGTTGTGTTCGCGCCCGATACCGGGCGCGAACCGTTCGGGGGCTAGACCTGCCCGCGATTACGCGAGTTCACCGCGACCACCGTGGGCGACTCGGCCAGCGGGACAAAATGTCGGGTGGTGCCATCCAGCGCATCGATGCCGCCTGTCTCGATGTCGTAGACCCAGCCGTGCAGATTCAGGCGTCCTTGCTCGAGCGCAAGCGCGACGGAAGGGTGAGTGCGCAGGTTCGCAAGCTGCGCGATCACGTTTTCGCGCACGAGCCCGTCGAGCTTCGCGCGCGGCGAGTCGTATTCATGCGCGGCGTTGATGACTTTCGCGGAATCGGCATGACGCAGCCAGTTCGCCACGGCCGGCAGATGATCGAGGCAGGTGCAGCGCGAAATCGCGCCCATCGCACCGCAATCGGAGTGGCCGCAGATCACGATATCCCGAACGCCGAGAACGGCGACCGCGTATTCCACGGTGGCCGACACGCCGCCGGGTTCCGGGCCGTACGACGGCACGATATTGCCCGCGTTGCGGATCACGAACAGTTCGCCCGGCTCGCGCTGAGTGAGCAGCTCAGGTACGACTCGGCTGTCGGAGCACGTGACGAACAGCGCCTTGGGGTTCTGTGACGTCGCGAGTTGTTTGAAAAGCGCCTCACGTTGCGGGTAGATGTCGCGCTGAAAACGCAGAAAACCGTCGATGATGTCTTGCATGCTCGCTCCAGAACTTCAGTCGAATGATCAGCGCAGTAGCGGCAGGTACGCCTGCGCGGCGAGCATCATAATGCATGTCCGGCAAGCGTGGGTATGGTGGGGTGACCTTGATTTCTATAAAAATTCCCGGTTCGCGCAATTCAACCTACATAAGCCCATGCGGACCGGCCCTAATAAATACTACTGCGAAATCAAATGGTTGCTGTCTGGGCGCCCAACTGGTGCTACGGGGCAACATGTGGCTGCCGATTGCTCGCGGCTTTAATAATTCAGAGGGTGTAAGACCGGTGTTCGGAGCGGATGTGGTCAGTCCAGTTCGGCGGCGCCGAACACAGTTGGCGACATGGCAAACAGCACCGTCGAAGTCCGGCTACCCAATGGTGGTGCGACGTTGCCTCCTGGCAATGGGGCGCATCTCGCGAATTCACAATGCGTGCTCTGTCACTCCACCGGAATGATAACCCGGCAACCACCGTTGTCGTTTCAAGATTGAAAGGCAGAGGTGGGCAAGATGCGCGCGGGGTACGACGCGCCGCTCGCTGTCGATCAGATTGAGCAGATCGCTCGTTATTTGACCGAGATTAACGGAAAACCGTAGGTTAATACTGAATATATAGTTTGTCGAAGATGAATCCCCTTGAGCTTCAGTGAAGTCGGGGATGGGTTAAACTTTAAACTGCGACTTAAATTCTCGGTCTTGCGCTAAGTCATAAATTTATTAATTATCAGCTATGCCTTAAGTGACCACGTACCGGTGAACAGCGCTCCGGAAACTACTCCGATAGTCGTGAGCGCCACATAGGCGATGTGCAAATGCTGATGCGACGCAAGTCCACGGATGCCATACGTCAGGATGCCCAGGCTGGCAAGACATGCAAGGGCTCTCAGGGGAAACACAGTTGAGCGCATTGTTTCACTTCTCCAGTGCCGCTGGTCGCACCGCGGGGTTAATGGAACCAGGGCCATTCATCGATGTTGTTGTGCACGTGGACCGCCTAGCGTCGCTACGCTGTACTGTCTGTGCTCGCGCGTACACGGAGGACACTCGTCAAGCAGACGCTCACGGAGCGGGAGGTCATGCGGACGACACGTAGAATACTAAAGCATGGGTAGCTCGAATAGTTGCTGGAATCCCTCACATACCGGTCAGCACCTCGTGCGACCCAGCACCCCGCGGCCGGACCTGCTGCGGCGCACCAGTTTCTGGGCTAACCGTTTCGGCGCGCGACTTCTAGAATTGGAGAACGGGTCTGCATAGCGATGCAGTGGAGGGCGACAGCGGAGGTTGCCGTGGATTTGCGGTTCTCTTGGGGGTGGTACTTCCTGGCGTTACTTGGTGTGATAGCGCTCAGTCTCGGGCTGACAGCACTCCGAGCGGGGGAGGCTAACAGGAAGAAGCGCGACAAGCATCCCGATAAATAACAAGCGACTTATGTCGGCGCATGCATCGCGTGACTAGCCGATATGACGCGCTCCGCCAAGGTGAGCGCTCGATGCCTCTAAGCTGCGTAAGTCGACACCTGATCTCTCAGTCAGCGTCAGATCAGGTCCGAGATCGTTCGGCCCTCACTTCGTCACGCGCCGTGATCGACCCGGAGCAGTCCTTCAATGTTCCCCGAAGGAGACGTTGAAATCAGTCCGTGGTCGAAGTGCAAGTCGAGCATATCTGGATCGGGGTATGGAACGCCTCAGCCCGGGAAGTAGCTCAGACAGTTGCGAGAATCAGACGCGCGGGTGTCACACCGATGAGCAATCCGTCATCGCGATTCGCAATATAGCGCTGGTTCAACTCCTCGGGAGTCCACGCATTGGTACGGCTGAATCCCAATGCACCCAGCGTCTCGGTAATGGCGGGCGGTTCAAAGAAAGTTTTCCACGGCTCACCGCGCTCGGCGAATTGCGCCGTCAACTGCTCCATCGCGATACGCATGATCGGCGGCAAGCTCGAAAGTGGCGTTACATACTCGAACAGGACCGCACTTCCTTTGGCGCAACCGGCGATGAAGCGCAACGTCTCGATGACTGCGACCTTGTCGAGATACATCGTCAGGCCGAGCCAACTGAAAATGGCCGGCGAATCAGCATCGAAACCCGCACGCGCCAATCCCTCTTACTGCGATGCGTTCTGTTTGAGTTCGGCGGCTGACGCCATGAAGTCGCCTCCCTGATGATGAATCCGGAAAGTGGACGCACTCGCACGCGCAAGGCGCGCTACTTCAGCGCGCAGTCGACGGGTTGAACCCGTCGGGGGCAAGCGCATCGCGCGAATGGACGTAGACGCGCTGGTGCATGCGACACACAACGCCGGCATCGTTGCTACGCCTCGCTGAGCGTTCATGCGCGCGCATCCGTCGGTACGCTGCAACGGTGACCGTAGCGCGATTGCGTCGCAGTGGTGCAGGGGCGAACACCCAATCCCGCCTTCTCCGTCAGTTCGCCGATCTCTGCTCGCATTGCTTTCGCGGTCGTCGGTGTCAACCATAAAAGCGAACGTAGCGTCAGGTGCAAGCGAAATCGACGCGCTCGCGCGCGCCGGGGCGGTGTAGCTGCCCCGAAACTCCAGGGCCATATGTGCTTACGGAACCTCGATTGTTGGCGAACTTACGGCGGGCGTCGATCGGCTGGTCCTGGCCTACGTACTGCCCCCAAATAAGTTGTATGCTGCGCGAGTCGAACGGGTGCTTTATCGAGTTTCCATCACAGCCGTAGCGCCCAGTTGTCCGCGCTTGTCAATGCACTATTCTTTTTTTAGCATGCGGAGACTACGCTCGGCACCGGAGCGCACGTTGACGCAGTGAGGAGCGCTATGCCACCACGGACGGCAGCCCCCTCCACCATCGTGGTGGTCGGTATTCTGATCGCCTGCGCATTGATGGGCCTGTGCGTGATGCAGTTGATGCAGAGCCGCGACGATGCACTGGACCGCGCCAGTGAGACCTCGCGTAACCTTGGCCTGATGGCTGAGCGCGACATCGAGCGCAACTTCGAGCTTTACGACCTGTCGTTGCAAGCTCTGATTCATGGTCTGCAACGTCCGGACGTGATGGCGTCAGCGCCGGCCTTGCGGCGCGCCGTATTGTTTGATCATGCGATGACGGCGCAATTCCTCGGTTCGATGCTGGTGCTTGATGCCGATGGCAAGATCATCCTGGATTCGGCGCGTGACGTGCCGCGCCAAGGCAATTTCGCCAATCGCAAGTATTTCACCGTCCACCGCGACAATCCAGATGCGGGACTTTTTGTCAGCGACCCGTTCGCGTCGCCCCTGCGCGGGGGAGCGCTCAGCATTGCCCTCACGCGGCGGGTCTCGAATCCGGACGGCTCGTTTGCCGGAATCGCGCTCATTGAGGTCAACCTCGAGTACTTCCACAGGTTGTTCGCCGGTCTGTCGCTTGGACAGCATGGATCGATTTCGCTAATCGGCACAGACGCCATCATGGTGATGCGCCAGCCGTACAACGTGCGCACCATCGGCCGTGACATCAGCAAAGCTGCGACCTTTCGGCAGTTCCAGACCGCATCGGAGGGGGCATTCTCGGAGACGGCGTTTATTGACGGTGTTCGCCGTCTTTACTACTTCAAGCATCTTCCGAACCTGCCGATGATTATCATGGTTGCGGAAGCAGAGCAGGACATCTACGCGAAGTGGCGGCGCCGTGCCGTTACGATCGGCGCGCTGGTGGCGGCCTTCGGCGCCGCTTTCATAGGGCTGTCCATCATGCTCGGCGCCCAACTACGTCGCCGGATGCGTGCTGAGTCTGAGCTCGTGTTACTGGCACGCACCGACGGTCTCACCGGCCTGAGCAATCGCCGCAGCTTCGGAGAAGTGCTGGACCGCGAATGGCGTCGCGCAAGGAGGACGCGTTCCGCCTTTTCGCTCCTGTTCGTCGACGTCGACCGCTTCAAGGCCTACAACGATACCTACGGACACCAGGCCGGGGACGAAGCTTTGGCTGCCATTGCACGTTGCATCGGCGAGAGTATCCGCCAACCCGTCGATACCGCGGCTCGATACGGCGGAGAGGAATTTGTCGTGCTGCTTCCCGATACACCGCCGATGGGGGCCATCCAGATTGCCGAGCGGATTCGTGCGGCAATCGATGAGATGGGACTCGAGCACGCCGGCAGCGAACATGGGCGCGTGACCGCCAGTATTGGTTTCGCGAGTTGGACGCCAGATCAGGACGATGGGGCCGGCGCGGTTATCAAGGCGGCCGACGAGGCGCTTTACGCGGCTAAGGCGACCGGTCGAAACAAAGTCGTTGGCTTCCAGCCCTCTGCTTGACTGGGCGAGGGTGTGATCGCGGGACGGGCCGACGACATTGCGAATTCACTCGATCAGCGTAGGAATCATGCGGCCCCACAGAGAACCCTACATTGCCGTCGAAGCACGGGCGCCACGGCGCCACAGACATGTCTTCGAAGGATCAAGCCCATCTTTGTGAATCTGCGGGAAGCTGGCATTTTCAGGTGTGGGTTATGAGTCACGCGTCTCAAAACTGTCACATTTCATCGATATTGTCCGGCGCTACCACACCCGGAAGGAATGGAAATGAAATTGAAAGCGATCCCGATTCTGATGCTGGCGCTGGTCGGCTCGTCGGCCGTCCATGCGACCGACATCACCGGCGCAGGCAGCACCTTTGCGGCACCGATCTATACAAAATGGGCAGACGCGTACCACAAGTCTGGTGGGGGCAAAATTAACTACCAGGGTATCGGTTCGTCGGGCGGCATTAAGCAGATTCAGGCGAAGACTGTTGATTTCGCAGGCTCGGACGCTCCACTGAAGGACGACGAGTTGGCGAAGGATGGCCTGTTCCAGTTCCCCACGGTGGTTGGTGGGGTCGTTCCGGCGATCAATGTGCCGGGCATCAAGGCCGGAGAGATCACGCTGTCGGGACCGGTGCTCGGCGACATCTATCTCGGCAAGATCAAGAAGTGGAATGATCCGGCCATCGTTGCACTGAACCCCAAGGTCAAGATGCCTGACCTCGACATCGCCGTAGTCCGCCGTGCAGACGGTTCGGGTACGAGCTTCATTTGGACCAACTACCTGTCGAAGGTCAACCCGGAGTGGAAGAGCAAGGTCGGCGAAGGCACGACCGTGGCGTGGCCAACAGGTTCGGGTGGCAAGGGCAATGACGGCGTTGCCGCGTTTGTGCAACGCTTGCCGGGCGCGATCGGGTACGTCGAGTGGGCGTACGCGAAGCAAAATCGCATGACCTATACGGCGATGAAGAATGAATCGGGGGCCGTTGTGGAGCCGACGACCGAAACGTTCAAGGCCGCCGCAGCTGGTGCAGATTGGAAAAAGTCCTTCTATCAGATTCTTACGAACGAGCCGGGCAAGGATGCGTGGCCGGTGGTTGGCGCGACATTCGTGCTGCTGCACACCACGCAGGACAAGCCGGAGCAAGGGAAGGAAACGCTCAAATTTTTCGACTGGTCATTCAAGAACGGCACCTCGGCAGCGGACAGCCTCGACTATATCTCGCTGCCGCAATCCGTGATCAGTGAGATCGAGGCTCAGTGGACGGCAAAGATCAAGGACGCGGGTGGCAAGCCTGTGTCCCAGTAATCGCTGGCATTGCAGCGCCTCGGGGCCAAGCGGTCGGCACGGGGCGTCCTCCCCATTCGCCGACGACTGACGAAGGTCTCGAAACGGGGCGGCCGACGGGATCTCGCATCCGTTTTTCAGCACTTTGCCGGTGAGAACTTACGGGAGGCAAATTCGGTTGCGGACGCGATCGAGATCCTGCGGCATCCCCGAGACGCTTCTCATCGGCTGCCTCGATAACGACTCTGCGGTAGGCATCCGCGGTGTCCGGCTATGGGAGGTCGCCAGCGGCTTTTTCGAAAGTGACCGGAGTCATCGCGGCGGACAACCCGGTACTCGCGGAAAAGCTGCGTCGAGCGAATCCGCATTGAACTCGCCACACTCATCCCACTCCTGTGCCGGCGCGCGGCGCCGAGCTGACCACTTGACGGGATAAGCTCCGCCATGCCTCGATCGCGACGCCTTCGATCTACCTGCACAGCGACGAAGTTACGCGTACCCAGCGGACCCGGAACGCCGTCGTGGACAGATGATCATTATTCGCGCGTACCTTGTTCATCCCCCACAACGGTCCCTTGTCTTGTAACGGCACCTTTACGATTCGGTAATGCCCCATCTGATGCGTGCCCATAAGCGCTCGTGAACGAGATAGCCGATTGAAGTGTAAATATTGCTTACAACCATGAAACCGATCGCTACATGAACGGTGCCGGTGAGCAGATAGAGCGTCCCGAAATCAAGGAACATGATCACAATTCGGTACGTAATAGCCTTGACCACCGATCGACGCCTGCTGACGATTCTTCCCATGTCGATTTCCTTGCACACGTTCTTTCTGTCATCCGACTTATTGATTGAGCGACCTCGAAAGACCGTGGCTCGCTTGGTTCGAACGTCGCGCAAGAAGCCACGAATGAAACTCTTTACCTGTTTTCGGCGTCGCGCTGGAATTTCACAAGCTAGCCCCGGCGGGGATTGCATCGCAGGAAATGGTCAGTTTCATTGCCGTGGGTTTCAGCATAGTGAGCCCGGCACACCTTCGCCATGGACCCGCCCGCGCAAGCGCTTCCTGCGTCACGTTTCATCACGATTGAACGTGCGGTGCGGTATCACCGAAGCTGGGTCCGGAAAGATGAAGTCGGGCGCTCGATGCGTCACGTCAATAGCGCCACCAAACTTGCGTGTCCGTCAGACTGCGTTCAGCGCACACTTGAGACGTTTGCTGACCTCCTCCGCGAGCGCGGCCAGATCCGGTTTCTCGACCAGTTCGAACATCACGGTCGGCTCGATGACATCGATGTGTACCACGCCTGCTGCATCTTGCCGAGCAACGACATTGCAGGGCAGCAAGAGGCCGATTTCCGGCTCTGCTTGTAGCGCGCGATGGGCTAGCAATGGGTTGCAGGCCCCGAGTATGCGATAGGGGGGCATTGTCTCGCCAAGCTTCTTCTTGAGCGCCCCGGCGACATCTATGTCGCTAAGGATACCGAAGCCTTCTTCGGAGAGTGCGTGTTTGACCCGCTCGATTGCTTCATCGAACGAACATGTAACCGTTTTACCAAATCCGTACGACACGCTGCTCATGGTTCTTCTCCAGTGACGAGCGAAGCCAGGCATCCAGCTGGGCTACTCAAGTGCTTGATCCGGGGGGGCATCAAGACGCGACTGCGCAGTCGCGGACTACCACTAAACCGTCCCACGCGCGGCTACATGACTCGTGGTTACGATCACGATCGACTCCGCTGGATTTTGCACGAGCACAGCATCCGTCGATGCATTGTCGGACGCGAGCAACCTCACCGGTGCGGTCGTGGGAACGGGCGCCGGGTCACCGAGCGCCCGGATGTGTCGCTGTAGCACCTCCGGTGTTTCCGTATCCGATTCGAGCGACGTACCGACATTCATGAAGCGGCCCTAAAAATCGGCTGCTTCATGACTCCTTGGACCACCTTGCAGCCGAGTCGGCAGTCTTGATGAAACTGCTTCCGAGCCCGTCATGCACCACTCGATGTCAGTGCGCCACGCCGGAAAGCGCGGTCGGCCATGTCAGCATGATGCTGATGCCGCCACGCCCTGGCACGGTGATGGTTCGCTTGCGTTCTACCCCTTCGGATGTCGCTGTCACTCGATAGGATCCTGGCGGCATTTTTGCGTATATGTATGGCCCGTCGGATGTCGCGGAGAACACGAGCGTCCCGTCCATCTTGCGGAATATCAGGAGCACGCCCGACAGAGATTCGCCGGAAACAGACGCGAACTGAGCCCGCATGCTGTAACGCGAGGCGATGCCGCGCAGCGTAGCCACCTCGTCCAAGCCAACACCACCCGTGATATACGCGATGCCGTGGTCGTATCGCTCTGACAGATTGTCGGCGGTTGCAGCGCCGTTGCTGTCGGGCGCGCAGCCCATTTCCCGATAGCCCATGCCCATACCACCGCCCATCATCGGGACGCGGTTTCGCATAGGTGATGGAAGCGCGACGCCTTGCTCATTCGCTCGATCAAGCATCGTATCGTGCATTCGTTGCGCGATGGCTCGACGGGCTTCGGGCGTCTTGGCGCTGTGCATCTGCTCGCAAAATGTGGCCCGCTCGCCCGGACTGAACAACTGATAGGGCTGCATTTCACGCGCGCCCGACGCCGGCTGTGCACTTGCGTTGAAGGTCGTCACGGATGCTACACACGCTGTTGCGATCAGCAGGGCCGTCGAGAGCCTGGATAGAGGAGGGAGCATGTTGGATCTCCAGATGCGAGGCGAGGTGTATGCGAACGATAGTCGGACAGCAGAACGCTCAGTCGCTTGATATAAGTCAATCGGATGCGCGCGGCGTCATGCGAGGTGCTTGCAACACAGCTGCTCTTGCGAGCCAGCAACGTGTTGCCAAAGCTTGGCGATTTCATGATCGGTGTTTTCCACGGGCATCCATGTTTGATGCCATACCTTGCCTTCGTTGCGCGGCGAGTGTTCGTCGAGCCGCGTTAAGGCCATTGAGGTGCGTCAATCAGGGCGATCGCGAAACCTGACAGCGTGACAACACGCTAGCTATCTATTGACTGTGCCACCCATGAGTCAGACGATACAGTACGTGATCTTGAGCGAGGCTGGCCCGGGAATCAGACGTCGCTTACGTTGCAGGAGCCCAAGATGACCAACTTCACCCAATGGGTGCGCTCGGATGGCGTGGCGCCGATATCGATCGGAAGTCCAGGGATATAACTCATCGGGTCGGCGATAGCGCAGTCGCGAAGGATCTCCTGCAGGAGGTATTCCTGAGCTTGGCTGTATGGTTGTGCGACCTTGAATTCCATGCAGCTTTCCGGTTGGAGCAATCAACACCGCATTCAGCCCTACGAACTGCCTCCATTCCGTCATGCCGCTCAAGGGAGATCAAACTTACACTAGGTACGCAACTGCCGACGATAGCGGCATGGCCCTCAACCCGGTGGTATTCATCAGGACCGTTGTCGGGAATGCCCGCTACTTTAGCGTTTTTCCCGCAGCCAACTTTCGGGCTGAGGCGGTGAGTTGATTCCGTTGCTGGTAGAAGTGTCGGCGGATAAGCACCGGATGTCGTAGCGCCGAATCACGAGAACTCTGGAGAACCCCATGGCCCCAGGCGCGGTGAACGAGACCGCTTCGGCAACCAATGCTGCAAGCGCGCAAAAAGCACCGCAGGCAGGCGGATTGAGCAGCGCCGAGGCGCGCCGTAGGCTCGCAGAGTTCGGTCCGAACTCGATGCCGGATACCTCGGCCCACCCGGTGCGCATGGCGCTCGGAAAGTTCTGGGCGCCGGTGCCGTGGATGCTTGAAGCCGCCATCGTGCTGGAGTGTGCCCTTGGAAAATTCGTCGAGGCAGGAATCATTGCGGGGCTCATCGTGTTCAACGCCGCGCTCGGGCTCTTTCAAGAGAGCCGCGCACAGGCGACGCTGAATGCGCTGAAATCGCGACTTGCGCTTAACGCGTCGGTACGGCGCGACGGCGCATGGTCGATCGTTCCAGCCGCGGACCTGGTGCCGGGCGATGTAGTCAAGCTGTCGCTGGGCGACGTGGTAGCTGCCGATATGAAGCTCGTCTCGGGCAACGCACTGCTCGACCATTCGATGCTTACCGGCGAATCAGTGCCGATCGAAGCCGCGGCCGGCGCGCAGACATTTGCAGGCGCGCAGGTACGACGAGGTGAAGCGGTGGCTACCGTAACCGCGACCGGGGCACATACCCGCTTTGGCCGCACGGCGGAGTTGGTCCGTACTGCGCATGTGGTGAGCTCTCAGCAGAAGGCGGTATTACTTGTCGTGCGTAATCTGGCGATATTCAGCGGCGTTGTCATTGCGATGCTGCTTGCCTGCGCGCTGTATCTTCGCATGCCGCTGGCCGATATCGTGCCGCTCGTGCTGACGGCCGTGCTTGCGTCGATTCCGGTGGCATTGCCAGCTACCTTCACGCTATCGGCCGCGCTCGGCGCGCGCGCCCTTGCAGGGCGCGGTGTACTGTCCACACGCCTGACCGCCGTGGACGAGGCAGGCACTATGGACATACTGTGCGCCGACAAGACGGGCACATTGACGCGCAACGCGTTGACAGTCACGACTGTGCAGCCGATGCCCGGCTTCGATAACCAACATGTGCTGACGCTCGCGGCACTGGCGAGCGCTGAAGGGGGGCAAGACCCGGTCGACACCGCGATTCGCGCGGCCGCCGCGAGCCATGTCGCATCCGATGCACCGACGGTGGTCAAATTCACCGCCTTCGATCCGGCGAAGAAAATGTCGGAAGCAAGCGTAACTGATTCCACTGGCGGTGCGCAGCGGATTGTGAAGGGCGCCTTCGCGGTCATAATGGGGCTTGCGGAGCCGTCGCCGACAGCGGCGGCGTTGGCCAGTGAACTCGAGGGGAAGGGCTTTCGGGTGCTTGCGGTGGCGGCAGGCGCACCCGCGGCACTAAAGCTTGTCGGGATGGTTGCGCTGAGTGACCCGCCGCGCGACGATTCGGCCGCGCTCATCACGGAGTTACACGGTCTCGGGGTGCGCGCAGTAATGGTAACGGGGGACGCGCCAGCGACTGCGGGGGTTGTCGCCCACGCGGTCGGTCTCGACGGCGCAATCTGTCCGCCGGGTCCCATTCCAGACGCCGTAAAGCCGGAAGCATTCGCGGTGTTCGCCGGCGTGCTGCCCGAAGACAAATACAAGCTCGTTAAGTCGTTCCAGCAGAGCGGCCATGTTGTCGGCATGTGCGGCGACGGCGCCAACGACGCGCCTGCGCTGCGCCAGGCGCAAATGGGCATCGCGGTGTCGACGGCGACCGACGTCGCCAAATCCGCCGCCGGGATGGTGCTGACCGAACCCGGGCTCAGCGGCATCGTGGCAGCGGTGAAAGAGGGCCGCGTGACGTTTCAGCGCATGCTGACCTACACGCTGAATTCGATCACCAAGAAGATTGTGACTGCGCTTTTATTGGTGTTCGGTCTGGTCATGACGGGGCACGCGATCCTGACCCCGTTGCTGATGGTGATCCTGATGATCGCAGGGGATTTTCTCGCCATGTCGTTGACGACGGACAACGTGGATCCGTCGCCTTCGCCTAATACGTGGCGAATCCGCAATCTGACGA
Organism: Burkholderia sp. PR2; assembly: GCF_052372875.1. Taxonomy (NCBI): domain Bacteria; kingdom Pseudomonadati; phylum Pseudomonadota; class Betaproteobacteria; order Burkholderiales; family Burkholderiaceae; genus Burkholderia; species Burkholderia sp. PR2. The sequence continues at coordinate 485,984 of NZ_JBQRWH010000002.1, forward strand.
TTGCGGGCGTGGTCATAGGTCTCGCCCTGCTGGCTTTCTGTACCGGTGCGCTGGCAATTGGCAGGTTCGCGCTGGATCTGAGCGCTGGTGCACTCCAGACCCTGACCTTCCTGGTTCTCGTCTTCGGCTGTCAGGCGACGCTCTACGCGATTCGTCACCGCCGGCGTATGTGGGGTTCCCGTCCCAGCCTCTGGCTGGTTGCGTCGTCGGGTGCCGATATCGTGATTGCGGTAATCCTTGCCGTTGGGGGAATTGCGATGACGCCGTTGCCCGTCGCAGTAGTAGCGGGGGTGTTTGCTGCAGCAGTGTTTTTTTCGCTCGTGCTGACCGTTCTGAAGATTCCTGTCTTCGCTCACCTGAGGATCACATAGTGCGAAGCATTGTTTTTGTTGATGTCGGGATTGGCGGTGACTGATGCGGTTATGACCGTAAGCGGGATCAAGATGAAAACTAGGTCTGAAGATTTTCGTGTGCAAGAGGGCAATGAAGTCATTCTCGGAAAATGGCCAACGAAGGTGGATCCTCTGTACACTTCAAAAAAGCACTACCAGGACCTACTCGCCGCGCATGTTGCACGACTGAGTTCGCTGCAGCAATTGCTCTATGCATCGAACCGGCATGCTCTTTTGCTGATCTTTCAGGCAATGGACGCGGCTGGCAAAGACGGTGCGATCAAACATGTGATGTCGGGCGTGAATCCGCAGGGATGCCAGGTTTTTAGTTTCAAGCATCCCACGCCCACTGAACTGGAACACGATTTTCTCTGGCGCACCACCCGCGATTTGCCAGCGCGTGGGCAAATTGGCATCTTCAACCGGTCGTATTACGAGGAGGTTCTGATCGTCCGCGTCCATCCGGAGATTCTGCTAGGCGAAGGGATGCCGGATGCGTCGCTCGACAAGCAAGCGATCTGGCAGGACCGGTATCGGTCGATCGTGGATCTGGAACGCCACCTCGAAAGAAATGGAACGCGTATCATCAAGTTCTTTCTTCACCTCTCCAAGGAAGAGCAACGCCGCCGCTTTCTGGACCGCATCGACGATCCGGACAAGAACTGGAAATTCAGTGCGGCGGATATCGAGGAGCGAAAATTCTGGAAGCAGTATAGAAAGGCGTACGAGCAATGCCTCGCCGCAACGAGTACCCGTTGTGCGCCTTGGTACGTCGTACCCGCCGACGACAAAAAGAACACGCGTTTGATCGTTTCTCTCATCATCCTAGACGCACTCGAGTCTCTTAAGATGACTTACCCCAAATCGACAGCGAGCCGGCGACGAGAGCTGCAAGCAATTCGCAGGCGGCTCGAAGGTTGATGTTCGCGGGCTTCGAGGATCGACACAAGAAGTGATATAGAACTATGCCGCCCCCTGTTCATCCTGACCAATCAGCAGTTCGGTCGACGATAGGAACATGAAGCGTGGAACGTCGAGATTCTGCGGTGCCGGCTTGTCGCGGAATACGCGTCCAGCGAGATCGTACGTTGATCCATGACATGGACACAAGAAGCCACCTGGCCAGTTATCGGGCAGGTTTGGCTGAGGCCCCGATTGAAACCGGGGAGTTGGCGTACAACCGAGGTGCGTACATACGCCAACAACGACGAGAATGTTCCGATGGTCGGCACGCGAGCGGAAGGGGTTCTTGCAATAGTTCGGCAGTGGCATCGAGAAAGAGTGGAACGAGTCTGGGTCAGCGACTAGTGGAGTCGCCTCGATCACTCTTTCGAGCATAGTCTGTGAGCGGTCGACGACGAACACCGGCTTTCCACGCCACGCAACCGTCAACATCGCGCCCTCTAACAATTGACTGATGTCGACCTTGACCGGCGCGCCTGCGGCGAGCGCACTGGCTGGCGGCATCAGCGATTCCACAAAAGGAATTGCCGCTGCAATTCCGCCGATACCACTCGCAACGGAGGTCGCGATGAGCCAACGACGGCGATTGACGTCTGGTCCTGCGGACTCAATCGGCATCTCGTCCATGTCAAATCCTTCGAGACAGCAATCTTTTGTGTTTTCCGGGACGCCGTCGTTTCTGAAACCTTGGTCAAACGGATCGGTTCGGCGTCCCGATGCCAAGTCACATCGCCCAGACGAACACTGCGCGGGAATGCGAAGATGCGCGCACGTCGACGTTGCGATGCATGACTTGCCCGTGGTACGTGGCCGTCACGGTATAGTGACCGTCTGGCATCGATATAAGCAGGAATGGCCCCGTAGTCACCGTCGCGAGCACAGTCTTGCCATGCGCATCGGTGATCTGTACCGGGATATCTGCCAGATAGTCGTTCCCGCTGCTCGTGTGTCCGGCAAACTCAAGCACGAGCGAATACTTGCCCATCTCCTGTTTGATTTCAGCCGATTGATCGCTACCGATGCCGCCTGACAGATAGGTAACCTTGGCGGAATGTTCAGGCGGTGGCAGCGATGCCTGCTCAGCGGACAATGCGCTATGGGCAAAAACTGCGATCGTCGCTACCGTGACGCCGAGCGCCATTCTGGTCGAGTACTTCATGACTGCCTCCTCGAGTGTGCTCCATGTCAACGTGCTTGTATCGAAACGTCTTCAACTCACGTTCATGGTGACGAACATTCGCGTGCCCTTCCGGTCGACAATGAGCGCTACGGCACGCCTGAAACGAGCGATTTGCTTGGGGAACTGGGCGGCACTTCTCGCTGGTGCGTTGCCAATCTTCAGAATGATGTCGCTCGGGTTAATCCCGGCGAAGGCTGCCGCTCCGCTGCTTTGGTCAAGGCCTACGCCGCCTTGGACTCGAGTTGACCATTCCTCGTCGTGAGTCAAATTACGTACCTCCAGTCCGTACGTGCCGGCAGACGAGTGGTTTATTGTGTTGACGGACATCTGGTGGGCGCTCATCGACGACAGAACCAGCGTTGCATGGCGCACAGCGTGATCTCGCCAATAAGCAAGATCGATCGCAGTAGCGGGACTCAGATCGGCCACTGTTGCCGGCAAATGCGTCGAATCGGAAACCACATTGCCGTTGACGCCAACGATGATGTCTCCCGCTCGCATCCCTGCTTTCGCTGCGGGGCCGCCCGAGTCGACCGACGCGACGAGCGCACCGTTCGGCCGCATCAGCCCGAACGATCTGGCAAGCGGTCCTGTCACCTCTTGAACTGTTGCGCCGATCCGTCCATGTGTAGCTTTGCCGTGTAACTTCAACTGTCGTTCGACCTTCATGGCTTCATCGATTGGTATCGCGAAGCCAAGGCCTTGGTGAGCGTTGCCGTCGTCCGGAAGAGGCGTTTCGATGCCGATGATTTCACCCTTGAGGTTGAGGAGCGGACTACCACCGTCCCCGACGTTTTCGGTAAGATCCGTCTGAATTAACGGAGCGTACGATTGGCCCGGAAGCAAACGGCAGGTATTGCTTACGATACCTCGGGCGATCGAACCTCCAAGTCCGTATGGGGAACCAATCGACGCGACCCATTCGCCTGCTTTGACAGAGGATGACGATCCAATCCTGGCGAACGGTAACCCGTTGACATGAATCTGGAGGAGCGCGACACCGCTGGCCGGATCGCTACCGATTACCCTGGCGCGATACGTTCGACCATCAGCGAGGGTGACGGTAACCTTTGAGGCGCCCGCAATGTCGCTGGCATCGGTGAGGATGTCACCGTCCGGCGAGATGATGAAGCCGCTGGCATGCTGTCGTGCGGAGGTCCCGTGATCACCGTCGGGTGCGGAGGAGAATTTCCTGAAGAAACGAAGGAACGGATCGTTTGTGATGTCCGGCGGAGGCCACAGTTGTTTCACGCTCGCCGTATTGTCAATTTGAGTCACCATAACGGTAACGACGACAGGTCCTGCTATCCGAGCCAAGTTCTCGAAGTCGGAAGCAATCCCAGGGTAGGCCGCCAGTTGTGGTTTTGCGGCGAGTGCTCCTGGCGGAGCCCGTATTGTCAGTACCGGCGCGAGCATTTCCTTAGAGATGCAATTCGCCGACAAGACTGCAATGGCCAGACCACCCAGCGCGATGCGCTTGAATCCGATTTTTGCCATGTCCATGCTCCCGTCGCGCAGCACCGATCGTATGGCCCAAAACGACCGGTACGGCTGTTTCATGGCGCGACAATTTAACCGTAGGTCCCCAGAATTAAATTGCGCTTAAAGAACATGACTACTTGATCAGTTGTACGTTGGCGGGATGACCGCGGCATCCAGCTATACAACTCCGCACGCCGTTCTGGATTACGCTTTTCTGGCAGGCAGGGCAACGACGATGATCGGGAGCTTTTCGAAGGCCCAGAGTGTCCACGTCAGGATCTGTCAATGGATGCTCAAACCAACTGCGCGGCGCTTCTTCGGGGTGCAAGGGCAGTCCTGGCGAGTCCCACGGGTCTCCGCACCTCAGGCAAGTCAATGATCAGAAGAAAGGTGGCAAACCGCTCATTTTCGACTACAGGAAGGAAGGGGGCCGTAAGGTCGGCCAAGGCCGCCGCGGTACGGCAGGATGAAGGTCGGTAGTACACGGGGCCGACGAGGGCGACGCGTGTTTCCCCGCACACTTGGCGCTTTTGCCTGCAAGCAACCCGCGAATCCAACTTCTCCGACGAACCGAAACTGCGCGGTCTGCTCGTCGACCACGACGATCCACTTGCGTCCTCTTGCTTTCGCACGATACGCGGCAGGTCATCTGCGTGAAGTAACGGCTTAACGTCGTCGCCAAGCGATGGTCGCGAGGTAATGACATACTTTTTCCTGCAGCTTTGCGCGAACATTCCGCAAGCGAAGGTACCGTTCAGTTGTCGTCACCCAATGAAATTTCCTGCCGGGTGATGCGCGTCGGAACAGGCAGAATGCGCGGGAAAACGTTCTCGGACGTGAATATCCGGTGTGCTATCGCGCCAAGCACGTGCAAGCCGACCAGCGCAGCCAGTCCGTAAGCCGTTAGCGCATGCAGTTCTCCCAACCAGTGTGACAGCGCGCGGTCTTTCGGCACGAGCGTCGGCAGTGAAAAGAGTCCGAAGCAGTTGGCCGTGTGTCCGGCCGCATTCGTCTTTATCCAGCCGAGCACGGGAATGACGAGCATCAGCAGATAGAGCAGGCCGTGGACGGTGCGCTCGGCGCGATGGTTCAGCGTTCCGGACGGGTTGACCGACGGCGGCAGCCGGTGTCGCGTGCGAAGCCGATTCACGATGCGAACGGCCACGAGTCCGAGAATGAAGATGCCGATCGACTTGTGCAGGCTGACGAGATCTTCGTTGTCGTCCAGCAGCAAGCCGACGATCAGGTTGCCGATCAGGGCGACGGCCAGCAGCCAGTGCAGCAGACTGATCGACAGCGGGTAGCGGGTAACGGTTTTCATGACGGGCGTGCCTGTTCAGTGACCAGAAATGTGTCGGGGTCGGATTAGCCGAGCAGGTCGTGATAGTGCTTTTTCGTACTATTGACCCGCCGCAATGCCTGCTTTGCAGCGGTCAGATCGTTGGCCTGGATGGCGTGGTCGACTTCGGTCAATTCGTCCCTCAATGCGCGCATGCCTTCATCGTAGGTCGCCTGATCGTCGCGATACCGCTGGCGGCTCGCCTGTTGAGCATCGCTTTCGAGCCTGGTCACATAGCCATTCATTTCCGCAGTCGTGCGACTGGCCATGGCCCCCTGCATCGCATGCTTCATGTCTCTCATCAGTGTCTTGATCTCGCCTGCACAGGCCGGCGCGGCAGCCACGGAAAGCAGCACGCCCAGCGTGGCGCAGAAACGGAGTCGGAACGGTAGCCGGTTCATGGCCGTCGATTCGATTGCGGGTGTCGGTGACCGCGACCATAGGGCGTCGACGTTAACGGATTCTTAAGGACCGGATTTTTCCGCGGCTCGCTTGATACCTGCCGGTGCCTGCGGTTATCGTGCGGCAATGACGCCATGTCCGACGTAACTGGAGCACGACACATGCGGGTGCTACTCGTGGAAGACGACAAGCTGATCGGCAGCGGGGTAGAGGACGGTCTGATCGAAGCCGGCATGACAGTCGACTGGGCGCACGACGGCAGGCATGCACAGCTGGCGCTCGAAACCACGCCGTACGACCTCGTCGTGCTCGATCTGGGCCTGCCCCGCATGTCGGGAATCGAATTGCTCGAGTGGATTCGCAAGCGCGGCAACCATACGCCGGTGCTGGTGATGACCGCGCGCGACACGGTGGCCGACCGTGTGAACGGCTTGAGCGCGGGCGCCGACGACTACCTCGGCAAGCCGTTCGACCTGACCGAGCTGATCGCGCGCTGTCGTGCGCTCGTGCGGCGCTCGCAGGGGCGCGGTACCGATACGATCGACTACGGCGACCTGTCGGTCGATCCCGCACTGATGACGGTGACGCGCGGCACCGAACGGATCGGGCTGACGTCGCGCGAATGCGCGTTGCTGGTCGAACTGCTGGCCAACCAGGGTCGCCCGCTCTCGCGCGCCCGGCTCCAGGACAGCCTCTATGGCTGGAACGAGGAGATCGAAAGCAATGCGATCGAAGTGCATGTTTCGAATCTGCGCAAGAAGCTGGGGGGCGACTTGATTCGAACGATTCGCGGCGTCGGGTACGTGGTGGAGAAAGCATCGTGATGCGCTCGATCCGGCAACGGCTCACCTTGCTCGTGCTGTCGGGCGTCGTGGTGGTCTGGACATACTCGCTGGTGTCGAGTTACCGGCAGGCGATTCACGAAGCCGAGGAATGGGACGAAACCCGCATCGAGCAGATCGCAAGGGCGTTCGTCGCGCTCGATGCATCCGATCTCCCGGCCTTTGCGGACATCGTCCTCGGCTCGGGCGAAGACAACGATGGCGACAACGATGCATCGCCGCGCATGCTGTATCAGGTCAGTGACGCCGGCGGACGAATCCTGGCGGCCAGTCCGGGGCTGGAATCGCTCGATCTGCCGGTATTTCCCGCCGCGGCATCGAGCCCGATCCGGTTCGGTAATCCGAAGTGGCACGCCTACGTGCTGACCGATGACGCGCGCGGCCGCACCGTGCGTATTTTCGAGCAACGCACGCATCGTTCGGACTTGTCCGCCGAGGTTGCCCGCCGCGTCGCGCGGCCGCTTGCATTCGCGTTGCCCGTACTGGCCATAATGATCTGGCTGGCGATCGGTCGCAGCCTGACGCCATTACGGACACTGTCCGAGGCGATCGAGGCACGATCCCCTGACAGTCTCGATGCGATTGCCACGAAGGGCATTCCCGACGAGGTGCGGCCGCTGGTCGCCGCGCTCAACACGTTGCTGCACCGTCTGCGCGCCTCGCTCGATCGCGAGCGCGCGTTCACCAGCGATGCGGCACACGAGCTCAAGACCCCGCTCGCCGCGCTCAAGGTTCAGGCGCAGGTCGCGCTCACGGCGCGCGATCCGGATCGTCAGCGGCGCGCGATGCAACGGGTCGTCGAGGGCGTCGACCGGAGCACGCATCTCGCGGACCAATTGCTTGCACTGGCGCGACTTGACGAGACGGTACCGGTGCCCGGCGAGGACATTGAGCTCGCGCGCCTGGTCCAGACATGCGTGAACGACCACCAGGCGCGTGCGGATCGCAAACGGATCTCGCTGACATCGCGCTCCGACGGTCGTGCCATCGTGCATGCGCCGGCGACCCTGTTGCGCGTCTTGCTCGACAACCTCGTCGATAATGCGATCAAGTACGGTCGCGAGCAGGGGAACGTCGAGATCGCAACGTGGCAAGATGCGGGCACGATTGTCCTTCAGGTGCGGGACGACGGTCCGGGTGTCTCGGACGAGAATTTGTCCCGATTGCAGGATCGCTTCTTTCGCGGCGAGGATCACGACGAAAGCGGCAGCGGGCTGGGGCTGTCCATCGTCGCGCGCATCGTGGCCAAACTCGGGGGAAGCTTCGCTTACATCGACGGGCTGAACGGGAAGGGGTTCGGCGTGCGGGTGACGTTGCCTGTGTCGACCTGACCTGGCATCGACGGTATGACGGTCGATCGCATGTCCGGACGAGACGGTCGAGGTCCAGCGGCGTCAGATGGCGCACGCTGCCATGATTTCAGCCGTACGGCACCGGGCGGGCGATTCGGAGTCTGCCTGTGTCTTTCGCGGCTCATGCCTTCGAGGGTGCGCAGTTAACATTGCCTTCATGTTGAACGGAGCATTCTGTCCTTACGGCAGAAGAGGTGTTCTCGGATGCCGGTTCAGTTCATTGGAGGTCGAAATCATGAAGTTCGCTATCCGTACCATTATTCTGGCCGTGGCTATTTCGCCTGCGCTCGCATTCGCTTCTCAGTCAAGCGGTGGCCTGACCAGGGCGGAAGTTCGCGCCCAGATCGTGCAGGTCGAGAAAGCCGGTTACAACCCCGCGCGAAAGGACATTCACTATCCACAATCTATACAGCAGGCCGAGGCTCGCATCCGGTCTTCGGAAACCGCTACGCAAGCCGATGCGTCGGGCTATGGGCCCGCCCAGCCGGCCGGGTTCGGCTCGGGGTCCATGATCCAGCGCCACGCTTCGTCGCGTTCGTTGTACGCGCATCATTGACTCCAAGCACATGCGACCGTCGAGTCGCGCGGTAGAGTATTCAGAATTGGACTCGGAAGTCATCGGTCGGTCGTTTATTTAGGTTCATCGCGGATTACCGGGGAACGCGGCGCGGATCTTGAGGAAGAAGTATTCCTCGTCGCGATACCCGTAGGCCCGACGCTTGATTACCTTGATGGTGTTGTTGATGCCTTCGACGACGCTGGTATTGAGCGGATGGCGGCAGCGGGCGAGGATTCCGTGCCAGTAACCCTGTAGGCGCTGCGCGAACAGTTGCAGCGCGGCAATCCCGCTTTGCCGGGCCTGCTCGATCCAGTGTTCCCAGGCCTTTTCCGCCCAGGCAGGCTTTCGGTAGAACCAGAGCCGTTTGAGTTCGTCACGTAGCACGTAGACGCACAACAAGGGCTGATTCGCTGCCAGCAGTTCCTTCAGATGCTCGGACTGCTCGGGCTTCAGGTTGTGGCGGTTGCGCAGCAGCAGCCAGCGACTGGATTTCAATACCTTGCGGGCCGGCCGGTCATGGCGTAACTGATTGGCCTGATCCACACGTACCCGATCGATCACCTCGCGCCCGTACTTGGCCACGACGTGGAACAGGTCGTAGACCACCTCGGCCTGCGGACATTGCGCCTTGATTTCCAACTCGTAGGCCGTGGTCATGTCGATCGCGACTGCTTCGATGCGCTCGGCGACACCCTCAGGAAGCTGCTCGAAGAAGGCGCGGGCCGTCTCGCGTGAGCGTCCCGATCCAATCCAGAGCACCTGCCGGCCGATCGGATCGACCACCACCGTGGCATACCTATGGCCTTTATGGAGTGCAAACTCGTCCATCGTCAAATAGCGGATCGTCGACCAGTCCGGCTCAGCCACACGCGCTTGCAAGCGCATCTTGTCGATCGATTTGACCGTGTGCCAGCCCAGATCGTAGAAGGCCGCCACTGCCTGTACGCTGGCCGCTTGCAGCAGTTTCTCGCAGGCCTTGGCAAATCGCTCCGTCACTCGCTGGTAACGGCCCAGCCACGCCAGCTTCTCCAGTCGCGGACCGTCGCAGCGTTCGCACCAGACCCGGCGGCGGGGGACGTGCAGCACCACCCGGTACTCGAACAGCGGCAGATCGCGCACGCGGCGAACCGTCGTCTCGTGGATTTGATAGCACCGTGCACCGCATTGCTCGCAGTACATCACCTTGCTGACCGGCTTCAAATGCAGCGATAGCGTACGGCCTTCTCCTTCCGGCCATTCCACCCGCTCTAACCGATAGCCCGTCCAGCAGCCCAGTGCCTGAAGTGCCTTGCGATCGAGCAATTGCTCCTCCTGACGTCCTTAAAGTCAGGCGTCAGGTTACGCAATCCCCCTCAAACGCTCCACGGTTTCCCGCGATGAACCAAAAAAAGACCCGGTATCGAACCGGGTCAAACGAGAGCGGCAGACGGACAAGCTCCGAACATCAGGGACCGTACTGCGGTTGATTTGCCGCGTTTGCCGTCACTCGGCGTGGACGACCGACACATGACTTGCGTGATCACGTTGTAGCCTCGAAACGGTACTTTGACACGCGACGCTTAAGGAATCATTAAACGCAAACTAGCGATTAACGTCGGACTTCGAAATTATTTAACATAATGCTGATGATCAACGTTTTTGGTTGTAGTGGCCAGATTGAAATGTCCGCTTTTGGCTACATGGAAATGTCCGCTTTCGGGCCGCGTAAGCTGACCGGCCGCCGGGTGTCCGGCGCCGGAGGTGCGATGGCTGCAACGGAACGGATCACGATGACGATGCGCGAGCTGGACCGATTCAAGGTCATTCAGGACGTAGCCGACGGCAAGCTCATCCCATGGCGTGCGGCAGAACGGCTGGCGTTGACGACACGGCAGGTTCGCCGGCTGGTCGCCCGGCTACGTGAGCACGGTCCGGCAGGTTTGGTGTCGGGACACCGATCGAAGCCCGGCAACCGTCGCCTGGACCCAGGAGCCGCCGACCGGGCACTGTCGATCATCCGAGATCGCTACGCCGATTTCGGGCCGACGCTGGCTTGCGAGAAGCTCTGGGAATGTCACGGCATCGAGCTGGCCAAGGAGACGGTCAGGAAACTGATGACGGAGGCTGGTTTGTCGATTCCGTGTCGACAAAACGGCCGCCGAAGGTTTATCAGCCGCGAGCACGGCGGGCCTGCCTGGGTGAACTGATCCAGATCGACGGCAGCGATCATCGATGGTTCGAGGAACGGGCGCCGGCCTGCACGCTGCTGGTGTATGTGGATGACGCGACGAGTCGACTGATGATGCTGCACTTCACACAGACGGAATCGACCTTCAGCTACTTCGAAGCAACGCGAGCGTACATCGAACGGCACGGCAATCCCGGGGCGTTCTACAGCGACAAGGCCAACGTGTTCCGAGTTTCGACACCGGGCAAGCCTGGCAATCGCGTGACGCCGTTCGGGCGGGCGATGTACGAGCTGAACATCGACATGTTCTGTGCGAACAGCAGTTCGGCCAAGGGACGCGTGGAGCGAGCGCACCTGACGTTGCAGGATCGATTGGTCAAGGAGATGCGATTGTGCGGGATCAATACGGTGGCCGACGCCAACGCTTACGCGCCCTCCTTCATGGCCGCCTACAACGCGCGCTTCGCGAAGCCGCCGAAGAGCGACTTCAATGCGCACCGGCCGCTGCGGTCCGACGAGAGTCTGGACTTGGTGCTGACGTGGCGCGAGCCGCGCAAAGTGACGAAGTCGCTCACGATGCAGTACGACCGGGTGATGTACTTGCTGGAAGACACGCCGGCCGACCGGAAACTGATCGACCGTCAGATCGAGGTCTGGGAGTACCCGGATGGGCGGATCGAGATCCGGGCTGACGATCGTGTGTTGCGCTGCCGGCAGTACGATCGCCTGGCTGAAATCGATCAAGGTGCCGTCGTCGAGCACAAGCGCTTGAGTCATGTGCTGCAGGTCGCGCAAGCCCTTCAGGCGCAACGCGATAACAGTCGAATCGCTAAAGCTCCGTCTCGAACACACCGAGGCGACTCGACGCGAACCAGTCGAAACGAGGCTGAACCGGGCAAGAAGAAGCAACGCGAGATCACGCAGGCCGACGTCGAGCATGTGATCGTGGATCTGGCGCAACGTCGGCGAACCGCCAAGCCGGCAAATAAACCTGGCCGTTGGTCTGCAAAGGCCGGTGAAACAACCGAGAGCGCCCTGCCCGTTCAAGCGCCGACCTTCGACACTGCGTAACGGTCAAAACGAGGAAACAGAAGTAGCAAAACCCACCTTGAAACCGGACATTTTTAAATAGCTGGAAGGTGGACATTTGAATCCGGGTATGACATAGGGTCGCAAGAAAATGCCGTCTGCGAGCCCGGTCTTGGCCGACGCATACGGCGCCGGCGCAACGACTGCAACTCACAGCCGCCCGATGAGTGTTCTGGTCGACACGTCCGTCTGGGTCGAGCATTTCCGGCGACCGCTACCGGCGCTTATCCAGCTGCTGCGCGTCGATGATGTCTTGACGCATCCATTAGTGATGCTCGAGCTCACGTGCGGGACGCCGCCCGAACCGGGGGCCCGAACCCTAGGATATCTCGCGCTATTGCGCCAAACGCGCCTCGCGACGCCAGGCGAGGTAGCGGACTGGATTGAGCGGGAACAGCTGTATGGGCGCGGATGCGGTGCGGTGGATTGCACGCTGCTGGCGTCGGTGCTGCTGACCCCGAGCACTAAGCTCTGGACGCGCGATCGTCGGCTCGTGCAACTGGCGGAGCAATTCGGGGGTCACTACCTACAGCCAGACCTGCATTGAGCGAAGCAGTTGCCGGCTTCTGCAGTGATGCCACCACATTCCTTTGCTCGCACTAGCAAGCGCTAGACGGCCACAATGCAGGCAGCGGATCGTAATCGCCCCTATAGCCCGCCCCGCAGCGACCACGGCCATCACACAACATGGCCGATTTTCGGCAGATTCTCGCGCAGCGTTAGAATATCGCCCCTTCTCATGTGAGATCAAAATGTCCTGGTTCGTTTACGAAGTACCCGAATACCACGAAGACGCCGCGCGCATCGAACCCTTCAGCGACCTGCGTAGCCGTGTGCTGAAAGTCGGTGGCCTGGCCATGGCGGACGAACTGGAAAGCGTTCGCGAGAATGCCGCGGCGACAGCGGACACGCCCGAGCGCCCCCTGCGGACTCCGGAGAATCCGCAGGTCTTTCCGATTCCTTACGCCGACTCCATGATCCTGGTCGGGTTCATCTTCGATCTGAAACGCGAATTCCGGCAACTGGTCGTGTCACCCGTGGAAATGCCCTGGCTGAAAGACGCGTAAAAGGTGGTCGGAATGGAAGCCGACGGAAGAGTTGCTCCTGTTTTTGAGGCCGGGGTGCGAATATCCAGCGCACGCTTTCGAATACATATGCGTCGAGTTGGAACCACACGTCGGACTGAATCGAGCTGCGCAGCTACTAAAACAGGGGGAACTGCAGTGGGCCGCGACAGGGTACCGAGACGTGTTCGCCATCTTTCCCTGCACGTTGCGTCCAGGCCACCACGGGGACGTGCGCCCCATCGACGATTTAGCTTATGTAAAATCGAAGAGGAATGCGAACCATGTGGCTCCATGACGCGCCGTATGGGACTCGAGCATTGACACTGGCAACCAGATCTCGGTGAACCATCTCTCGTGGACAGATCGCACGTCGTTGACGCTGTCGATCGTACCGTCCCACGACCTACCGGCGTGTTCTGGTGCGCGTTTCGCTCGACGACGATGTCCGAGTTTGCGATCTAAAGGTTCGGCGCGGTTGCGGCGAACCCGCGCGTGACGAACGGATGCTCCATGCAATCGCCGTCAAGGGTTTCCCCACGTGACATCAAGCACCGTTAGCGCGGCTTGTGCAGCGCCAGTCTCAGGGCCTTGCGCAGACGATGGCTGTGAGAATAAATGGAATGACCTGATGCGCGACGGCCTTGCTGCCCGCAAGCCGAGAATGCTCTTCGACCGAATCGATCGGCGCCTTGACGACGACGCCGTAAATCGAGCCCGGCAGAGGGTGGCCGCTTCCTTGCCTGAACAGCGCGTCATACTGCTCATAGGCGAATACGGCATAGACGCTGAAGCCGAACACCGTGAGCGCGGCGTCACTGGTAGGCCGGAATGCGTTGATCGAATTCTGTTCGACCCGCATCGGATCGCGATCGATATAGCCGTGATTGAACAGGCGCACGATGAACGCGTGCGCGTTGGTTTTACAGTCGAACTGAGCGTCTAGCGCATACGCGTGGCTCGGCGCGGGGGCAAGCCAGACTCCGCCCGCAAAGAATGCGGCCAGTGCATTGAGGAGGATTTTTCTCATGGCAGTTTGCGCGAACCTGATAGGTCCCCCGTGCTCGTCACCCGTACCACGTGCCCCGGTTGGACAGGCACGCTCCAATCTGCGATCTTTCTGCCGATCTTGTCGCGCAGGTGCATGCCGACCGTCTTGCGATCCGACAACAGCGAGGCTGATGCCGCGGCGACAAGCGCGGCGGTTAGAACCCGTGTGATTGCATTCATGGTGGAGCTCCGTTTCGGTGACGACGGCCCGACCGTAAGCGATGTAACGCGTCGCATCCCGAGTCGTCCTGCGCGCTATGGCCACATGGACCCCGGCGCTTGATCCGAACGTGCGCCCGATCACTCGAAGCCGAACCGCACCCGCCAACCTCCGATTTGCGAAACGATTTCCATGACGAATCGCAGTGCGCCGGCGCCGGCGCGCGCGTATCTCGCAGGCTCATCCCCAGCGCTACTGCTCGGTCTGCTGCCGCAAGTATTCGTCATATTTCATCTGCATGTACTGTTGCCGATCCATTTCATGCAGTTGTCGCGGATATCGCTCGCTGGCGTCGAACCAGTCGGTCAGGCGTTGCTCGAGTCGCTTGCCGGGCGGGCTGGACAGCGCGCCGAGATACGCATCGATGGCCAGGTAGTAGCGCATCGTGTTGCGCTCCATGAGGCCGCGCATCCCGCCGATGTATTCCGCCTGAGCCGCGGACGGATCGGCGATGTTGGTGAAGCCAACCTTGCCGCGACCGAAGGCGGCCAGATAGGTTTTCATCGCAAGACGACCGATCACGCCGTAACTATAGGCATAGGTCAGATGCAGAAACGTGCGATTGTCGCCAAGCGCCACCGCTTCCAGCGCAATCCGATAATCGCGGGTGTTCAATGGTCCCCGGTCCGCATGGAGCTTGACCTGCAGGTATCCCGGGCCGGTGGTCGCCGCGTCGTATTCGAATTGCACCCGGTAAGTCGTGCTGAGCTCCTCGGCAACTTCCTTCTTGCTGACGTTCACGATCAGCATATTGCCGCCGCCGGCGTCGGTAGTACGGCAATACTTGATATTGGGGTGCAGGATTAATGCGTCGCACCAGTTCAACGGGCCTCGCGAAGGGTCATTGAACGCGCCGTTGACGGTCGCGAACGGGTAGGCCATCACCGCGTAGACCTCACCCTTGAGCGTGGAAGACGATTCTTCCGAGTCGAGATACAACGGGCGCTCGAACTGGTTGTGATCGAGCCGGGGAATCAGTTGCCGGTAAGCCTCTCGCAAGTTGGTCGCCTCGTCCGCACCGTCCGCAGGCGTCCCTCCCAGGCATGGCAGGCTGCACGCCATCAGCATCGACGCCATCAGCGCCACCTTGCGTAGCGCGTGGCTGGTTGGGCTTCCGGCAGATGCACTCATCGATTTGCTCCGGCTCGCGACGGCATGCACGTTAGGCTGATCGAACGCGAGACATTTCTTTCGTCGACGCGGCTGGCGGATGTCGCCGCGCGTCGCGGCGCGCACGGGCATGCCCGGCGCCAATACATTGGGTGAAAGACCTGCGCAGGATCCGCGCCTCTACGTTCTGTCCTGCAATCTGCGATACGAGGTAACGCCCGACTGCGGCGATTGTGCGGCGATGGATGCCGCAGTATCGCGGCATCCATCTGTCGCGGCCGACACAGCGATCAATGCGTCTTCTTCGCTTGCTTCGCCTGCTGCCTGATCGCTTCCTTGGCGTCGCCGTACTTCTTCTGCACTTCTCCGACTGCTTGCTGGGCATCGCCTTTGACTTCCTGCTTCGTGTCGCCAGTGGCTCGGCCAATTTCCTCGTTGACCTTGCCCTTTGCCTTCTCCGCGACGCCCTTGACTTGATCCTTGTTCATTGCGAATGCTCCGGTCACAGCTGCTGGATGGATGACCTGCCGCCCGTCGCGATGAGCGCATCGAGCGATGCACGCGATACGGCAGAATCTGAAAAAGCAGCAATCGCTCACCGCATTCCGCAGTCACGCTGGCGCGTGCATGGCGGAATGCCGGCCGAGCCTCCTGCTGACGTGCCGCTACATCGGCGGCGTATTACCCGAATGAAGCGCCCCGCCCCATTGCGAATCCGCCACCGCAGGCCAATGGTCCTTGTCGAATCCGGATGCGCTCTTCATCCGTTCTTCTGTTACGTCGAGCCGGAAGCATTTCTTGCCGGTATCGAGGGTGAACGCGCTCCACGGCACCGCGAAAAGTTTGTCGCCTATCCCGAGGAAACCGCCACACGACAGCACGGCGTACGCGATCCTGCCGCTGCCAACGTCTAGCATGATGTCTACGACCTTCCCGATCTCCTTGCCATCGGATGACAAGACGTTATCGCCGGTCAGCGTGGTAGCCGCCATGACATCAGGACCAGGCCCGCCTGTGGTGGTTGCGCGACCGATGATGCGGGCGCCGCTGCCGTTGCTCGGAAGTGGATTGCTGGGAGAAACAGGTGTCATGATCAGCTCCGGTATTCGTTGCACGAATTGCCGGCGAGCGTCGCCGGCCAGCGTGACGGTGCGAAGCGCGCGCCGATCGGGCTCTGTTCCGAGCCGGGACGATGCGCGCTTCGCCTGCAATCGCCCGCCGTCATTCGGGCCGAAACATTCTCGATTCGAGCAGCGTTTCGGGCTGAAATGCGCGCTGGTTTCCGCGCTATGCCCAGCCTGGATCATTGCCGTATCACACTGCGCATCGCCTCGAGCAGCACCGGCTTTCGGCCCCGGTATCCATTGCTGTCGGCGAGATGACATTGGAAGCGCGACGCATGTACGATGCGCGTCGACGTGCCGTGCCGAGGCTCCCCCTGTGTCGATGTGTGCTCGGTGCGCGTACCGGGCATGCGGCTGGAGAACACATCCGAACTGTCGTGGCATGCGTACCAGTCAACTCAACCTACCCTATGCGCGAGCAGCCCGGGAGTCGGTACGCTGCCGTACCCATGCGGGAACGGCAGTGATGCGGTCGCATCGTGGGATGCGGTCACAGATTGCCTGTTGCGACGCTGTCTTGGTCTCAAGCATCGATTGAAAACGGCATGCCGATTTTCGATCCATGCGGACATCGACAATGGCGTATGCGCCTGCACCCTCCGCATGCCGGGGTCACTCAAGACAAGTCGGGAACGGTCAGCCGGTAGCGGGCGACTTAACCGAAGTGATTCGGCGATTCGGGGATGGAAAGCGTGTTGCCGGTCAGTCCCGGTCGCTGCGCATCGTGAGAAATCATGCCGTCCTCCAGGATCGCGCACATTGCGACGAGCAGCATGATCGCGACGGCCACGAGTCCCGCATAGCCGATGATCTTGAGCGTCTTCATTTTGCTTCCTGCGATAAACGATGGCTGTCGCGACCTGGATCGTTTTGATCGCGGTCGTTGACCAGCCATCGCGTGACGAGCACGTAAACGAGATGCCCTATCTCAATCCCAAGTAGCCGAGGACGAACAGAACGATGACCACGGCTCCAACGAGCCAGACAATGTTGTACATGGCAACTCCCCTCAAGTTAGACGCCGACCTGATCTGCTGCGCGGATTGTGGGCCACGGAGCCACGCGGGCGAAGCTTCCAGCGATACCCGACGTTTTTCCGCAGCAAAGACTTGCGCGATTGAGCCGGTTATCGGTTCGAAGGCGCGCCTCGCGACGGGGGCCGGGAACCCGATGCGCGAAGGACGCAACTCGACGTTCTCGCATCCGATAGCGGATGTCTGTACGGTAGTAGCCGCAGTGAGGTTGGCACGATGCGGAAGCACCGTACGAGAGGGGAATAGCCCCCCTCGTGAAGCCTATGTGTCCAATCAGGCTTTTTTGACAGCTTCCTTGGCGTCGCCAAGATTCTTGCGCGCCTGGCCGGCTGCTTGCTGGAGATCGCCTTTGACTTCCTGTTTCGTGTTGTGCGTGGCACGGCCAATGACCTCATTCACCTTACCTTTGACCTTCTCCGCAGTTCCCTTGACTTGATCCTTGTTCATGGTAAAGCTCCAATACGTAACTGATCTGTGGATGCTGCTGCTATCTGTTGCCGTCAGGTGATGACACCGTCCGACCGGTGAATCGGTATTCGATAAAAATCATCAGATATCCATATTTTTACCGGCTGGCGAGGGCGTTTTAATGTGTGGGCGGACGATTCGTGGCGACGTCTGGGGTCGCTGACCAGTACGGCTGCCGATTGTAGAACTTGTGAAGCGACGAACCCCACTGCTCATCCGCCATCGACGGCCAATGGTCCTTGTCGAACGCGGGGGCATTTTTCACGTGGTCCGCGGTAACGTCGAGCCGGAAGCATTTTTCGTCCGTGTCCAGGGTCAGCGCACTCCACGGAATGGCGTAAAGTTTGCCGCCGATGCCGAGAAAGCCCCCGCTTGACAGCACGGCATAGGCAACCCGGCCGCTGCGTACGTCCAGCATGATGTCTGAAATCTTCCCGATCTCCAGCCGGTCGGACGTGAAGAGCTTGTTTCCCTTGAGCGTATCGGCTTCCATCACGTTGGGGCCGGGCCCGTCGCCGGCCCCGCTGCCGACAATCGCCGCACCCGTATCGCTGGTCGATGGCCGATGGGTCGGGTCTAGTATCGTCATGATTCCCTCCTGGTTTCATTTCGCGGTACGCCGGAGCGGATCGCCGGCTCGCCGTGATGGACGGCACACACCGGTCACGCGATATGAACGGTTACGTGCCGGACAGGCGTCGCCTCTGGCCGCCCTACCCGTTGCGCACCTGCCGCTCACGCTGAGCGCCCGGTGCATCGTAAAGGGAGAGCGAGTTGCAACGATGCGCGGTGCCGGGATACGAAGTCGGTACGGCGCCGTACCGGGCCTCGAGAATGAACGATCGGATGCCGGTCGCCCACGTCGAGCCGGCATTGGTGCTGCCGGCCACGCCGCCGAACGAATACGAGCCGCTCAGCGTCAGCCCGTACCATTTCGGCGACGTGTATTCGAGCGTGTTGTTCGCGCGATAGGTCGTGTCGAGCCCGTCGACGTCGCCCGGGTGCGCGCCGTAGTAGCCGGTGATCCACGTCGTCGGGCTGAACGCGGACATCGTCTGGTAATACGACGCTTATTGCCGCCCTGCAGTCAGTGTGCCGTAGGTCGCATTGGTCAACCCGACCCACGCCTGCCGCCCGAACATCGCATCGGTGTACTGCGTCGCGCCGGTGCCCGAGTTGAAGCCCGATTCGAGCGTGAAGATCGCCTTCGTGCCTCCGCCGAGATCCTCGGCCCCCTTCAAGCCAAAACGGCTGCCGGCCCACACGCCCTGGTTCATCCTCACCACCGATTTGCCGCCGATCGTCGAGCCTAGCGTCGTCGCGTTGCTCTGGTAGCCGATCCCGTTGTCGACGATCCCGTACAGCGTGACGCTGCTCTGCGCAAACGCCGGTGCGGCCGCCGCCATCGCGATGGCGGTCAGCGCGCCCCGTGATGCTGCTTCTTCTTCGATCTGTCTCCTTCCTTGCCTTGTTGAATGCGCGAGTTGTTGTGGTCGTGGCACACCGTCGTCAGGTCACGGACGATACGCATGCCAGCCGTTACCGCCCTTGCAGACGAGTTGCGAATCCTGGACCTGACATTGCGCCTCGTAACCCGGCGAGTACAGCCATTCGCCGGCCCAGTGCAGGTCGACGAACGGGTCGGCCCTCGGCGCATCGGCCACGAAGTTCGCCGCATCGTCGGTGCTGCCGCTGCCCGTGTAGCGCGCGGTGGCCGGATACGGGAACACCGGACGCGTGCGGGTCGTGTTGCCGTTCGCGTCAACGATCGATGCGACGATCCTGCCCGGCGTCGCGCCCGTCTCGGTCCATGCCATCAGCGGCGACAGGATGTCGAACACGTTCGGCCCCTGCCCGCCGCCGCAGTGCGCGACGCCTGGGAACAGGTAGAAGCGCGCGAAGCGGTCGACTCTCGCGTCGCCCATGTAGCGCTTCATCGCTTCGTAGTACTCGATGCTCGAACGCGGCGAGATATGCTGGTCTTCCAGCCCGTGCCACAGCAGCAGCTTGCCGCCGTGCCCGGCAAAGCGGCTCAGGTCGGGATCGGTCGCGGCAAGGTAGTTCGATACCGGCACCATCTTCGCGAAGCCGTCGAGCGTGAACTTCAGGTCGCCGATCGCCGCGGACGGATACGACGCGTTGTAGTAGTCGAGATAGCGCAGGAACGGCAGCACGAAGCCGATCGTGCCGCTCTGTGCGGTTGCTGACGCCGGGACGAAGAGGGTCCAGTTCAGCTCCGAGCCCCATTCGCGCGAGACGAGCGGCTCGAGCCGCGTGCCGTCCGGGGTCGTCGCGCCGTCGTGAATCCGGCGGACGACGTCGGCTTCCTGCGGCATCAGGCAGGTCGCAGTGGATTGGCCTTGCGCGCAGACGATCGTCGCGGGATCGAAGTGACACGCGCGCGGGTTGTCGATCACGCCGTCGACCACGCCGTCCAGCCCGTCGCACGCCTTCAGCACGGCCGCGTGCAGCATCGGCAGCTTGCCGGCGAGCAGGATCGCGTTGCCCGTCTTCGGGTCGGTGTTCACCGCGTTCGGCCATGCATGGTGGAACGTGTTCTGCACGAGCAGGTCGTTTGCGGGTGCACCGGCGGCGATGCCGTCGAAGTCGTCGGGGAAGCGCTGCGCCTCCATCAGCGCTTCGCGTCCGCCGTCCGAGCAGCCGTCGAAGTACGCGTAGCGCGCGGGCCGTGCATAGAACTTGCCAATGATCGCCTTCGCGACCTGCGCCGTTGCGTGTTCGGCGCGATACGCGAAATCGAGCTTCGCCTTCGGGTCGAGCGCCCACGAACCGTCGTTGCCGCCTTCGTGGCCCATGTCGGTCGCGGCCATCGCGATCGTGCCGTTCGTCACAGGCACGCACGTCGATGCCATCGGCGCATTGACGGACAGGTTGCCGCACAGGCCGCCACAGCCCGTCTGCAGGTAACGCTGCGTCCAGCCCTGCGTAGGCAGCTGCAGTTCGAACAGCGACGCGCCCGGGCCGATCGTGCCCTTCACGTCGCACACGGGCGCCGGCAGCGTGTTGTTACCGACCACCGTGCCGGCCGGCAGCAGCACCGCCGACGTGATCGTGACGGTACCGTCGGTCACGCCGCTCAGGTCGAGCGCCGCGACCGACGGGCACGACATCGCGGGCATCACCGCGGGAAGATTCGCGAGTCCGGCGGTGCTCGCCGCGTTCGCCGCATTGGGCCAGCCCGTCAGCGCCGCACACAGCCACACGATGCCGATTGCCAGCACCCTGGTCAGCGCATCGCGCCTCACGCGTGCCGCGCGATACCATGCGCGCACCGTCCACCCTGCCCTGCAGTTCATCTGCATGCCTGTCTCCTGTCTTTCTTCTGGATATGCCGCTCGCCCGAAACGGACGAAGCGGCGACGTTGTATCGATTCTTCGATGAATCGCGCAATCCGGATCGCCGCTCACCACTTCATCAGTATGACTAATCTCATCTCGGGAACCCGTTGCGAAGAACGGTGAATCCCATCCGATTCGTTTATCGATCCGGTCGCATCGGCTTTATGCGGGCTCCATCCCATGTTCGCGCTTCATGTGCGCGACTTGCGGCGACGCAAGATACGCGAGGAACCGCGCCGCGGCCACGCGATCGCGCGCGACGGCAGAGACCGCGGCGGCGAACACCGTCACGGCCTGCACGGCGTCGGGCAACGCGCCGACGATTGCGACGCCCGGCACGTCCATCAGCTCGCTCAACTGCTGAAAGCCCAGCTCTACGTCGCCGGATGCGATCAACGCGCCGACCGGCACGCCGGGCGGGGTCTGTACGATACGCGCCGCGATCGCGTCGGCGATGCCCCAGCGGGCGAACAGGCGAGTCAGGTGCGTGCCGCTCGGCCCCGTCGAATAGCCGATCCGGCCGGCGCCCAGGATCGCATCGCGCAACGCCGTCTCGGTACCGATCTCCGGCCGCCGCGCGCCAGTCGCCACCGCGACCGCGATGCCAGAGCGCGCGACATCCACGCGGCTGCCCGGCTCGACGTGACCGTCCGCCGCGAGCCGCTCGATCGCTTCGGACGCGAGCACGACGACATCAAATGGTTCACCGTCTCGCACGCGCCGCGCAGCGTCGACGCCACCGACCGACGTGATCGCGATGCTCGTGCCCGTGTCGCGCTCGTAAGCGGCGGCAAGCCGCGCGAGCAATGGCCGCGTCGCCATCGACGAAATGCCCGTGACCGTCACCGCTGCTTCCGGCGTCTGCATCATCGCGTCCACCTGCATCAGTCGATATAGCGCAAGCCGGCCTGACGCAGCGGCTCGCGCATGTCGTACATGTCGAGGCCAAGCACGCCGGACGCGAGCTTCGCGCGCTTCGCCGCTTCGTTCGCCTCTCGCGCCGCCGCCTTCTCGAGCACTTGCGCCGCGCGCGCGGCCGGCACCACGGCCACGCCGTCGTCGTCCGCGACGATCACGTCGCCGGGATGGACGAGCGCGCCTGCACACACGACCGGCACGTTGACCGAACCGAGCGTTGCCTTGATCGTGCCTTTCGCCGAAATCGCCTTGCTCCAGACCGGGAACTGCATCGCCTCGAGCACCGCGACATCGCGCAC
Organism: Burkholderia sp. PR2; assembly: GCF_052372875.1. Classification (NCBI taxonomy): domain Bacteria; kingdom Pseudomonadati; phylum Pseudomonadota; class Betaproteobacteria; order Burkholderiales; family Burkholderiaceae; genus Burkholderia; species Burkholderia sp. PR2. Next base: position 508,398 of record NZ_JBQRWH010000002.1, read on the forward strand.
GCCGGCATCGATGATCAACGCATTCGCGCCGCGCGCCCTGAAGCTGGTCGCGAGCAGGTCGCCGAAATAGCCGTCGGTACAATCCGCGGTGATCGCCGCAACGACCACATCGCCCGGCCGGATCTGTTCGGCCGCCACATGCATCATCCAGTTGTCGCCCGGATGCAGCAGCACCGTGACGGCGGTGCCGGACGCCTGCGCACGCGGGTAGATCGGCCGCATGTACGGCTTCAGCAGCCCCGTGCGGCCCATTGCCTCGTGCACCGTCGCCGAGCCGAGCGCGCCGAGCCGAGCCGCCACATCCTTGTCCGCACGCTGGATCGTGCGGTACACCACACCGAGTTCAGTCATGATCAAAGCCCCTTCGCTTTCAGTTGCGCATCGAGGCGCGGATACACGCGCCGCGCATTGCCCTCGTAGATCTTGTGACGCGCTTGCGCATCGAGCGAGGATGCGTCGATGTAGCGCTTCGTGTCGTCGTAGTAGTGACCGGTTTCCGGGTCGATGCCGCGCACCGCGCCGATCATCTCGCTCGCGAACAGGATGTTGTCGACCGGAATCACGCCGGTCAGCAGGTCGATGCCGGGCTGGTGATACACGCACGTGTCGAAGAACACGTTGTTCAGCAGATGGTCCTTCAACAGCGGTTTCTTCAGCTCCTGCGCGAGCCCGCGGAACCGCCCCCAGTGATACGGCACCGCGCCGCCGCCGTGCGGGATCACGAAACGCAGCGTCGGGAAATCGCGGAAGAGGTCGGAGGTCAGGCACTGCATGAACGCCGTGGTGTCGGCGTTCAGGTAGTGCGCGCCCGTCGTGTGGAAGCACGCGTTGCAGCTCGTGCTCACGTGGAGCATCGCGGGAACGTCGTACTCGACCATCTTCTCGTAGATCGGGTACCAGTAGCGGTCCGACAACGGCGGGCTCGTCCAGTGGCCGCCGGACGGATCCGGATTCAGGTTGATCGCGACGTTGCCGTATTCCTCGACGCAGCGGACAAACTCCGGAATGCAGGTCGCGACATCGACGCCCGGGCTTTGCGGCAGCATCGCGGCCGGCACGAAGTGATCGGGAAACAGTCGATGGATGCGATGGCACAGCTCGTTGCACACGGCCGCCCACGTGCTCGACACCGCGAAGTCGCCGATGTGATGCGCCATGAAGCTCGCGCGCGGGCTGAAGATCGTCAGGTCGAGGCCGCGCTCGCGCATCAGCCGCAACTGGTTGTGTTCGATCGATTCGCGAAGTTCGTCGTCGCGGATGTTCAGCTCGGCCGCCTTCGGTTGCTCCGACGGACTGCCGAGCGCCGCGATCTGGCGATTGCGCCACGCTTCCAGCGCCTTCGGCGCGGTGGTGTAGTGGCCGTGAATATCGATGATCATTGATGCTCCTGCATTTGATGAGGTGTCCGGCACCATGCACCGGCCGCGCCGGACGGCGGTGTGCGACGTGCGTCAGTGCGCCGGATTTTCGAGTTCATGCGGTCCGGGCACGGCCGCACGCTGCGTCGTCATGATCGCGATGGCCGCCAGCGTGGCCGGCACCGCGAGCATCGACAGGATCGCGTCGAACTTCCAGCCGAAGCCGAGCAGCGCACCGCCGATCGCCGAGCCGAAGATGCTGCCGAAGCGGCCCATCCCGAGCATCCAGCTCACGCCGGTTGCGCGTGCCACGGTCGGATAGCGGCCCGGCGCATACGCATTCAGCCCGGTCTGCGCGCCGCTCATGCAGAAGCCGGCCGCGAACACCAGGAGCGCGAGCGACGACGACAACGCACCGGCCCAGGCGAGCACGGCCACGCACAGCCCGCCGGCGAGATACGCGGCGCCGATCACCGGCGCCGGCCGCACGCGATCCATCAGCCAGCCCACGCCGATCGCGCCGATCGTGCCGCCGATCTGGAACATCGCGGTCACGTTCGCGGCCGTGCTGACGGATAACCCGGCATCCTTGATCAGCGTCGGCAGCCAGCCGGTCAGCAGGTAGATCACCAGCAGCCCCATGAAGTACGTGATCCACAGCGACAGCGTCACGCGGCCATAGCCTTGCGAGAACAGAACGCCGATCGGCTTGCGCGTCGGCAGCGGCGGCTCGTTCGACACGAACGTCTCGTTGCCGGTGAACCGGGCACCGCACACGCGGTTCAGCAGCGCGCCGACGCGTTGCGACGGCGCACCGCGCACGGCCAGGAGCCGCGCCGACTCAGGCAACAGCCACAGCTGCAGCGGAATCAGCAGCAGCGGCAGCGCGCCGCCGAACAGCAGCACCGCTCGCCAGCCGTGCAGCGGAATCAGCCAGCCGGCGACGAAGCCGATCAGCGCCGAGCCGAGGTTGAAGCCTGTAAACATCACGGTGATCATCAGCGCCCGCATCCGCTGCGGCGCGTACTCGGACAGCAGCGTCGTCGTGTTCGGCATCGCCGCGCCCAGGCCGATGCCCGTGAGCAGCCGCAGCACCGCCATCTCGAACGGCGAGTGCGCGTGCGCGGTCACGATGGTGAACACGCCGAACAGGAACACCGACGCGATCAGCACACGCTTGCGCCCGAACCGGTCGGCGCTCGGGCCGGCCAGCAGCGCGCCGATCACGAGCCCGATCGGCGCCGCGCTCATCACGAGCCCGAATTCGGGACGTGAGATCGCCCAGTCGCGAATCACCGACGGTGCGACGAACCCCATGATCGCGACGTCCATCCCGTCGGCGATCACGACAAGGCAGCACAGCACGACCAGCAGCCACTGGTAGCGCGACACCGGCTGCTTGTCGATGAACGACTTGATGTCGATTGTCTTTCCACTTGTCATCATGACTCTCCTGTCTCCTTTGCGACGATCGACTGATCGATTCGTCATCCTATTTATATGAACTGTTTCACTTCCAGCGTTCCAGTCGCGCAGGCGCCGCGATCCCGCGTGCGCCTTCGTCTTCGTTACGTGTTGCCCGGCTGGTCCGCGCCGTCCCAGCCGAGCGGCCCGGCGCTCTTTCCGGCTACCGAGTACAGCGCGCCCGGCGCGTTGCGCGTGCGTTGGAAGTCCTCCAGCGATTCGCCTCGCATCGCCGCATAGATATGCAGGTTCGATACGCCCGTCACCGCGCCGAGCTTTTCCAGCAGGAAGAAGATCACGCCGTAGCGCTGCAGGCCGAGCCAGTCGCGCCGGCGGATCAGGTCGCGCTCCTCCGTGCTGAGGTCCGCGGCCGCGAAGCTCGCTTCGGGATCGCTCAGGAACTGCGCGCGATGGGCGGGCTCGATCATCCGGTGCAGATAGTCGTTGATCCGGTACGCGCGGACGGCTCGCTCGATCGTGAACGGATAGGTGCCCGGCAGTTGCTCGACGCCGGCGAGTTCGGCCGCGATCCGTTGCCGGTGACGCTCTGCCACCGCCTCGTCGACTTCAGTGTCCGCCGGCTCGTAGACGGCCGTTGCGATCCCCGTCATCGACGGCAGGTAGTAACTGCGGTGGCGGCACACTACGCCCGCCGGCAACGCGCCGCGCATCGTGAGCCACATCACGACCTCGGTGCCTTCGAAGCCGCCGAGCGTCGCATATTCGCCGAGCGGCATGCCGGCCAGGCGCTCCGGGTCGCGCTCGAGCAGATCGAGAAAACGTGCGTCCCATTCGGGATTGTTGAAGCCCGAACGTTCGCCATGCACCTGATGCGACAGTCCGCCGGTCGCGACGATCGCGACGCGCAGGTCCTCCGGATAGCTTTCGATCGCGCGGCGCAGCGCCTGGCCAAGCCGGTAGAAGCGGCGCGCGGACGGCACCGGCAGCTGCAGCACGCCCATCTGCAGCGGCACCAGTTGCACCGGCCAGTCGGGCCGGTGCGGACACAGCACCGACAGCGGCGAGAAGCAGCCATGGTCGAGCGGCTTGTTCTGGAAGAACGACATGTCGAACTCGTCGGCCATCAGCGACTGGCCGATATGCGCGGCGAGCGCCGGGTGGCCGGCGACCGGCGGCAGGTCGCGCGCGCCGCCGCCTTCGTCCGCTGGATGCCACTGCGGCCCGACGCCGAGCGAGAACGCCGAATAGTGATCGAAGAAGAACGACGTCACATGGTCGTTGTAGATGAACAGCAGCACGTCGGGACGCTTGTCGGCGAGCCACGCGGCCAGCGGCGCGAAGTTTTCGAAGATCGGCGCCCAGACCGGATCGTCGTGCTTGTTCTTGTCGAACGCGAACCCGATCGTGGGCGTGTGGGAGGCCGCAATGCCTCCGATAATCCGTGCCATGCCAATGCTCCTTCGTATGCTCCGACGCGGTCAGGCCGCGCCGTTCGTTACTGACTGAATGAGTGTGCGTTCGCTCGCTGCGCGCCGGTGCGGCTACGGCGCAAGGCTGCGCTTCACGACCAGCGCGAGCGGAACGGCGAACACGAAATGCGACATGAACCCGCCGATGATCACGTTCGGGTCGAAATAGTTCGGATGATTGCTCGACGCGATCATGATCAGCGCGTGCATCACGATCCACGCGACGATCGCGAAGAACAGCGCGACGAACGTCGCCTCGAAGCCGCGCCGGCGAAACCACGGCCAGATCGCCGCGAACACGATGCCCCACGACAGCGCGAAGGCGAAATGGATCGCGGTGCCAATGAAGTACGCGCCAATGCCGAGCGCGTCCTGTGCGGCCTTGCCGAACACGAGCCCCGTCGCGTTGCGCGGGATACCGGCGAGCGGCATCAGATGCTGCGCGCCGACCCACACGAGCGCCTCGTAGACCCAGATCAGCACCGCGCCCGCGAAGCCGCCGCGAATGCCCGCGCGTACCGTATCGGAAAGCGGCGTGCTGCCCGCCGATGCGTCCGTCGATCCGCCTGCTCCGATGATGTGCTGTCGTCCCATTGCGCTGCCTCGCTCGTGGTTGCAGGTGCCGCGCCGCGCGCAAGCCCCTTTCGTGATCGGATCGGGCGAACAATGAATCAGATGGCGGCCCGATGCGCCGGCAACCGTGTGCTTGCGGTCCCCGGGATCGAAATTACTCAGTCGGCGGCCAGGCCAGACAGTCAGGGTAAACCCTGATTTTTTGGCGAATCTGCATATCTGGCAGGCTTTCAACCGGGATGCGAAGCACCTCGCCGACCGCCCGGAAGCCCGCCGGATATGGCGCTAGCGCGTCAGCGTTCGGCGGCCCGCGAGCCGCAACCGGTCACTAGGTGATTCATTGCCGATAAATAAAACAGATGGGTCGATAAGCACGACGCAAGCTCTGCCGCCACCGTTCCGGTAAAGTCGTTCAACCAGCTGCGCCGCCGGCGCAGGCCGCCCGGATACAAGCATGTCGTGCGCGCGGCTGCCGCCGCGACGCACACCGCCCGAACGCCCATGGACAACACCGAACTTCCGAACCTCGCCTGCTTGTACGCGGTGCAGCGCGTTGCCGAAACGGGCAGCGTAAGCCGGGCCGCCGCGACGCTGTTTCGCGCGCAGTCGGCCGTCACGCGCGCGGTGCGGGAACTCGAAACAGTGGTCGGCGAAGCGCTGTTCGATCGCAAGCCGTCCGGAATGCTCACGACGCCGGTCGGGCGTGCGGTGCTCAAGCGCGGCGAGCGCGTGATCGCCGAACTCGGTGCGCTCGCGAACTGGTGTGCGCTGCGCCAGTCGCGCCGCCGCGCGTCGGCCGACGGCGGCCTGCCCGCGTACCTGCTCAACACGCGGCGGCTCCAGCTGTTCTCGACGCTCGCGCGGCACCGGCACATGCCGAGCGCCGCGCGTGTGCTCGGCGTCACGCAACCGGCCGTCAGCAGCGCGATCCGGATTCTCGAGAGCGGCGCGGGCTTCGCGCTGTTCCATCGACATCCGCGCGGCCTGCTGCTGACGGCCGACGGCGAGACGTTCCTGCTGCACGTGCGGCGCGCGCTGAACGAACTGCGGCACATCGCCGACGACGTCGCCGCGCTGCACGGCAGCATCCAGGGTGCCGTGACCGTCGGTGCGCTGCCGCTCGGCCGCACCCTGATGCTGCCCGAAGCGGTCGCGCGCGTCGTCACGCGATTTCCGAAGGTGCGCGTGATCACCGACGAAAGCGCATACGAGGCGCTCGTCGCCGGCGTGCGCGCGGGCGACATCGACTTCATCCTCGGCGCGCTGCGCGCGAGCGATCCGGCGAGCGACCTCGACAGCGAACGGCTGATGTCCGAGAACCTTGTCGTCCTTGCGCGTCACGATCACCCGCTCGCCGGCGTGCGCAACCTCGCGCTTGCGAGCCTCGCCGGTGCGCAATGGATCCTGCCGCGCAGCCATTCGCCCGCGCGCGGCCTGTTCGAATCGCTGTTCCGGCGCATGAAGCTCAAGCCGCCGATGGCGACGGTCGAGAGCGCCGACCTCGCGGTGATTCGCGGCCTGCTGCGACACACCGACATGCTCGCGGTGCTGTCCGCGCAGCAGCTGCACTATGAATGCGAAGCGGGACTACTCGCCGTGCTCGACGTGCCGATGCACGGAACCACCCGCGACATCGGCCTGATGACGCGCGCCGGCAGCCCGCCGACACCGGCTGCGCGTGCAGTGATTGACGCGCTTCGAGTGGTGGCGACCGAGGTTGCACGCACGCCGCACGCGACGGCCGCTGAGCGATAACGAAAGCGCATGGCTGTCGCGTCGGATTCGAATCGCGCCCGGCGCGTGCGTTGCCGCGCAATCCGGTCGATATACGGTGCGGCTGTTGGCCGAAGCGCGACGCGCACTGGAAAGTATCAACTTCCCTGCGGCGCCATCGCCGGGCCGGCAGTCGCGCTCACGCGTTGCGCGGAACCCGAGTTTCAACAGGCAATCACGCTGTGATGACAAGGCTCCGTAGCTTGCTGGCGCGCTCGTCCCGACGACAGGATCGGCACGCGACAGCGAATTGCGGTTGGGGCGAAGCGAACGACGCTGAACGACTGCGGCACGCAACCTGGCTATCGCCGTCGAGCAATGAAATGAACGCCTCCCACCCAAGCCGAGACGACGGTGCCGACCTATAGTTAGACGGCCAAGGAGTCTTGGTACAAGTCGGAGGTCGATATGCTGCTCACGCCAGTCGGGATTGACATCGCGAAGTCAGTAATTCAGGTGCACCACATGGACGCAACCACGGGCCGCACTGTCAGCAAGACGGTCAAACGTGCAAGCTTTTTGCAGTATTTCGCAAATCGTCCCCCTTGCCTTATCGGAATGGAGGCATGCGGTGGCGCGCAACATTGGGCACGTGAACTGACAAAACTGGGACATCAGGTCAGGCTGCTCTCACCGAGATTCGTGAAGGCATTCAACATCGGCAACAAGAGCGATGCGGCGGACGCGCGAGCGATCTGGCTGGCTGTCCAACAGCCGGGCAAGCAGGTTGCCGTAAAAACCGAAACGCAGCAGGCAGTGCTTGCCATGCATAGGGTCCGCGAGCAGCTTGTGAAGATGCGGACGATGCAGATAAATGCTTTGCGCGGTCTGATGACCGAATACGGAGAGGTTATGGGCAGGAGCCGCGCGACCCTCGAAAGAGAAATGCCAGGCACCCTGCAAAGGCTCGCCGAACGTCTACCGGAAATGCTGATCGACACGTTGCGTGAAAGATGGAGCGAAGTCGCACGAATGGATGAGCAGATCGCAAGGATTGAGCAACGGCTTCGCGTCTGGCTAAAGCAGGACAGAAACTGTTCAGCCATCGCAGAAATTCCTGGTGTCGGCCTCCTTACTGCCACGGCGGCCGTGGCCACGATGGCTGATCCCAAGTCGTTTAGGTCGGGGCGAGAGTTTGCAGCGTTTATAGGGCTCGTTCCCCGACAGTCTGGATCGGGCGGAAAGGTAAATCTGTTTGGGATCAGCAAAAGGGGCGACAGCTATTTACGCACGCTCTTAACTCACGGAGCGCGCTGCGTACTGGCAAATGCCAAAGACCCGGGTCCTTGGGTCGAGCAGCTAAAGAAGCGACGGCCAGCGAACGTGGTAGTTATCGCTCTGGCGAACAAGCTTGCACGAATCATCTGGGCTGTCCTCGCACACGATCGGCCCTATGAAAAGAGCTATGGGAGTGTTCGTCCGACGTGAACATACTCCCCCATCGGAGCCGGTAAACAGCAACTCAGCCAAAAAACTCATTGTGCTGTACATGTACTATCAACAGGTTGCGCAGGCGCTTCGCTGATATGACAGAACAGGTAGGACCGGGACTCGCTGAACCTGGGTTGTAATGTGAGCTCCGAGCTCGTTTGAGCAATGAGGTGCGAGTCAGCGGATTTCATCGGGGCCCGCAGCAGTGGTTTGAGCTGCAATCAGGCCGGATATACAGCTGCAGCCCGTCTTGTTCTGAATTTCAAGCAAAGCTTCTCGCAAAGGGAGGCGTTCATATACATTACAACGAGAAGCCTCCCCTGAGCGCGTTGAAATATCGTTCGCCACGAGCGTTCCGACGTGCGATGGGTTCAGCATCCTTGGTGTGATGCTGTGTCCGGGATTACAGGGTCAGCTCCAAGACCGATGCAACGGGCTATTCTCGGATCGTCAGCATTCGCCATGGACTGACCAACCCACTGCGGATGACAGCGGCATCGCCCCCGGGGCCATTCAAACGCACCAAAGCGAATCGCCGATTTGCTCGTTCCGATCAGATACCTCGCGCTCACGAGAATCAAACTCCTCTGCAGGTCAAGCGCTGTGCGTCCAGGCCTTCGCCGCCACTGGCCGCTCTTCTGGCCCAACTCATTGCAACGGGGTGCGACGCGCGGTCTGGAGCCAAGTCTGTCGCATTTCTTACCGCAAACGACCAAAATGATCGATTCGATCATATAAGGGTTTTCATTGACTGATTCGATCACGATATCCGCTAGAATGCACACATCAAGCAAATTTTTGATCGAACCGCGCAAGTCCATCGAAGAACATGACGGACAACGCGTTCCCTCATACGAATTGCATTGGATGGCGTGCTCAGCGACGCGGTCTCTGCCGCCAGCGCTCGGCCCCACTGATTCCGGCATAACCCCGGAGACGGCGATTCCACGGGCCGTCCCGTCCTCGATGGAGCAAGCATGTCAATGTCGTTCAAGGGGATCGTTCCCGCGCTGATCACGCCGATGACGGCAGACGAGAACGTCGATGAAGAGGGTCTGCGCGCGCTGGTCGAACGACTGATCGAGTCGGGCGTGCACGGGCTCTTCGTCCTCGGTACCAACGGCGAATTCATCGCACTGAGCGAAGCAGAGAAGCTGCGCATCGCGAGCATCACGGTCAGCCAGGCCCGTTCGCGCGTGCCCGTCATCGCCGGCACCGGCGCCTACGCGACGCGTGACGTGATCGACCTGAACCGGAAGATGACCGAGGTCGGCGTGGATGCCGTATCGGTGATCACGCCGTATTTCAACGGCGCGACGCAGCCCGAGCTCTACGCGCACTACAAGAAGATCGCAGAAGCAACGCAGCTGCCGGTCATGCTCTACACGATCCCCGCGAAAGCGGGCATCACGCTGACGGTCGATACCGTGCGCCGCCTGTCGGAGATCTCGAACATCCGCGGCATCAAGGACAGCGGCGGCGACTTCGATCGCTTGCTGCAGCTGATCAACCTGCGGCGAGACGACTTCGCGGTCTTCACCGGCACCGACTCGATGATTCTCTGGACGCTGATCGCGGGTGGCGACGGTGCGGTCGCCGCGACGACCAATGCCGTCCCGCACGTGGTCATGTCGATCTGGAACAAGTTCCAGGCCGGTGACATCGCCGGTGCGCGCGCCGCCCAGGAATCGCTGCGCGCGCTACGCGACGCGTTCGCGCTGGGCACGATGCCCGTCGTGCTTAAAACCGCCGCGCAGATGCTCGGGATGCCCGCGGGGCCCGCGCGGTCTCCCGCGCAACCGCTTGACGACAGTGCGCGCGAGCGACTGGCGCAAGCGCTCTCCATTTACCACGACGCCGCACGCGGCCACTGAAACAGGTCATCAGCATGACGACTTATCACTTCCAGACTGTCAAGCACATCGTCCACGGCGCCGGCAGCCTCGCCACGCTCCCCGACAAGCTGTCGTTGCTCGATACGCCGGTCGAGCGCATCGCGCTGATCACGCAGCCCGCAATGGAAGCGCTGGGTGTCGCCGATCGCGTGATCGAATCGCTCAAAGCGAAAGACGTCGACGTGCGCATCATTCGCGGCGTCGAGCCGGAGCCGACCATCGGCAACGTCGAGACAGTGTACAAGGAGCAGATCGAGCCTTTTGCGCCGCAGGCGATTCTCTCGATCGGCGGCGGCAGCGTGCTCGATGCGGCGAAGCTGTTCGCGGTCCGGCTGACCAACGACGAACCGCTGCGCAACTGGCTCGGCATCGACCTCGTCAAGCACCCCGGCGTGCCGATGATCCTGGTGCCGACGACCGCCGGCACCGGCTCCGAAGTCACGCCCAACGCAATCGTTACGCTGCCGGACGAATCGTTGAAGGTGGGAATCGTCAGTCGTCACCTGCTGCCGAAAATCGTGATTCTCGATGCGGAACTGACGCTCGGCCTGCCGAAGCCGATCACGGCCGCGACCGGCATGGACGCGTTCGTGCATGCGCTCGAATCGTACATCTCGACGAAGGCGAACCCGATCAGCGACATGTACGCGATGGAGTCGATGCGCCTGATCGGCGCGAACATCGTCGAGGCGTACGAAAACGGTCAATCGCTGAAGGCACGCGAAGCGATGATGCTCGGGTCGATGTACGGCGGTCTCGCACTCACCGCCGCCGGCACGGCCGCCGTGCATGCGCTGGCCTACCCGCTCGGCGGGATGTTCAACGTCACGCACGGCGTCGCGAACGCGATGCTGCTGCCGCACGTGATGGCCTTCAACCTCGATGCGATCGAAGGCCGGCTGTCGAACGTTGCGCGCGCACTCGACCTGGCTGCGACAACGGATTCGGACCCGGTCGCAGCACGCAAACTGATCGACAAGATGGTGGAATGGACGGCGGCCGTCGACATTCCCCAGGACTTGCGCAAATTCGGCGTGTCGGAAGAACATCTCGACGCGCTGGCGATTGCGGCATCGAAGGTCAAGCGCCTGCTCGGCAACAATCCGAAGGCGCTGACGCTCGACGACATGAAGTCGATCTACCGTCGCCTGCTGCCATGAACACGGTCACACAGGACGCACCGCGGCTGCTGATCGTCGCCGACGACCTGTCGGGCGCGGCCGATTGCGCGGTGGCCGGCTTGCGTCACGGTTTGACGGCGATGGTCGTGCTCGACGCGCAGCATGCGCCGGCGCCGATGAGCGGTATCGACATCCTGTCGGTCGACGTGGACTCGCGCCGCGCATCGAAGGACGTGGCCGCCCGACGCAACGTCGCCGCCGTCGAGTCGCTGTCGCGTGCAGGCACGCGCGTCTACAAGAAGGTGGATTCTACGTTGCGAGGCAATGTCGCTGCTGAAGTCGCCGCACTGGCGTCAGTCCTCGGCATGGCGATCGTCTGCCCCGCCTACCCGGCATCCGGACGCACGACGCGAGACGGCCGCCAATGGGTTCGCGGCGTGCCGGTCGAAGCGAGCGAATACTGGCGCAACGAAAACATCCCTGGCAAGGCCGACCTGGTTGCGCTGCTTTCAGCCGAGGATCTGCGCGTCGCATACGCGACAATCGGCGCGGTGCGCGGCGAACCGGACACGCTCGCGGCATACCTGCGCCAGTGGCAAACCGACGGCGCGCAAGCCGTCGTATGCGATGCGGAGTCCGACGATGATCTGCAACGCATCGCCCGCGCATCGGTCATGCTCGACGACGTATTCTGGGTGGGCTCGGCAGGTCTGGCGCCCGCCGTCATCGAAGCGCTGGCGCCAACCCGAAGCACGACCGGTCCGGCGGCCGATCGCGAGGATCCGCAAGGTCCCGTGCTCACGGTCGTCGGCAGCATGTCGAGTATCTCGCATGCGCAGCTGGAGTGCCTCAAGGTCAACGCCGGCGCCAGCCTTGTAGCGCTCGAGGTCGCTGTCGCAGCGCTGGATGACCCGCGCAACGACGTGACGACTGTCGTATGCGACGCCCTGCGTCGCGGCCAGCATGTGGTGGTCTCGTTGAGCCAGACGCAGCGCGGTGATGTGCAGGACGGCCTGCTGTTCTGCAACCGTCTTGCCGCGTTGCTGGCGCCCGCCGTGCGCCACGCAGGCGGGATCATCGCGACGGGCGGCGAAACAGCGCGCGCGCTGCTCACCGCAGCCGGCGCGAGCGCCTTGCGGGTCGTCGACGAAATCGAGGACGGCATGCCGCTCCTCGAATGCCGGCTGCAAGGAAAGACACTCCCCGTCGTGACCAAGGCGGGCGGCTTCGGCCAGCCCGCGTCGATCCATCACGCGTGGCACCGGCTTGCGAATGAAGGCAAGACGACCAATACAGCTCAAACCAATTTGTGAAGGAAACTGCCATGGACAACCGTCCCATCATCGGTATCACCATGGGCGACGCAGCCGGCGTCGGACCGGAAATCATCATGAAGAGCCTTGCGCACGCCTCCGTGTATGAGCAATGCCGCCCCGTGGTCATCGGCGACGCAGCACGCCTGCGGGACGCCGGCCGCCGGACGGGCGTCGACCTCGAGGTGTGTGCCGTCAGCCGTCCGTCCGAAGGCGCGTTCCGCGTGGGCGTGGTCGATTGTATCGACATGGCGCTGATTCCGGCCGACCTGCCCTATGGCAAGCTTTCTGCGATCGCCGGAGACGCCGCATATCAATACATCGCGCGCACCGTGGAGCTGACGTCGAACGGCGAGCTCGACGCGATCTGCACGGCACCGCTCAACAAGGAAGCGTTGCATGCGGGCGGCCATATTTTCCCGGGTCACACCGAAATGCTGGCGCACCTGACGGGCATCGACGAAGTGTCGATGATGCTGGTCGCGCCCAATCTCCGCGTGATTCACGTGACGACGCACATCGGCCTGCTCGACGCGATTCGCAAGATCGAGCCGGGCCTCGTGCAACGCACGATCGAGCGTGCACACGACACGCTGGTTCGTGCCGGTATCGCGAATCCCCGCATCGGCGTATGCGGCATCAATCCCCACGCCGGCGAGAACGGCCTGTTCGGTTATGGCGAGGAGGAAGAGAAGATCGTGCCCGCGGTTCAGGTCCTGCAGGCACGCGGCTGGGACGTAGAGGGCCCGCTGCCGGCGGATACGCTGTTCTTCCGCGCGGGCCGCGGTGATTTCGACGTGGTCGTCGCGATGTATCACGACCAGGGTCACGGGCCCGTGAAGGTGATGGGCCTCGAAGCCGGCGTGAACGTGACGGTCGGCCTGCCGGTCATCCGCACGTCGGTCGACCACGGCACCGCCTTCGACATCGCCGGCAAGGGCATCGCTGACGAGCGCAGCCTGCTGGAAGCCTTCCGCCAGGCCGTGGACCTCGCGACGCGACGCAACGAGCCGTCGCCCGTCGCAAGCGCCGCGTAAGCAGCGCCCGCAACGACGCGCATCGGCCAACGGGCGATACCGGCAGGAACATGCCGGATCGCCCGAGATACCCGAACACACATCAACCGAAGGTAACGTGGAGACAAGAGATGGCCACCTTCAGTTATTGGGACACCAGCCACCATCATCGGCATGGTGGTCGTCTACATCGTGATTACGAGCGTGATCAGCATTCGCCTGCGCAGCCGTAATTCCGAACAGTTCATGGTGGCCGGGCGCTCGATGCCCGCGCTGGTGGTCGCCATCCTGCTGATGTCGGAATTCATCGGCGCCAAATCGACCGTCGGGACTTCGCAGGAAGCCTTCTCGGCCGGCTTCGCCGCCTCGTGGTCGGTCCTGGCGGCAGCCATCGGCTTTCTGTTCTTCGGCCTGTTCATGGCCAAGCGACTGTATGCGTCCGGCGAGTTCACCATTTCCGGATTCATCGCCCAGCGGTACGGGCATGGCGCGAAGCTAGCCGTCTCCGCGATCATGATCTATGCGCTGTTCGTGGTGAACGTGGGCAACTACGTGAGCGGGGCGGCGGCGATCTCGACAGTCATGCGCATCGACCTGCCGACGGCCGCCTTCATCACTGCCATCGTCAGCACCATCTATTTCGTCTGGGGCGGCCTCAAGAGCGTCGCATATCTGACCGTCGTTCACAGCGCCGTGAAGCTGCTCGGCATCGCCATCCTGGTCGGCGTCGCATGGAAGCTGTCGGGCGGCATCAAGCCGATGGCTCAACACATGCCCGCACACTATTTCACGTGGACGGGGGCGCTGTCCGGCGGCACGATCGGCGCATGGATCATCGGCACGGCCGGCGCGATCTTCTCGACACAATTCATCATCCAGGCCATCTCGTCGACCCGTAGCCCCGAGGGCGCGCGTGCATCTGCGCTGATCGCCGCGTTCCTGTGCGTGCCGATCGCCCTCGCGCTCGGCTTCATCGGCGTGACCGCCAAGTACCTGTATCCGGACATCAAGAGCCTGTACGCGCTGCCGGTGTTCCTGCAGCACATGAATCCCATCCTTGCCGGCGTCGTCACGATTTCGCTCGTGGCATCCATCTTCGTCAGCGTATGCACCGTCGCGCTGGCGATCGCTTCGCTGATCGTCAAGGACTTCTATGTGCCGCGCTTCAAGCCGACGCCCGATGTCGAGCTGAGAATGACGCGCTGGATCTCGCTGATCGTAGGCTTCCTCCCGCTGCTCTTCGTGCTGTTCGTCCCGCAGATTCTCGCGCTATCGTTCTTCAGCCGCGCGCTGCGCCTGTCCGTTTCGATCATTGCGCTGATCGGGATCTACCTGCCGTTCTTCAGCGGCAAGCGCGGCGCCGTCTCGGCGCTCATCTTCGCGACGATCGCCACAACGGTCTGGTACCTGCTCGGCAATCCGTTCGGCATCGACAACATGTACGTCGCACTCGTCACCCCCGCGATCGTGCTGGTCGTCGCCAAGCTGTTGTTTCATGGCGAAGGCTCGAACCTTCGCGACAAGCAGCTCACGCATCGCGAATCGCACTAACCTCGCAACTCGAGAAACATTTCATGAGCACGAACCTGCTTGACGCGGCAAGCGCCGCTTCGGATCATTGCGTTCGCACGGCGTATGCCGACGCGCAACGGCAAGAAGCGTTTCTGCCGACCGCCTGCGTGCAGAACCACGCGGCCAATCTGCACTGCCTCGACAACGGCGACCTTCTGTGCGTCTGGTTCGGCGGTACCCAGGAAGGCATTCCCGACGTCTCCATCTACATGTCGCGTCTCGCGGCCGGGACGAACGCGTGGTCGTCGCCCCACAAGCTGTCGGACGACCCGACACGCTCGGAACAGAACCCGGTGCTGTTCACCGCACCGGACGGCCGCCTGTGGCTGATCTACACCGCGCAATTGTCAGGGCATCAGAACACCGCGATCGTGCGCCGCCGCGTGTCGACGGACGGCGGCATCACCTGGGGCCCCGTCGAAACCCTGTTCGATCGCCCGGGGACGTTCGTCCGCCAGCCGATCATCACCCTGGATAGCGGCACGTGGATTTGCCCCGTATTTCTGTGCCGCACGGAGCCCGGCGAGCGCTGGGTCGGCAATGACGACGTCAGCGCGGTCATGGTTTCCGACGACCAGGGCGCGTCGTGGACCCTGCATGAAGTGCCCAACAGCGTCGGGTGCGTGCACATGAACGTTCACGTCCTGCACGACGGCTCGCTGCTGGCACTCTATCGCAGCCGCTGGGCGGACTTCGTCTACGCGAGCCGCTCGACGGACGGCCGCACATGGAGCGCGCCCGAGCCGACCGAGGTGCCGAACAACAATTCGTCTATCCAGTTCACGGTGCTGCAGAACGGTCACCTCGCGCTCGTGTTCAACGAAAGCGATGCGTCGCACAGCACGGAGCGCCGCGCATCGCTGTACGACGACATCGAAGACTCCGAGGACAACGGCGAGTTGCGCGACCAGAAGGCGTCCGCGCGTGGCACCGCGTTCTGGGGCGCGCCACGCGCGCCGATGTCGCTGGCCATCTCCGAAGACGGCGGCAAGACGTGGCGGCGCCGCCGCAACCTGGAAATCGGTGACGGCTACTGCATGACGAACAACTCGGCAGACCAGCGCAACCGGGAATACTCGTATCCGTCGATCGTGCAGTCGCAAGATGGCGCGCTGCACATCGCATTCACCTGGTTCCGCCAGAAGATCAAGTACGTGCGCGTCGACGAGGCGTGGATTCGCGGCCGATGACACCCTCCGGTGCAACCAGCCGGTCACTGCGGCAATTGGATAAACTTGTCGGTCTCGAGGCGCAGACCAGCGCGCCCATTGGATCAGACCAGGAATTCACGCACATGAAAGTGACCAGGCGCCGGGAGGCGATGCTGCAGGCCGTGCTCGGGGGCATGACGGACGTTGCGACGTTGTGCGAGCACTTCGGGATGTCGGAAGCCACGGTTCGCCGGGATCTGCGTGCGCTCGCGAGCGACCGCCGCATTCTGCGCACTTACGGCGGCGCCGCCGCGGTCGGCGGCCATGAGCCCGAGCCCTCGCTCGAGGAGCGGCGCGTCAGTTCGCAGGAGCAGAAGGAAGCGATCGCGCACGCGGCGAGCGCGTACGTCGAGGACGGCGACACCGTGTTCCTCGACGGCGGCACCACGACTGCGGCGCTGGCGCGCCTGCTTGCCGGCCGGACAGCTGTTCACGTCGTCACCAACAACCTGCTGGTCGTGAGCCCGCTCGTCGCGTCGGGCGTTCAGGTGACGGTGATCGGCGGCGACGTCCGGTCGTCCAGCATGAGCACGCTCGGGCCGCTCGCGCAGATCGCGCTGAGTCGCCTGAGCGTCGACAAGGCGTTCCTCGGCGCGGACGGCGTGGTCGCCGAACTGGGCTTGTGCGAGGCGAGCAGTGAGCAGTCGTACCTGAAGGAGTGCGTGATGCGACAGGCAGCGGAGGTCTTCGTGCTCGTCACCGCCGACAAGCTCGGACGCGCAAGCCAGCAGCACTGGACGCCGCTCGAGCGCGACTGGACGCTCGTGACGGACGACGCAGCGCTGCCCGAGCAGCTCGATCCGTTCCATTCGCAAGCGCGGATCACGGTGCATGCGGTCAGCACAAAGACAGCGCCGACATCCGCCGGTTCATCGTAGTTCAAACGCAGCAGGAGCGATCGTGGGTCAATTGGAGCAGTCGGGTTCGGGTTCGCGCCATGCAGTCGTCACGGGCGCGTCGTCGGGAATCGGACAGGCGATCGTCGAGCGTCTGCTGTCGGACGGCTGGCGCGTCACCGGCCTGTGCCGCTCACACATTGAAACGGCCCGTGATTCGCTCAAAATCGTGCCCGTCGACGTCACTGACTTCGCCGCACTCGGGCCCGTGTGCGATGAACTGGGTACGGCGGACGCGCTGGTGCATGCGGCCGGTTTCATGCGTACCGCGCCGCTCGGCCAGCTTTCACACGACGACGGAGCGGCAATGTGGCGCCTGCACGTCGAGTCTGTGAGCTTTCTGGCCGATCGCCTGGTGCCCCGGATGCCCCCCGGCGGACGCATCGTGCTGCTGGGCAGCCGCACCGCCAACGGCGCGGCCACGCGCAGCCAGTATGCGGCGACCAAATCCGCGCTGGTGGGCCTGGCGCGGTCCTGGGCGGCGGAACTCGCGCCGAAAGGCATCACCGTCAACGTCGTCGCGCCCGGCGCCACGGACACGCCTTTCCTGCGGGATCCGGCACGCGCGGCAACGCCTCCCCGCCTGCCGCCGATCGGGCGGTTCATCACGCCCGGGGAAGTCGCCGCGCTCACCGGCTTTCTGCTGAGCGCGGACGCGAGCGCCATCACCGGGCAGCAGATCGTCATGTGCGGCGGTGCGTCGCTTTAAGACAGCGCGGTGCCGCTCACCGTCAGGGCGGTCAATTGGCGCGCGAGTTGCACGAGAATGGACCCGACGCCGCCACCCGCGCTGATCACCAGCATGCACTGCTCGACGCCGCCGCGCTCGGCAATCTTCAGCCGGTCGAACAGTAGTTCCCACGCGGTAATGGCAGTCAAAGGTAGTGCGGCGGCCTTGGGAGCGCCCAGTGCCGTCGGGCGGCTGCTAGCAATCCGCTTGTACGAGGCGCGCGCGCACCTGCCGGAACCTGCGCCACTGCACAAGCCCGCCGTGGGCGTCGATCATGGGCAAGCGGTAAACTCAGCATACCGAATGGAGAATCATTGCAACTGACGGGCGAGCATAGCCGTATCGCGACCGTCGGGATCGACCGGCGATGTCCGTGTCAGGGTTCCGGTAGTGCGGGCCAACGCGATGATCGTGGCGCGCTCGCTGCGTTAGTTCACGCGACATTGTCAACTTAACGACCATCGAGCATGAAAATGCAACGGACGACAATGTCAGTTTGTCGGAGACGGATTCCGGGCCACGCTGGTGAACTCGCGCTAGGCGTCGAAGCGCGCAGCGAGTTGTTTGCGATGGAGCGCCGCGCGTAATAGGTGCCTCTTCAGCGCGAAATGTTGGCGGATCGGACCAAAGCACGACAGGAAGTGTTGCGTGCGTCGCGGGTCGCGAAACCCTCGCATACGACGCTCGTGTTCCGGAGCCGGTTGGTGGCTGTTCTCGGCGCGATTGTTCACGCGGGCAGCTGCCCTGACGAACACATGTCGGACAGCAGCTCACTTATCCAGCATATCAAGGCACGCACTCCCAAGCTGATGCCCGAACTCGGTTCAGGCTCAGGCTCTTTATGTTTGGCCGCCGTCGATCGATGGCGTGACGCGCAACCGATCACGGTCGACGTTGATCACCACGCTCCGAAGCGACTGCCCGCAGGGCAGATTGGCCTTGATGCGACGCATAGCGTGACGACACTGTCGAACGTGACACCGCGGCGACATTGTCCGAAGGAGCGGATGCACCCACCCGGCATTGCACTCGGAAGTTCATGCGACGCCTGGCGGACTCGATGACTTCACCTTTTCGACGGCAAATCACAGCCCGAGGTCGAGAAATCGACCTCGGGCCATGGACTTGTCGCAAGCACCGGGTATCACGCGCATTGCCGGCACGTCCGAACGTTCAACGCGTTACGCCCGACATCAGAACTGATAACCCGCGCCCACCACCGCGCCGAAGTCCGAGCGGGCGTTGCCCGTCACCGACGCCTTGACGACCCAGCGGTTGCTTTCCGTCACATACGAGTAACCGGCGGCAAACCCCTGCTGGCCGTGATAGTTCGCGGTCGCTGCCGACACCATCGAGCGGCCCGCGCCCGTCGGTTGCGGCAAGCCGGCCACCGCCATCGCCGACGCGACGCCGCCGTACATGTCCTTCTTCAGGTCGTTGAACGAGTTGTACACCTGCCCGATGCGCTGGTCGGTGTAGCTCTTCGCCTGCGTCGAAGCGGTCGAGAGGTTGTCGTTCAGTTGCTGCACGTTCACCGCGTCGGTCGGCGCCGTCCCGGCCGCGACGTTCGTGATCTGGCGCTCGCTGCCCTGCGCGCCGACCGAGAACGAATTGTCGCGATCGGCGACGGAACCCTGGCCCACCGCCACCGCGTTCTTGCCGGTTGCGGTCGCCGTCGACCCGATCGATCCCGCATCGGCGCGCGCGATCCACGTCGTATTCGCATCGGTTGCCGCCGTGTGGATCTTGTCGTTGGCCGCCACGTTCTGCAGCGCGGCGTTGAACTGGCCGACGTTGACCGCATCGTTCGCGTTCACGCCCGCCGCGACGCCGGTCAGCACGCGGTCGCCCGCCGTGCCCGAGAAGTTCACGCTGGTGCCGCCCGTGTCCTTCCCGACCGTGATCGCGCCGTTCGGATCCTGTTGCTGCACGAGGCCGGCCTTGCCGTTCGCGATGTTGGTCACGCTGCCCTGCAGGTTCGAGATGTCGGTCGTGTTCTTCGACACCTGCTGGTTGGTCGCGTAGAGCTGCGAGCCGTTTACCGCGTCCGTGCTGGTTGCGCCGAGCGTGCCGGCCTGCACATTCGTGATGCGCGTGCCGCCGGCGCCGCCGAGCGTGATCGTGCTCTTCGAGCTGTCGTCGTACTGCACCGCGAGTGCGCCGAGCTGGTTGAGATTCGACTGCACGTCCTTCAGTTGCTTCACGTTCACCGCGTCGGTATCGTTGGTGCCCGCCGCGACGTTCTTCAGCACGACCGCCGAATTGGCGTCGCCGCCGACGAGCGAGACCGAATTCAGCCGGTTGCCGTTCGTATCGACATCGTATTTGACGACGTTCTTCACGGCCTCGCCGGTCTGATTGGACACCTGCGTGATCTGCTGTTCGAGATCGGATTTCACGCCCGACAGCTGTCCACCGTTCACCGCGTCGGTACTGCCCGCGGCGACGTTGCCGTCGGCCACGTTCGTCAGCTTGGTCGGAGCACCGCCGCGCGCCGCGCTATAGGCACCGAGTTTCGGGTCGAACTGCAGCGCGTCCTGCTGCAGCCCGGCGATCGCGGCGGTATTGCCGGCGATGTTCGTTTCGGCGTTGCCGAGGCGCGTTTCTTGATTCTCGAGCGTCGTCGTGTTGCTGCCGACGCGGCCGTCGAGGTTCGTGAGTGCGTCGCCGACATTGTTGAACGAGCCGCCGCCAACCTTGTAGGCCGGCGCGGTGATCGAGCCGTCCGGGTTCGCCGTGGCGCCGCCGCCGAGCGCAGCCGCGGTGCCGTCGGTCGCGCGGCGCAGCTGCGCGCCGTTCACCGCGTCGGTGCTGCCGGACGCCACGTTGCCTTCCGCGACATTGGTCACACGCACCGGGCTCCCGCCATTGCCCGCCCCGAGCGAAACCTGCCGCTTGCTCGCATCGTCGTACTTCACGGCCAGCGCATCGAGCTGGCTCGTGCCGCTTTGAATCGCCGCGTTCAACTGGTCGACGTTGACCGCGTCGGTTCCATTCTTACCGGCCGCGACGTTGCTGATCAGTTGCGGGCCGTTGCCGCCGTGGCTTGCATCGTACGCGCCGAGGCTCGCGTTCCACTGGAGCGCATCCTGCTGCAGCGCGGCGATGTTGCCCGTATTCGTCGTCACCTGGTTGCCGACTGTCGTGATCGACTGATTGAGCGTGTCGGTCACATTGCCGAGCTGGCCGACGTTCACCGCATCGCCCGCGGCTACGCCGTCCGCGACATTGTGCAGGCCGACGGGTGCCTGCGCGCCCTTGCCGCCGAGCGTGACGCCGCCGTGCGCGTCGTCGTCGTACTGCACCGCGTTCTTCGTCGCGTTGCCGATCTGGCTGGTGATCGACGTGCTCAGGTTGCCGAGCGTCGTGCTGAGGTTGTTCGTCACGCTCGTGCTGAGCGATGCGAGGCCGCCGTTCAGTTGGCCGACGTTGACCGCGTCGTGCACGTCCTTGCCGTCCGCGATGTTGTGCAGGGTCGTGCCGTTCGTGCCGGCGAACGTCACCGAATCGAACCCGCTCGCGCCGTCGTACTTCACGTTGCGCGCATCGGCCGCCTGCAGGTTGACGATGTTCGACGCCGCTGTGCTCAGCGACGAGTTGATGCCGGAGACGCTGTTCTGCAGGTTCGTGATGTTCGAAGCCGCCGTCGACATGGACGTTTGCAGCGGCGCGACGCTGCCCCTCAACTGGCCGACGTTCACCGCATCGGTGTCTGCAACACCGGCCGCGACGCCGCTGATCGTGGTGCCGTTGCTGCCGTCGAGCGTGATCGCCGCATGCGAATCGTCGGTGTATTTCACCACGTTCTGCGTTGCCGACACGATGCTCGTGCTAAGGCTGTTGCCGACGCTGGTCACGCGCTGGTCGACGTTCGTGATCGAAGTCGACAGCGAATTGCCGACCGACGTCACGTGTGCGTCGACGTTGCCGATGCTCGTGCTGAGCGCGCTGTTCACGTTCTTCAGCTGCTGGACGTTGACGGCATCCGTATCGGCCGCGCCGGCCGCGACGTTCTTGAGCTGGCGTTCGCTGCCGAGCGCACCGAACGACACCGCGCCGCCGACCGGCGCTGCCGTGCCGCCGAACACCGGCGTGCCGCCGTTGTTCGCGCCGACGCTGCCCGAGCCGATCGCCACCTGGTTGTTGTCGTTTGTCTGTGCGCCCGCGCCGATCGCCACCGATTGCGTGCCGCCGGCGCGCGTCTGCGTCGCTGCGTCGTACGCGGCGCCGTTCGATACGCCGTCGCTCGACGTCGGGTTCGCGCCGCCGATCGCGATCGAGCGATCGCCGCTGGCCAGC
Organism: Burkholderia sp. PR2; assembly: GCF_052372875.1. Taxonomy (NCBI): domain Bacteria; kingdom Pseudomonadati; phylum Pseudomonadota; class Betaproteobacteria; order Burkholderiales; family Burkholderiaceae; genus Burkholderia; species Burkholderia sp. PR2. Next base: position 530,480 of record NZ_JBQRWH010000002.1, read on the forward strand.
GCAGAGTGGCCGAGCGCGATCGAGCTCGTGCCGTGCGCATCGGCGACGTTGCCGAGCGCCATCGAGAAATCGCCGATTGCAGCCGACTGGCGACCGATCGCGAGCGCCGTATTGCCTTGCGCGACCGCCACCGTACCGATTGCCGTTGCCGAGTTCGCCAATGCCTGCGAGCCGACCCCGATCGCAATCGCACCGCCGCTGCTGCTGCCGCCCTTGCTGCTCGCATTCGACTGGTCGCCGATCGCGATACCGCTGGAACCGGCCTTCGCATTCGTGCCCTGCGTAACGTTCGTGGTGCTCACCGCGACGAAACTCCCGCTTTTCGTCGCCACGCAAAGCGGGTTGGTCCCGTCGATGCATTGGCCGTTCAGCGCGTTGTCCGGGTTGCCACGGTCGACGAAATTGTCCGCGTGCGCGACCCCCGCGATCAGCACACCTGCACCCGTGAACATGGCGGCGGCAAGCGCCGAAATCTGGTTCCTCTTCATGCTGTTCTGCTCCGTTTTGTAGCGTCTGGTTTGAATACGGACTACTTAATTTTGTTGACAGCTTCGACTTCGACTGCGATTACGAATACGACTTCGGTGCGGAACCTGGCCACGATGCCCAGCCTCGCCATGGCGAGCGCGACATGCATCGACACCGAGCAAATCGCCAGGGCATTCGATGGCACAGGCACGCCGTCTCTTTACGACCCATTCCGTTAAATCGCCACATCATCAGGAATGCGTATCGTTATTTATGGACGAGCTCATCCCCGTTGAATCGCGAGATTCAACCCGTCTTTATAAACACTCCGAATCTGATGACGCGCCGAGCGCGACCAACCCCGTTTCTTTTATTGCATCTCCGGCGACCGGATTTCTGTTCGCATGCGCAGGACATTCGCCCACGCATGCATCAACTGATGCCTCGGACTCCAATTGCGCAACATCCGCCGCTGTTCGCCTCGTCTCCCGGTGTCCGGCGCCATCCGTCGCTCAAAGTTCGGACGAATTATGAGACACGATCGATAATTATTAAAGGCGACATTGTTTATAGATTGTAAAATTCAATATATTCAATGAGTTACCTATAATTCAATCATCTCGCAAACGATTGCGATCTACCGTATTCAATCGGAATGTTTTTAGAAGCGGATAAATACTTTGATCGAGCGCATTCAAATAAAACGGCATCGGACAACCCTCCACCGGAGAGCCAGAAAATTGCACGATTGCATCCCGGACACACATGGAATCCGCGGGTTTTTGACGAATATCGACGCCCGGCACCGCAGGCACGAACCACCACATAATTGAAAATATGTAAAACGCCATGACTCGATTATCGACAGACCATCTGGCGGGAATCGAAATATGCTCCTACAATTCCGCTCGCATCGATACCGGCAGCCGCGATCACTCACGACGCCACCACCGCAATCGTCCGTGTCATTACCGGTTCAGCGATCAAAACAACGAACGCCCGGTATTGCGCCGGCCGGTTGCCGGCCGCGCAGTCCGGCGCAATCCGAATATCGATACGAGCGTGCGACGCATTTGCGCGTCGTCATAGAGCGGCGTCCGACGATTCCCCACACCGGGCAGGCCGCCCGCGGGATCTCGGCCAGCCGCCTTTCCAGAACAGGTGCACGATGCCCCCATCGATCTCCGCATTGAGCGACGCCCATGTCCTGATCGTCGACGATCAGCCCGACCAGCTGCGTTTGCTGATCGACATACTGCGCGGTACGGGCTGCCGGATCAGCATCGCATCCGACGGGGCGCAGGCGTGCCAGCGCGCGCAGGCGCTCATGCCCGATGTGATCCTGATGGATGTCCGCATGCCGCGCATGGACGGTTTCACCGCGTGCCGGCGGCTTGCCGCCGATCCGCTGACGAGCGCGATTCCGGTCATCTTCCTGACCGTGGCCGGCGAATTGCACGAACGCCTCGAGGGGCTGGAAATCGGCGGCGTCGACTATGTGGTGAAGCCGTTCGAACCGGTCGAGGTACTCGCGCGGATTCGCGTGCAGCTCGCGCGGGCGAAGCGCGACCGGCCGTCGGACACGGCAAGCCCGTTCGCGGCCGGCATGGACGACGACATCATCGTGCGCGCGGCCATTCGCCACCTGTCGCGGACGCTGAACGATCCGCCGACGGTCGAGCAACTGGCGCGTGCGGTCGGCACGCATGAAAAGCGGTTGTCGCGCGCGTTTCGCGACAATCTCGGCCAGACCGTGTTCGAGTATCTGCGGCACGAGCGGCTTCGGATCGCGCAGGATCTCCTGGATTCGACGTCGCTCAGCATCGCCAGCATCGCGAAGGAAATCGGCTTTTCCACGCCGGCGAACTTCGCGACCGCCTTCCGCGAACGTTTCGGCATCACGCCGACCGAGTGGCGGCGCCAGCGCCACGCGAGCCGGCGCGCCGCGACCCGTGAACCGCAACGCGGCGCGTAGGCCGCGTTCGGCGTGCCCGCGATGCTGCGCTACCAGTTGTATCTCGCGCTGGCCAGCACCGTCCGCTCGTTGCCGAACACGCACACGGCGTACGACTGGCAGCCGCTGACGTAACGCCGGTCGAACAGGTTCGCGACGTTGAACGCGAACCGCCAGTGGCGCATCTCGTAGTGCATCGCCAGGTCGTACAGCGTAAAGCTGGATACCGTCAGCGAATTGTCGGGCGCGCCGGCCGACGCGCTCTGATAGCGCACGCCGGCGCCGATCCCGAGGCCCGACAGCGCGCCCGCATGCCAGGTCCAGTCGGCCCACATCGACGCCATCTGCCGCGGCAGCGGCACGGACACCGGCCAGTTGTTCAGCGACGCGTCGTTCGCCTGCACGTTCTTGACGTCCTGATACATATACGACGCGACGATCGACAGCTCGCGGGTCACCTTGCCGAGCGCGCTCAGCTCGATGCCGCGCGAGCGCACCTTGCCGGTCTGCACGGACGTCGTGCCGGTGGGGTCGAGATTCGCCGGCGCCGGCGTCACGACGTTGGTCTGGTCGATCCGATAAACGGCCGCGCTCAGCATCAGATTCTTGCCCGGCGGTTGCCAGCGCAGCCCGGCTTCCGTCTGCGTGCCGCGCGTCGGCTTCGGCAGGCCGCCACCATAAATCCGCACGCCGATGACCGGATCGAACGACGTCGAATAACTCACATACGGCGACAGCCCCACATCGCCCTGATAGGCGAGCCCGACGCGCCCGGAAAACGCGCTGTCGTCCTGCCGCGAATGCGTACCGACCGTCCGGCCGTCGAACCGTGTATTCACACGATCCTCGCGGCCGCCGAGCGTCATCGTCCAGCGCTGCCAGCGGATCTGGTCCTGCGCGTACACGCCGACCGCGTTCATCGCCGTGTACTGGTCGACATGGCCGAGCGACGTCGGGCCGGTAAAGATCGCGGCCGTGACCGGCCGATAGACGGGGTGGTACAGGTTCAGCGACGGCGCCAGCGCGAGCCATACGCTGTTGGTCGTCGTCTGCCGGTCGAACTGCACGCCGAGCAGCAGCGTGTGTTCGAGCGGCCCCGTGCCGAAGCGCGCCTGCGCGTGGTTGTCGATATCGAGCCGGCTGTAGTTGAGCTGGAACAGCCCCGCGAAACGCATCATGTTCGTCGTGCTGCGGGGCACCAGGCCCGTGCCGAACACCGTCGCGTCGTCGAGCGACAGGTGCGACCAGCGTACGTCCTGGTGCAGCGTCCATATCGCATCCACGCGGTGCTCCAGCGCGTAGCCGAGCGACCATTGCTTCTTCCGGTAGTCGTTGAACGACGGGTCGCCCATGTAGATGTCCTGCGACAGGCGGCCGTTCGGGTTCGGCAGCACCGTCCCGGACGCGGGCAGGAAGTTCGACGAGATGTCGCCGCTGTCCTGCAGGAACGATGCGGAGAATGTCAGCGACGTGTCGGCGGTCGGCCGCCAGCGAAACGACGGCGCGAGCGCGACGCGCCGGTCGGCATTCGGGCCGGTCCATGCGTTGCCGTCGCGTGCGATGCCGACGAAGCGATACGCATACCGGCCGTCCGGGTCGAGCTGGTCGCCGACATCGACCATGAATTGCTTGCGCGCATGGTTGCCGATCTGCACGCCGGCTTCGCGCACGCGCTCGCCGTCGGCGAGTTTCGTGTGCGCGTCGACGATCGCGCCGGGCTCGCCCGCGCCGTACAGCACCGACGTCGGCCCGCGCAGCACCGCGATCGAGTCGATCGTGTATGGGTCGACACGCCAGTTCGCGATGACGGCCGTATTCGGCGCCGGCACGCCGTCGACGTACAGCGTCGGCGTGAAGCCGCGCAGCGCCGCATACCAGTCGGTCCGGCTGTCGGCGCCGAACGTCGCGAAGCCCGGCACATAACGCAGCGCCTGGTTCAGGTCGGCCGCGCCGGTCATCTCGATCTGCTGCGCGGTCACGATGTTGGTCGTCTGCGGAATCTCGGCCACCGGCGTGTCGGTCTTCGTGCCGGCGGCGGTGCGCAGCCCGACGAGCCCGACCGACGATCCGCCGGCGTTGCCGGTCACGTCGATGGGCCGCAGCACGGCCGTCGTGGCGCCGGCGTTCGGCGCCTGCGCATGCGCGCCGCCTGCGGCCGCCATGCACAATGTTCCCCCGGCAGCGATCGCCCACGCGCGTCGCGCCGCACCTGTCTCCATCAACATCGTTTCAATACTCCGTCGTGCTGTCCTGGCCCGTTCGGCCCGATCGAGGCCCGGTGAGTCGCCGGCGTCCGTCCTGCGCTGCCGCGAGTGCCGTGCCGGTGACGTCGGTCACGCACGCGTCGGCATGCACTGGCCGATTGCGTCGTTCGCGAGCGCAGCGATCATACCGGCCGAACGTCGCGCGGTGGTCGTTCATCCGTCGGACGACGCCGGCATAGCCGCGCCTGGATGGGGTTGTCCCGGCCCGCGAGCCGACATACGGTGTGTAGAACCACATAATGTTATCGGTTGTATGACAACACGGAAAAAACGATCCGATATCGGTCGACACACATGATGCGTGTCCTTCGCGCAGGCCGGCGACGATAATATCTCGCAAGCACATCAATCACCATTTATTTCAATTTCAATAGCATGTTAATCAATCGATTCGTGACAATCACTATCGGATCGACAAGTTGTTTCGTGACAACTTTTTATTTCGTCGCGGTGATGCTTCCGTTACACTTCGCGCCGTCATGCGATGACTGATTTCAATGGTGCTCAAGATTGCACCCGGCGAGGCGTCGCCCCGCTCGCCCGCGGTGCCCGCGAGCGGGTCTCGCCAACGAACGACGCAACCATCAACGACAGGCAATTTCGGCCCGGATCCGGTGCAACACCTATACGGGCGGCACGCAGGTCGGCGGCGGCACGCTCGCCGCCGCGTCCCCGACGGCGTTCGGCAACGGCGACGTGTACGTCGGCTCCGGCGGCGGCATCCGGATCGCGGCCAGCGCGCCCGTGACGATCGCCGCCCGCTATACGCAGCTCGACAACACGACGCTCGAACTCGACATCGACATCGACGGCAACGGCGGCGGACGCCTGCGCGTGGGCGGCTCGTTCACCGTCGCGGGCGGCACGCTGCACGTGAAGTTCGTGAACGGCTACACGCCCAAAGCCGGCGACACCATCGCACTGATCGACGGCGCGGCCGGATCCGCGCAGTTCTCGACGGTGACGGTCGACGGGTTCGAGGCAACGCCCGTCTACACGGCGACGGACGCGTCGATCACGCTGTCGGCGGCGTGTCGCGGCGGATGTCCGCCTTCGCCGCGTAGCGCATCAGGTCGTCCTGGCACTCCTTCCAGGCGGGCGTCTGCATCGGCTTGATCGCGCCGCCGCGCAGCGTCTTGCGCGCGTCGGGGATCACGAGGCCGAGATCGACGCCGATCACGCGCCCGAAGCCGCGGCAGGTCTCGCATGCGCCGTAGGCCGAGTTGAACGAGAACAGTGCCGCCTGCGGCTCCGCGTAGCGCAGGTCGCTGTCCGGGTCGTGCAGCCCGGTGGAGAAACGCCACACCTGCGGCTCGGCCAGCGCGTTTTCCGCTTCCGGCGTGTCGAAGACGAGGCTCGACTTGCCGGAGCCCGACGGGGGGCCGGTGACGACCGTCATTTCGCCGGTGCGCAGGTCGAGATCGAGGTTCTTGAGGTTGTGCTGACGTGCTCCGCGAATGCGGATCAGATTGCTGGATGACAATTTGCCTGCCCGTCTGGATGAGTTAGCCGGAATTCTCGGTGCCGAAACGCTGCGGCGGATGCCCGCACGCGCGGCGCACGTGCCGCACGGGTCATGCCCGGGCGGCTCCGGTTCGACGGATACTCTGCCGTATATTCATACAGTTTTCCATGACGGGATCGCCACCCCGCCACCGGGCAGGCCGGCAACGCGCGGAGCGACACGCGGGCCGTCCGGTTTCGACGGCCGCGCGTGTGATCGCCATGTCGCCCCGGCTACTTCTGCAGCAGGATTTCCACGCGGCGGTTGCGCGCCCGCCCTTCCGCGGTATCGTTTGACGCCGCCGGATCGGCTTCGCCTCGCCCGGTCGCCGCAAACGAATCCGCCTTCAGCCCATGTTCGCGCAAATACGATGCGACGGCCTCGGCACGACGTCGCGACAGCGACAGATTGTGTGTATCCGAGCCGGTCGAGTCGGTATAGCCGGTCACGTCCACCCGCGAGAATTGCTTGTCGCCCTGACGATTCAGCAACGTGTCGAGCGCGGCCTGCGCGGTGGGCGTCAGCGTGGCGGAGTCGGTCGCGAAGTACGCATCGCCCGTCAGGCTGACTTTCTCGGCGGCCACGGGCGCGGCCGGTGCGGCTGCCGGGGCCGGCGCGGCGGGAGCGCCGCACTGGAACACGAGCGAGCGCGGGTCCGCGCCTTCGCGGAACGGCGCCGTGGAATCGATCGTGCGCACTGCGTCGCTGCCGCACATGCGCGTCGCGACTTTCATGCAGGTCTTCTCGCTCGACAGGATGCCGTGGCAGTCGACGCGGAAGGTCCTAACGCCGTCGCGCGGCTGCAGTTCGTATGCGTTGTACGTCGGCCCCGATGCGCTCGAACACGCGGCCAGGGAAACGACGGATGCCAGCAATGCAAGATGGTGTTTTTTCACTTGATAACTCCGAAAATGCGATGGGCGCAGCGAATGCGATGCGCTCGGCGCAGCCGCATTCGCATGCGTTCCGTGTGATTCGCTCCGGCAGCGCGTGCCGGAGCGAACCGTTGCGCGCTCGATCACTTCCACTGATACAACATGCCGGCGCCGACGACGCGCTGGCTGCCGGCGAAACCGCCGTTCAGCGTCGCCTTCAGGTTCTCCGTGATGCGCGCCTGCATGCCGACCGCCATGGCCTTCTGGCCCTGGAACGTCGCCGTGCCGACCCCCATCGCGAAGTTCGAATCGCGGTCCATGTGCGGGATCGACGCCATCGCGGCCGTTGCGGCGATCCCCTCGCGCGCCATCGAGTCGGTCTGCTGGATCTGCTGCTGCATCTGTGTGAGTTGGTTGTTGACCGTGTTCAGCGACTGCGTGAACTGGTTCGACACGGCATTCAGCTGATTGACGTTCACCGCGTCGGTGCCCTGCGTGCCCGCCGCGACGTTGGCGACCTGCCGCGGCGAATCCGCCGAGCCGACCGCGACCACGTTCGACCGGCCGCCGTCATTGCTGCCGGCGCCGATCGCGGCCGAGTTGTTGCCCGACGAGGTCGCGCCGACACCGAGCGCGGTCGAGCCGTTGCCGGACGCCGTCGACGCGTTGCCGACCGCCGTGCTGTTCGATCCCGATGCCACCGAGCCCGAGCCGCCCGCCGACGAATTCGAGCCGACCGTCACCGGATCAATCTTCGTGCCGGTCGGATTCGTCGAATACGAGCCGTTCGCCGTGCGCTGGTCGATCAGCGTCGTCAGCTGATTCGCGACCGAGTCGAGCTGCGACACGTTCACCGCGTCCGTGCCGTTCTTGCCTGCCGCAAGGCCGGTGATCTGCCGGTTGCCGACGTTCACTTCGCCTGCCGACGATTGCGGGCTGGTCAGGCCGTACGCGATGTAGTTCGTCAGTGCGCCGACCGTCGTCAGCGAACCCGCGCCGAGCGCGACGCTGTTCGCGAACGTCGACGACGCGCCGGCCCCGAGCGCGAGCGCATCGGTCGCGGTACTGCGCGCGCCGGAACCGAGCGCGACGCTGCCCACGCTGACCGCGACCGCATTGGCGCCCTGCGCGACGGACTGTGCGCCGGTCGCCGTCGCGCCGCTGCCGAGCGCGATCGCGTCGGCTTGCGCGGAACTCGCGGCCTGCCCGATCGCGATGCCTCCGGGAGCCGTCTGGTCGACGATCGCGCCGTTGCCGATGCCCACGCCGTTATCGCCGTTCACCACAGTCGTCGGCCCCACTGCGACCGATTCCGCGCCGACCGCGAGCGAATCCGCCGCGGTCGAATTCGCGTGGAAGTACTTCTGGGGCGTGACCGCGAACGACTGCAACGCGCCGGTCAGCTGCCGCACCGTTACTGCATCGTGTTGCCCCGTGCCGTCCGCGACATTGGTGATCTGGCGATAGGACTTGCCCGTCGCATCGCCGAGCGACACCGCGCCGAGCAGCTTCTCGTCGGTCGTATCGAACGGAATCGACGCGCTGCCGTTGCGCAGGAACCCGGACGACTGCACGATCGGACGATCGGACACCGAACCCGAGCCGAGCGCGATGCCGCCGTCCACCCGCGAGATCGCATTCGGCCCGATCGCCACGCTGTCGACGCCGAGCGCCTGGCTGTCCGGTGCGGTCGAGTTCGCGTGGAAATACTTGATACCGTTCGCGTTGATGTTGTCGATCGCCGAGCCGACGTTGTTGTTGACCGTCGTCGAGCCGTCGCTGTTGTAGGTCACGTAGGACGGCGCCGAGATCGTCCCGGTCGTCGGGTTGTAGGTCGCGCCGCCGCCGAGCGCGCCAGCCGTGCTGTTGCCGAGGTTGCCGTTGTTCGATGCGATCGAACTGAGGCCGGTCGACAGCGAACTGATGCCCGTCGACGTCGCGGTCGACAGCGACGTCAGGTTGCTGTTGGTGCTGGACAGGCCGGTCGACAGCGAGCCGACGGCGGTCGACGCGGACGTCGACAACGACGTGATCGTGCTGTTCGTCGAGCTCAGGCCGGTAGACAGCGAACTGATGCCGGTCGAGGTGGACGTCGACAACGACGTGATCGTGCTGTTCGTCGAACTCAAGCCGGTCGACAACGAGCTGATCCCCGTCGACGTTGAGGTAGACAGCGACGTCACCGTGCTGTTCGTCGAACTCAGGCCGGTGGACAACGAGCTGATCCCCGTCGACGTTGAGGTAGACAGCGACGTCACCGTGCTGTTCGTCGAACTCAGGCCCGTCGACAGCGAGCTGATCCCCGTCGACGTCGACGTCGACAGCGACGTCACCGTGCTGTTCGTCGAACTCAGGCCGGTCGACAGCGAGCTGATCCCCGTCGACGTCGACGTCGACAGCGACGTTACCGTGCTGTTCGTCGAGCTCAGGCCGGTCGACAACGAGCTGATGCCCGTCGACGTTGAGGTAGACAGCGACGTCACCGTGCTGTTCGTCGAACTCAGGCCTGTCGACAGCGAGCTGATCCCCGTCGACGTCGACGTCGACAGCGACGTGATCGCGCTATTGGCCGACGACAGCCCGGTAGAGGTGGACGTCGACAACGATGTCACGGCGCTGTTGGTCGAGCTCAGGCCCGTAGACAACGAGCTGATCCCTGTCGACGTCGACGTGGACAACGACGTGATCGCGCTATTGGCCGACGACAGGCCGGTAGAGGTGGACGTCGACAACGACGTCACGGCGCTGTTGGTCGAGCTCAGGCCCGTAGACAACGAGCTGATCCCTGTCGACGTCGACGTGGACAACGACGTGATCGCGCTATTGACCGACGACAGGCCGGTAGAGGTGGACGTCGACAACGACGTCACGGCGCTGTTGGTCGAGCTCAGGCCCGTAGACAACGAGCTGATCCCCGTCGACGTCGACGTCGACAACGACGTCACCGAGCTGTTGGTCGAGCTCAGGCCCGTAGACAGCGAACTGATCCCCGTCGAAGTGGACGTGGACAGCGATGTGATCGAACTGTTCGCCGACGACAGCCCCGTCGACAGCGACGACACCCCGGTCGACAACGACGTGATGCTGGACAGCGTCGACGTCGACAGCGACGTCACCGCCTCGTTCGTCGCAGCGAGCTGCGAGCCGTTGATCGCGTCGGTGCTCGTCGAACTGATCCGCCCCGCGGCGACGTTGGTGATCTGTCGCTCGCTGCCCACCGCGCCGACGCTGACCACGCTGGTCGGATTGACGCCGTTGAAGGTATACGTGACGCCGCCGATGGTGCCGGTCGAGGTGGGATTCGGCGCGGCCGTCACCGACCCGGAGCCGAGCGCGACGTCGTTCGTATTGTTCGCCACCGCCGACGCGCCGAACGCCACCGCGCCCGCTGCCGCCGCGGTCGACGTATTGCCGAGCGCGATCGAGCCGGTGCCCTGCGCATTGTTCGTATTGCCGATCGCCACCGCGCCGTCGCCGTTCGCGGTGTTGTTCGACCCCATCGTGACCGCGCCGGTGCCGATCGCGGTGCTCGGATCGCCGATTGCCACCGCGCCGTTGCCGCTCACGGTCTGGCCAAACCCGAGTGCCACCGCACCGATACCGCCCAGCACCTTCGAGTTGTTCCCGCCGGCGATCGAGCCCGCACCCGCCGCGGCGGCAACCGAATTGCTGTCGCCCAGGGCCAGGGTGGAACCCGCCGCCGCGACACTGTTGATGCCGATCGCCGTCGCATTGACGGCCGATGCCGTCGCGCCGGGGCCCAGCGCCGTCGCCGATATGCCGGTTGCGAGCGCGAGATTGCCCAGCGCCACGCCGAACTGCTGCGTCGCGCTCGACTGAACGCCCATCGCGACCGAACTGAGGCCCGACGCATTGGCGCTCAGGCCGAACGCAATCGCGTTGTCGGCGCCGGCCGTCGTTTTCGAGCCCATTGCGATCGAACTGGTGCCGAGCGACTGCGTGCCCGAACCGGGCACGCCGGCGGTGCCGCCCCAGCCGATCGCGATCGACGAGGTGCCCTTCGCGCCGCTGTTGACGCCCATCGCCACACCTGAATTTCCGGAAGCCAGCGCGCCGCTGCCCACCGCAACTCCGGCCGCGCCCGAACTCGTCGACTGATTGCCGAGCGCAACCGAGCCCGTATTGGTTGCATTCGACGCGTAACCGAGCGAGACACTTTGCGCCCCCGCCGCGCTCGCCCCGAGACCGAGCGCGGCCGCATACTGGCCGGACGCCAGCGCATTGTTGCCGAGCCCGACCGCAGACACGCCGGTCGCGGCCGCGCCGCTGCCGATCGCCACCCCGCCGCTTTGGGTCGCGCTCGAGAGATTGCCGATCGCGACCGAATAGTCGCCGGATCCGATCGCCTGCACGCCCATCGACGCGCTGTTGACGCCGGTTGCCTGCGCATTGATGCCGATGGCCGTCGATCCGCTGCCCATCGCGTGTGCGCCCGGCCCGATCGCCGTGGACGACACGCCCGCCGCCGTCGACAGGTTGCCGTATGCGGTCGAATTCACCTGCGACGCGACCGAGCCGTTACCGATCGCGATCGAACTGGCACCGCCGGTCGCGGAGCCGCCGCCCGCCGAATACTGCGCATGCGCACCGGTCTGGAACAGCCCGAGATACGCGGCCGCCATCATCACGACGAGCCGCCTGGGCGAGAGCACCGGCTTCGTCGCGATGCCCGCGACGGTGCCCGCGTCCGCCGCATGCGTGCACGCGCTTCTCGACGACGCAACCCGCTTGCCGCGCGCGCGGTCGAGCTCCGACGCCGCGACCCAGGCGCCCAGTGCTTCGTTCCAGATCGACTTGAACGACTTGTTCATCTTGTTTTCCCTCGGTTCACATGTGCTGGATGACGCAACAGCGAACGCGGCCGGGCGAAGACTGTCTCCGTCTCCGTTTTCACCCGCCTCGCGACGCGCCGCAACCTACTTCGGACTTCTAACTTCAATGCCGGATGGCTCTGCACGACACACGCGACGCACGTCGCGAGCACGCGACCGTACGCGGCCCGTGTCCGGACGACACGAGGCACGACAACGCTCGCGGTTTATCGAATCATGGAAACCGGGCCACCGGACCGGGGCGGCGCGCGGCGCGCCACACCGCGAAAGAACGCGTGCGCACGCCGTCGCGCCGAACCTCAGGCGACCTCGAATCTCATGAGAGGGCGTCGTTCAGACGCCGGATGGACGGATGCCGCGCCGAACCGGCGCGCGGCCCGCGCAGTGTCATTCGGGGGGAGGATGCCCCCACGTGGCCCCCGGAGCAGATGCATGCGCCGCCGGCCCGCGGCCGCTGACAGCCGACAACGGTTCGCGAGAACCGGTGCTTTGATCTGCCATGCTTTTGATGTTCATGTTTTTTCGTGCCCGCCTGATTCGAGAGTGGGTTTCGCGCAACCGCCTCCCGGAGGATCGAACCACCCGGCGATCGACGCGAACCCACCCACACTTTCCATCCTGGCGCGCATCTTCCATTCCGGATTTCCAGAATGGAAGATGACTGCCGGATGACCCCTGCACTGAATTAACTTACTGACTTTCTTTGACGATTTTTTGTCGCCTGATGTGCCAAACTCGCATCTGCTTCATGATTCATCGATCATTTTTCATATCGGTGCATTCGATGAACGATGAAGCCCGCATTACCCTCGTGCCGACCTTCGTTGCACCGCCGTTGTCCCGAAAACTGGGATTTGCCAGCATTCAATGTCACATTGAATGCAGCATTCCCCGAAAAACGGCTGTGGCAGAAAATTTCGCGCAGAACCGGGTCATGCCGAAGAACCGATTCCAGCCGCGTCCCGCCAAGTGTGCAGGGCTTCCTTGGATCAAACCTTTTCCGCAGCGGACAAATTGTTTTCTGGAGCTGACGTTATTTACATTCATACGATCCGATGCAGCCAAACGGATATATGTGAAAGTATTTTTAATCAACCACAAATAAAACCTTAATCACGGAGACTATGAATTGATGAACTCGATCCACCACCGTTCCGGCCATCTTCTCGACAGAAAGAGCACCAATTCATCTACTGGGCCAATTCGATGTTCATGCCATTCAATCGGTAATAAAATCCAGTATTTAATATCGAAATCGGAATTTTTTTCCATCCGATTTTCCGCCCCCGGCTGCGGCGATCACGACAGACCGTCGCGCTGTCAAACATGCCCACACGCGGTGGACGGAATCCCCACCGCCGGCATCTTTGTCGGCATATAATTTTTCGCAACAATCGCGCACACAGATGCAGCGAGTCCGCCCCGGCCTACCCCTAAGCTTTAGCAACCATGTCATCCCGCTCGTCCAGTTCGGCGTCGCCCCGCGCCACGCCGGATCTCGTTGGCGCACACATTCTCGTCGTAGACGACCGCCCGAACGACCTGCGGCTCCTGACGGAAATCCTGCGCGCCGCGCGGTGCCGGATCAGCGTCGCATTCGACGGCCTGCAGGCCTATCACCGCGCGCAGGCCATCGCACCCGACCTGATCCTGATGGATGTGCGGATGCCGCGCATGGACGGTTTCGCCGCATGCCGGCTGCTGGGGTCCACGCCATCGACGCAGAACATTCCCGTCATCATCCTGACCGCCGCGGGCGATCTCGAGGATCGGATCGCCGGGCTCGAAACCGGCGCGCTCGACTACATCGTGAAACCGTTCGAACCGGCCGAGGTGATCGCCCGGATCCGCAATCACCTGAAGCGCACGCGGCGCAGCCAGCCGTTTGCGCACCTGCCCGAACTGCCCGATCACCCCGACGCCGCGCTGGTGCGCGCGGCGAGCGAGATCCTGCTGCGCGAACTGCGCAATCCGCCGGCGCTCGACGAACTCGCTCGGCAGGTCGGCACGCACGAAAAGCGCCTGTCTCGCGTGTTCCGCGATCACCTTGGCCAGACCGTGTTCGAATATCTGCGCGATACGCGACTGCGCGCGGCGAAGCACTTTCTCGCGGAGACGTCGATGGGGATCGGCGACATCGCCGAGGAGATCGGCTTTTCGACACCAGGCAATTTCGCCACGGCGTTTCGCGAACGCTTCGGCATCACGCCGTCCGACTGGCGGCGCCAGCGACCGACGGTCGACGCGCCGCCGCCGTCGCATGAACACCAGCGCGATGCATAGGCGCCGCGCGTCCGGCTGGCTCGCCGTCCTGCCGCTCCTGGTGGCGCTGGTGGCCGCGTGCGCGGCGCCCCGCGCCGACGCGACAGAACCATCCGGCCAGACCGCGCGCGTGGAAGCGGTGTCGATCGTCGAGGATCCGGGTGCGGCGATGTCCGTCGTCGAGGTGGCCGCGCGGCTCGAAGGTTCGGCACGCGGCGCGCCCGCGGCAGCGCAACCGTCTTTCAACATCGAGTTTTCCCGCTCGGCGTGGTGGGTAGGCGCAACGCTGGCCAATCGCGACAGCGTCGAGCGCGCGCTGGTGCTCGCGATTCGCGACGCACGCGTCGACCAAGCAGCCTTTTATGTCGATCGCGGCGGCGCGTGGACGCTCGCCGCCCGATTCCCGGCGGATAACGGCAACGCGAACCGTGCGGCTTCCCGATATCCGGTGCTCGACATGACGCTGCGCGCGGGCGAACGACTGCCCGTGTTGATCCGCGTTACGTCGCGCAAGGAAATGAGGCTCGCGCCGGCCGCGTTCACCCGCGACGCGTGGGACGCGCAGGAACTTCACGCCGCAATGTGGAACTTCGGCTTCTTCGGCGGGCTGCTCGCACTCGTATGGTGTGCACTGCTGATCGGTTTCTTTTCGCGCAGCGGCATGTTCGTCGTGCTGGCGATGCTGGCCCTGGGCACGACGCTGTTCGAAGCGACGTACCGCGGCTATACCGCGATGTATCTGTGGCCCGGCGCCTACGCGTGGTCGGCGCGGGGCGAGGTGATCTTCGCGTACCTGTCGGTCGCGTGCTTCATCGTCTTCATCCTGATGGTCGCGCACCGCGAGAAGGCCGGCATGCCGATGCGCGCGGTCTACGTTGCCTTCCTCGCGCTCGAATGCGTCGGCATGGCCGGCGCGGCGTTCGGCGACCTGCTGACGTTCACGTGGTTCTGCCTGCGGCTGAACACGGCGATGGGGATCGTGAACATCAGCCTCGCGCTGATGCTCGTGATCCGCCGCACGCCGACGAGCCGCGTGATGCTGATCGCCGTCACGTTCGCCACCTTCAACATCCTGCTCCGGATGCTCGACGGCATGAACACGATGCCGGCCTGGCTGTTCTGGCTGAAATCCGACCTCTATCCGAACCCCGTCATCGCGATCATCGGACTCGCCACGCATCTGCTGGTGCTGGCCGCATGGATCGACCACGTGGGCCGCCAGCGCACCGACGCGCGCAAGCGGCTCGAGCACTGGCAACTCACCGAACAGGATCGCCTGCGCGATGAAGTGGCGAAACGCACGGTCGCGCTCAACGACGCGCTGCAGCAGGCGAGAACGCACATGCAGCAGAAGATCGAGACGCTCGGCTATGTCAGTCACGACCTGCGCGCGCCACTGTCCACGATCAACGGCTACGCGAAGCTGCTGCTGCAAAGCGCGACGCGCAGCCAGGCGCGGCTGATCCGGTCGATCGACCGCAGCATCCGCTACCAGCTCGCGCTGATCGACGAATTGCTCACGTTCACGAAGGCCGAACTGCAGCCGCTCGGCATTTCCCCCGACGTGACCGACCTGCCCGGCCTGCTGAACGATATCGGCGACTATGCGGTCGCGCTGTGTTCGCAACAGGGCAACCGGTTCGACTATCGGCCGCTGACGCCGCTGCCGCGCAAGCTGTCGATCGACGGCATCCGGCTGCAGCAGGTGCTGCTCAACCTGCTGTCCAACGCATCGAAGTTCACGCGCGACGGCACGGTCACGCTGTCGGTTCGCGCGTCGCGGGAAGGCGCTGCATGGCGCCTCGTGTTCGAGGTCGCCGATACGGGGATCGGAATCGACATCGCCGGGACGCGCGACATCTTCCGCGCGTACCAGCAGGTGCAGGCCGTGAACGGCGGCACGGGGCTCGGGCTGTTCATCGCACAGCGTATCGTCGGCGCGATGGGCGGCGAGCTGGCCGTTACCAGCCAGCCCGGCGTCGGCACGTCGTTCTCGTTCCCGGTCGTCGCGCCGGCCGTCGGTCACGCGCTCGTGCCGGTGTCGTGGCTCGTCCGGCGGTTTCGGCCGGCGAGCGATGCCGGACCCGAGACCCCCGCCCCCGTCCTGCGCGGCCCGTCCGACGATGCGCTCGACGAACTGATCCGGCTCGCCGGCGAGGGCCGGCTCACCGATATCGAGGAATGGCTCGGCCGGTTTGCGGACGAGCCGGACCATGCGGCCTTCGCGCAGGCGACGCGCGAGCACCTCGACGCACTCGATCTGCATGCGATCGAGAAGCTCGCCGGCTCGCTGAAACGCGCGCGTATCGCGGAGGCATCGTTCGACGCCGAGACGGATACGGCCGGGCCGACCCGGTAGCGCGGCAATGCGCCCGCTCCGGGTCCGGCGGGGCCGTCGTTCGACCGCCGTTCGACGCCGCCGATGATCGGCCCGAACCGCGCGTGCCCGAATTGGCCCGGCATCGCCGGTCAGTCGAGCTCGCGCCACGGATTCGACGCGGCGGCGCCATGACCTGAGGCGGAATTTTGTGACCAATCAGGCAGTGAGTCTCGCGTCGATATGATCGGAATCCAGCCAGGCTCGACGGACCCTGGCGGGCGGTTGGTAGCGATGCGCACTATGCGGCCGGCGCTCGTTGTAGAACTGTCGCCAGCGTTCGACGAGCACCTTTGCATCGGCACGGCTGCGTCAGGATGACATCCTGCGACCTCAGGCTGGCACCGACTTCGATCGCCAGGCACTCGCGGGTATATTCATCGATCACGCAAAGCATCTTCAACGCTCGCCCATCGACCAGTTGGTCGTGCACGAGGTCGTAGCCCCATACCGAATTCAGTTGTGTCGCACCGGGCAGGCGAATGTCGTTGCCACAACGACGACGGCGAGGCCGCCGCCGCGGAATGTTGAGCTGCAAGGCTCGCCACATTCATCGCACGCGCGATTCGCCCAGCGCCAGCCAAGCCGACATGCGCCAGTAGCCGAAGCGCGGCAATTCCTGCGCGGCCGCCATCAATTGCTCGCCGAGGCTCCGATCCTTCTCCGGTTGCTTGAGCGTATAGGTGGCCACCCGGCGGCTCAACCCCAGATAACCACATGCCTTGCGTTGCGAGACACCCCGCCGAGTCAGGACTTCCAGCGCTTCGCGCCGGCCCGTTGGGATGCTCATTTTTTTCGGCTGAGTTCCTTCAGGCCGTCGATTACCAGCAATTGCTCGGCAATCAGGCGCTTGAGCCGCTCGTTCTCCGATTCCAGATCCTTGAGCCGACGGGCGTCGGCCACATCCATGCCGCCGAACTTGTTGCGCCAACGATAGAACGTCTGTTCCGAGATGTTGTGGCGCTTGCACATATCCTCCACCGGCTCGTCCCGGCTCTCGGTCTCGCGCAAGATTCGGATGATCTGCTCGTCGGCAAATCGCTTCTTCATCGAGTTCTCCTTGCCTCTAGGACAAAAGAGAACTCACTTGCTGATGGCTACGAGAAACGGCTCAGGTCATGCCGAAGAAAATTTATAGAAACAATCGGATAGTGTCGCCAGAAGAGGCATTGAGGTGTGCAGCGCAGTCACCTGTCCAACTCCTCCACCACGCGCATGTGTGCAACGATATTCGACCACGGCGATGACCGGAGTTGATTCAGTGCTTCTCGATCAACTTGCGGGACGCGAACAATTCGGCATCGTTGCGGATACCGAGTTTACGATATGCGGATTGCTTTTGCGCGCTGATCGTCTTGGGACTTCGGAAGAATTTCGACGCGATCTCCGACACGGACATACCAGCAAGAAAGCACCGCAACACTTCATGCTCGCGCGGGCTGAGCAGCAAGTCCGCCGCCGAACAAGAATCGGGCGACGGTTTATCGTCACCGCTAGCGTCCCTCGGTTCGGCCCCACGCGAATCTGTCGGCATGCCCCACCTGATCCGGTTCGAGAGTTCGGCGCTGATAAATGAGTGACCACTTGCCACGACGCGGATCGCGCGTGCGAGCTCACCGAGATCCTCGCTCTTGCCGAAAAAACCGAGCGCACCTGCGCGCATCGTCATGTTGACGGTTGCCGACGTGTCGTTGCTCGACATCATCAGCATCCGACAATCGGGGAATCGCGTATTGATGAGCTTGACGAGATCGAGGCCGTCGATCTCGTCGGGACCAAGCGTGTAGTCGAGTAGCACCACATCGGCGCGGTTCGCTTCGAGCCAGCGAATCAGGTCGCGCGACTTGCCGAAGCTCGCTACCAGTTTGATGGAGCTCTTCTCGGTCAAGTAATTTGCAATCCCGAGTTGGACGATGGCATGGTCGTCCAGAATCACGACGCGGATCGGCTGGTGCCCAGGCCTCATAGTTACCCCTATCGTTGTTGTATACGGCGCGAAACGGCTAGCCCCGATATTGTCGCGGGATGCCATCCATGATTATTTCGAGTAGCTTACCGGCTTTTGGGGCAATTTTTAACCCTGGTGACTCAATGTGCAGGTCCTGCGATCGCAGTGCCGCATTGCGTTTCCGCAACGCGCGACCTATGATGTCGGTCTCGTTTTTCGGTTTTACCTGCGGCCATCTCGGCGTCCGATACTCGTCTGAGGACCGTCCACGGCAGACCGGCCAACAATCTGGTTGAACAACGTGAGCAAGCTGAGTTTGAAACGATGTGCCGTGCTAATGAGCGCAATCGTCTGGCTGACGCCCACGTTCGGATGGGCAAACAATTCGCCGCAATTCACAGCTGAAGAGAAGGCGTGGATTGCCGCGCATCCGGTGGTGCGCACCACAATCGATCCACACTGGCGCCCGTTCGAATTTCGCGACCACGGGAAAGTAGTTGGCATCGTGCCGTCGTACCTCGATGCGATTTCGCGCGTGAGCGGATTGCGCTTTGAGTACGTCGACGGCCTGTCATGGGCGGACTCGCATGACGCCCTGATCTCCGGAAAGATCGATGTGGTGCCCGACGTATCGAAAAGCGCAGATGTGTCGATGTATCGCGCCGGCGTCACTGTCAGCCAACCGTACTTCGTCGGCACGATGTTCGTGGTTGCGCCGGAACACCTGAACCTGTTCGTCGATTCCCGCAATCTGGCCGGCAAACGAATCGCGATCAAGGGCAACGGCGGGCTGGAATATGCGATTCGCCAGAGCGGCCTGCCCGTGACGCTGCTGACCTATGACGACGAACAGGATGCGCTCACTGCCGTCGTCGACGGAAATGCGGATGTCGCCCTCGGCACGGACATATCAATCATGCCGCTGCTACGCCGACAGTTCCTGGGTCGGCTGTTCCTGGCGGGCGGCCTGCCGGACCGGCCATATGCGCTGGCCCTGGCAACCCGCAGCGACATGCCCCTGCTCGCATCCATTCTCGATAAATCGTTGGCTGCGATTCCCGCTCGCACGGGCGAGGAGATTTCACGCCAATGGATGGAGTCGACTGACTACGGCGAGCCGACTCTGCGCTCAATCCTTTACTATCGACGCTGGCAGGTTACAGCAGCCGGCGCCACCGTGTTCGCGCTAGCAGCAATCGCGTTCCTTTCGTGGCGCGCACGCGCCGCTGCGGTTCGCAGCGAGCGCGAAAAGGCAATGTTCCTCGCGTTCGTGAGCCACGAGATCCGCACGCCGATGCACACGATCCTTTCGTCGCTCGAGCTGCTGCAGCAGTCGCAGCTCACGCCGAAACAAGCAGGTCGAGCGGATGCAGCCGTTGCCGCCTCGGAATCGCTGCTGACGCTGCTCGATGACGTGCTCGAATACTCGCGACTCGAATCGCACAACGTCACACTCGCGCCCGAACCAACGCAAATTGAGGCGTGGTTGCGCCGCAGCGCCGACATGGTGCGCTGGAGGGTCGACGAGAAAGGACTGAACCTTGCGCTTGAACTCGCCTGCCCAGCCGATTTGACCCTGCTGATCGATCCGGTCCGCACGCGGCAGATCGTGTTGAATCTGCTCGTCAATGCAATCAAGTTTACGTCGGAGGGATCAGTCTCGCTGCGTGTCGACTATCTGGAAGGTAAGCCGAACACTGCCGGTTCACTTGTGATCGAAGTCCGCGATACCGGGATCGGCATTCCGCCCGCGCGTCAGAGCCACATCTTCGAGCCCTATCAGCGCGTCGAGGAGCCGGGCAGCCGTCGCGTGAACGGCAGCGGCCTGGGCCTGTCGATCTGCCGCGAACTGGTTGAGCTCATGAACGGAGTGATTACCGTCAGCAGTAGCCCAGACAAAGGCACAATCTTCACCGTGATCCTGCCTGCGCAACGTACCCGATGGGTAGCAGCCCGGAATGCGGTCGTGCCGGAGGCGCCTTCACGTGAACCCGACACGACCGATACGCCGGCTTCCCAGCGAGTCGACGAAGGTCCGATGGTCCTCATCGTCGACGATCACGAAGCGGTTCAACATGCGATCCAGCATCAACTTGATGCGCTCGCGTGCCGTTCGGCCATCGCCGGCAACGGCGCGCAAGCGCTCGATCGGTTCGAGCGCACTCAGTACGACATGGTGCTGCTCGATTGCGACCTGCCGGACGTCGACGGCTACACGGTCGCACGGCGCATGCGCGCCAGCGAGCAACAACGCGGACAGGCGCGCACACCGATTATCGCGATCTCGGCGTCGACGGAAGATGCGCATCGTGAGCGCTGCTTCGAAAGCGGAATGGATGGGGTGCTCGGCAAGCCGCTGCGGCTCGAAGCGTTGCGGCAGATGATCG
Source organism: Burkholderia sp. PR2 (assembly GCF_052372875.1). Classification (NCBI taxonomy): domain Bacteria; kingdom Pseudomonadati; phylum Pseudomonadota; class Betaproteobacteria; order Burkholderiales; family Burkholderiaceae; genus Burkholderia; species Burkholderia sp. PR2. The sequence goes on from NZ_JBQRWH010000002.1 coordinate 551,372, forward strand.
ATCTTTGGTGCCCGGCAAGCAAGCGTGACAGGCACCAGCCGCCTGTCGAACCGACACCAATAGCAGGTCGGGAATTCTCAGAGATCTACCGTCAAAGTATCGACGCGGATCTGGCGGCTCTGAGCACCGCGCTCTCGGCCGGCGATGCTGACAGGGCGCGCTATATGGCGCATAGAATCAAAGGGGCAGCCGCGATTGCCGGGCATGCGGGGACGAGTAACCTGGCAGCCGAGCTCGAGCGCGTCCTGGAGGCCGTGTCCGACGCGATTCCTGGCAATGTCGGCCCGCTTCATGATGATTTGTTACGTCAGCATCGCATCGAGACGGCTACGCCGGATTCAGGCCAATCCAGGCCCTGCAGCACGCGCACATAAGCCTATGTGGCTGCCGCCTGATCCGGTGCAACGCCCGCATACGCAGGGCACCACATCGCGATCATCTGCCGCAACGCTTCGAGCCGCAGCGGCTTGCCGAGCACACCATCCATGCCGCTCTCGAAGCAACGCACCTTGTGCGCGTCGCCGGTATTTGCCGATATGACGATGATCGGAACGTATCGCCCCTTTCTTGCAGACTCGCGTTGACGGATCGCGCGTACGAGCGCGCAGCCATCTACGTCTGGGAGATTGCAATCCAGCAGCACCATGTCGACATGCGTGCGTGCGAGCTGCTGCAACGCGGCCTCCCCCGAGTCAGCGATGATGCCGACGCAGCCCAGCGCCTCGCATTGATCCTGCAGCGAGTCCCGTACGGCTTCGTTATCATCGACGATCAGGATGTACGGTACTTTTCGGCATGATTGGGCGGCGGATGCTGGTGGGCTCACCGGCGCCCACGCGGTTGACTGTGCCGACGACGCGTTATCCGTGACTGCAACCGGCAGCTTGACCGAGAAGACGGTCTCGACACGCGGTGTACTGCTGACCGTAATCGTTCCACGCATTAACTCGACGAGCTTACGGCAGATCGCGAGGCCGAACCCGCTGCCGACTCCGCCGGAACGTGAAGCACGATCATCTTGCCAATACGCATCGAACAGATGCTTGAATTGATCCGCAGCAATGCCAACTCCCGTGTGGCCGACTTCCAGAAGCAGCGTCCTGTTTCGCCGTCGGCGGGTCGCGGAAATGCGAACACGCAACGTAACGGTGCCGTCATCCGTGAAGTTGATTGCATTGACTAACAGGTTCAGCACGATCTGGCGCACGCGAACCGGATCGATCTCGACATGCAGCGCCGGAGGGATCTCGCTGTCTAGCGTCATCGAGATTCCCTTGGATTCGGCACGCCAGCGCACCATATCGACGGTTTCTCGGGCCCACGACTCGAGCTCCACTGCCTGCGCGGCAAACGTCACCTTGCTCGACTCGAGGCGGGAGTATTCCAGGATATCGTCCAGCAGCGCCAAGAGCGTTCCTGACGCGGACACGGCCGCATCCGCGCGATCGGCCTGTCGTGGCGGCAAATGCGAGCGCCGCAGAAAATCGAGCGACGACAGAACAGTCTGCATCGGCGTGCGGATCTCGTGGCTCACGAACGCGAGGACCATCGCCTTGTCCAGCTTGCTGCGAATCGCCGCCGCGCGGGATCTCCAGTAGAGATAGGCGAACAACGCGAATATCAGCAACGTCGCAGCAATCGCGACCACCTCCGGCGCGCGATCATGCAGGATTGAGCGTCGTGTCGGCTTGCCGTTGTCGCCGAGTTCAACCCAGTCCTGCATGATCGCAGCGGTTTCGCTCACCGGAATCGCTGCGAGCGACTTGTCGATGATCGACGCCAGAATCGGCAGATCGGCGCGCGTGAGCATGGCCAACGACACGGGGCGATCCGCCAGCATGCCGGACATGTAAAGCTGCCCCGGGAATTGCCGGCGAACGATCGGCAGGATCGTGACGTCGATGCCAAGCGCGGCGTCGGCTTCGCCGTTGGCCACCGCAGCAAGTGCGAGTTCCTCGGTGTCGAACGTCAGCACGTCGAGCGCGACGCCGCTATGACGGGTGAAGTATTCGACTGCGCCTCGCCCCTTGATCGCGACGCGCCGGCCTTCGAGCCGCTTCAGACTGAAAACCATCGCGGAATTGTCACGTGTCACGGCGGTCAGCCGCCCGACCAGATAAGGTGTACTGACTAGTGCGTCGCTGCCGACACGGTCAGATACCAACTCTCGCCACACACCCGGCAGCAAATCCACCTTGCCGGTAGCGAGCGCGTCGTACGCACGGCCCCATTCCGTCCCAGGCACCGTGTCGAACGTGAGTCCGGTCATTTTCGAAACCGCGTTCAGGTACCCGGCGACAAGACCAGCATGCTTTCCGTTGCGTACATATTCGATTGGACTCCAGTTCGCCTCGACTGCTATATGAACGATCGGGTGTGCGTCGATCCATCGCAGCTCTTCATCGGTGAAGATCGGTTTCTGCCAAAGCGTTGACGCAACCGCGCCAGGCAGCAGGACCACGCAGACAACCGGAAGCAATACACGACAGAGCGAACACCATTGGGTCCAGCGCGAAGCGCGTATATTTTTCATGATCGATGCAGCTTAGAAATATGACGATGCTGATGGAATGAATCGCGAGGAGCCGCCGCGTCGCGGGCGGGACCTTGACTCAGGCGACACATCGCACAAAGCCCAACAATTTGCTTCTCGTTCAGGTGTCGCCTTCAGAATCCCGCAGGATGCACGTCGGATCACCACGCTGCTGCCGGTTCAGGTGTTACGTATGGGAGACCCTGAGAATGCAACACCCACATATAGAAGGCTTGAAGAAGGTTTGAAAGGTACATCGCGCGCGAACTTGTCAACGGTATTGCGCATTGTTGCGCGCGTTGTTTGATGGGGATTCTGTATTACAAAGTGACGCCGCAACATAAGATTTGTCCTAAAAATAAAAGGCGACGTCATCCGCGCCACGGCTTCACGAAGGGCCGTTAGCAATCAGGGCGCAACTCTGACCTGCTCTAAAAATCCGGCGTACAAGTTAGTTCTAGAGCTAGTGCTAGTGCGACGCAGGCTGAACCGCTTGGATTTCCCGGAGAGTGCCGAGCCTTAGTGGTCGGCTTTTGGCCTTACCCCGTTTTTCCAGACACAAGCTCGCCGGCGCCGGCACCTGATTCTTGATACCGGTGCCGAGCTGCTTCCAAGATCGCTACTCAGGCAAGAGGGCATTGCATTTGGCATGCGCCGTCGAGGCGATTCCTGGGGACAACGCCGCAATGGAATGCTTCTTCAATCCTGAAGAACCGAGCGCGTGAACAGGCGCGCCTATCGCACCCGTGCCGATGTGTTCGAATACATCGAGCGCCTCTACGATTCGTACCGCCGGCGCTCAACGCTGAACTTCCTTACCCCGGTTCAGTTCCAGCACCGTATTGCGGGCTGATAAACCCGTCCGGGAGAACAGGGGAAGACAAATTTGCAAATGAGACGAAACTGGGAACATCAATTCGCCGGCACCACTTTCACTTCATGCGTGTCGGTCCCGTTTGCCAAGACGACCCTGACCGGGCCGCCCACTGGATTCAGCCCGGCCAGATCGAGTGATTCACCAGGCGACAAATAGCGGTCTCGCATGCAGTCAATCAAAAGCGCACATTCCCCATGCGCGGTTGCCAGCATGACCGTGTTCCCCGTATTAACGAATAGCGTCCCATCGACCCGATAAGCCTGCCTTGGCGACCTCGGCTGCACGACCAGGATTGTCTGCAACTCGAGACGCGGTTTCACCTTGACCGCATTTGTATCGATCGAAACCGCGCGCTCCTCCCGGAACGTCACGCGAAAATAGCGTGGCGAGTCGTCACTTACACCTTTGAAATAGAGACGCAACCACCCACTCTTGTTCGGGCGCAACACGAGTTGCTTCGGTGCGTACATCAGATCGCCGCCTTTCGGCTTCCAGGTCGCGACGTCGCCATACGGCGGAGCGCTCTCCTCCACTGACACGCCGTATACGCGCGTCTGGTCGCTGTCGTTCACGACCTCGCGAACGAGATAGTCTTTCCCGGACCCCATGAAATAGGTCATGTCGCCAACGGACAATGCCTGCGCTGTGCAAGACCAGACCAACATCACGAACGCTGCGAATTGCCTCAATCGATTCCTCACTGGTTACTGGTCCGCGCATACGCATCTCACCCGCTACAACTCAGCCAGTCGACCCGGCATCGCGCGTTACCCGACAAAAATAGACACGCGACCGACTGCGTCGGCCGCGCATATGGATACGTCTCCTCCATTTTGGTTTGGTATCAACCTTCGCGACGCCGAACCGGGCGCGCATCGGCCACGCTTTTCGGTTTGCATTCGATCTGATCAACCCACAGCGCGCCTTGCGCTTTGCTGAGGTCAAAGTCGATCTCGCACGTTCCGCCGGTGCCGGTCTCGTATTGAATGACCGGATAGGCGGTATCGACGTCGATCACGAAACCGCCGTCGGCTGCAGTCGTAGCCTTGCCGATGTGGTTGCGAATCTCGGTGTTCGGCTTCACCAAACCGTTCTCGGTCAGCACGCCGAACACCGTTACCAGCCGGCGGACCTTCGGCATCATCGACGCGACGTTGCCCGGATACAGCACGAGCTTGGCGTCGCCTTCCTGGATATCGAAGTTTTCCGGCGTGTCACGACGCGTGCGGATCGTCACGCGGTGTTCGCGGTATCCCGTAAGCGGAACGAACGTGGAACGCGAATCGAGCGCCAACGCCCCATTCGTCGACACCATCTCGAGGTTGCCACGTGCCGACTTGTCCACGCCGACGATCACGCCGCTTTCGCCCTTCTTGCTGTTGAACCCGATGCCGCGCGTGTTCCACCCGACACTGCCCTGCATCGCGGCGGTGCCGCTGGCGTCGCCGGTATCGTCGATGTTCACGTTACCTTGCCAGCCGAACCAGCGGTTGTGGCCCTGCGCGCCAAGGTTCGCTTGGGTGCTCGACGGATTGCCATAGTCGCTCGACAGCGAACGCGAGCGGTTGACCCCTGCCGACAGATAGTCGACGCCCGGGATACGCTCCGGCCGCCAGCCGACGTGCGCGCCGATCTGCTCGGTATCGAGCGAACGCGAATAGTCGATGCCTGCGTCGCCGAACGAGAACGTCGCATTCAGGCCGACGTAGAACGCATTGTTCCACTTACGGCCCATGCCGCCGCTATTCCGGCTGAACATCTGGCCGCCATTGAGCATCACGCGCACCCATTTGTTCGAGTAAATGTCCTGGCTCCAGTCGATGCGGTAGTCCTGACCGCCGCCGCCGTATACGCTGCCGCTCACGTTGAGCGTCGCGTTGTTGGCCCAGCCGAACATACGCGCAACGTTCACGTTCGAACCGAAGCTCAGTGTGCGCTGATTGTATACGCCGTTTTTCGCGGTGCTGCCCGTCGTCAGCATGTAGTTCGCCCACGCGCCGACAGGCCCGATGTTCGCCGCGCCATTCGCATTCACGCGAAAACCGCCGTCGCTCGTCGCTCCCGTGTCGATGCCTACGTTACCGTGCTTGAAACCCCGTTGATAACGCAGTTCGGCGGCGGCCAGACCGTCAAAATAATATGCACTGCCGTTAAACGTGCCGAACCGAGTCGCCATCTTGCCGCTCGCGCCGACGAGCTGTCGGCTGATCGCACCACGCCCCCCAACGTTGTTCGCAACATACTGGCCGACATAGAACTGATACTGCGTGTCCGCACCGGTTCCGCCGTTACTCGGCTTGTACACTTGCTCATTGCGGGACGACACCACACGACCGTTGACAACGACGTCCACGCGAATCGGGTAAGTCCCGACTGGCAACTGGCGCGTATCGATTTCCTGGTTGCCGAGGGGAAGATGCTGAACGTTGATCAGCTTGCCGTCGCGATGAATCTGCACTTCACCCGATGCAGGCATGAACGCGAAGATTGGCGTGCGCGCCAGCGAGCCGTCGTTCAACTCCGAGCGGCTTGCGGTGCCTGCGCTGACGCCAAGAAAGCGCCCGCCCGGAAGGAACGTTGTCTGCCCCAGCGCATTCATCGACCAGGTGCTCAGATAGCCGGCCGTGATCGATACGCCGCGGTAGTCACGTTCCAGCCGCGCTTCATACAGGTTGAAATCGTCGCCGCTGCGAATGTCGCCCTCAACATACGCGTGATTGACACCAATTGCGCTGACCGACTGCATGTGGAGGTAGCCGTTCGCATCGGCTCTGGCGTTCTTCACGACCGACATGTCGTAATTCAGCACACCGCTCGGATGCTTCTCGGTACTGTCGGGCAGCATATGCAAGCGCGGCGCGCCTTCGCTTGCATAGGCATCCCTCGGCAGTTGTGCAACCAGTTCGAACGTCCGGAGGTTGAATTCCAGTTGGACGTCAGATACGTCCTCGCGTACGCTCGACGTTTCCGCGACCATGCGCAGCGGCTTGCCGTAGCGATCCGCAATCCTTTGCTTCGCGGCATCCGTGATGGCGATCTTCGCGAGGCTGAAGTCCACCAGCGTCAGCGTGCGACCATCGTACTTGACGGTCGCCCGGCCCGCTTCCTCCGAACCGCTATCGATCTTGAGCCGCACGGGCACGTCGACACCCTGCTCGAGTGCACCGAGCAGGTTGTCAGGAAAGGCGTACTGACCAGCAGCCAATGTGCCATCGGCATGTGCACCCTCCGCAGGATCGGGCGCGCGATCGGCAATTTCCGGATTCAACGAGCGAGCATCGCGGCCTGGTTCCATGTCCGACGCTGGCACGGACACCGATGCGTATTCCGAGACCGTGATCGCGTCGACATCGACGGCGTATGCGGACTCGTCGCGCCCCCTGTCAGCTTCGGGTGTCTCGACTGCCCGCGCACCCCGATCGAACATCACCGAATGATCCGCCGCAAGCACAGCCGACGACACCCATCCTCCCGCAAGGGATACGGCGACGTTAATTGCTGTCATTGTCGACTTTTTCATTCGCAGTCCAAATTGAATCTCTGTTTATCCAAGTCACATAACCGTGATTCGGTTACTTCGCTACGACCTTCGACGGTGCGGCATTCATCGGGAAATACTGGTAGTCGCTGCCTTTCCAGACGCCAATGCCTTGAAGGGATACCAAGCCCTTTTCCTTGCGCATGTCTCCCGACTCGCCCGGGAGCAGGAAAGTGGATCGGCTGCACGCCTTCGGTTCGGTCGCGGCCTTTTCTTCGCACTTCCCCGTGGCCGTGACATGGACGAAGGTATTTCCGATGTTCTTCACACGCCCGTTGCCGTCGTGTTCGAATTTGAAGTGGATCATTCGTGGGCGCACGACGAGGATCGAACTCAGCCGAATGCGCTGCTTCGCGGACAAGCTGACGCCATCACTGATGTTCGATTGCGACGACACGGCCTGTTCAATGAACGACAACTGGTAGTAGCGCTCCTTGTCGTCCCGCTTGCCCTGGTAGTAGATCTTGACGTCCGCCGTTCGATGCGGCGGCAGAAACACCGTTGCGGGCGAGATCAGCACATCCTTTTTCTGCTCATGCAGCACATTCAATTGCCGCGGATTGGTAATCTCCTGGACTTCCGTCGACACGAATTTGGCTATCGAGTCGTCGTTCTTGATCTGCTTGACGACGTAGAACTCGTTTTCCTGCATTTCGGTCGTCAACGATCCGATGCCAATGGCCGATGCATGCTGCGCGCCCATCAGCGCGGCCGCCAGCGCCAAGAGTTTGAGTGGCTTCATCGTGTCCTCCGAAAGAAAAGAAAAAGAAAATGCCGAACCCCTAGACCGCGAGGTCCGGCATTACCGGAGTCAATGCCTGCTTCGACCGAATCTACGCAGGCATTCGGCGCAACTTACGCGGTCGGCGTTTCCCAGCTCGCGACGAAACGCACTTCGACGTCGCCGTTGTAACGGCCGTCGGAGACGCCAGACAGACCTGTGCCAGTCAGCGCGTTTCCGTCCCTGTCGGTGCCTTCTGCGATCGAGAACTTCACCGGCACGCCATTCGCCTGGTGGTACGAGCCGTTCGGCGTCTTGTTCGGGCCGACCTTCGACAGATTCATGTTCTGCAGGCCATTTGCCGCGATCGACGGCGCCGCGTCACCGCCGGTGCCCGACAGGATGTCGGTGAGGGTTTCGCTCAGCTCGACGCCACCGAGATCGACGCCGACCTTCAGCGAATCCTTCACGCCACCTGCAACGGCATTCAGCGTGTTCTGCGTGACTTGCGCCTGGATCTTGTAGCCCGTGCCGCCTTCGTAACCCGCCGCGAGAACGGTCAGCGTGCGGTCCTGCGTCGAGAATGCTTCGCTCGACGGGTTCCACTCGAAATCGAGCGTCGTGCTACCTTCCGCGAAGACGCTCAGCGTCACGTCGGACTTCTTGACAACGGATGCCGTCCACTTCACGCGTGCTTCTTCCGGGCCCACGGTTGCGGCGATGGCCGGAACAGCGAACGCGACTGCGAGTGCGGATGCCACTGCGAGGCGGAATGCAGTTTTCTTCATATCGATCTCTCAAAGGTGTTCATCAATTAACTTGGATGACCAGACGACATCCCATACCCGGGGATGCTTCTGGACCGCCCGTCCTACCAACTGCCGGTTCAATGGGTTTGCCAGATCACGGCGGCGAAACGAATTATTTCAATTGAAAGGCCAATGTAATATAAGAATGGGCCTAAAAAATCCTTGACCCGCTTCGAACGGCACATGCTCATGCGGCCCGGCGCCCGTGCTGATGGATGACAGTCACACCCGAGCGCATCCCTCTCCGGCAAGTAAGCCAACAGAAAAAGGTTTGCCGCGGACGCGATGATTTGGACGTGCGAAACCGGCAGGTGCGCCGGAACCGAAGACAACACGCATCACGACCACGATGGTCGGTGCATTTCGCGGCGCACCCGCAACGCGCTGCCGAAACACGTCCGCGTGTGTTTTCACCTGCGCTGAATGGCGCCACACGGCGATGGGTGCGATACGCCCTGGCCGGTTCCAGGCGTGCGTCGCTCGAGGGCGGACAAGATGCCGGTATGCAACGTGAGTGCCGCGCCGTATGCGCGGTCTCTACGGATCGTCAAGCCAGAAGACATGCCCGACGCCTGCAGGTGCCATTGCACAACGGCCGGTCTGCACGCATCCGGGCGCGAACGAACGCGTCGCGGTAGTCCGCGCGAGAACATTCACACGGCCTCGCGCTCAATCGCAGACTGATACATCTGATCGACGCTCCAGTGGCGCGAGCGCGGAAGGCGTACGCTCCGTGCGTTCTCTCGCAACGATTCAGCAGCTATCGTCGAGACCTTCCCCGACTCCGCCGGCAGGCCGAGCGGGCATTGCGCGGATATCCGCGGGATGCATTTAGGACGGTTCTCATATTCTGATCGCGCGCCCCTCCGTTAGCATACGAAAGCCATTTTGCGTGTGATTAGCGGGACGACTCGGTTATCCGGTCCTCATCGCGGCCCCCTCCGCTCAACCGCTCGTGGTCGAACGTGCGTTGCGTGTCGACCTGAATCCGGATGGCGGTCAACAAATCATGTGCGCTCCACCGAATGTGTCTACTCCTCTCCTCGCCATTGCATTGAAATGTCAAATCTCAAACCACTTTTTCTACGCGCTGCGATTCGCTTTTGCTTGAGCGGCGCGCTGGCGCTCGGTCATGCTGTCTCTGCCCATGCCGCGGCCGATGACCCGTTCAGCGTTCCGTGCAGCCGTTCGCCGACGATTTCCGACCACTCTTATGCGCCGTTAGTGATTGAGGTGGGTGATTATCTTTATTTGCCTGACATTCCCACTGGTACGATGGGTGCACTCGTCGGGCGCATTCACAAAACGAATCCCCAACTGACGCAGTTGGCAATCATCTTCAAGGAAGCGACCACCTGGGACGATTTCCCGGACGTCGCTGTCGGCGCATGGCTGTCGGCGAGCGGCGGCTTGCGCTCGATCGTTGTTCCGAATAGCCAGGATGTGCGCTTCCCCAATCTTCCCTATTCGAGCAAGACCACACTAAATCGTCTCAGCGCGGACTACATCATCAACGGCATGCAAATCGCGTCAATTGCTCAATTTACGCAGCAAACCAGCAACTCGCTGGGGCAGTTCGTTCGCGGGCCGGGTACTCAAGTGCAAGATCAGACCGCCAGAAAGATGGTGGCGGACGCCTTCCTGAACCAGTCACCGATGACGTTCGGTGCGCATATGTTCTACTCCTCTATCATGCTTGGAGACCGCGGTCAGCAGCTTTCGGATTGGTGGTTGAATGGAAACTTCTCGAACATGGGCCTTTGCGGATACTCCAGCCAGTTCATTTACAGAACGACGGTGACGCCAACCGCCTCCCGGACGCTCACGCTGTCACCGATCAGCGGCACCATCAGCGTGTCGAACGGCAAAATGCTCGTATCCGTTCCGCCCGTATGCCGTATCACGGACGGCAACATGGAATGCCCGATATCCGCCAACTCCACGGCCACGATGGATAACATTTCGTTCATCGTACCGCCTTCTCAGCAATCCGACGTATGGTTCAAGACGGCTGGCGGGCAGAAGTTGTCGAAGGTCTCTGCGACTGCCTTAGGCACAACGAAACTGGTGGTCACGTCGAGTCTGCTGGATTCGCTGCTGGGCGACGCCGAAGCGAAGCCGCTCGGCGAAACCATCGGCGCGATCGTGCAATCTACCGGTGGAACGGCCGTCGACATGCGGGTGTCCTTTTTCGAAGATACGGAACTGAAACGTCTCACATTCGGCGTCGCGATCGACGAGCGCGACCCCGCCGCGATGGGCAAATATTCCGGTTCGATCGGCCAGGATGCGGAGATCGTCGTGCCGCTCACAATCCGCCAGTATGGCGCGTCGAAGGCGACCAAGGTGTCGGTAGACGTGCTCGCGCCCAGTGTGCAAACCGCCGACGGGCCACGTTGCAAATTCGTCGACAAGAGTGGTGCAACAGTGGTTGCAGTGCCGTCAATCGTCCGCTTTTATGACGGCACTGGGCTCGACGACCGCCCGGACAATTGCGCCGGCACCGTGTATGACGTTGCCACGCTAAGGTGGCGCGAGACCCTCGGCGGCGCATTCGCGTACGAGGGGGCCCTCGATATGGACCTGCGCTTCCCGCTCGATCCAAAGCAACTAGCGACCGACACGTCAGGCGCGCCCTGGTTTGGTACCGTTTCGGCCAGTGGTGAAGTCCGCGTACGCGCTGACTGGCTCTAAGCGACTGCGGCCTTGGCGGTGCTCTGCGCTGACATTAGACATTCCGCGAATAAATCCTTCGATGCCGCACCGCTTCGCCAGCATCGTGAGCGACGGTTCCGTCTACGACTGTCTCAGGCTCCCAGCGGCGATCGACAGACGGGACCGCAGCCGCATCAGCGGCTGTCGATCCCCACGCCCGATCGCCGTTGGTGACACCTCGCAATTCGATTTTGCGTAGGTCTTTTATAGAATTCCTCATTGGGTTCCACACGACAAGACTTTGTCGGATTGGAATCCGTCTAATCGAGTGCAGTCGTCCTTTTCGTGAAAAATCAGGACTCCTCGCGCGCTTACACCAGCACTCGAGACGGTCCTTGTCCATCTTTGACTTTCTTTCAGACGTATCTGATTGTTCCGATTAGTCGATTTCGCGACGATAGGTTCGCGTGGGAGGCGTCGGCCTGATAACGCGATTCCTTCCCTGCGAATCATTCACTCAGATTTTTTGGGATCGTTCTGAACAATGAAAAAAATAACCCTGACTCTTCTCTTGATGGCGCTCGCCGTGCCCGCCTTCGCAGGCCAATGCAATAGCTACGGCTATCAAAAGAAGCTGCGTAAACTTGAAGTCAAAGCCGAAGCTGCGAGCCGGTATGGCGACAGGATCAAGGCGCAGAAGCTCCGGGAGAAGCGCCAGTATTTGATGTCCCGTTGCCAGTTGACGCACACCATTGGCGGAGCGGCTGAAAACCACATCCCGTACCAATATCACTAATTTGCCGTAGGCGTAGGCGCGCGGTGTCAGGAAACGCGCGCCGTCCGCACGTGAAAGTAGGCAGGCCCTCGATCAAGGGCTCAGCGCTTACAGAACGCAACGCCGGGCGCAATCTGAACAAGTTCGCTCATCTGCGGATTTCTCCACGCATTCTGAACGTCGAAGTGCGCGGCAGCAGGCAGTTCGACACTTCGCGCCGTCACACCTGAAGGAAGCCGGTCCACTCGCGACACAGCGCCCAATTTCCCGTTGGTTACCGTTAGTGGCTTTGTGCTAGACCGTCAGTTCGACTCAGTGCTTTCTCAAAAAACGATCGCGGCCCTTCACTCCCTCAATCCATTGAGGCTTCCTGCCATGCCCAATGCATGGTGCACCACTCTTTCGATCACGATACTTCGGCGCGATCGGTGCACTCGTGTTCGTCACAACGGCACGGCGCCGCCCGAAAAGCTGCTTTGGGTAATACGACCGCTCCAGCAGCGTGCACGGCGACCGTGGGGATGACCTGGTGACCAGTGCTGATTCAAGTTGGATCTCTTCTCAGCGAGTCAATCAATTCGTATGTCTAATCATACTTTACATGATGCCATTCAACGTTTTGGGTGTGTAGTGGCCAGATTGAAATGTCCGCTTTTGGGCCGTGTCAGAAGTACGGCCGTGGGTGTCCGGCGCCGAGGGCTGCGATGGCTCCAACGGACCAGATCACGATGACGATGCGCGATCGGCCGGTCAAGGCGTTGCGATTGTGATGGACCAACACGACAGCAGACGCCAACGTTTACACGCTTCCCGTCGTGGCCGCTTTCAACGCACGCTTCGCGAAGCCACAGAAGAGCGACTCCAATGCACACCGGCCGCTTCGGTCTGACGAGAAGCCAGTTCGGTGTCTTCCACGTCAGGCTCTAATGCCGCTTCTTGATTCGCTCCTTTGCATCGCCGAATGATGCTTGTGTCTTGCCGACGATCTGTTCGGCCTTGCCCGTCAATCTGCTTGTTCGATTTCCCACGACCTTGCCAACCATTTCCTTCAGCTTGCCCTTTGCTTCCGTAAGGCGGCCTTTTACCTGATCTTTGTTCATGACATTGCTCCTTGAAACTTGACGAATGCTCGAACTGCGGTCCGGCACGCCGATCCCAATCGCGATGAAACGTCGGTGCAGGTACGGCGATTGCGCCGGTCGAAGCGTTCGCGCTTGTGGACAATGAGTTGACGGCCGCAAGCTTGACGCTCGCCAGGCTCGCATCTCTGTAACGGGTGCCGGAGGCAAGGCAGGCGGTGGCCACTCGTTCTCAATCTTGCGGAGGAAGCATGAACACGCTCACTAGCGCCGGCCCGCTGGTTTCGCTGATCGCCGGCATTCTCATCCTCGTGGTACCCCGCCTCCTGAATTACATCGTTGCGCTCTACCTGATCATCATCGGGCTGCTCGGTCTGTTCGGAGGACGTCTCCATTGAATTGATATGACCACGAGATAGCCTGTTACGAACGCGCATCAGTTACATCGCGGCGCCATGCGTGGGTCCGGTGCCGGCGAACACCGCCAGCGCAATGAGCAACACATATACCCGCTGCATGTGAGCGAATGATCGAACAACGACGTCGTGCGTCTTCGTCGATGAAATGACTCGCCGCCCCTGCACTGGCCACCGGGCGGAGAACAGTGATGCCAACAGTGCGCACCCTCTCGCAAGGCAGAGCAGGGGCCATTCCTTCGGATGCGAAGCGATATTCGACCCGACATCGGCACTGCGGGAATGGGGCGGTTCCCTCCACTTCATTTCAATTCAATGTAAGTGTTGCTTTGTCAGATCTGAACGCAAATCCCGATTGCATTGTGGACCTTGTCCGCGTGCGCTTTCGCGTTGCGCCATCATGCTCTGCATTCCTTCACATTATTCACACGCCGTGCCTCGAAGCGATTGCATTTCCGGCCTGTGGCGACGGTGACATCGTGGGTTCGGCCATCGGATCGGCATTGCTGCAAAGAGATGCGGATCGCGTCGTTGAAATAGGGAGCGAAGCGCCTGCCGCTTCGTACGAGAACGATTCATGCTCGTTGTCAGGTACTGAATGGAGGACAGCACGATGAAGCCCAAGACCCTTTCAAACCGCAGAATTCTGGCGACACTCGTGGCAGGCAGCGCACTCGTCGCGGCCACCACGGCCTTCGCGCAAGTCTACGTTGCACCGCAACCGAGGTACGAAGAGCCCGCCCCGGCGCCGGGTGTGTCGATCACAATCGGCATGCACGGCCACCGCTACTGGGAGCACGACGAGTGGATGCATCGTCATCCGCGTGAACATGATCCGTGGCGTGAGGACGAGCGCGGGCGGATGCACGAACACGAATATCGTGAATAGCGCAGACCCGCCGCCAGATACGAGGGAACACGCCTACCGACCAACATTCTCGTATGTGGCGCGCGGACCCGCCTGATCTTCTCGAGCGGCCAACATATCCACGTCAAGGTGCGGCCATCAGTGCCTGGATCAGATTGGCGGCCATCGGGCGCCCGAGGCCGGTCACGTAGTCGTATCCGACCGCCGCGGTACAAAGCGTGCCGCATGTGCCGTTCGATCCGCTGACAATGTCGCGGAAGTTCGCCGCGTAAGCGCTCGACGCGAGACCGTACAGCACGCTCTGGATCGCATTCACCGCGTTCAGCGTCGTCTTGCCGCGCGCGATGCGCAAGCTGTTGACGATCGCGACCAAAGCGGACCATTGCGGTGCGCCCGCGCTCGTGCCGCCGACGACGAACCAGCCGCGCTGCCCCGCATAGCCGTACGAATCGTAGACCGCGAAGCCGGACGCCGGGTCGCCGTCGTAAGCGACGTCGGGCACGCCGCGCAGCCCGAGGCTGTCCGATGGCGTCCCGAAGTTCGACTGATACGTCGGTTCCGACTCGACGGCGCTCTGTCCGCCGCCGCTGCCGGCCCACGCCGTTTCGCCGGCATAAGCGCCACTTGCGTCGGTCGCGATCGACGTGCCGCCGACGCTCAGCACGTACGGCGACGCGGCCGGGTAGTCGACGCCATTGCCGCCGTCGCCGGACGCAGCGACGAACGACACGCCGTTCGCGCTGGCGAATTGCCCGTCGTATTGCGTTTCGGCCAGAAATTCGGCGCTCCCCCAGCTCATCGACACGACCTTGGCGCCGACCCCGCCCGGTGCCGGACTCGTCGCGAGCGCGATCGCGCTCATCAGGTCGTCCAGCGAACTCGATGCGGCTTCGACCAGCACGATCCGCGCATTGGGTGCGATCGCGTGTGCCCACTGCACGTCCAGCGAACTTTCGAGCGCCCACAGCGCATCGGGCGGCGGCGGCCGCTTGTCCGGCGTCGCGTACACCTTCGTGAAGCAGCGCGGGGACGCGCACGGCGGCAAGCCGAACGTGCTGCTGAACAATCGCAGATCAGCCTCGACGTTCGGATTGTCATAGGCATCGACAATCGCGATGACCTGATCGTCGCCGCCATAGCCGCGCGCCGGCAATAGATCGAACCCGTAGAAATGGCGGATCTGCTGCGGCGACAGGCCGACCGGATTCCGTTTCGCGGGTCCGTGCAGATGGAGCGGCGGCCTCGCAAACCCATGCAGCGCTCGCGACGAGGATTGCGCGAACGCCACGCCGGTCACAAGCGCGACGCTCGCCGATACGACCAACATGCACAGCCCACGCGCAAACGAGGCTCGGTTCATGGTGTTCCCCCTTGGCAAACGAGCTGAGGTGCGTCACTGCACCTTCGCGCTCGTGAACGACAGCGATTTTCCCGTGCCCGCGATGACCAGCCAGTTGTTCCGATCGGTACTGACGACCGTCGCGCTTCCGCTTTTCACGCTCGGCATCTGGTACGTGCGCTTCGGCAACAGCCAGGTCATGTCCTGGAGGTTCGTCGGATGCGTTGCACTGAACGTCCAGCTGGTACCGGTATCTGTCGCCGTCCAGTTCACCAGCAGACGGCGCCGGTCGAACTGCGTGAGCTGGTCCATCGTGAACCACTTGAACTGGCCCGTCGTCGCGAGCGACGCCGCGTAGCTGAGAAACGTCGTAACGACGTTCGGATACCATGACGCGCCCAGCGGGTGCATGTAGATCAACCGGCTCGTGCGGTTCGCAACGACGAAGTCCATCAGCGACAGATACCAGTTCTGGACGTCTGTCGTCGGCACCGCGAACTCCTGGAACTCCTCGAACGTCGCGTACTTGCCGAACGGCATCACCGGAAACGCCCAGATGCCCGGATTCAGCAGCGAACCGTTGCGATACGCCCGCGTTTGCGCATTGCCGGTATGGCCGGTGAAGTAGTAACCGGAATAGCCGTTCGACTCGAGCCAGTTCACCGCCCACGTCGGCGTGTTGCCTTCCGGCGCCGCCCATTCGACGTCCGGCTTGCCCGTCACCGACTGGACCGCATTGTGGTTCAGCACCAGATATTGCGTGAACGTGCTCGCATTCGTTTCGCTGGCGTTCGCCCCCCAGTAGTCGTGCGCCCAGCCGCCGTGGCTGCCGACTTTGTGCCCGCGCTTGAGCAGGAACGCGACAAGTTGCTTCGCCTGCGTATTGTTCGTCAGGTTGATCCCGAGACCGTCGCCGATCGTCACGTCGTCCGGGCCGGCGGTCATCACGATCGAGTACGGGCCGCTGTTCCAGACACCGTAGTTCTTCAGGTACTGCGCCGGCTGGATCTGGTCTTCCGCGCAGAAGTGCCAGTTCAGGACCATCCCGGCCTGCGCGCGCGGCTGCAGCGACAGGTGCGGCATCGACAGGATGTTCGTCGTGAAGTAACGCAGAAAGCCGTGAATCGGCATGCTGTCGGTTTGTCCGTCGAGATACGCGAGCGGCAGGTTGACGAACATCACGCCGCCGTTTCCATACGCCTGATAGCCGGAGACGAGGCCGAAGTTCGGCGACGTCAGCAGCGTCGTGCCTGTATACGTGCCCTGTGTGACGTAGCTCGGATATGTGAGGAAGCCGTATACGTAGCCGGAAATTCCTTCGAGCACGTCCGTCGTCGCCGACGGTGTCGCAGTCGCGAGCGACGTCGCGCCACTCACCGCCGTGGATACCGACGACAGCGTCGTCGATGTCGGCGAATACGATCCGGATCTGACCTTGCCGCCCGTCGACACGCGCCCGAGATTCAGCGGCACGCTGGTCATGCGGCCGTTATCCATCTTGTACGTGAAATACGCCTGATGGTTGTACCCGGCAAGCCCGCCCGGGTTCGACGTGCTCGGCTGCAGGAAGAGCAGCTGATTCGTCGTCGAGCCGGTCGAAGAAGTTGACGTGGTTGCAGCCAACGCCGTCGCGGTCGTCGTCGAGCCGGACCATGTCATCGACTTCCCGGGCGGAATCTGAAGGGCGCGCAACGTGCTGCCCATCCCGGTCACAGGGCCGAGGCCGATCATGCTTCCGCCGAGCGTATCGTAGAGCACGTAGTTGACGCCGGCCATCGAGCTGAATCGCGATTGCCCGGCCGGATAGAATCCAGTTGCGTTCAGCACACCGAAATCATAGACGAGCATCACGCGCCCGCCGTTCAGCGCGTAGTTCTGGATAGCGGTCACGAGCGTATCGTCGGCGACCGTATGCACCTGGTCCGGCAGGATGAGCCCCTGATACTGCTGCAGCGACGTGCCGCCCTGCTTGAATTGCGTGTCGCTGATGAGCGAAATCTGCAACCCCTCCTCCGCCGCCGAATCGAGCCACGCGGACACACGCGGGTCAGGCAGCGTAAAGTTGTCCGGCAGCAGCAACAGCAACTGATTCGACAGTGCGTTCGCCGGCCCGGCTGCGAACGTCAACAGGCAAACGGAAAAGACGATCAGAAAGGCTCGTAGGGCCCGAATTGAGTTGGCCAACATTATGCTCTCCCGTCGGAGGGGGGATAACTGCCGATGCCCGACACGTTGCGGCCGACGTGTTCCGCCCATCGTGATCGAGCGGTCGGCGGCCGGGCCGTGTGGCGCCATCGGCTGAGGGGGGAGAGCGAACGTGCCGCGTTGCGGACACGCCCGGTCATGCAAGTGCATCGATTCGTCGGACGATCACGAACGCGCGGCAACTATCGTTCCCACCGCAATCCATGAAGCTAACAACGTGCCAGTCTCGCAACCACGCAGCCGCGACAGCCACCTGCCATGGAAAGCGCGCGGAACAGGGAAAATCGCACCGAAAACGTTACAGCTTCGATACGGCGTACCTGGTGGCGCGATGTGACGAACCGACAGGAAGCGTCGCGATGGGCGATGTGAGGTTGTCTGGCGGGGCGGCGCCTGGGCCTCGGGGTCGCCAACGCCCTTTGCTGGGCATCCGCAAGCGCCGGGAATCGACGGAGAATGATTCTGCCGAGTAACGTCGGCGCTGCACGCGTGTGGACTGCGTGGCCGTCTCCCGAGTCATGCCTGATGAATTGACAATAAAAATATTCATGCTCGAAGGCCGTTCAGGACATGGCGCGCATCGTCTCGCCACGCCATGACGCAAAAAGGGCTGGCGGGATAAAAAATCACCCCGCCAGCCCCATTCTCACCAGGCATATCTGCCCGGCCTCCGTCACCGGTCGTACTCGAAGGACTCGGTAAAGAGCGTGTCGACCGTGTCGGACCAGCTCAGGTTCACGAACGAGAAGTCGGTGCTGCCCGTCCAGCCGGCCACCGACGGGAACGCGACGCCCTGGTCGCCCGGCACGTTGAGCGTCGCCGCCGCTCCCGGCAGGACCGGCGACGCCTGTGCCGAACCGTTGACGAACGTCGGCGCGGGCTGCCCCGACGCGGTCGAGCGAATCTGCACGTTGCCGCGCTTGACGAACGGCAGCCCTGCCTTCGACGTCCAGCTCAGCGGGAATGTCGCGCCGCCCGCGAACGTGCTGGCGGTGCCGGGCGTCAGGCTATCGCGCGTGGACTGCGCCAGATCGTGCCACGCATACTGGCGCAGCGCGTCGGGCAACGGCGAAGGTGTACGCAGCCTGACCGTGTAGTGCCTGGCAGGCGCCGAGGTGTCGCCGTTCTGGTAGACGTCGATCGTATAGGCACTGAAGGGCTTGATGTCGGCCAGCTCGGCGGCGCTCAGTTGCGGCTTCGCCCACGCGGTGTTGTTGCGCGGCGCATCGCCGGGCCACGTGAACAGGCTCTGGCTGGCCGGGTCCTGCGCGACGCCGGCCAAGCGGAAATTGTTGCGGCACTGCGCATTCTTCGTCAGCGCGGCGAGCTGAGCCGGCGTCTGCCCGCTCGCGATCTGCGCGCGGATGTTCAGCGTGTCGCACGTACCGCTCGACGGCTGGAGGAACACGCCGTTTCGCAATCCCGGGCCATTGACGATCGCGAAATCCACCGCGGTGCCCGATGCATCGACGGTGCCGACCTGCAGGTTGAGCGAATCGACGAACGCGTTGGTCCCCGTCGACGGATTGGCCGGATTCAGCCAGTCCCATTTCTGCGCATTCGCGTTCACCTTGCTCAGCACGGCTCGCTGATTGCCGACCACGCGCCAGCCGGTATCGCCGCTCGCGAGGCTGCTCGCCTGCACCGCGAGTTGCACATGCTGCTGCATGCCGTCGCGAATGCCGTCGGTGCGCGTCCACGCGAGCTTGACCCACATCGTGTCGCTGGCGATAACGCGGACGACTTCCGGCAAGCTGAAGCTGGTATTGTTCATCGCATCGTCGGCCACGATGCCCGGCGCGCCGCCGGCATGCGCGCCGAATTCCTGGTCGGCCGACATGCCGTTGTTGAGATAGGCAGCGGGCACGCCTGCGTTCAGCGCGCCCGGCGCGACGCCGTCGACAAAGATCCGGCCGCACGCCGATACGTTGCCGCCCGCGCGCGCCGCGCCGGTCGAACCGGCGAAACACTGATTGAGCGCACTCTGCAATCCCGCCAGGTCGCTCGCGCTCGGCAGGTTCGACACCACCGTGCCGTTGATGGTCGCGGCGGCCGGCAGGCTGGCCTTGTCGCTAGGCTGCGGCGCGACACCGGCCGCGAGCTGAAGCTGCACCGGCGTATCGCTGGACGCGCCCGCCACCGAGCTGATCTGAACCCCACCGTCCGGCAACACGTTGATCTTCACCTGGTCGAGCAGCCGGTCGAGGCCGGGGCCGCCGGCCGTCAGCGGGCCGGAAATCAGGTCGACGCCCGTATTGCCGGTTGCGGTCAGCAGGTCGGCCAGTGCGGACGAATAGGCCTGCACCGTGCTGGCCACCGCCTGGGCGGTGACCTTGCTCTGCAGCAATCCGGTGTCGGCCAGCAGCTTCGTCGGGTTGTCGCCGATGATCGTGGCGGCGATCGCATTCGTGATCGGCGTGATGTTGATCGTCTGCGTGCCGCCCGTGGCACTGAGTGCGATCAGCGTGGCCTGAGAATCCGCGACGTTGCCGTAAGCGGACAACGCGAAAGGCGCGGTCAGTCCGGTCACGGCGCAATGAAACGCGCCGGTCGTGGCGTCGGCGGGACAGTCGACCGATTTGCCGGTCGCATCCATCAGTTTGACCGTCGCGGCCTGCATGGCCGCGCCGGCGGCCGCGACGCCGCTGACCGTCTGTGCGGCGGGTTCGGATGGTGACGAAGATGAACCGCCGCCTCCACAAGCAGACACCACCAGCGCTGCGATACCCCACACGACAGGTTTGAGCTTCATTGTTTTTCCCCCGCGAGTCTTCTGGTTGTCAGGTGCGATACGCAACGCGCATGCACGCTGAGCGGAATTCTCGCAAAGGCGATTTTTGCGATCATCATTCAAGTGAATGAAAATCCAGAAACAATGCGGTACGGAAGGCAAATAGCCTGTGTTAGCCTGAATCAAATTCGGTATTCGAATCAATATCGTCAGACAAAATCCGCATACAAAATCATTACGCGGCGCGGTGGAGCATGCAACGGGACCAGCTCATCGGGGACCTCTACGAGGCCACCCTATACCCGGATGGTTTTCTCGAAGTCTTCCATCGGGTATCCGAATCGCTCGGCGCAAACGTCTTTCATATGTTCAGCTGGGACGCCGCGCGCAATGCACCGAAATTCTCGATCTATTCGCCGCGTGCGGAATTCGACACGATCGTCGCACTCTACGACCAGTATTACGGTGCGCTCGATCCGCGCCGCGGCTTCGTTGAGAATGCACCGCTCGGCGAATTCGTTTGCTGCCAGGATCATCTGACCGAACGCGATGTCGAGCGCAGCGAATTCTTTCAGGACTATCAGATTCCGTCGGGCATTCGCTACCTGATGGGAATGCGCTTCGCGCGCCCGGGCAGCGACGACATCCTGCTCGGCTTGCTGAGAGCGCATGGCCGATCGCCCTATTCGTCAGAGGAACGCGCGAACCTGACGGGCATGGCCGGGTATCTGCAACGCGCGATCAACCTCTGGCAGGATGCAAGCGTGCTGCGTCGGGACGCTGCGCTCGGCCGCGAACTGATGGAGGAACTGGGCTTGTCCGTCTTCACGCTCGACCGGCATTCGCGCGTCATATTCGTCAACCGGGCGGCAGAGTCGATGTTGCGCGCCACCACTTGCCTCAAGCTCGAGCACGGGCATCTGAGCGCGGCGAGCGCGCCGCAGAACGATGCACTCAAGGCGGCCGTGGCACGTGTCGCGAAGACCCGCAAAAGCGAGAACCTTGCGCTGGCCGGCACCGTGAGCGCCGCGCACGAAATCTTCATCGGCATCGCTTCGTTGTCCGGACAAGCACGCGATGGCGCACTCGGCGACGCTGCGATACTGATCACCGCCAGGTGCCGCAGCGCCGCTCCGCTCGTCGTCGCTCAGCAACTTCGGCAGGCATTCGGCTTGACGAGCGCCGAAGCCGCCGTCGCCGAAGCATTGGTCGGCGGCAAGACGCCGGAGGAATGTGCGGCCATTGCCGGCGTGTCGCTCTCGACCGTTCGCACCCAGTTGCGCGCGATCTACGAGAAGACGCATTCCCGAAATCAGGCCGAGGCGGTTGGCCGGATGCTCTGGGTGCTCCCGCAGCACGCGCGCGATGCGTGATCTCTCGAAATCGGCAACCACCGCCGTATCGAAACACGGCGGCCGCAGCTGCCGGTTGTATTTCGCGCTCGCGAGCACCGTTCGCTCGTTGCCGAACACGCATACTGCGTATGATTTGCGGCCCCTGACGTAGCACCGGGCGAACGGGTTCGCGACATTCGACGCAAGCCGCCAGTGACGACGCTGGTAGTGCATTGCGACCCGTTCTTCAACGGCACGATCGACGAATTCCGCATCCATCGCGGCGCGATGCCGGCCGCTCAGGTGAGGGCGCCCGCTCAAGGCGCGTGATGCGTGCCGGGGCCCCGAATGCGTGTCGCGGGGGGCTGCACCTCCACCGCCTGCGGCTCTGACATCGCGCACGCACTCACGGCGATCGCCTGAAGTAATGCTGTGCCAACGCGACCCAATACCGTACCCCGGCCGGAATGATGTCGTCGTTGAAATCGTATTTCGGGTGATGCAGCGCCGGCGCAGCCGTTCCGGCCGGCGCGTTGCCGATCAGCACATAAGCGCCGGGGCGCTCCTCGAGCATGAAGCCGAAGTCTTCGGACGTCATGTTCGGCGGCACGTTGGCGTCAACGCGTGCGTCGCCGAAGGTGTCGCGAATCACCGCTTCGCAGAGCGCGGTCTCGGCCGGCGTGTTGACCGTCGCTGGATAGTACTGAAAGAACTCGACGTCGGCTTGCGCGCCATGAGCGCGGGCGAGCGCCTCGCACATGAGCCGGACGTCGCGCTGCAACTGTTGCTGCAATGCCGACGACAGCGTGCGAATCGTCCCGCGCAGCTCGGCGGTGTCCGGAATGACATTGTCCGTCGTTCCCGCATGGAACATGCAGACGGAAATGACGGCGGGATCCACGGGATCCTTGTGGCGCGCGGCGATGGTCTGACACTGCAGCACCATCGAACAGGCGAGCGGGACGGGATCGATGCCCAGGTGCGGCTGCGCCGCATGCGCGCCCTTGCCGGTCACCGTGATCCTGAACCGGCAGCCCGCGGCCATGATGGGGCCCGTGCGCAACCCGAAATGCCCGGCCGGCAAGCCGGGCCAGTTGTGCATGCCGAATACCGCTTCCGCCGGGCATTGCTCGAACAGCCCGTCGTCGATCATCTTCCGCGCGCCCGCGCCGCCCTCCTCGCCGGGCTGAAACACGAAATGGACGGTGCCCGGCAGCTGCGGCAACGCTTTCAGCACGCGTGCGGCGCCGAGCAACATCACGGTATGGCCGTCGTGGCCGCACGCGTGCATGATCCCGTGCGTGCACGATGCATGCGCGAAGTCGTTGGCTTCGTGGATCGGCAACGCGTCCAGATCGGCACGCAGTATGATGCCGCGGCCCGGATCCGCGCCAGGCAGGCTCGCGACGACGCCTGTACCGCCCAGCCCGCGCGACACCGCATAGCCGAGCGCTTCGAGCTCGCGGGCGACGACGTCGGCCGTCCGGTGTTCTTCGAATCGCAGCTCGGGATGCGCATGCAGGTCCCGGCGCAGCTTCGCCCAGTGCGCGTGATGCGCTTGCAGCGACGTGTCGGGAATGACGGGGTTTTCCAATTTCGGCACCTTCGAAAAATAGACGGCTGCGTCAGTCGTAAAAGCCGACGATCGACTTGGTCTCCATATACTCCTCCATCCCTTCGATCCCGTACTCGCGACCATTGCCCGACTGCTTGTAGCCGCCGAACGGCGCCTGCGGATCCCATGCCGGGTAGTTCAGATGCACCTGCCCCGACCGGAT
The DNA here is from genome assembly GCF_052372875.1 of Burkholderia sp. PR2. Lineage (NCBI taxonomy): Bacteria > Pseudomonadati > Pseudomonadota > Betaproteobacteria > Burkholderiales > Burkholderiaceae > Burkholderia > Burkholderia sp. PR2. The sequence goes on from NZ_JBQRWH010000002.1 coordinate 575,030, forward strand.
GCGCGCGGCCACCGCACGTGCCCGTTCCTTGTCGGCGCCCTGCACATGCGCGCCGAGCCCATAGACCGTGTCGTTCGCGATCGCGACGGCTTCGTCGACCGTATCGTACGGAAGAATCGCCAGGACCGGACCGAAGATCTCCTGCTGCGCGATCGCCATGTCGGTGCGGACGTCGGAAAAGATCGTCGGCCGCGCATAGAAGCCACGGTCGAATCCCGTGGGCCGTCCGGGGCCGCCGGCGATCAGCTTCGCCCGTTCGTCGATGCCCGCGTCGATCATCTGCGCGACGCGACCGAACTGCGCGCGATTGGCGAGCGGCCCGTGCGTCGTCGCGCCGTCGAACGGATCGCCGACGATCAGCCGTTGCGCTGCCGCGACGGCCAGTTCCTCGACCGCGCCGAGCACGTCGCGCGGCACGATCATGCGGGTCGGCGCGCTGCACGATTGCCCCATGTTCCGGAACGCTGCGGCCACGCCCGGCCCGATCGCCTGCTGCAGGTCCGCATCCGGCAACACGATGTTCGGCGATTTGCCGCCCAGCTCCTGCGCGACGCGCTTGACGGTCGGGGCCGCCGCCTGCGCCACGAGCACGCCCGCGCGCGTCGACCCGGTAATCGATACCATGTCGACCTCGGGGTGCGACGAAAGCGCACCACCCACCGCCTCGCCGCTGCCGCTCACCAGGTTGAAGACGCCGGCCGGCACGCCCGCATCGGCAATCACTTCCGCGAACAGCAGCGCGCTGAGCGGCGACAGCTCGCTGGGTTTCAGGACCACCGTGCAGCCTGCCGCGAGCGCCGGGCCGACCTTCGCGGTGATCTGATAGATCGGCCAGTTCCACGGCGTGATCAGCACGCATACGCCGATCGGCTCGCGTACGACCGCGGTCGTCCCGCGCCGCGTGACGAACGGGTAGCGGGCCAGATTGTCGCGCGCGACCCGGATATGTTCGGCCGCGAGCGGCACATGGGCGCCGCGTGCATAGCTGATCGGCGCGCCCATTTCGAGCGCAAGCGCCGTGGCGAACCGTTCCGCGCGCTCCAGCATCAATGCGTGCACGCGGTCGAGCAGCGCGGCGCGTTCTTGCGGCGAGGTCGCGGCCCAGCGTTCGAACGCGTTGCGCGCGGCGCGCACCGCGCGGTCGGCATCGCGTGCGTTGCCGAGCGGGATGTCGCACAGCACGTCTTCGGTGGACGGGCAAACGACCGCGAAGCGCTCGCCGCCGTCGGGTAAAACCCAGTCGCCGTCGATGAAGAAGCGATCGAGCCTGCCGGCTTCCATCAGATGACGAACCGGTGAATTGACCAGTGAATTCATTGCAGCGTGTCCTTGAGTCGATACCATGCGCCGACGAACGGCAGAAACCACGGCTTGCCGAAGTGGCCGGGAATCGCGGGCCAGTCGAAGCTTTGCCACGGATTGAGATCGGCGCGTCCGTCCATGATCTCCGCCATCAGCGTGCCCATCAGCGTCGCCATGTGCGTGCCGTGGCCGCTATAGCCCATCGAAAAATACACACCATCGCGCTGGCCCGCGCGCGGCAGGCGGTTGGCCGTCATGTCGACCATCCCGCCCCAGCAATAGTCGATGCGCACGGCGGCCAGTTCGGGAAACACGGCGGACATCTGCTGTCGCAGGATCAGCCCGCTCTTTTCGTCCGAACGCGGGTTGGACGTCGCGAACCGCGCGCGCCCGCCGAACAGCATCCGGTTGTCGGGCGTGACGCGAAAAAAATTGACGAAGTTCTTGGTGTCGGTGACCATCCGGCGGGTCGGCAGCAGCCGGTCAAGAAGTTCGCGCGGCAACGGCTCGGTAACGATGATGAACGCGCCGACCGGCACGATCCTGCGCCGGATCCAGCCGAACGGGCCGACCTGCGAGATGCCGCTCGCGAGCAGCACCTGGCGCGTACGGATCTCGCCGAGCGGCGTTCGCACCGCGTAGGCGCCGCCCGCCTCCCGCGTCATGCCGAGCACCGGCGCATGCTCGAGAATGTGCGCGCCGCGCGCTTGCGCGGCGTTCGCCAGGCCGCGCACATAGCGGCCGACGTGCATCCCGGCACTCTTCTCGAAGATCAGCCCGCCGTGATAGCGGTTCGAACCGATCTCGTCGTGCAGCTCCGCCTTCGTCACGAGGCGCGTGTCGGGGTCGACGCTTGCCGCGAGCAGCGCCTGGCTTCGCACGAGCTTGTCGTAGTGCTCGGGCTTCGCTGCGAGCTTGAGCTTGCCGCGGCGCGCGAAGTCGCAATCGATCGCCTCCTCCCTGACCAGCCGCTCGACCGTATCGACACCCGCGTCGAATGCGAGATACAACCGGTTCGCCAGTTCCGTGCCGATGCGCTGCGACAGGAACGCGTAATCCTGCGCGAAGCCGTTGTTGCACATGCCGCCGTTGCGTCCCGACGCCGCCTGTCCCACGGTGCCCGCTTCGCAGACAACCACGCTCGCGCCCTTCTTCGCCAGCGCGAGCGCCGCCGCCGAACCCGTGATCCCGCCGCCCACCACCACCACGTCGCAACTTCCGTCAGGCCGCTCGGTCGAGCGGCTCATGAACGGCTCGGACGTATCGAGCCAGTAGGATCCGAAACGCATCACGCACTCCAATGTCGGCAGCACCAGGCTACACAGCGCGGCGAGCATTCACCACACCGATCCGGCCGCTCGCGCGCCGTCCGGATCGAAACGCATCGTCCCGAGGCCGCCACCGTCGTTCCAGTGACGACCGCGCACTAGAAGTCGGCAACCTTGCCCCAGGCGGAATCGCCGAACCGGCTCGGCCGATACGGCACCGGGTCCACGATCGGTTGCGCACCCGTGGCGAGATCCGCGATCAAGTGACCGGCGCCGGGGCCGATGCCGAAGCCGTGCCCGGAAAAGCCTGCCGCCAGGATCAATCCCGGCACGCCCGGCACTTCGCCGATACCTGGCACGCCGTCCGGCGTGCTGTCGACGAACCCGGCCCATGCGTGCGTGATCGTCGACTCGCGAAGTTCAGGAAGCAGTTCGACGGCACGTCGATACGTTTCGGCGACCGTCGGCATGTCTGGCTTCGGATCCAGGATGCGCACCGCCTCCATCGGCGTCGGCGCATCGAGCCGCCACCGCTTCAGCGTTTCGTGTCCGCCGCGCATGCCTTCGAGGCCGCCCGGAAGAAGATTGCGCCAGCGCTTCGCGAACATCGGCACGAACTGCGGCGCGAATCGCAGGAACTGCGGCGTGAGGTCCACGCGTGCGCGGCCGCTGATCGCCAGTGCGTAGCGTCCGTCGCTGCGGCGGGTGATGGACACGCCGGACGTATACAGCGCATCCGGCAGCGGATGCGCGACAGGCGACACGCTCAGGATCGACTGACGGATCGACGCCTGCGGAAAACGAATCCCCAACTGTCGGCAGAACGACGACGCCCATGCGCCGCCGGAGAGCACGACCGTCCTGGTCTTGATGACGCCCGCCTCGGTAACGACGCCGCTGACGCGCCCGCCCTCCAGCTCGATGCCGCGCGCCGCGCAGTGCTGGTTGATGCTGCCGCCGAGCTTCATGACCGCGGCCGCCACGGCCGGCGCGGCCTTCCCCGGGTCGGCCGTGCCGTCGCTCGGCGAGAACACGCCGCCCTTCCACGACCGCCCGGTCGCGTGCCCGCGCTCGCCGGCCTGCTTGCTGTCGAGCATGTACGTCGTTACGCCCGCGGTCTTCGCGAAATCGCCCCAGTTGGCCCAGCGCGACAGCTCGGCCTCGTCGTTGCTCAGGTACAGCAGTCCGCAGCGGTGAAAGCCCGTGTCTTCGCCGGATTCGGCGGCGAATCGTTCCCACAGATCGATGCTCTTGCTTGCCATCGGCAATTCGCGTTCGTCGCGGTTCTGCTGCCGGCACCAGCCCCAGTTGCGGCTCGACTGCTCGGCCCCGATTCGGCCCTTCTCGACCAGCGCGACCGACACCCCGCGCCGGGCCAGGTAGTAGGCAGTGAAGACGCCGATGATGCCGCCGCCGATCACGACGACATCGGCCGAAGCCGGCGGCGTGGACGGCGTTTCGATTTGGCGCAACGGAGGGGACATGTTCAGTCTCGTTCGGTTGATACGTGGATGTTTTGCACGACGTAGAATTTCGCCACGCGTTCGCTGCTTTCCCATCCGATCGATGCGCCGCGCGGCACGAAGAGCGCGTCGCCGGCGCCGAGCGACAGCACGCTGCCGTCGGGCGCGGCGAACCGTACGCTGCCGGCGAGCAGGAGCATGAACTCGTTCACGCGATGCGGGCGAACGATCCGGTGATAGGGCGTCGAATCCCACGTGCCCGCGCAGTACTCGGCGCCGTCGTCGATGAACACGTTGTCGCTACGGCATTGCGGTGCGGGGCCGAGCAGCACCTCTGCCGGCAGCGATGCGGACGGCCTGAAGTCGGCGTCGGCACGCAGCGGGAACAGGCCGCCCTTCGTCGGTTGCGCGCATGCAGCCGCGCAGAACGTGACGAGCACGCGCGATTCCGCGGTGACGCGAAGCGCCGTGCCGCCGCCGATCACTGCCCCCTCCCCCGGCCCGAGCACCAACGGTGCGGCGCCCGCCGCTTCCAGCGTCAGCTCGCCTTCGACGACGACGAGGGTCTCGATGTGCGGATAACGCGTGACGTCGAGCTCGCCGACGAAACGGATACGCCCGGCGGCCATCGAATCGGGCCCTTCCCACGCGATCTCACGATGTCGCGCGAAAGGATCACGCTCACCGAACGCCTGCTTGCGGAAAGCTGTTGTATTGGCCGTGCCGTCGGCACGATGCAACACGAAAACTGCGGTCATTTCTGCTCCTGCCGGTGCGCGGCGATGTTGTCGACAACCCGTCGCGCGGTATCGGAAATCGTTGTTCGCGGGCGTCGCCCGCGCCGCGCCTACGCGGCGTGACGCGACGCTTCGCTGCGTTCGGCATGCGCGCGCATCGACGACGTTCGCGCCGGCGCATCACCCGCCCGGGCGACCACGTAATCGCGCGGCGTAATCCCGAGCACCCGCCGGAAATGCCGGCACAGATGGCTCTGATCGAAGAAGCCGACCTCGGTCGCGACGACCGACGGCGCCAGACCGGCGCGCAGCAAATCCTGCGCACGCCGCACACGCACGAGACACAGATACCGGTGCGGCGACAAGCCGACTTCGCTGCGAAAGCGCGCCGTGAACCTCGACACGCTCAGTCCGGCCACCGCCGCGAGCGTGTCGAGGTTCAGCGGCTGCGCGAACGATGCATCGATCGTGCGCAGCACGTCGCCGATCGCTGGCGAGACGGGCTGCGGAATACGCAGTGCGCGCGGCGTCGCGCCTTCAGGAAAATCGTGGAACAGGGTGGCCATGCTCGCCGTCCTCATGCAATCGTCTCAACGGTCGCGCCTTGTGCGGCGAAATGCGCGATCGAGCATCGCTCGATCAACGAGGCCATCGTGTCACCGACGCCCGTCCCGTCGCGGCGACGTTCTTCGGCGGCGAGCAGGCAAACGAATCGTGCGTTCATATCGAATCTTCCCGAGGCAGCCGCTTCAGTGCAGGAAATCCTGCATCCGGTAATACGCGCCGACGAACGGCAGGAACCACGCTTGCCCGAAATGGCCGGGCATCGCCGGCCAGTCGAGTTCGCGCCACGGATTCGACGCGGCCGCGCCGTACAGCACGTCGGCCATCACGCGGCCCATGTGCACGGACATCTGCACGCCGTGGCCGCTGTAGCCCATCGAGTAATAGAGCCCGTCGTGCTGACCCGCGCGCGGCAGCCGGTCGGCGGTGATGTCGACCAGCCCGCCCCAGCAGTAATCGAGCCGCACGTTCGCGAGTTCCGGAAAATAGCCGGCCATGCCGGCGCGCAGGATCTCGCCGCTTTTTGCGTCGGAGCGCGGGCTCGACATCGCGAAGCGCGCGCGGCCGCCGAACAGCAGCCGGTTGTCGGGCGTCACGCGGAAGTAGTTGCCGATCTGGCGCGACGTCACGTATGCGCGGCGATGCGGGAACAGCCGGTACAACTGCGCGTCGGGCAGCGGCTCGGTGACGACGATGAAACTGCCGACCGGCGCGATGCGCCGCCGGAACCACGCGAACGGGCCATGCTGCGACGCGCCGGTCGCGACCAGCACGCGATCGGCGACGAGCGTGCCGCGCGTGCTGGTGATCGTGTGGCGCTCGCCGTCGATCCGATCGAGTCGCGTGACGGCCGCGTGCTCGTAGATGCGTGCGCCGGCTCGCACGGCCGCCTGCGCCAACCCGACGCCGAACTTGCCCATGTGCATCTGCACGCCATTGCGTTGCAACAGCCCGCCGTGGAAACCGTCGGACGCGATTTCATCGCGGATTCGCGACGGCTCGATCAGTTCGATATCCGGATCGACGTCGCGCCGCAATGCGTCGAACGTCTTCGCGAGTCCCGCGAAATGCTGCGGTTTCGCCGCGAGCTTCAGCTTGCCCGCCCGCCGAAAGTCGCACTCGATCGCATGCTCGGCGACGATCGTCTCGACGCTCTTCACCGCACTTTCGTAGGCGCGATAGAACTGCTTCGCCGGCTCGGCGCCGATGCGTGCGGCCAGCGACGCGTAGTCCTGCGCGACACCCGTATTGCACTGGCCACCGTTGCGGCCGGACGCTTCGCCCGCGATCTGCGCGGCTTCCAGCACGATCACCGATACGCCGCGCTGTGCCAGCGCAAGCGCCGCCGACAGGCCGGTGAAGCCGCCGCCGATCACGACCACGTCGGCGCGCCCTTCCACGGGCCCTTCGCAGCCGGCACGAAACGCGGGGCGGGTATCCAGCCAGTACGATTCGAATTTCATCGGATCCTTGTCGAGCATTCCGGCGACAGCGATTGGCGATCGCCCGTTGAAAGTCATTTAATCACCGTCAAAAAGCGCAGTTGCCGCGTATTCGCGCACGGCGCGCGCACGATCCACCGTTTTGCACGACCGCCGCAGCACACTATGCGGAAGGCCGCGCGGCGCGCTACAGACGCACCGGCTGCACCGGCGCGACGCCCGCCGCCGGCTCGGCCTGGAAGCGCGCGAGGTCTTCCTCGCTGCGATGGCACAGCACCTGCGCGCCGTTCTCGAGCGTGCGCAGCGCGGGCGCGGTGCGGTTGCACACGCCGTCCACCCGCATCGCGCAGCGCGACAGGAACGGACACAGCTCGACATCGTCGGCGCTCGCGCCGATCGGCACCAGCGGCCGGTGGCAGCGCTCGGCCGCATCGTCGAGCCAGCCCGCGCGCAACTCCGGTGCCGACGACACGAGCAGGTGCGAATACGGGTGGTAAGGCGGCGCGCACAGCGCATCGCGGCTGCCGGTTTCGACGCGGCGGCCCGCGTACAGCACGACGATGTCGTCGCTGATCGCGCGCACCTTCGCGATATCGTGCGTGATGAACACGTACGACACGCCGAGCTTCGCCTGCAGGTCGCGCAGCAGGTCCATGATCGCGGCGCCGACCACGGTGTCGAGTGCCGACGTGACCTCGTCGCACAGGATCAGGTCAGGCTCGGCCGCCAGCGCGCGCGCGAGGTTCACGCGCTGCTTCTGCCCGCCGGACAGCTCGCCGGTACGCCGCGCGGCGACCGCCTGCGGCAGCCGCACGAGTTCCAGCAGTTCCGCGACGCGCTGCCGTGCACGCGCGCCCTTGATCCCGTGATAGAACGCGAGCGGCCGCGCCAGCGTGCGCTCGACGGTATGCACCGGATTGAGCGCGGTATCGGCGTTCTGGAACACGATCTGCACGCGGCGGTGCTGCTCCTTGGTGCGCTTGCCGATGTCGAGCGCGAGCGGCTCGCCGTCGAGCAGGATCTGCCCGGCCGTCGCCGGCACGAGGCCCGCGATCACCTTCGCGAGCGTCGTCTTGCCCGAGCCCGATTCGCCGATCACGCCGACCGTCTGCCCGCGCCCGATGCGCAGGTCCACTTCGTGAAGGATCACCTTCGCGGGAAAGCCTTTCGCGGTACGGCCGCCGTAGCCGGCGACCGCGCCGCGCACGTCGAGCAGCGGCGCCGGCGCGGCGCTCGCCGCTAGCGCATCACGTTCGGCATCGCTCGGCGTGACCGCCGCGATCAGGCTCTGCGTGTACGGATGCGTCGGCGCATGCAGGATCTGTTCGGTGTCGCCCGATTCGCGGATCACGCCATCGCTCAGCACGACGATCCGGTCGGCCATTTGCGCGACCACCGCCAGATCGTGCGACACGTACACCGCGCTCATCCCGCAGCGCCGGATCACGCTCTTGAACGCCTGCAGCACGTCGATCTGCGTGGTGACGTCGAGCGCGGTGGTCGGCTCATCGAGGATCACCAGCTCCGGATCTGTGATCAGCGCCATCGCGGCCATCAGCCGCTGCAGCTGGCCACCCGACACCTGGTGCGGATAGCGCCTGCCGATCGTCTCCGGCTCGGGCAGCGCGAGCGCGCGGAACAGCTCGACCGCCTTCGCCTGCGCATCGCGCTTCGTCATCGTCTTGTGGATCAGCGCGCTCTCGATCACCTGGTCGAGAATCGTGCGCGACGGGTTGAACGCGGCGGCCGCGCTCTGCGCGATATACGCGACCTTGCGCCCGCGCAGCGCGGCCAGCGCCGGCGCCGGCAACGTGCAGACGTCCACGCCGCCGAGCTTCACGGACCCGCCGGCGATCCGGCAGCCGGCACGCGCATGGCCCATCAGCGACAGCGCGATCGTCGTCTTGCCGGAGCCGGACTCGCCGATCAGCGCGAGCACCTCGCCGCGCCCGATCTCGAAGTCGACGCCGTGGACGATCGTCGTTTCCTCGCCGCCCGGCCGGCCGCCGACGACGCGCAGCCCGCGCACCTCGACGAGCGGAGTCGATTCATCTCGCATCAGTGTTCTCCCGCGGCAGCGGCCGCACCCTTGCGGCGGCCGCGATGCGGCAGGCCGTCGATCAACAGGTTGACGCCCACCGTCAGGATCGCGATTGCGACCGCGGGCATGATCGCGACGGCCGAGCCGTCGCCGAGGCTCGCGATGTTCTCGCGCACCAGCGAGCCGAGGTCCGCGTACGGCGGCTGCACGCCGAGCCCGAGAAAGCTCAGGCCGCTCAGCAGCAGCACGACGAACGTGAAGCGCAGCCCGGTATCGGCCAGCATCGGGTGGATCATGTTCGGCAACATCTCGACGCACGCGATGTACAGCGCGCTCTCGCCGCGGGCCCGCGCGACCTGCACGAACTCGAGCGTGCTGATGTTGACCGCCAGCGCCCGTGCGATCCGGTACGAGCCCGGCATGTAGCTGACCGCGGCGGTCAGGACCAGGAGCGGCAGCGACGAGCCGAACGCGGCGACGAACATCAGCGCGAACATCTTCGACGGAATCGACGTGAGCGCATCGAGCAGCCGGCTCATCGTCTCGTCGACCGCGCGGCCCGAGACGGTCGCGAGCAGCCCGAGCGTCGTGCCGGTCAGCGCGGCGAGCAACACCGCCGCGAGCGCGAGCAGCACGGTCAGGCGCGTGCCGTACAGGATCCGGCTCAGCATGTCCCGGCCGAGAAAGTCGGAGCCGAACGGCAGCTTCGCGCTGAACGGCGCGAACACGTCGGGCGTGACGATCGCGCCGACGTCGTGCGGCGCGAGCAGCGGCGCGAACGCCGCGATGAACAGCATCAGGCCGACCATCGACAGGCCGACGCGGCCGCCGGTCGTCAGTTTCACACGCGCGGCGCGGCGCTTGCGCGGCTGGTCGGGGGCGGGCGCGGCGGGCGGCGTCGCGCCGCTCCACGGCGGAGGCTGATCGCCGGAAGGCGGCAGCGCGCTGCTGCGTTGAACGGGTTCGGTCGGGTGCATGGGCGGCATCTCGGAAGGAGGACGGGACGCTCAGGTCCGCAGTCTCGGGTTCGACACGATCGAGCACAGGTCGGCGAACAGCACGAGCGTCAGATAGGCGACGCAGAAGATCAGCGTGCACGCCTGGACCAGCGGGAAATCGCGGTTGCCGACGGCATCGACCATCAGGCTCGCGAGCCCCGGATAGTTGAAGATCGTCTCGACGACGATCACGCCGCCGAGCAGATACGACAGGCTCAGCGCGACCGCATTGGCGATCGGGCCGATCGCGTTCGGCAGCGCATGGCGCAGCACGACGCGCGCGGGGCTCGCGCCCTTGAGCACGGCCATCTCGACGTACGACGCGCTCAGCTGCTCGATCACCGCGGCGCGCGTCATCCGTGCCATCTGCGCGATCACGACCGCGCACAGCGTCAGCACCGGCATCGCATACGCGCGCAGGAAATCGTGCAGGCTTTCGATCGGGCCGCTGTACGACAGCGCAGACAGCCAGTGCAGCTTCACGGCCAGCACGAGCACGGCGACCGTCGCGATCAGGAATTCCGGCGTTGCGACGAGCGACAGCGTGCCGAGGCTGATCACGCGATCGACCACCGACTCGCGCTTGACCGCCGCGAGGATCCCGAGCAGCAGCGCGATCGGCACCGACACGGCGGTCGTGATCGCCGCGAGCGCGAGCGACTTCGGCAGACGTCCGCCGATCATCTCAGACACCGGCATGTCGCCCGACAGCGAGCGGCCGAAATCGCCGTGCAGCAGCCCCGCGAGCCAGTGCAGGTAGCGCACGTGGGCCGGCATATCGAGGCCGAACTGCTGACGCAGCGCGGCGACCGTCTCCGGCGTCGCGGACTGGCCGAGCGCGGCCTGCGCGGCGTCGCCCGGCAGCAGGTTCGTGATCGTGAAGATGATCGCGGACACGATCAGCAGCGTCAGCGCGGTAACCGCGATGCGCCGGCCGATCAGCCCGAGCAGGATTCGATTCATGAAGCGGCACTCCGGAAAAATTCGCGCGCGACCAGGGCGAGGGCCCGCACTGGTCGCGCGGCGGCGGCACGCGTCGTGCTCAGGCGTTCCACCACACGTGCTCGGCGAACATGAAGCCCATCATTCCGCCGGTCGGAATCGAGCCGAGACCGGCGAGCCGCTTGTCGTAGCCGTCGAGGAAGCTGATGAAGGCCGGAATGCCGACCCGGCACTGCTGCGCGACGAGCACCTGCATGTCGCCGTACATCTGCTTGCGCTTCGCGTCGTCGGTTTCCGATCGCGCGGCGAGCAGCAACTGGTCGAACTTCGCATTCTTCCAGCCCGACTCGTTCCACGGCGCGTCCGACTTGAAGAACTGCGTGAACAACACGTCGGCGCTCGAGCGCGGGTTGATGTTGCCGAAGCCGAGCGGATGCTTCATCCAGTGGTTCGACCAGTAGCCGTCGGGCGACACGCGGTTCACCTGCAGGTTCAGCCCGATCTTCTGGCCGGCCTGCTGCAGCAGCACGGCCATTTCGATCGACCCGTTCGCGTCGGACGTCGCATAGATCGGCGGCAGCGTGGCGCCCAGTGCGCCCGCCTTCTGGAACAGGAACTTCGCCTTGTCCGGATCGTGCGGCCGCTGCGGCAGCGATGCGTTGAAGTAGCGATGCCCCGGCGGGATCGGCTGGTCGTTGCCGATCACCGCGTAGCCGCGAAACACCGCCGAGCGGATCTGCTCGCGATCGAACAGGTACTTCATCCCTTCGACGAAATCCGGGTTCGCGGTGATGGGGTTGTCGCTACGCACGATCAGGTCGGTATAGAGCCCTGACTTGGTTTCCTGCAGCGCATAGCCCGGCGTCGACGCGACCCGCTGCGTCGAGCGCGGATCGATCGCGTTGATCAGGTGCACGTCGCCCGACAGCAGCGCGTTCAGGCGCGCGGCGCTGTCGCTGATGCCGATCAGCTCGATCTCGTCGAGATACGGCATCCCCGGCTTGAAGTAGCTGTCGTTGCGCACGCCGACGGTCGACACGCCCGGCTTGAACGACTTCAGCTTGTACGGGCCGCAGCCGATGCCGGTGCTGAAGTCGGTCGTGCCGTCCTTGACGATCACGAGCTGCGGCGTCGCGAGGATCACCGGCAGATCAGCGTTCGCGCTGGCGAGCGTGAGCGTGACCTCGTCCGGGCCGCTCGCTTTCGCATCGGCGAACTGATCGGCGAGCGGCTTGACCTTCGAGGCGGTGGCCGCGTTCTTGTGGCGCATCAGCGAGAACACCACGTCGGCCGGCCCGACCGGTTTCCCGTCGTGGAACGTGACGCCCTTGCGCAGCTTGATGACCCACGTTTTCGCGTCGGTCGTCTGCAACGACTGGGCGAGATTCATTTGCGGCGTCAGGCTCGCATCGAGCTGCGTGAGGCCGCTGTAGAACATGAAGAATCGAATGTAGTCGGCGCCCGTCGAGCCCTTGGCCGGGTCGAGCGTATCGGCCGTCGAACTCGATTCGTTCGCGACCCGGATCTTGCCGCCGCGCTTCGGCGCGGGCGCGGCGAACGCGGATTGCATGCCGGTCAGCAGGCCGCCGCCACCGACGGCCATCATGCCGCTCGCCGCCATGACCCGCATCATGTCGCGGCGCGTGATGCCGCCCTTGCCGCCGTTGTCGATATCGTCGCTCATCCGAACTGCTCCTGACTGTGGAAAGTGGGGTCCTGGGATCCAGCGTGGTTCGAGAAAACCCGCCGCGCCTGCCTGCTGGTGGCGAACACGACGTCGTGCGCATTGAGTTCATTTAAGCATCGCCAAAATGCGGGTTGTCGCGATTCGGGGCGGCTGCACGACACGATTCGACCGTTTTGGGCCACCTGCGCAGCATGATTTGCTGCGTGACCACGCGTGCCGCCGTTTGCTCGATGCCGCGTCGCGACGCTGCGCAGCGCGTGCGCGACGAAGGAAATCGTAAAGTGATGCACGCGGCAGATTGCGCCGACAAAATTGGCCGTTCAGCATCCGAAGCGCGTTCGGCTCCCTCAAACAGCATGTTTGCGTGGAATGCGCACTCGCGGCCCGCAGTGCCCGAAACGACCGGAACGCCACGTGCACATGCGACAGCGGGTGCCGGCCGTGAGGACGCCTTGAGCCTGAAAGATCGGGAGATTGCGGCGACTTCGAGGCGGCTGTGCCGGATAACGGGAAGACGGCCGGGTTGCCCGATGCCGGGAACGAACCCGTGACGGGCCACCAGGCCGTGATTTCCCGCCACGATGCAGTCGATGCAGTCGATGCAGTCGATGCGGTCGATGCCGGCGTGTCGGCTTGTCGGCGCGCACGCCGGACACATGCCGGCGTGGCGTGAGGGAGACGCGATGATGTCGTTGCCGGCGGATGCCGGCACGCGGCCGTCAGGCAGCCAGCCTGAACACCGATACGGCGGCCCGCAAGCGTGCCGCCTGTTCATCCAGCGAGGACGCGGCAGCGGCAGCCTGCTCCACCAGCGCGGCATTCTGCTGGGTCACTTCGTCCATTTGCGCGACCGCCAGGCCGACCTGCTCGATGCCGGTGCTTTGCTCGGCGGATGCCGCTGAAATCTCGCCCATGATGTCGGCCACCCGGTCGATCGACCGCACGATCTCCGTCATGCGCGCGCCCGCTGTCTCGACGAGCCGGCTGCCGCTGCCGACCCGCTCGACCGACGCCTCGATCAATCCCTTGATGTCTTTCGCGGCCGCCGCGCTGCGTTGCGCGAGCGAGCGGACCTCCGAGGCCACGACAGCGAACCCGCGCCCTTCCTCGCCGGCCCGCGCGGCCTCGACCGCGGCGTTGAGCGCGAGAATGTTCGTCTGGAACGCGATGCTTTCGATCACGACGGTAATGTCGGCGATCCGCACCGATCCGTCCGAAATCTGCCGCATCGTTTCGACGACTTCGCGCACCGCAGCGCCGCCGAGTTCGGTCGCCTCCTTCGCGTGGGTCACGAGCGCATTCGCCTGACGTGCATTGTCGGCATTCTGTTTGACCGTCGACGTGATCTGCTCCATGCTGGCGGCCGTTTGCTGCAGCGACGCGGCCTGTTCCTCCGTGCGCTGCGACAAGTCCAGATTGCCTTGCGCGATCTCGCCGGTGCCGACGGCAATCGAGTGGGTCGTGGTCTGGATTTCGGCGATGGTCTCGGTCAGTCGGGCCTTCATGTCGGCGAGCGCGACGAGCAGGCTGCCCGGCGCGGCGTTCGCCGTATCGAACTGCACGTCCAGTTCGCCGGCGGCGATGCGGGCCGCAATGTGCGTCGCATGCGCCGGCTCGCCGCCGAGCGTGCGCCGGACGCTGCGCAACACCCCCCACGCGATCGCCGCGAGCGCCGCGGCGATGACGAGCGTGATGGCGCCCAGCACCTGCACGAGCCGCGTAAACGCGGCATTGATGTCGTCGTAGAAGAATCCCGTGCCGATCCACCAGTCCCACTCCGGAATGGCGACCACGCCCTGGAGTTTCGGCTCCACGTCCGCGTCCGGGCTGCGCTTGATCAGCACGTCGACGAGCGCGAAATGCGCCTGGGCCATTCCGGCGCGGTACGCCTCGCTGTCGGTCATGCCGCTGGTCGTGCGGTTGCCCTTGGCGCGGGTGCCGATGAACTTCGCGTTCGGATGCACGAGGTTGACGCCGTCGGACGTCGTCACCCAGTAGTAGCTTTTCGAATTCGCATTGAGCGCGGACAACGCGGCCTTGGCCTGCTGCTGGGCCTGATCTGGCGTGAGCGTGCCGTTCGCCTGCATCGCGCGATACGCGTCGACCAGATGCTCGGCTTTGGTCAGAAGAATGACGATCTCTTCACGACGGCTGTCGATCAGCGCGTCGCGCAGCGTATACAGCGACATCGCGGCAAGCAATGCAACGCCGAGCAGCGCCGCGGCGACGAGCATCAGCAGTTTCGTGGACAACTTCATGCGGAGGGCCTCGATATATTAACCGTTCGGTACATATATCGGCCCGTGCGGCCCTGCCTTGAATGGCTCTGTATCGGTAATTACCCTCGATTCGTGCGGTGATCGCACGCGCAAGGCGGAACGGCCATCGCGCCACCCCGGTCGATCGCGACGGGCACGGCCGCGCGCGCAGGGCACGCGGCCCCACGCCGGCGCGGCGTCGCTTACAGCCCGAGCTGTGTCGCGAGATGGCCGATGTCCGACACCTCGTAATAGTTGTAGAACGGCGTGCCCGGCTCGTGGCCGCGGTTCACGAATGCCTTGTGCTTGATGCCGAGGTCCTCGGCCGTCATCAGGTCGTAGCGCAGGCTCGACGACACGTGCAGCACGTCCTCCGGCTTGCAGCCGAGCTTGCCGAACATGTATTCGAAGCCCTGCATCCGCGGCTTGTACGACTGCGCCTGCTGCGCGGTGAACACCGCATGGAACGGCGCGCCGAGCTTGTCGACGTTGCTCATGATCTGGTCGTCCGACGCGTTGGACAGGATCACCAGCTTGTACTTCGTGGCCAGCCGCGAAAGCCCGGCCGGGACGTCCGGATGCGGACCCCACGTCGGCACCGCATGATAGAAACGCTCGGCCTCGGCCTCGTCGAACTGCACGCCGATGCGCGCGCAGGTGCGCCGGATCGCATTGACGACGACGTCGCGGTACGGTTTCCACGCCCCGAGCACCTCGTCGAGCCGATAGGCGGCGAACGCGCGCACGAATTCCTCCATCGCGACCGGCGACAGCCGGTCCGCGTAGACCTCGCGCGCCATTTCCGCCATCCGGAAGCGGGTCAGCGTGCCGTAGCAGTCGAACGTGATGAACTTCGGTTCAAATTGGATCATGGTGACGTCCTGTCGGTGTGAAGCCCCGGCAGGGCCGGGGACGGGCTGGGTTGTACGAAATTGAATCAGGGCAAAAAGTCCTTCGCGCATCGTTCGACGCCGGTCAAAACGCAGAATCACCGCGTGTTGGGCGCGCTGCACGGCACGATCTGCGGTGCGATTCCGGGCGGTGCGCTCCGGCCTGCCGACGGGTCTCGCAAAACCGCGACGCGCGTGCCCGGCGCGGCCGCCACGCGGTTCGGCGCGGCAGCGAGCGGCGCGCCACCCCGCTTCCATCGTACTGGCGTTCATGCAGCAGAAGCTGCCGGGAAGCCGGGCCGAGGCGGCACGATCCGCGCGTTCGCGCACGCCGATCGAGCGGGTTTGCGTCGATCTCTCTCGCGCGCTCGTCGCCGCCGGAAAACAGGCGAATCGTCCTATCCGCGCCGTGGTGGCGCTGGCACAGTCGACATGTCATTCCTACCCATCCGGAGTCCGGCGTGGCCGACCTCAATTCTTCCAGCACGCTTACCTATCGTCCTTTCGCCGAGACCGACCTGCCTGCCGCGCTGCGGCTGTCGGAAGCAGTCAAGTGGCCGCACCGGCTCGACGACTGGCGCTTCGCATTCCAGCTCGGCAGCGGCTTCGTCGCCGAAGACGAATCCGGCATCGTCGGCACCGCGCTCGGCTGGCGCTTCGGCGAGTCGCACGCATCGCTCGGCATGGTGATCGTGTCGCCCGAGCGCCAAGGTCGCGGCATCGGCCGCGAACTGTTTGCGCGCGTCGTCGACAGCCTCGGCACGCGCACGATCCTCCTGCACGCGACACCGTCCGGCGAACCGCTCTACGTGAAGTTCGGCTTCGCAGCGATCGGCACGATCGACCAGCACCAGGGCGCCGCGTTCCAGCCGCCGCTGATCTCGCTGCCGCCGGGCGAGCGGCTGCGCCCGCTCGGCACCAACGACGGTCCGCGCCTCGCCGCGCTCGCATCGCGCGCGGCCGGCTACCCGCGCGATGCGGTGATCGATGCGCTGCTCGGCGTCGCCAACGGGATCGCACTCGACCGCGACGGCGAACTGCTCGGCTTCGCGCTCTTTCGCCGTTTCGGTCGCGGCCACGTGATCGGCCCTGTGATCGCACCGGACGCGCTGCGCGCGCAGGCGCTGATCAGCCACTGGCTCGCGCTGCACGAAGGCATGTTCGTGCGCGTCGACGTGCCGGGCGACAGCGGGCTGTCGGACTGGCTGCAGGGGCTCGGCCTGCCGCGCGTCGACACCGTCGTCGCGATGGCGCGCGGCGCGGCACCTGCCCGCGATCCGGCACTGCGCGCGTTCGCGATCGTCAACCAGGCGCTCGGCTGAACCGCACGCACGATGAGCTTTCTCTACAAGGCCGACCCGGTGCGCGGCGCGCAATGGGCGCAGCGCTTCGCGCAACAGGTGCCCGACCTCGCGTTCCGGATCTGGCCGGACATCGGCGACCCCAAGGCCGTGCGCTATCTCGCCGCGTGGCAGCCGCCCGACGATCCGTTAGCGCTGCTGCCGAATCTGGAAATCGTGTTTTCGGTCGGCGCCGGCATCGACCAGTTCGACCTGTCGCGCGTGCCCGCGCACATCCCGGTCGTGCGGATGATCGAGCCTGGCATCGTCGAGGGGATGGTCGAATACGTAACGCAGGCCGTGCTGACGATCCATCGCGACCTGTTCGACTATGCGGCGCAGCAGCGCGAGCACGTGTGGCGCGAGAAGCCGGTGCGCGCCGCCGCGTCGCGACGCGTCGGCGTGCTCGGGCTCGGCACGCTCGGGCAGGCCGTGCTCGACACGCTGCTGCGCTTCGGCTTCCCGTGCGCCGGCTGGAGCCGCACGCCGCGCACGCTCGACGGCATCGACTGCTACGCGGGCGACGCGGCGCTCGACGCGTTCCTGGCCCGAACCGACATTCTGATCTGCCTGCTGCCGCTCACCGACGACACGCGCGGCCTGCTCGGCGCGCGCGTGTTCGACGCGCTGCCGGCCGGCGCATCGCTCGTACAGGTCGGGCGCGGCCCGCAGCTCGATGCGACCGCGCTGCTCGCCGCGCTCGGCAGCGGCCGCCTCGACAGCGCGATCCTCGACGTGACGGACCCGGAGCCTTTGCCGGCCGGCCACCCGTTCTGGATGCATCCACGCATTCGCATCACGCCGCACATCGCCAGCGCGACGCGGCCCGACACCGCGGCCGACGCCGTGCTCGCAAACCTCGCGCGCCATCGCGCGGGGCAGCCGATGATCGGCGTCGTCGATCGCGCACGCGGCTACTGACGCGCGCGCCCGGCCCCGCGGGGCGCGCAGCAGAAAATGCCGAAGCGCCCCGTGCAAACACCGCTTTCGTACGTTTCAGGCCGCAAATTGAAGGCGCATGCGGATTTCTCGCCCGGTAGCATGACCTCACGCTGACACCCGACGAGAGTCCCGCCCTGCCATGAACCAAGCCGCGCTGATCGAAGCCGATCGTCAACACCTGATCCACCCTGTCGTCAACTATCGTGCGCACGAGGCGCGCGGCGTCACCGTGCTCGAATCCGCCGAAGGCGTGTTCCTGCGCGACGCCGACGGCCACACGTTGCTCGATGCGTTCTCGGGCCTGTGGTGCGTGAACGTCGGCTACGGCCGCGACAGCATCGTGAAGGCCGCCGCCGAACAAATGGCGAAGCTGCCCTACGCGACCGGCTATTTCCATTTCGGCTCACGACCCGCGATCGAGCTGGCCGAGCGCCTCGCGGCGCTCGCGCCGCCGTCGCTGAATCGCGTGTACTTCACGCTCGGCGGCTCGGATGCGATCGACTCCGCGGTGCGTTTCATCACGCACTATTTCAACGCAACCGGCCGCCCGACGAAAAAGCACATGATCGCGCTCGAGCGCGGCTATCACGGCTCGTCGTCGATCGGCGCCGGCCTCACCGCGCTGCCCGCGTTCCACCGTCACTTCGACCTGCCGCGCGCGGACCAGCACCACATCCCGTCGCCCTACCCGTATCGCCACCCGCTCGGCAACGATTCGCAGGCGCTGATCGCCGCGTCGGTCGCCGCGCTCGAAGCGAAAGTCGCCGAACTCGGCGCGGACAACGTCGCGGCCTTCTTCTGCGAGCCCGTGCAGGGTTCCGGCGGCGTGATCGTGCCGCCGGCCGGCTGGCTGAAGGCGATGCGCGAGGCTTGCCGGCGCCTCGGCATCCTGTTCGTCGCCGACGAGGTGATCACCGGCTTCGGCCGCACGGGCCCGTTGTTCGCGTGCGAGACCGAGCAGGTCGACCCGGACCTGATGACCGTCGCGAAGGGGCTGACCGCCGGCTATGCGCCGATGGGGGCCGTGCTGATGTCCGATGAAATCTACGAAGGGATCGCGGGCAGCCGCGCCGATTCGCCCGCGGTCGGCCACGGCCATACGTATTCCGCGCATCCGGTCAGCGCGGCGATCGGCCTCGAGGTGCTGAAGCTCTATCACGAAGGCGGGCTGCTCGCGAACGGCCAGGCGATGGCGCCGCGTTTCGCCGCGGGGCTCGATGCGCTGCGCGCGCATCCGCTCGTCGGCGACGCCCGTTCGGTCGGGCTGCTCGGCGCGCTCGAGCTGGTCGCCGACAAGGCACGCAAGACGCGCTTCGACCCTGCGCTGAACGTGCCCGACAGGATTGCCGCCGCCGCGTACGCGAACGGCGTGGTGTTTCGCGCATTCGGCGACGGCGTGCTCGGTTTCGCGCCGGCGCTGAGCTTCAGCGCGGGCGAGTTCGACCTGATGTTCGAACGCGTGCGCAAGACGCTCGACGACGTGCTGGCCGACGCGGGCGTTCAGCGCGCGCTCGACGCCGCGCACGCGCAGCCGGCCTGACCGGCCAAGGGAAAGCCGGGCTTGTGGCGGCCATCGTTCGACTCTAAAGTAACCGGACATTCCATTTTTTCCCTCTCACGTGAACATGACGGACAGCAAGCTGGATCGCATCGACCTGCGCATCCTCTCCCAGTTGCAAAAGCGCGGCCGCATGACCAACGTCGAACTGGCCGATGCGGTCGGACTGTCACCCAGTCCTTGCCTGATCCGCGTGAAGCGGCTCGAGAAGGCCGGCTACATCGGCGGCTACGGCGCGCACATCCAGCTCGAGAAACTCGGCGACGTGCAGGTCGTGTTTACCGAAGTCACGCTGGCCGACCACCGGCGCGAGGACTTCGACCGTTTCGTCGCGGCGATCCGCAACGTCGACGAGATCGTCGAGTGCCACCTCGCGAGCGGCGGCTACGACTATCTGCTGAAGTTCATCACGCGCAGCGTGAGCCATTACCAGACGATCGTCGAAGGGCTGCTCGAGCAGAACATCGGCATCGAGAAGTATTTCAGTTACGTCATCATCAAGTCGCCGTTCGTCAAACGGCACTACCCGCTCGAATCGCTGTTCGGCGAGCGTCACTGACGGACAGCGCGCGGCATCCACGAACGCGGCGGCCCGCCGTCCGCGCGGGGTAGTCGCGCGCCCGCGCCGCCGCCGTCGTCACCGAATCGCCCCATCCAAGGATCTGTCATGCCGCTTACGCTGTCCCGAACCGAACTCGTTCGCACCGCCAACCTGATCGACGGCACCTGGCGCGATGCGCTCGACGGCCGCCGCTTCGACGTCACCGATCCCGCGACGCTCGAGATCGTTGCCCACGCACCCGACAGCGGCGCCGCCGACGCGCGCGCCGCGACCGACGCGGCAGCGCGCGCGCTGCCCGGATGGCGCGCAACGCCCGCTCGCGAACGGGCCGCCATCCTGCGCGCGTGGCATGCGGCAATCGTCGCGCACACCGACGATCTCGCGGCGCTGATGTCGCGCGAACAAGGCAAGCCGCTCGCCGAAGCGCGCGGCGAAGTCGCGTACGGCGCGTCGTACGTGCTGTGGTTCGCCGAGGAAGCGACGCGCACCTATGGCGACCTGATTCCGCAGCAGCAGCGCGGCAAGCGGCTGAGTGCGGTCAAGGAGCCGATCGGCATCGTCGCCGCGGTCACGCCGTGGAATTTTCCGCTCGCGATGATCGCGCGCAAGATCGCACCCGCGCTCGCGGCCGGCTGCACGGTCGTTGCGAAACCGGCGGAAGACACGCCGCTCACGGCGCTCGCGCTGGCCTTCCTCGCACAGGAAGCCGGCGTGCCGCCGGGCGTGCTCAACATGATCGCGGCATCGCGCGAACGCGGCATCGATGCGGTGGCCGACTGGCTCGCCGACGCTCGCGTGCGCAAGATCACGTTCACCGGATCGACGCCCGTCGGCAAGCTGCTCGCGCGCGAATCGGCCGCGACGCTGAAGAAGCTGTCACTGGAGCTCGGCGGCAATGCACCGTTCATCGTGTTCGACGATGCCGAGCTCGACGCCGCGGTCGACGGGCTGATGGCCGCCAAGTTCCGTAACGGTGGCCAGACCTGCGTGTCGCCGAATCGCGTGTACGTGCAGGCCGGCGTCTACGACGCCTTCGCCGCGAAACTCGCCGCGCGCGTCGCCGCGCTGAAGGTCGCGCCGGCGACCGACCCGGCCGCGCAGATCGGCCCGATGATCAACGCGCGCGCGATCGACAAGATCGCGCGCCACGTCGGCGACGCGATCGAGCGCGGCGCACGCGTGCTCACGGGCGGCAAGCGCCTGCCCGAACTCGGGCCGAACTATTACGCGCCGACGGTGCTCGCCGACGCCACCGCCGACATGCAGCTGACCTGCGAGGAAACCTTCGGCCCGGTCGCCGCGCTGTTTCGGTTCGCCACCGAGGATGAAGCCGTCGACGCCGCGAACGACACGCCGTTCGGGCTTGCCGCGTATTTCTACACGCAGGACGTGCGCCGCATCGCGCGCGTGTCGGCGCGGCTCGAAACGGGCATCGTCGGCATCAACGAGGGCGCGCTTGCGAGCGAAGCCGCGCCGTTCGGCGGCGTGAAGGAATCGGGCTACGGCCGTGAAGGCTCGCGCTACGGCCTCGACGATTACCTGTCGATCAAGTATCTGTGCCAGGGCGGGCTCGACTGATCCCGCGCGGCCGCTCGCATCCGCGGCCGTTGCGTTCCGTTGCGCGGCGCGCCGCGACCGGCGCGCAACGGCCGCACACGTTTGCGGCACCCATGCAGTCATCGCTTCGCATGGCGGCCTCGATTTCCGGTTAACGGTGCCGTTAACCCGGATTTGACCCGCGCCGCTGCGATCGCAGCCGGCTCCCCGCACGAACGCGAGCAATGCCTGCATTCACTTCGATCGAGAAAATTGCCGACTGGGCCGGCCGCCACCACCTGATCGTCGGTGTGCTGGGCACGCTGATGTCGCTCGCGGCGTTCGGCATCAGCGCAGCGACGCTGTGGGCCGCGCGAAGCGAAGTCGTCGAGCATGCGCACGAGACGTCGCGTAATGTCGCGGCCGTCCTGGTCAGCGAGATCGCGCGCACCGTCGAAACGTCCAACAATGCGCTCGTCGCGCTGGCCATCGATCTCGGCAATCCCGCCGTCGCACGCATGGACGCCGGGCTGCGTCACGACGTGCTGTTCGAGCGCACGGCCGCGCAATACGTGACCGGCATGGGCGTGACGGACCGCTACGGCCGTTTGATCGACGGCTGTTGCAGCCCGACCCACAACTGGGACTTCAGCGATCGCGACTACTTCAAGGTCCATCGCGATGCGGACAACGTCGGCCTCTACGTGTCCGAGGCGTATCGCGCGCGTTCGCGCGGCGACACGGAATCGATCGCGCTGTCGCGGCGCATCGAGCGGGCGGATCACACGTTCGACGGGATCGCGGTGGTCGCCATCGACCTCGCCTACTTCGATCGCCTCCTGTCCCGCCTGAACGTCGGGCCGCACGGCGTCAGCGCGATCCTGCGCGCGGACGGCACGATCCTCGCGCGCAACCCGCCGTTGAGCGATCACCAGATGGTCCGCCTGCGCCGCTCGAAGTCGTTCGAACGGATGGTGAACCGCGAATCGGGTTTCTATGTGGCGCGCTCGAGCATCGACGGCACCGTGCGGCTTTATACGTTCCAGCGTGTGCCCGGAACGCCGCTGATTGCCGTGGTCGCGCCGGCCGAGCGCGACGTGCTGGCCGGCACCACGCACCTCGCGTGGACGGTCGGTGTGTCTGCGTCCGTCATCGGTGCACTGTTCTGCGCGGTGGTATGGCTGCTCGCGTTCGCGCTGCGGGACAACCTGCGCAAGCAGACACTGCTCACCGACCTGACGCGCACCGATCCGCTCACGGGCCTGCACAACCGTCGCGCGCTCGATGCCGCGCTCGCCGACGAATGGGAGCGGCTGCAGCGCGGCAGTGACGGCAGCCTGTCGGTGCTGTTCATCGACGCCGACCACTTCAAGCAGTACAACGACCGATACGGCCATGCGCAAGGCGACATCGCGCTGCGCTTTCTCGCCGAGTGCATCCGTGCGCATACGCGGCGGCGCGGCGATCTCGCCGCGCGCTACGGCGGCGAGGAATTCGTCGCCGTGTTGCCCGATACGGACGAAGGCGGCGCCGCGCAGGTCGCCGAGGCGATTCGCCGCGCCGTGGAGCGCAACCGGCTCGACGGGTTCGACGCGACGATTCCGGCTTTCACGGTCAGCATCGGCTGCGCGACCGGGCACCGCGCGCACCCGAGGTCCGTGCACGCGTTGTCGCATCAGGCGGACCTCGCCCTCTATGCGGCGAAGCGCCAGGGCAGAAACCGCGTGTGCCACGCCGACGCGAAGTCGTTGGCTCAACCGGCTTGACCGTGCCGGTTCCGCTCTCCTTCAAGCACCCGCGCGAGCACCGCCTGCCCGTATCCGCACGCTGCAGAACATCGGCCGACGGCAGAATCGATCCGTCCGCAAACGTTCAGCATCACGAATTCACCACATAGTGAACATTCGGGCGCATCGTCCGCGACCCGAAACAAATCCTTAACGGCTGCGTCACGATCGCCCACGACAATCCGCCATCTTCAACACTCAGGATGGAGTCTTGCATGTTTGCGTCACGAAGCCGTTTCCCGCTGCACGTCGCAGCGCTGTCGAGTGCGATCGTTCTCGCCGCATGCGGCGGCGGCGACGATGTCGCGTCGACCACCACGACCAGCGCGGCCATGCCGGCACCGCCGGCCGACCCCGGTTTCGTCGACAGCGCGCCCGTGCCGAGCGTGCCGGCCTTCGTCGACAACATCGCGACCAACCAGCGCGGCGACGCGCGCTATGCAACGCTGTCGACCAACGCCGCCGTGCGCGTGGTGAGCCGCTTCCTCGACCTGTGGCAACCGGCGACGATGCTGGTCGATGCCGGCGTGAGCGCGCCCGCCAACGGCGCGTTTCCGGCGATCTCGCCGTCGACCTGCTCGGGCCTGCCCGGCAGCGGCACGCCTTGCGGCACGATCCTGAACGACACGGTGCTCAACGCCAATGTCCAGTATGTGATCAACGCAACCACCGCCCGCACGCAGCAACAGGCCGACGCCGCCTACTTCGACGACCGGCGCGGCAAGGGCTACAGCGTGACCGACGGCATGGGGCCGCTCACCGACGCATGGCGCACCGCGGCCCAGCAGACGACCAGCATCACGAGCGTGCCCGCCGACGCGACGACGGTGCTGTACAACGATTCCGGCAACAACGTCGGTATCGGCAGCAGCACGAACACGAACTTCGGCAAGGTCGTCGACCTGCTCAACCAGATGGGCAACAACGCGTCGACCGAGCCGTCGAAGCGCTTCTACAAGTATGCGCGGCCGTACCGGTGGAGCACGAGCGTGGTCGTCGCGCCGACGCTCGTGCCGGCGGAAAGCACGACGCCCGCTACCGACGGCGGCTTCATCAGCGGCCACACGGCCGAAGCGGTGCGCGACGCGATGACGATGGCGTGGCTCGTGCCGGAGCGCTTCCAGGAGATGGTCAGCCGCGGCCTCGAACTCGGCGAAAACCGGATCCTCGCCGGCATGCACTCGCCGCTCGACGTGATCGGCGGCCGCATGCTCGCGCTCGCGATCAGCGCGGCGAACCTGACCGCGTACGCGAGCGACGCGCAGGCCGCGTATGCGCAGGCCCATCAGACGCTGCAGCAGCTCACGGGAACGACCGATACGACGTTCGCCGCCTTCGCGCACTCGGGCACGCCGACCACCGACCGGTTTGCCGATTACGCGACGAACAAGACGGCCTTCGCGCGCCGCATGACGTTCGGCTTCGGCACGATCGAATCGATCGGCGCGCCGCCCGTGGTGCCGAAGGGCGCGGAAATTCTGCTGCAGACGCGCTTCCCGTATCTGAGCGCGGATCAGCGGCGCGTCGTGCTGAAGACCACCGAAGTGCAGTCCGGCTATCCGGTGATGGACGACGCGGAAGGCTGGGGGCGCCTGAACCTGTTCGCCGCGGCCGACGGTTACGGCGCGTTCAGCGGCAACGTCGTCGTGTCGATGGACGCATCCCAGGGCGGGCTCAATGCGGCCGATCAGTGGCGCAACGACATCGCCGGCGCCGGCAAGCTGACGCTGCAAGGCACCGGCACGCTGACGCTCGCCGGCAACAACAGCTATACGGGCGGCACGCAGGTGAGCGGCGGCACGCTCGCCGCTGCATCGGCGAGCGCGTTCGGCACCGGTGACGTCTATGTCGGCTCGGGCGGCAGCGTACGGATCGCGGCCGCGTCGCCCGTGACGGTCGCGACACGCTACACGCAGCTCGACAACACGACGCTCGAACTCGATATCGACGGCAACGGCGGCGGACGGCTGCGCGTCGGCGGCCCGCTCACCGTCGCGGGTGGCACGCTGCACGTGAAGTTCGTGAACGGCTATGCGCCGAAGGCCGGCGACACGATCGCGCTGATCGACGGCGCGGCGGCTTCAGCGAAGTTCTCGACCGTGACGGTCGACGGGTTCAAGGCGACGCCGGTTTATACAGCGACGGGGGTGTCGATGAGGTTGTCGGCGTCATGATCCGGAGCGGTGCGCGCGGGACGTTCATCGCTTCGGACTTTCCGCCGCGCCGCGCCTGATCGGTGCCCGCATCCACGTGGATTGCACGCGCCCTCCGGAACAGCCCGGCCGCCATGCCGAACTGACTGACGGTCAGGCCGATATCGCGGTTCATCGTCAGCGCCGCGAAGCCGATGTTGGTGCGATCGATGTAGTTGAAGCAATTGCGGTCGACCTGGCCGACCTGCCGGCCGGGCCGCTCGACGAAGCGCAGGACAGGGCGCTGTTCGCGCGCTTCGGCATCCCGCCCGCGCGGGAAGGCATCGTCCGCACCGCCGCGGATGCGGAGCAGGCTGCGCGCGACTTCGACGATCGCGTCGTGCTCGAGCGCCTGTCGAACCGCATCACGCACAAGAGCGATGTCGGCGGCGTGGCGGTCGGCCTGAGCGCGGACGGGATCGGCGGGCGTCTCACGCGCATGCGCTGCGACGTCGAGATCGCGGCCGGCTTCGCGCCCGATGTCGAAGCGCTCGCCGCCGCGCTCGTGGCGTTCTCGCGCATGGCGCTTCAGCTCGGCGAGCGGCTCGTCGAAGCCGAGATCAATCCGCTGTTCGTGCTCGACGCCGGCCAAGGCGTGCGAGCGGCCGACGGCGTTGCCGTGCTCGCTTGACGCGGCTGCGGCCGATCGTTCGCGCGATGCAACCGCTGTCGCATGAACGGCCGGCCGTCCCGCGTCAGCTCGCGCCGTCCGCCGGGTGTGCGCATCGAGCCCGCTCGATACATGCGCAAAGCGCTTCGGCGATCGCATCGAGCGATACGCCGGGCCCGAAAGTCGCTGCGACACCCTTCGCCTTCAGATGTCGCGCATCCGCGGCGGGAACGATGCCGCCCAACACCACCGGAATCTCGGCGCGACGCGATGCCAGTTCGTCGAGCAGCTCTTCGACGAGCTCGAGGTGGGCGCCCGACAACGACGAAATGCCGACGATATCGGCGCCGTGCGCCTGCGCTGCTGCCGCCACGGATGCGGGTTGCTGAAAAAGCGGCAGGCGAACGACGTCGAATCCGGCGTCCTCGAGCGCGGCTGCGACGACGGCCGCACCGCGGTCGTGTCCGTCCTGGCCGAGCTTGGAGATCACGATGCGCGGCCGGCGGCCGGCCCGTTTCGCCAGCCGGTCGACGCGGCCCTTCGCCGCCCGCCATGCGGCGTCGCCTTGCCGATGGTCGCCGTAGACACCCTCGCCGTCCGCTTCCACCGCCGCGGCATGCCGCGGCCATACCGATTCGAGCGCGCGCGTACACTCCCCGACGGTCGCACGTGCCCGCATGCAGTCGATCGCCAGTGCGAGCAGGTTTCCGGTGCCGTCGCGCGCCGCATCGGCCAGCCGCCGCAACGCCGTCGCAACCCGCACCGGATCGCGCGCGGCCTTGACGGCTGCGATTCGCCGTTCCTGCCCGGCCCGAACATGACGGCCGTCCACCTCGCGCACCATGAACGCGTCCGTCGGATCGCTCGTGACGAAACGGTTCACGCCGACCACGGTCCGGCGCCCGGAATCGACCTGCGCCTGCGTCGCGGCCGCGGCACGCAGCAAGCGCCGTTTGACCCAGCCGGACTCGATCGCGGCGATCACGCCGCCCTGCGCGTCGATGGCGGTCAGCTCGGCGCGCACACGTGTCGCGATACCGTCCGTCAGTGACTCCATCATGTACGAACCGGCCCACGGATCGACCGTGTCGCACAGTCCCGTTTCATGCTGCAGAATCAGCTGCGTGTTGCGAGCGAGGCGCGCGGCCGCCGCCGAGGGCAGCGCAAGCGCTTCGTCGTACGCATTCGTGTGCAGCGACTGCGTGCCGCCGAACGCCGCGGCCATCGCCTGCGCGGTCACGCGAACGATGTTGTTTTCCGGCTCCTGTGCCGTCAACGACCAGCCCGATGTCTGGCAATGCATGCGCAGTGCGCACGCCCGGGGCGAACGCGCGCCGCACGCATGCGCGATCTCCGCCCACAGCAGACGCGCCGCGCGCAGCTTGGCGATTTCCGTATAGAAATCACTGCCCACGCCGAAGAAAAAGCTCAGACGGGAGCACGCTTCATCCGCGGGCATGCCACGTGCGGCCAGCGTGTCGACGTACGCACGCGCGTTCGACAGCGTCAACGCGAGTTCGAGCACGGCATCGGCGCCGGCTTCCTGGAAGTGATATCCCGACACCGACAGCGCATTGAAGCGCGGGGCGTGCTCCGCCAGCCACAACGCGACGTCTGCGACGATCCGCATCGACGGCGCCGGCTCGAATATCCACGTATTGCGGACCATGTACTCCTTCAGGATGTCGTTTTGAACCGTCCCGCCGATCCGGGCGGGCGGCACACCCTGCTCCTCGGCGGCCACGACGAACGCCGCCATGATCGGCAGGACCGCGCCATTCATCGTCATCGACACGGTCGTGCGGTCGAGCGCGATGCCGTCGAACAGTCGCACCATGTCCTCGACCGTATCGATCGCGACGCCGGCCACGCCGACATCGGCCCGTGCGTCGGCGCAATCCGAGTCGTAGCCTCGCTGCGTCGCCAGGTCGAATGCCACGGACAGCCCCTGCGCGCCCTGCTCGAGTGCCGTGCGAAACGCGAGATTGGAATCGGTCGCGTCCGCGTGCCCCGTGTATTGCCGGATCGTCCATGGGCGATCGGTATACATCGACGCGTACGGCCCGCGCACATAGGGCCATGCCCCGGGCATGCCGTCGAGATGCGCGACCGCTTCGAGATCGCGCTGCGTGTAGAGTGTGCGCAGCGGCACCGTCCGCGCGCCTCGGTCGTTCCGCGCGACGCTCTCCACGTCAGCGCCCGGCTCCATGATTGTCGCTTCGTTCATGCCCGGCTCCAGTGCTTTTGCGTGATCACGTCGGCAATCTTCGTCCCGTCGCTGTCGCGGACGATTTCGCTCCAGTGCAGCAAGCCCCCCGCATCAGGTCGGGCACGCAAGAAACGCACGGTCAACGCATCGCCGATGTCGAGATTTCCGTGAAAGTACAGTTGACGCGCCGCCAGCACCGGTGCGTGCGCGAAGCGGTAATGCTGCCATTCCGCGCGGTCGACGAATGCCTGGAAGCTGGCGAAGTACAGCAGGTCCGCGCCGTTGAAATCCATGTTCGGGCACGGCAGGAACGAGACGCTTGCGCCGTCGTCCTCGGTGAGGCCGGCGAGCGCCGGTACGATCGACAAATCCCGCACCCGCAACTTCTTCGCCCGTTCCGCCATCGACAGCGCATCGGCCGGGACCGGTCCGGTGCGGCCGTCGACGCCGGTCATTCGCGCCTTCATCACCGAACGGTTGCTGCCGGCATGTTCGCGCGTCACGAACGTCGACATCATCCGCACGACTCCGGCTTCTTCGTTGCCGTGCCGGATCCGCTGTTCGCTGAAATGGCGAATCGGGCCGACCCGGTGAAGCGCGACATGAAGCGCGAACGTGTCGTTCTCGCAAATCGCTTGGCGGCGGTTCATGTCCACGCGCACCGCAACGAACGACGCGTAGGCACGCCGCCCCTCATCGTCGAAGAACTCGGGCACGTCGCGGCCGCTATGCGCGGCCAGCGCGTCCCAGTGGCGTTGCCCGCACTCCTTGAGCAGCCAGTTTTCCGCGAGCCCCGTGTGCGCGAGTTGCGGCATGCCGGCCCGATAGCGATGGATGGCGGTATGCATCGGCGTCAAGCGGCCAGGCTTTCGGCCGAGCACCGCGCGGCCGTTATCTCGACCTGGATCTGGTCGACGATATGGGCGGCATCGCGCGCAACTCCGGAGAATCGACCCGAACCCCACGTGTACAGCCAGGGCAGCCCGACGAAGTAGAGCCCCGAAACCGGCGTCACGCCGCGCCGGTGCGCGGGATAGCCGCGACCGTTGAAGACGGGCTCATCCAGCCAGCTGAAATCCGGGGTGAAGCCGATGCACCAGATGACCGATGCGATGCCGCTGGCCGCGAGATCGAGCGCCGTGCGCTCGCCGGCCGGACGCCACACGGGTTCGTAGCGCGTCGCCGGCGGCGCCGCGATCCGGTTTTTCTCGATATGGGCGTCGATGCCGGCATTGATCCCGTTGTACGTATCGTCCGCGCTGTCGAGCCGCGCCGACAGATCCGCGGAGAATCGCAACTGTCCGTCCGTGAAATCCTCCAGCCGACCGTACAGTTCCATCCCTTCGACGGCAAAGCGGCGCAGATCGATGTCGCGCCCGCCGTCGCGGCCGGTCACATAGTGGTTGGTGTTGTCGCGCACACCTTCACGCAGCGGATGCGCATCGACCGGCATGTCGTAGTACTGCATGTCTGCCAGCCAGTCGACGACGTCCCTGCCCCGGTAGAAACGGGCACAGCGAGGGGCATCGCCCACCGCGAGGAACACCTTTCGTCCGGCGAGGTGGAGGTCTTCCGCGATCTGCGCACCCGATTGTCCAGATCCGACCACGAGAACCGGTCCGTCCGGCAAGGCGGCCGGATTCCGGTATTCCGAAGACTGGATCTGCACGATCGATGCAGGAAGCCGCTCGGCCATGCGCGGGACGATCGGCCGATGGTAGCCACCCGATGCAACGACGACCCGATCCGCCGTGTACGTGCCGCGCGACGTCGCGATGCGATAGCGTCCGTCCGCGTCGCGCGCCACGCGCTCGACCGCAGTGTGTTCCAGCACCGGTGCATCGACGCTGCGGATGAAGCCGTCGAGATACTCGACGATCTCGTCCTTCGTCATGAAGCCGTGCGGATCGGCACCGCGATACGGATAGCCCGGCAGCGCGCACTGCCAGTTCGGCGTCACCAGGCAGAACGCGTCCCAGCGCTGCTTGCGCCACGTGTGCGTCACAGTTTCCTTTTCGAATACGAGATGATCGATGCCTGCCTGCTTCAGGTAGTAGCTGATCGACAATCCCGCCTGCCCGCCACCGATGACGGCTACGCCGAGATGGGAATCGATATCCGGGAGGCTGGATGAAACAACGCTTTCGCTTGACATGATGCAGTCCTGAATGTGTGTTGAAGACGACAATGGATTTCCGTATGCCGGACGCCTCAAACGAGCTCGATGACGGTCACGGTCGCATCGCCCTGCGGCGCAAATCGTTCCGCGTGCGCTTCAATCCGTGCCAGCTCGTCCATCGCGGCCGAGCAAGCGAACCCGTATTTTTCGCGTACGCGATCGGACGCGATACCCAGCGCGCGGCGGGCCCGCTCGACGAAATCGTCAAGCGCGTACTGCGTGTCGGGCGCAAAGAATTCCGACACGACGGTCGAAGGCGAATAGCAATTGGTTTCCGACTGGTCGGGCCAACGAACCCGAAAATGCATGACCGGCATGATTCCTCCTCACTCGGCGGACGATGCTTGCGCACGCTGCGCCAGCCTGTCCTGGTAGATGTCCAGATGCCTGCGCGCACTCGCTTCCCATGTGAAGCGGTTCAGCAGCGCGGGGACGGCATGTGCGAAATCGGGAGCACGCCGTCCCGTGAGCGCATCGCACAGCGCGTCGGCAATCGAATCCACGTCGTCGGGATCGGCCCAGATGCACGCGCGCTCGTCCAGATACTCGGTAAAGGGGGCGATTTCCGACACGACGACGGGCTTTCCGCAGGCGAGCCCCTCGAGGACGACCAGACCGAACCCCTCCCGGATCGACACCATCGACACCACGTCGGCGCAGTGCATCAGCGCGATCAGCGCCGCGTCGTCCAGCGGCCCCGTCGGTACGACGGGTTCGTCGACACCGATGCCCAGCCCGAGCGCTGCGGCACGCGCGACGAAACGGCGCGCATATGCATCGTGATCGAGCAGACTCGCGCCGCCCCCGATCACGAGCCGTGCCTCGGGTATCGTGTCGCGCAGCCGTGCGAACGCCTCGAGCAACGCAATCGAGTTTTTCCGCTGCTCGATCCCGCCGATCGCCAGGACAACCGGCGCGCCGTGCAGGCCGAATCGCTGCCGCACCGCCTGCATGTCCGCCTGGTGCGCACGAGCGAACCGGGCAACGTTCACGCCGTTGGGCACGACGCTTGCGTCGACCCCGAACGTGTTCCGCATCGTGGCCGCCCAGGCGGCGCTCACGCACAGCACCTGATCCGCCTCTCGCCACGCGCGCTCCTGCCAGCGTTCGAGCTGCGGGTCGTCGAATACGTCGAGGTGATGTACGGTCCGTACGAATCCATCGATTGCCCCTGACTGCTTCAGCTCGGCCAGTGCATTGCCCGTGATGCTGTCCTGTGCATGCAGAACGTCGAACCCGCTTGCGTCGTGCTCCAGCAAGGTGTGCTTGATCGCGGAAATTCGCGCGCGCACCATTTCAGCGACGCTGCGCGGATGGCCATCGACGCGTGCCAGCACGACGCGGCACGGGACCTCGCGGAACATCGCCTCGCCCGGCGCGGCCGGCGCGAACACGGTGACGTTGCTTCCCGTTTCGTGCAGCGCACGGGCGAGTTCAAGTGCGTGCACGACACCGCCGCGCGGATTGACCGAGTGGGTAAGCAGCGCTATGCGCAACGTATCGCCGCTCATCGCACACCTCCGCCGACGCCGGTCATGAACGGTTCGATCCGGAAATCCCACAGCATCGCGGTTTCGCCCGCTTCTTCGACGACGACCTCACGCGTTGCATCGATATCGCCGATCACGGCGCACGCGAGCCCGCGCGCCGCGAAGCGTTCCGCGATCGCGTCGGCATGCGCCGGCCGGGCCGCCATCAGGAATCCGTAGCTCGGAAAGGCCGTCAGCCAGCGATCGAAGTCGACGCCAGGCGGACGCGGAATCGCGTCGAGCTCGATGCGCGCACCGACGCGCGAGCATTCGGCGAGCATCAGCGCCGTACCGAGCACGCCCGCCATCGAGATATCCTTCGCGGCATCGCACAGCCCGTCTTCAGCCAACGTCGGCAGAATCTCGAGATCGCCACGCAGCCGGGCCGGCGGCGCGGCGACCGACGCATTCCAGAACGGATACGGCTCCTCGAATGCGCCGCGCAGGTCGACCGCCATCATCAGGCGATCGCCCGGCCGCGCGCTGAAGCTCGACAGCAGCGCGCGCGCCCGGCCGACGATCGATACGGCCAGTTGCCCCTGCGCGCTGCGCGTGTTGCTGTGGCCGCCGACGATCGGCACGCCATACGCCGCCGCCGCCGCGGCCATCCCGGCGAGCACCGGGCGCGCGGCGTCGATTCCGTCGCTCCACAATGCGTCGACGACGGCGATCGGCCGCCCACCCATCGCGTAGATGTCGCTGACGTTCGCCATCACACCGCTGTAACCGGCGAACCACGGCATCGACTCGACGAAATCGCCGACCATGCCCTCGATCGCAAATAGCAAGTAGCCGTCCGCGTCGGGAATCGCCGCGCAGTCGTCGCCGAGTGCAACGGCCTGTGCGAGATCCCGTTCGCCGTTCGGCAATGCCGCCGCGAGCGACGCCACCACGCCGGAAATGTCGTGCTTGTGCTGGAAGCCGCGGCTTGCGCGCAACGTTGCGATGCGATCTTCGACACTCATTGCCGCCCCTCCGCGCGCAGGACGAAACCCTCGAACGGCGTGCCGCACGGCGGATAGTGCGCAAGCTGCGCCTGCATCAGTTGATGAGGACGTCCGAACAACGTTTCTTCGCCGAGCGCGTCCCAGTGAAGCCGACGAAACAGCGGCACATTCTGCGCTTGCACGTGTGCGACGAAGGTCCGGCAACCTTCGGCATGCGCGCTGCTGACGGCCAGCGCGATCAGCATCGAGCCGATCCGGCCCTGCCTGCGAAACGCGGGATGCACCGCGAGCCGCGAACCCATCCAGGTTCCGGGCACGGTTTCATGAATCCGCACCGTGCCGACCACCTGCTCCGGCAGCCCGGCGCAGCAGCTGACCGCGACCAGCAATTGCGCGTGGCGATCGATATCGTCGCGATCGTCGCCGGCGAAGATCCCCTGCTCGATGCAGAACACCGCCCGGCGCAGCTTGTACGCTTCATCGATTTCCCAAGGAAGCTCCGCCCATTTGATCCGGTATTCGGCAGGCCGGTAGGTGTCGCGGCTGTCGGCCAGTCCCATCTCTGCGCAGTACATGCTCACCCCTCGTAGGTCGAAAGCGACGAGCAGGCGCCGCACTTTCCGCAGCCTGCCTTGATGTCGGCGGAGCGCATGCCGGCGTCGCGCAGCATGGCGCCGAGCGGTTCGAGCACCGCCCGCATGAAGTCCGGCGACGGCGCGGGATGACTCTCCAGCGGCGTGCCGCTGATCGGGACGAACGGCACCACGAACGGATACACGCCCAACACGATCAGTTCGCGCGACATGTCGAGAATCGCGGTCGCGCTGTCACCGAGCCCGGCGAGGATGTAAGTGCTGACCTGTCCGCGGCCGAACACCGCGACGGCCGCGCGGAATGCCACCATATACCGGGACAGCGGCACGCTCGCCTTGCCTGGCATGATTCGTTCGCGCACGGCCGGCGTCACGGCCTCCAGATGCATGCCCAGCGTATCGATCCCGCTAGCCTTCATCCGGTCGAACCAGGCGTCGTCGTCGGGCGGCTCGCATTGGGCCTGGATCGGAAGATCGACCGCGGCCCTGATCGCGAACGCGCTTTCGCACAGCACGCGCGCACCGCGATCCGGCGTCGGCGGTGTGCCGGTCGTCAGCACCATGTGCTTGACGCCGTCGAGCAGGACCGCAGCGCGCGCAACCTCGGCGAGTTGTTCGGGCGTCTTGCGTGCGATCGTCCGGCCGGCCGCAAGCGACTGGCCGATCGAGCAGAACTGGCAGGTCTTGCGCCGGCTTTCGTAGCGAATGCAGGTCTGCAACACCGTGGTCGCAAGCACATCGGCACCATGCAGCGTCGCGATGTGCGAGTACGGCACGCCCTCCAGCGTCTGCAACGCGTAGAAGCGCGGGCTCGACGGAAAGCTGATGCTCGCGATCGGGATGGTGCCGCGCGAGAGCAGGCTGACACCCGCCGCATCGGGCGCCGCCGCGACGAACGGCGAATCCCACGCGGTGCTCGTGTGCACGGGCACCATGATGGTCACGCCGTCGACCGTCACGGCCTTGTGATCGGATGGTCCGGCGCCGCCGCGCCGGCTCGCGGCGCCAACCCTCGGATCCGCGAGGCGCAGCCCCACCGACTGCAATTCAGTCATCAATTGCCGGCTCTGCACCGACGGTTTCGCGTTCGCGCTCATGGCAATGTCCCTCGAAGTCGCGTGCGGCCGACCCGCTGATCCCCATCGGGGTCACCGTCGTCGCCGGCCGATCGTTGATGGCAAGACTCAGCAGCTCCGGCCGCGCATAGTGGCCGACCGAATCCATCATTCGCTTGCGCTTGGTGATCAGCGACATGTCCAGGTCGGCGATCACCATCCCTTCGCCGGCCCGCAAGGGTTCGGCCAGATGCTGCCCCTCCGGTGACACGATCGCGGTATTGCATCCGCCGCGCAGGGCTTTCTGCAGATTAGGATCGCCCGTGATCGACTCGATCTGGGCGTCCGTCAGCCAACCGGTCGCATTGACGACAAAGCACCCCGACTCCAGCGCGTGGTGGCGGATCGTGACCTCGATCTGCTCCGCGAAGATCGGGCCGACCAGCGAACCGGGGAACTGGCTGCAATGAATTTCCTCGTGCTGCGTCATCAACGCATAACGGGCGAGCGGGTTGTAGTGCTCCCAGCACGCGAGCGCACCGACCCGTCCGACACCGGTCTGCGCAACCTTGAGTCCGGCAGCGTCCCCCTGTCCCCAGATCATCCGCTCGTGGAACGTCGGCGTGATCTTGCGGCGCTTCACCGCGAGGCGCCCGTCGACGTCGAAGATCAGCTGCGTGTTGTACAGGCTGCCGTGGTCGCGCTCGTTCACGCCGAGCACGACCACCATCCCGTGCAGGCGCGCACGCTCGGCAACCGCATGCGTCACGGGGCCCGGCACCGCCACGGCCTGCTCGTAGAGCCGCATGTGATCGGCGCCGGACGCGACCGGCGTCCGCACGAACGAGAAGTACGGGTAGTACGGCACGAATGTTTCGGGAAAGACGATCAGCTGGACACCCTTGCCGGCGGCCTCGTCGATCGCCGCGCAGACCTTGTCGAGCGTGCCGCCGGCGCGGTCCAGATCGGGTGCGATCTGGACGGCTGCCGCCCGGATGATGCGTTTGTCGGACATGATGGCACCCGTCATTCGGTCAAACGGTCCAGGTGTGGATGATCAGCGCGTTCTCCTTGCGGTGAAGCAGCTGGATATCCAGCACGTCGAGCGGATTGATCGGTCGAATGCCCTCGATCAGCGACGCTTCGCCATGCCCGTAAAGCGCCTGCAGCGCAAAGCGGCACGCATAGACTTTCCCGCCTTCTTCCATGAACTTGACGAGCTGCTTGTTGAAGTTCAGGTGACCGGGAAATGCCTCGTCGCCCAGGGTCGGAAACCCGCGTTGCAGGCCGAGCGTCACGCCGGGGCCGTAGAGCAGCACCGACGTCTCGAACCCCTTGCGCTGCAGGCGCGTCGCCTGCAGGAGGTTCACGAAGCCGATCGATCCCTCGAACGCAACCGTGTGGAACGTCACGAGCGCCTTCTCGCCCGGTTCCGCCTTCACGTCTTCGAATACTTTTTCCTCGTAGTCGACGAGGAAATCTCCCTTCTTGTGCAGAGGCTGATTGACTGCGGGCATGGCACGCTCCGTCTGAAAATGAGTTGAGTGAGGTTCCCGGACGCTTTCGAATCCGGGCGAGCTCATTAACGCAACGCATATGCCAACCAGGCGCAGACCCGATGCAATCACTCTCCAATCATTCAATCGAAAAATGCCGCTGCAGTCGGTCCGATCCTTGCGTGCCCCAATTCGGATCCAACTGGAACAGGCCTGTCCGGGCCGAACGGCGCACCTGACTGATGCAGCGCGCGTGAACCGGTGCGCGTCTAGCGTGCATCGATGCATCAATCCGATACACGATGCGATCAATGCAATCAGTCGGCTTCGACGTGGCGATATATATATTTCCGATTAATGCGCCATGCTAACGTTTTGATGAATCGTCAAATGGAAACGGGTATGGATTACGCAATCCATCATTGGTCGAAGCGCTTGTTGGAAAGCAGGAAACCGGCCTATCTGCTGATCCCCGACCTCATCGAGGAAGACCTCGCGGCCGGCCGGCTGAAACCGCGCGACCGCCTGCCCGGGCTGCGCGATCTCGCCGGCGCGCTGAACCTGAACTACACGACGGTCGCCCGTGCTTATGCGGAAGCCCGCCGACGCGGCTTGCTCGATACACGGGCAGGAAGCGGTACGTTTGTGCGCGGCCCAACGCAAACGGTCCCGCTGTCGGGCGGCAGCAGCGTCGAGATGTCGATGAACATGCCCCCTGAACCGGCCGAGATGATCGGCCGGCTGCAACAATCGGCAGCGGCATTATTCGCCGCAGCGGATCCTTACCAACTGATGCGATACCAGGACTTCGGCGGCACACCGGCGGATCGCGCCGCCGGCCGCGCATGGCTGGCCAATCGCCTGCCCGGCTGCAGCGGCGATACCGTGCTCGTGTGCCCGGGGATCCACAGCGCCCTCGTCGCGCTCGTCTCCCGGCTTGCGCGCCGCGGTGACTCGATCTGCCTCGATTCACTCGCTTACCCCGGCATCAAGGCCATCGCATCGCAACTGGGCGTGCAATTGCAGCCGCTGCCTCGGGACGACGACGGTCCGTTGCCGCACGCATTCGAATCGCTCTGCAGAAGCGGACAGCCCGCGGCGCTGTACTGCAACCCGACCCTGCAGAATCCGAGCACGCTCACGATACCGTTCAGGCGCCGCGAAGCGCTGGCCGATATCGCGATGCGCTACAGCGTGCCCATCATCGAGGACGACGCCTATGCGATGCTGCCGCAGAGCGCACCGCCACCCCTGGCGTTGTTGGCACCCGAACTGACCTATTACGTCACCGGCATGTCGAAGAACCTCGGCGCCGGGCTGCGAATCGCTTACCTGCTGGCGCCGACGGCGCGCGAAGCGCAGCGTATCGCCGGTGCATTGCGCGCCACGACCGTGATGCCGAGCCCGTTCACGATGCTGCTGTCTACCCAGTGGATCAATGACGGCACGGCAAGCGAGATGCTGGCCGCAATCCGATCCGAGGCGCATTCGCGGCAGGCGATCGCTAGCCGCGTTCTCGGCGCATGGCCTTTCGAAGCGCATCCCGACGGTTTCCATCTCTGGTTGCCGATTCCCCGCGAGTGCCAGTGGACTGCGCCGGACCTGGCGCAATATCTGCGGAGTCGGAACGTCGCCGCCGTGGCAAGCGCGGCATTTTCGACGGACGGCGACCCGCCGGCGGCGATTCGCATCTGCCTTGGCGGGCCGCAGGATCGGGAGCGGTGTCGGGACGGCTTGCAACTCGTCGCCGACGCACTGGCCGACGCACATCATCTTTACAGTGCGGCGATGTAGCGGCGCCGGGGTCGCGGATGGATCGCACGAACCGGACGCCGTGCCGCAGGTCAACGTGTCGCCCGAATGCGCCGCATGTCCCCGCTAGCTGGGAAGCTTCAATAGGTTGTATCGATGGCTCATCCGAACTGAGTCTCGGTTCCTGGAAGTCGTCAAACACTCAACCTTCCAGGAACCCAGCCGGATGGACACGCATAAGAATGCCCGACGCACTTTCGCGCATCGACTTGAGATGGTTCAGGAGATCACCGAATCCGGTTCGAGTGTGCCGCCCCGAGTTTTGTGGAGGCTACAGCTCTTGAGGGAAATGGTATGGACGCCCCCTCCCACGGCGTACGGTGGCGTCCAATTGGGGGCAATGGGCGTGGTGATTGGGAACGCAAGCCGCCGAAGCCCATACGGAACGCTCGATGCGTGAACGGCGCCTGCGTGACTCGGCCGTTCCCGCGGATCGTCCAATGCGGCCAACGCTTAGCCCCGCGGCCAGTTCAGGAACACGATGCCGTCGTTGTAGTCGTCGTCGGTGCCGTCTTCCGAGCCGACGATCCCGAAGTACGACTTCTTGAACAGATCGACTTGCCGCGAGCCGAGCCGCGACGGCTTGCCGTTCACTGTCACGATCACGCGCACGCGCCCCTTGCCGGAGTCGAGTACCTTGGTGCCGAGGTTCTAATCCTCTACGCCCGCGCCCTTGAACGTGGCGGCGGGTTTCGGGTTGTCGTCGATATAGATGTCGATCGTCTGGTCGTTCGCCGCATTGGTGAGCGCGGTAACGCCGAACCGGGTGTTCGGCGGCAGATTGAAGACACCGTCGCGCTCGCCGCCGACGCCGATGTTGCCCGGGGCCGGGCCCGAACCCGTGCCGGTGCCGCCGCCTTCGCCGCCCGGATTGCCCGGCGTGCCGCTACCCGCCGACGACG
Source organism: Burkholderia sp. PR2 (assembly GCF_052372875.1). Lineage (NCBI taxonomy): Bacteria > Pseudomonadati > Pseudomonadota > Betaproteobacteria > Burkholderiales > Burkholderiaceae > Burkholderia > Burkholderia sp. PR2. The sequence continues at coordinate 613,871 of NZ_JBQRWH010000002.1, forward strand.
ACTGCCCGGCCGTGCAGCCGATCGCAGAAATACTCGCATACGAATCGATGTGCATCGCACTGCCGCTACCGCTCAATGCAAGCCAGAAGATCGAGAAGTTCAAACTGCGTCTGCAGGCGGCCGAATTCCCCGAAACCTTGTGGGATCGCGAGAAAGCCAGCGTTTCGATGGAACGCTGAGGTTCCGGCGAAGACGCGAATGCCGATTCTTCGCGCCTTCAGTCGTTCGCTTCTGAATCGAGGCCTGCGCACGCAGGCCTCATCCGAATATGCGTCAGTTGCCGTTCGTCTCTCCGGACGATTCATGTCGCGTATAGACCGCAAGACCCCACGTCAAAAGCGCGGCGAGCGCGAGCGACACCGACATCGCCAGCATTCCCGGTGCATACGAATGCGTCGTGTCCTTGAGCACGCCGACCATCCACGGGCCGACGTAGCCACCGAGGCTGCCCATCGAGTTGATGAACGCCATGCCGCCCGCCGCCGCGATCCCGGTCAGATACCGCGACGGCAGGCTGTAGAACGCCGGCCGCGCCGCGCTCAACCCGATCACCGCGAACACCATGCCGACGAGCGCAGGCAGCAGCGACGAAAAAACGACGGCGAAGATCAACCCCGCGGCGGAGACGACGCACGCCAGCGCGAGATGCAGCAGGTGCCTGCCGTGACGCTCCATCAGCCTGGCCCACACGATCATGACGACCGCGGCGACGAGATACGGCACTCCCGACAGCAGGCCCACCGAGAACGTCGACAATCCGTGCCCCTTGAGCATCAGTGGCAACCAGATCGCAATGCCGTTGATGCCGATCCAATAGCAGAAGAGAATGCCGACCATGAACCAGACCCTCGCGTCGCGGAGCACGGCGCCGAAGTTCCTTTTCGGCAGTTCGGCCGATTCCCGGGCCAGGACTTCGGAGAGCGCCGCGGATTCCTCCCGCGTCAGCCAGTTGGCCTGTTCCGGTCGGTCGCGCAGGAGCCACAGGGTCAGCAGGCCGAGCAGGCACGCAGGCAACCCTTCGACGATGAAAAGCCATTGCCAGCCCTTGAGCCCCCCTGCCCCGTCCAGTTGCATGACGAACGCCGCCAGCACGCCGCCCACCACCGACGACAATGGAATCGCGACCAGAAACCACGCCAGCACGCGCACACGCCACGCTTTCGGAAACCAGCACGACAGATAGAACAGCACGCCGGGAAAGAAGCCCGCTTCGGCCGCACCGGTCAGCACGCGAAGTACGTAGAAACTGGTCGGCCCCTGGATGAACGCACAGCCGGCCGACAGCAGCCCCCAGCTGATCATGATGCGGGCCAGCCAGCGCCGCGCGCCGAACCGATAGAGTGCGAGATTGCTCGGCACCTCGAGCACGCAGTAGCCGACGAAAAACAGACCGGCGGCCATGCCGAACTGGCTACCGGTCAGGCCGAGATCGTGGTTCATCGTCAGCGCAGCAAAGCCGATGTTGGTGCGATCGATGTAATTGAAGAAATAGCCGATCGCCAGCAGCGGGACGAGACGGATCAGGTTCTTCCGCAACGCGCGCTGAAGCGCGGCGTCTTTCGTCACATCCGGCCGGTCGTGCGCAATAGAGAGCGTCGATGCCATGGGTTCACCTGAATCCGAAGAAGTGAGCGGGATTGTCGACCAGCATCTGCATGCGGCGCGTCTCGTCCGGCACGATCCGTGCGATCAGATCGACCAGGTCGCCGTCGTCCGGCATCGGATGGCTCAGGTTGACGTGCGGCCAGTCGCTGCCCCACAGAACGCGCTCGGGCGCGTGTTCGGCAAAGCGGCGCGCGACAGGCAGCGTGTCCTCGAATGGCGCCCCGGCCTTCGACATCCGGTCTGCGCCCGACAGTTTGACCCATACGTTTCCCGTATCGAGCAACGCACACAACGCCCGCACTGACGGACTGTCCGCCCCTTCGTCGATGTCGAGACGCGCCATGTGATCGATGACCACCGGCATGTCGAGCGAACGGATGAACGGCGAAAACTCGATGATGTCCTGCCCGGCCACGTGAATCGCCAGATGCCAGCCGAGCGGCCTGATGCGCGCGGCAACCGTCCCGACTGCATTCAAATCCGGACGGCCGCCGAGATGCGCAAGGAAGTTGAACCGTGCACCGCACACCCCATTCGCGTCGTACTCCGCGAGGAGCTCATCGGAATCGCCCGGCCGAACGAGTGCGACACCCTTGTAACGCCCGGCTCCGTCACGCAACGCGTCGAGCATCGGCCGATGATCGAACCCATGGCCCTGGCTCTGTACGATCACGGCGCGCGAGAAGCCGATGCGCTCGTGCAGTCGTCGCAACGCAGTTTCGGGTGCCGCAGACGGATCGAAACTGCGGTCGTCGGGCAGCGGATAGCGGTCGAACGGCCCGAACACATGACAATGCGCGTCGCAGCTGTTTGCCGGCAGGCGCAAGACCGGGCGGCGCGGTTCCGCCAGCGGCGGCGGAGAAAACTTGAGTGAATGCCCCGAGGAATTCGGAGAAGGCATGGTCATGTCGACAGATTCCTTGAAGGTAGGCGAAAGGTATGGGTACCGCACCGGAGAACGCATCGTTGGGCGCGCGCGTGTGGTGCGAATCCGGCATTCATACGCACGTAGTCGGGCGCGAGATTGCGCGTGTCCGATCGAGGCGATCGAGGCGATCGAGCTGTGCGATCAAGTCTTTACTGGCAGTTCGGAATCCTGTTTTCTAGGCCGAACTGGTTGCAGATCGGGCACGCCGATCCGACACAAACCCCATCTGCATTTACGGGTCGGCTGACAGGCCGACATCACGCAGGTACGGCGCATAGACATTGAATACCGTCAGGGAGTGGCCGGCTGCGCCCCGGCGCGTCGCGTCGAGAAGTGCGTGCTCCACGGGCGCGACGAGCGCGACAATGAACCATGCGATGCCTGCCGGTACTGCGCTTTGACGCGGGCCGTCGCGCGTCGGCTGAGCGCGTGATTCGAAAAATCCGCGAAGCTGAAGCACCTCGTTCGACGAGGCCAGTTGGCGTTGCAGCCCCCCGGCGACATCCAGCGCGTCGCCATGCGTCTCGACCGGAATGCCCATCACGACGAGCCGCGAAGTTTCCCATCCGGCATGCTGGGTCGCCGTGGTCCCGGCAAGCGCCGTGGCCACGACGCGGCGTCGGCCCACCGTGCGCGACAGGATCCGGCGTGTCCAGGGCGTCGATTGCCTGCCCGACATCGAGCGATACGCGTCGCTTCGCAGCACGTCGACGCTCGCCAGATCGTAAAGCGCCATCCAGCGGGGCCACCCGTGCACACATACCCATCGCGAAGCCGCGATGCATCCGGGCAGCGATCGGCGCTGGGGGAAATGCTCGGTGTCGTACCAGTCGTTGAACTCGTCCTCGAGATCGGACGGTGGTTCCATCATGACCATCAACATGGCGCTCGGCAGCGTCGTGGCATCGTGCAAGCTCGTCTCCTGTTTATGCCAGTCACTGTGAACACTTTTCCCGGGATTGACCAAAACCTTTTATCGATAGAAACCTATAACCGGAATGAATAGGTCCGCACAGATCTGCCGTATGCGGACCGTCTCGGCAAACGTCGAGCTATTTGGCGGCCGGCAGGTCGACCTCGAGAAACACCGCCGGAACCGAGCCGGTATTGCGCAGCGCGTGCGCGCGCGGGCCGGAAGTGGTGTAGGCCTGACCTGCCAGCGCTTCCCGCGGTGCCGGGGCGCCGTCGAGATACTCGGTCACGGTCCCGCTCAGAACATACGAGACGGACGGCCGATCGCGATGGCTGTGCATCGGTAATACGCCACCGGGCTGTATGGTGACTTCGCGCATTCGCAGTTCGCGACTGCCGGCCGCCGCCAGGAACTCGGCGCTCAACGGGATCGACCCGAGCGTCTTCCCGTCGACGCCGACCCGCTGCGAGGGCAGCGCCTGCGCATGCGAGATGCTCCAGCCCAGTGCCAGTATCGCGCCGACGAGAGGGTGCCAACGCAACTTGTCCAATTTACGATGCATGATCGATTCCTCAAATGGTCTTTCATTACCCGAATGCACGCGCGCACGCATCATTGCATCGTCTTCGCGATCCACGAGTGGATCACGGCAGCGACGTCCAGGTTGTTTTTTTCCTGCATCATCAAGTGCCCGTTGCCGTGAATGCCTATTGCGTCGAGGCGCACGAATGTCGTCTTCACACCGGCCTGTTCGAGAAATGACGCCGTACAGTGGTCATAGGGCGCGTGATAGGACGCCTCGCTGGTCAACACCAGCACCGGCACATGCTGAAGATTCACGAGCTTGCGGGCTGGCTCCTTCTGGAGCCAGCATTTCGTCAGATCCCTTCCGTCTGGTGTGTCCTGCTGTTCGATCGTCAGCTGCGCCGGATCGGTGACGGGCGGGTCGTACTGAACGGGAATGTTCGTCAGCCCCCACGCGAGTTCGGGTTTCGCTTGCGTGGCGTTCTGGAACGGCGGTCCCGACGGCTCGACCGATACGATCCCCTTGACAAGCTGCGGCCTGGCGTCGGCAATCGACCAGCCGAACAGGCCCGCCTGTGAATGGACGAGCAGGATGGCGGGTCCGATCTTGTCGAGCAGCGCGGCCGCCGCATTTTTGACGAGCAGTTCACTCTGCACGTTGTCGGCAAGCGACGGCACGAGTGCGGCATAGAACGCATCGAACACCGGGTCGCCACGCCGCCCGGCATCGGGCCATTGCATGTGCTTTTCCGCCTGCGGCCACCCCTTGTCGCGCTCCGGCGACGTAAAGAGGCGCTGCGCCATCGCGACATCGGTCACCCGAAACCGGCGATCGGCGTCCGTCGACCAGGACGAGCGGCCGCGATCGGGCTGATCGACCATGTAGACCACGTAACCCTGATCGACAAAGTAGTCGGCCCACCCTTTTCGCCCGTCCGCCGTGCTCATCCAGTTCGTTGCCGTCTGGCCGAGGCCGTGAAGAAACACGATCGGATACCGATGCGTGATGCGTGCGGGCGCCCAGCCCTCGACATACATCTGTCCGTCCATCGTCGTCTTGCCGTCCTTCTCGACATACCGCCCGCCGACATAGAACGACGCATGCCGCGTGACTTTCGTCGGGATGAACTGCTGCGGGCCGAACTCCGCCGCCGACGCCATACCGCCTGCGGCGGACGTGATCGCCACGGCAGTCGCCAGGCAGGCCAGCGTCCGGCATCTTCTGAGATGTCTGAATATCATCGATACGTTCCTCGCTAACAATACAAAATTGGTTAGTACTTAAGACCTTCACCCATTCGATACGACACCGGCTCGTTCGTTTGCTCGTGAAGGCGATCGGTCCATACCAGGTCGTACGGCAGGCGAGCGACAGGACCGGACTCGCCGGTCAGGACATCGACGATCGCGTCGGGCGCCGCACCGAAATTGGCGACGATCGCTGTCGCGCGGTTCGCGATACCGGACAGGTCGATCGGGCGCTCCATGTATATCGACGCGATGGTCGGCACGACGGCGGCAGTTTTCTCAAGCACGGCGAACGCCGGATCGTCCGCCCTGAAACGCGTGCTGCCTTCGCGGTACCGTGCACCGAAGAAAAAGTTCGGATGCAGCATCTCGAATGGCGTCGCCATACCGACGACGGCAAAATCCGCTTCCTCGGGACGCTGCACGACCGTGAACCCGCGCCGTCGCATTGCCTCCGCGTCGAATCCGTACACGAATACCTTCGTCATCCTCCGGCTCACCGGCAGCAGATGTCGGCCGTTCTTCAGCAGTACCTGCGAGCGATGCTGCGCATCGAGTGCGATCCGCCTGAATTCGGCATTTCCCACGATCGACGAGGCACGGCCGGCATCGACGTACGGATCCTCGAAGAGCCCCTGCTCGAACTTCTGCGTCATGATTCGCCGCACCGCTGCATCGACCCGCGACACGTCGAGTCTTCCGCTCCTGACGAGACCTACGACGATCTCCGGGTCGCTCGTGCCGCCGAACTGGTCGACCCCTGCATCGATCGCCTTCAGGAAGCGCCCGGCCTTGTCGAGTGCTTCGACACCCCACGGCATCGCGATGTCGGAGAACTGTGGCTTCTCGCCGGGATTCGCGCCGTTCCGGCATACCCGCGTGCAATCGTCAGTGATCTGCCAGTCGGACAGCACGACGCCGTCGAACCCCATGCGGCCGCGCAATACATCGGTCAGCATGGCTCGGTTGAATCCCATGCCAACCGGATCGACCGGTCCGGCGCTGCCGCGCACGCGAAATGGCGCCGCAGGCATCCCGTACGAAGGCATCACCGCGCCGACTCGCGCGGCGAATGCGCCGGTGAACGGCATAATGTGCCGCTCGATGTTCGCCCCGTCGATATCGAGCAGACGTCCGTAGTAGTTATGTGCGTCCGCCCCGTCGTTCATCGTCGCGCCATAGCCGACCCAGTGCTTGACGACCGACACGACGCTGCTCCGGTGAATCCCGGATTCGCCGTCCTGCATGCCGGCGACATAAGCGCGAACGAATCGAGCGGAGGCCGTCGGATCGCTTCCAAACGTTCCGCTGCTGCGATGCCAGCGCGGATTGACGGCCAGATCGGCTTGCGGCGACAACGCCATCCGGATACCGACTGCCAGGTATTCCCGGCGCACGCTGTCGGCGAACCGACGGACCAGTTCCGGATCGCCCGTCGCCGCCATTCCGGCGGGATCCGGCCATTTCGTGAAGGCGCCGGCGGCGACGCTTACACCCTGTGCATACGAGAACTGGCTGCGCGGATCGCTGCTGACCGTGACGGGAATCCCGAGGCGCCCCTGCTCTGCAATCGCCTGCAGCGCGTTTTGCTGATTCGCCAGGCTCGCCGGGTCGGCTTTGAGCCGGTTCAGAAAAAACGTCACGTGCCGGTCGAGCACGAGGCGGCCGACGGCAGCCATGTCCCATGCCGAGCCGGCTCCCGGCACGCCCGCCGCCTCTTTCGCCGGTGGATTCGCGTGCATCATCGCGCCGGCCTTTTCCTCGAGCGTCATTCTTGAAACGAGATCGGCAGCCCGCACTGCAGCGGGCCGGCGCCAATCCTTGTAAGGCTCCAGCACGCCGCTGCGGTCCAGATCGCGGAACAGCAATCCGTCGGCGTGGATCAGCGGAATTGCACCGCCGGCGAGTCTGACCTGCTTCGAGGATTCCGGGCGCGAGGTTCCGCATCCGGACACTGCCAGAATGGAGAGCAACAGTACGCCGACTACACCAGAGATGGATCTTGATCGAATCACCTGGATTTCATCCTTTTTCGAAAGGTACTGAAGGAGAAATTCGCCGAAGTGGACTGCAACCTGCCAGTCGCTCCGGCACGATATGCGCCGCCTTGACAATCGATCGCCGAACTTCAGAAGCGATGGCTGACGCCGAGCTCCGCACCGACGAGCAGGCGCCCGACCGGCTGCGTGCCGAAGCCGAATGCATCGCCGCCCTTGTTGCTCAGTCGCACAACCGTTCCATACGTGCTCGTCCTCTTGGAAAGCGCGTACGTGTAGCCCACAGCGACCTGGGTGGCGTGATTTGCATCGATCGAGGTCTTGCCCAATGCACCGGATTCACTCACACGCGTGAAGTTGGCGCGAAAGGAAAGAAACGGATTGACGGGTACGATCACCCCGGCTTGTGCTATCAGCCGGGACGCTTCCAGATACTGGTTGCGCACCGCCGACCCCAGTAATGTCAGGTACTTGAGGTCATAGCTGACCGCAAAGCCGATGCGCTTGAGCGGCCCCTGCAGACCGTCGAATACGCCGAATGCCGCCGTGACGTTGACGGTGTCGTTCGCATAGCCGACGCGGCCGCCCGCATACCGCTTCGCCCGCTCGCCTCCACCCAGCGCATAGGCAGCCTGCGCGTAAAATCCGCCGAGACGGGGCGGCGTGTAATACGCGATCATGTTGTCGGCACGAGCCCAAAGCCCGGTCGCCTCGATGCCACTGCCGAACGCCGTCGAATAGAATTTCCCCTGGTCGGCCAGACCGCTGACGCCAAACGTGTCGAACTCCCCAAACGACGTATAGCTCGGCGTCAGATCGTGGCCCATCCGCAGTTCGCCGTAGCGGTCGATCACGCTCAACGTCGAACGCCGGTTCCAGTAGCGGGACGGATTGCCCGTGCCGTCATTGAAGTTCACCGTGCCCTCCAGCCAGGCGCGTACCTTCGTTCCTCCTCCGATATCCTCGTCCGCCCGAAAGCCGAGCCGGCTCGCGGCAAGTCCCCCGCTTCCGATCGAATAGGCGGCATCCGCCCCGTTGCCAATGCGCCTGACCGACGCGTCTGCTACGCCGAAGAGTGTCGCACTGGATTGTGCGGCGGCAGCTCCTGAAATCATCAGCATTCCGATTAACTCGATCCTTCGACTTCTCATCGACCATCCCCAGAAATTCGTATCGTTGTACTTATTGATCTGATGTCGCCAGCAGACCTTTGAGGTCCGTGCGTCGATCCTGATCGGCCATGTCACTGCATCTGCGAGCGCAAGGGACATGCCATCTGCGCCCCATCGAATCCGATCACCATGCGATCAGGCCGGTGTCGCGCAGTCGCCGGCGCAGGCATCGAACTCCGCCGAAACGTCGCTCGCCCCTGCTCGCCGACCGCGTGCCCGTTCATGGTGCGACATCGGTTTCCGGAACGTGCGCTCCGCACCGCAATCCACCGAAATGCCGGCGCGCAGAATATCTATCGTCTGCGGACGATACCCATGTCGAACTCGAACCGTATTTGCTGACAACCGCAGCTCGAGTCAGAACGATAAACGATCCCTTATTTCTCGCAATGGCGCAGTTTCATTCCTTGAAACAAGGGCGTTGACTATTATGTAGTTGCGTAAATTAATCGGCGTCATTCGCACATCGCCGTCGCTTGCGCGTTCGACACACGAGATCAATGGCGACACACGACATTCGATATGGATACCTGACGGTTCTCCGCAGTGCCGCCCAAGGTCCGGCATCGCGCAACGTGACGACACGACGCACCAATTTTCTCGCCCCTGTCGCGGCAAACAATCGAAATTGAGGAGGGTGGACAGCGTGACATGACACGCGAAGTCGTATCGGGATGCGCATACGGACAGGTCCGCACACGTCAGGTGGAAAGCTTGCGGGGGAGCACGGCGCACTCCCCTCGATCATGCACGGCGGCCCGATGGAGCCGCCATGCATGATCATCACTGCGCGGCGTTGATCTTCCGCGCAAAGGCTGCGATGGCGTCAGCCATTGCGGCCGGCTGTTCGGGTGCAAGCGCGTGGCCGGCATCCGGAATCCTCACGATCGTCACGCGATCGCCGAGCATCGACTTCAACACGTTGGAGAACCGGCGCGGCGCAACGGCGTCGTGCTCGGCTTGCAGGTCGAGAATCGGCACGGTGCCGGCCGCGAAATACGCATCGACCGGCGTCGTCTCGCGCGCATGCGATTCGGCGTCGTGCGTGGCGGCATGCCAGCCGTCGAGCCAGACCCGCGGATCGTTGCCTGGTGCGAAGAATGCCTTCTTCAGGTATTCGATCCGCTTGGCTTCCGGCAGCGAAAGGTCCCCGGCGCCGTCGATCGCCTGCCGAATCTCCGCGCTGATCGGCTTTTCCGTCGAACCGGGCGGCACCTTGCCCGCGGACGCGGCCGCGAGCACGACCCCGCGAACGAGATCGGGCCGATCGACGGCCAGCATGCGCGCCGGGAAGTTCCCCCATGCATGGCCGACGACGATCGCCGGCCCGCGATGCTCGTTCTCGATCACGGTCGCTACGTCCGCCGCGAAATCATGAACCGACAGGTTTTCCATCGGCCCCTTGCTCTGTCCGATGCCGCGCGGCTCCGGACGCAGCACGCGAAAGCCGTCCGCCACGAGCCGCGCGGCAACCACGTCGTAATCCCGACCCGAGCGCCCGAGCGACGGCAGGATCACAATCAGCGGGCCTTGCCCCTGGCGCATCACCTCGATCTGCACGTCGCCATGCCGGACGATCTCCCGATCGACCGCAGCCACGCCGGACGATGCAAAGGCGGACGCCGCCCACCACAACACGCATGCGGCGACGATGCCGCGCTTCGATACCTTCATGATTTGAATCTCCTCGTTGATTGACGAACGCATTCGCCCCTTGCTGTCCGTGCGAATACAGCTCAGCGCGTGCCGTAGACCTTGCGCGCAAAGCCCGCGATCGCATCGCTCATCGCGCGCGGCTGCTCGGGCGCCATCGCGTGCCCGGCGTCCGCGACGACCTGCACGGTCACGCGCTCACCCAGCCACGGCTTGAACACGTTAGGCACGACGACGGCGTCGTACTGTGCCTGCAGATCGAGCATCGGCACCGTTCCGCCGCCGAAATACGCATCGATCGGGGTGACGTTGCGTGCATGGGCCTGTGCCGCGTGTACCGCGGGATACCAGCCGGTCAGCCACGCACTCGGATCGTGTCCCGGTGCGAAGAATGCCTGCCGCAGGTAGGTCAGCCGCTGCGGTTCCGGCACCCGGGGATCGCCGGCGCCGTCGATCGCTTCGCGCAGGCGTCCATAGGGCTTCTCTGTCGATCCCGGCGGCAACTTGCCCGCGGAGGCCGCGGCCATCACGAGCCCGCGCACGAGGTCGGGGCGGTCGACCGCGAGCATGCGCGCGGGCTGGCTGCCCCACGCATGCCCGACGACGACGACCGGCCCGGTGTGCTCATGATCGAGCACGAGCGCGACGTCGGATGCGAATGCATGCAAGTCGAGGTCGCGCATCGGCCCCGTGCTGCGGCCGATACCTCGCGGTTGCGGACGCAATACGCGGAATCCGTCGTGCGCGAGCATGCGCGCGACCTCGTCGTAATCTTCCGCGCCGCGCGCGAGCGACGGCAGGATCACGACCACCGGGCCATGCCCTTGCGCGAGCGTTTCGATCCGGACGTCGCCCTTCGACACGAGCGTGCGTTGAACCGCGTTCGCGTCGGCGGCGGGCGTGGTGCAGGCGGCAACCGACGTCGCCAGTGCGGCGGCGAGCGCGAGCCGCGTCAGTATCTGGTTTGCTTTCATTGTCTCCTCGTGAATCGATACGGACCGTCGCCTCAAAGCGGATCGAGGCCGGTTTTCTGCAGAACGGCCACGGCGGGCGCCGTCTTCAGAAAAGCCGCGAACGCGCGCGACGCGTCGGCGGCCTGCGCATTCGCGGCGATCGCCGACGAGATCACGCTGGTCTTCTGCACGTCGGCAGGAAGCGGCCCCGCGAAGTCGATGCCCGGCGTCACCTTCAGTTCGCTGATCTGCTGCAGCCCCAGGTCGGCGTCGCCGCGCGCGAGTGCGGTGCCGACCAGTTCCTTGCCGCGAATCAGCACGCTCTTCGATTTCATCTGCTCGGCGATGCCGAGCCGGTTGAAGAGCGTGCCGACGATATAGGTGCCGCTCGCTCCTTCGGAAAAGGCAACCGATTTGGCGGAGAGCAACGCGCGACGCAGCGCGTCGTCCGTACTGATGTCGGGCACGGCGAGTCCCTTGCGCACCGCGACGCCGATCCCGGTGGCGGCGATGTCCGACAGCGTGGCCCGGTCGAATCGGCCCGCGTCGACTTCCTGCTCAAGCGCCGGCTTGATCATGAAGCAGATGTCGACCTTCTCGCCGTTGCGCAAGCGCATCGGCAATGCCTCGGCCGACTTGCCGTACGACGGCCCCCAGGCAATCTCGAGACGATGTCCCGACGATTTTTCAAACATCGGCACCAGTTGCCCGAACGCGCCGTGCAGCGCGCCGGTTGCCAGTACGTGAATGTCTTCGGCATGCGCGCCCGGCGACGCCACGCACAGCGTTACCCATGCCGCGGCGGCCACGCAAGTCCGCCAGATCGATTTTTCCTTCATGTCTCCTCCTTGAGGGTCACTGTAAGTCGAATGTGTTTTCTGTTCGTCCGCCGGGCGGCGATTCGCGGGCTGCTTCGGCTCAGCCGTAGAGCCGCCGCGGATTGCCGGCCAGCACGGCATCCGCAAGCGCCGCGTCGCCGCACAAGGCGCGAACGAACGCGAGCAGTGCGGAGTCGTCCGGGGCCGCGCCTTCGATGTTCGGATGCGGCCAGTCCGATCCCCAGATCGACCGGTCGGGCGCGGCATCGAGCAGCCGGCGCGCGAGCGGCCGCGCATCCGGCCACGCATGCGCGTCGCCGCCCGCGAATCGATCCACGCCGGACAGCTTGATCCAGCGATACGGATTGCCTAGATGCGCGATCAATGCGCCGCGTTCGTCGTCGGTCCACGGCGCTTGCAACGACGGGCGCGCCATGTGGTCGATCACCATCGGAATGTCGACCCCGGCCCACGTGTCGAGCACGGGCAGCAGTTCGGCGAGCCGGCCGTGCAGAAGCACGTGCCAGCCGAGCGCTGCAACGCGCTCCGCGGTGCGCAGCAGCTTGTCCGTGTCACGCTCGCCGGGCAGGTGCCCCATGAAGTTGAACCGGATGCCGCGCACGCCGCCTTCGTGAAGCTCGCGCAACGTGCCGTCGTCCATCGTGTCGTCGACGAGCGCGACGCCGCGATAGGCGCCGCCGGTCGCGGCGATCGCGGCAAGCAATGCGGCGTGATCGTGCCGATAGCACGCGGCCTGGACGATCACGCCATGCGTGACGCCGAGCCGTTCGTGCAGCGCGAGCAAGCGCGACATCGGCGCCGCCTCGGGCAGGTACGCGGCGTCGGCCGGCACCGGAAACCGTTCCCACGGCCCGTAGATATGCGCGTGGCAATCCCACACAGGCGCCACCGGGCCATCCTGCCGAGCGTGCACCATCAGTCGCACCGTGCGGTCATGCCGCCGTCCACGACGATTTCCGTCCCGGTGATGAAGCGGGCTTCGTCGGAGGCCAGGAACAGCGCGGCGTTCGCCGTGTCGCGACCGTCGCCCATGAAGCCGAGCGGAATGCGCGCGAGCCGGCTTTCGAGCAGCTTGTCGACATCGCCGCCGGAGCGTTGACCGGCCAGACGCACCTCGACCATCGGCGTATGCAGTTGGCCGGGCACGACCGTGTTGACGCGAATGCCCTTCTTCGCGTATTCGACGGCCACCACCTTCGACAGCTGGATCACGCCGGCCTTGCAGGCGGCGTAGGCAACCTGCGCGGAGCCGGTCCAACGGATGCCGGAGGTCGACGCCGTGTTGACGATCGCACCGGCGCCCTGTTGCTCCATGACCGGCAGCACGTGCTTGCAGGTCAGGTAGACGCTCTTCAGATTGAACGCGACCTGCTTGTCCCACGCTTCCTCGGACAACGCGACCGGGCCGCCCGCGGCCGAGCCGCCGACGTTGTTCACGAGAATGTCCACGCGCCCGTAGGTTTCGCGGCACGCGTCGACCATGGCCGCGACGGCGGCGCTGTTCGTGACGTCGCACGTGTGCGCAGTAATCTCCCCGCCGAGCTCGGTGACGCGGCGGACCGTTTCGGCCATCGCGTCCATGTTGATGTCGACCGCGAAGATCTTCGCGCCCGCGGCGGCAAACAGCGCGGCCACGGCGCGGCCGTTGCCCCAGCCGGGACCGACGCAGCCCGCGCCGGTGACGATCGCTACCTTGCCTTGCAGGCGGCCCGTGCCTGCCTCGTTGATGGATGTGTCGTTCATGATGGGTGTGTTCAACCGTGTGTTGCAGGGAGTTCGGGGGCGACGCCGGCTGGCGGCGGCACGTTGAAGACCTTGATCGTCATCGAGATCAGCGTGTAGTAGCCGGCGATGCCGACGAGATCGACGACCGCGCCTTCGCCGAGCGTGTCGACGAGCGCCGCATACAACGCATCGTCGATCTCGTGGCGTTCGTGCAATTGCGTGACGAAGGCGTGGACGAGCTTCTCGTCGTGCCGGACGAACGGCGGTTCGACGCCGTCGCGGATCGCGTCGATCACGTCGATCGTCAGGCCTGCCTCGAGCGCGAACGGCTTGTGCGCAGCCCATTCGTACTCGGCGAGCCAATGGCGCCCCATCGACAGGATGACCAGCTCGGAGAGCCGGGGCGACACGCTGCTGTCATAGCGACAGTACTGGCCGAGCGCCTGCGCGCAGCCTGCAAGCTTCGGGCGATGCAGCCAGACGGCCAGCGGACCGCGCACGCCTTTGCGGGGCCCGCTGGCGATCGCGTCGTACACCTGGCGCTGCGCGTCGGACATGTGCTCGGGGGCGAGCGTGGCAATACGTTCCATGAATGAAATCACCTCGACAGAATTCAGTTGGCTTCGGCGGGCGCGCCGGACCGTTCGGCTCGTGCATCGGCAGGCACGACGCGCGCGCGCAGCATCGAGCGTCGCGCCGTGCGGCCGGTTTCGCGGTTGAACGCGGCGGAATCGAACAGCCCTTCCCAGCGGGCAATCGCGAACACCGCCATCGTGTTGCCGACCACGTTCACGAGTGCGGTCGCGGTCGCCATGACCCGGTCGATGCCGAACAGCAGGCCGAGCCCGGCGAGCGGCAACGAACGCACCGACTGAAGCGTGGCCGCCAGCTTGACGAACGCGCCGCCGGCGACGGTCGTGCCACCCTTGGACGTCAGGCTCAGGATCGCGAGCAGGCCAAGCTGCTGCCAGAGCGAGAACGGCGTGTCGGTTGCCTGTGCAATGAAGCCGATCGCGATCGCCATGTAGATGGCGGTGCCGTCCAGATTGAAGCTGTAGCCGGCCGGGAGCACGAACCCGACCACGACTTCGTCGCAGCCGGCGCGCTTCATCTTCTCGACGAGGCGCGGAAACACCACTTCGCTGGACGCGGTACCGAGCGTCAGCAGGAGCTCGTCGCGAATCAGGCGCATGATCCCGGCGAACGGCAGGCCGATCGACCAGCTGATCGCGCCGAGCACGCCGAAGACGAAGATCGCGGAGGTCGCGTAGTACAGAACGATGACCTTGAACAGGTACAGCAGCGTCACGCCGCCATAGCTGCCGACGGCGGCCGCCATCGCGCCGAACGCGCCGAGCGGCGCGAGGTGCATGATGAACGCGAGCATCCGGAACAGCACCTTCTGCGCTTCGTCGATGCCGCGCAGCACCACCGAATCGGCGCCGACCGATACGTTCAGCGCGAGCCCGGCCAGGATCGAGATGATCAGGACCTGCACGATGTCGCCTTTCGCGAACGCATCGACAAGCGTATGCGGAATGAGGCTGAGCAGATACGCAACCGCGGAGATCTCGCCGGCATTCGACGTCGTCTTCAGCGCTTCGGCACTCTCGGCGATGTTGGCGGCGTGCAGGCCCGTGCCCGGCGGAAACAGGTTGACCATCGCGAAGCCCAGCACCATCGCGATCGTGCTGACCACCTCGAAGTAGACGAGCGATTTCACGCCCATCCGGCCCAACATCCTGAGATCCTTGACGTGCGCCATGCCCTGGACGAGCGTGCAGAAAATGATGGGCGCAAGCATCATCTTCAGGAGCGCGATGAACCCCTGTCCGAACGGTTTCATCGCGATCGCGGTCTTCGGCGCGAGCAGGCCCAGCACGATCGCGCAGGCCAGGCCGATCAGCACCTGGACGTGCAGTTTTTTCAGGCTTTTCATCAGTATTCCTTCATATTTCGGTTCGGATGGCGCTTCGATCGAACGACGAAACGGTCAGCGACGATGCGGCTGCGCGCTGCGACGCGACCGCGAATGAGGAACGGGATGGGCGGGAGGAAGAGGATGCATGGCGTCTCCGGAATCGTTATTGGGTTGAATTGCTATCTAACCGCAGCATAGAATCTGGCGTCTTCTTTGACAAAGACCTTATGAACATGTATTTCTATGCCACGCCGGCATAGCTCAACACCGAAATGGACATTCGAGAACTGCGCAGTTTCATTCACGTCGCACGCGCCGGCAGCTTCAGCCGCGCGGCGGCGGAGCTGTATATCGCGCAACCCGCGTTGAGCCGCCAGATCGCGAAGCTCGAGGAAGAAATCGGCGTTGCGCTGTTCACCCGCTACGGACGCGGCGTTCGCTTGACGGCCGCGGGTTCGCGGCTCCTCGAGCATGCGGAGATGATCACACGAATGGTCAGCGAAACGGCCGATCAGGTGCGTGCCAGCGCCGACACCGAACGCGGCTATCTCGCGGTCGGCCTGCCGCCGACGATCGGCCGGCTGATCGGCACCGATCTCGTGCGCGACTTTCATGCACGCTGGCCCGGCGTGTCGCTGCACGTTCGCGAGGGGCTCAGCAATTCGCTGCAGGAATGGGTGCTCGATCGGCGCGTCGATCTCGCCGTCGTCTACAACCAGCCGCCCCTCGATGCGTTCGATGTCGTTCCCCTTTTCAGCGAACCGTTGATCGTCGTCGCGCCGCCGGACGCGGCACCCGTGCGAAAGGCGCTGAGCATTCGCGATCTCGCGAGCATGCCGCTGATCCTGCCCGGCCTGCCGCACAGCAACCGCCGACTGATCGACCAGGCCGCCGTTCAGCACGGCGTGCGGCTGCGCGTCGCGTTCGAAATAGACAGCGTGGCGCTGACCAAGCAGCTCGTGCGCGCGGGCGTCGGCTATTCGCTGCTTACCTACGTTGCGATCCAGGAAGAACTGGCGCGCGGCGAGCTGAAAGCCATTGCGATTGAACGGCCCGCAATCCGCTCGACCGTATCGATCACCACGTTGCGCGAAAACCGCCCGTCGCGTCTGGTCGACGCATGGATCCGCATGCTCAAGGACACGCTGTTCCGCTTTACGCGCGAGCAGACCTGGAGCGATCAGGTCGTATGGCTCGCATCGGACTCCTGAACCCCGCGTGCCGGCCATGTGTGCGCGGCCGGCGCGGCGACGCATTCGACGCTGTCCCATCTCCCCACCCTCGCGAGCCACTGCACCATGCGTGAATCCCGCCCGTCGCACTCGTCAGACGCAACCGAACGCGGCCCGTCGTCGACGGTCTCGAACCGCTCGCTCGAACGCGGGCTCGACGTGCTGCGCGCGTTCGGCTCCGGCGCGACGCTGCTCGGCAACGGCGACCTCGTCGAACTCACGGGCCTGCCGAAGGCCACCGTCACCCGGCTCGCCCGCACGCTCGTCGAAGCCGGCTATCTCGAACACGATCCCGTGCATCGCGGCTACCGGCTCGGATTGCCGGTGCTCGGCCTCGCGCATGCGCTCAGGAGCGGTTCGACGGTGCTGCAGGCGGCCGCGCCGCGGCTGCGCGAGACGGCCCAGGCGCTGCACATCAACGTCGGCATCGCCGGCCCCGACCGCGACGACATGGTCTACCTCGAATCGATCCGCTACAGCCCGCGTGCGTCGCTTCGCACCGTCGTCAGCGGCCAGCGCGTGCCGATGGCGCTGACGTCGCTCGGCCGCGCGTTTCTTGCGTCGCTGCCGGGCGCCGATTACGCGCGTCAACTCGCCGAACTCGAACCGCATCGCGCATCGTGGCCGCGCATCCGTGCCGAGATCGACGACGCCGTCGCAGCGGTGCGCGCGCAAGGATTCTGCGTCGCGAGCTGGCAGCCGGAAGTCGTCGCGCTCGCGACGCCGCTCGAGATTGCGGGCCACCGCACGCTCGCGCTCAACTTCAGCGTGCGCACGCTCGATGCCCCGTCAGCCGTCGCCGCCCGCCTGTCGGCGGCATTGCTGGCATTGCGCGACGACATCGTCGCCGCGACGCTGCGCCTCGACAGCTGACGCGACGATCGGCTCCCCCCTGCATCAGCGTTCGCGAATCGCGCGCGCCGGGATGCCGAGCACGACGGCGAGCCCGCCGAGCACCGACACGATCGCGACCGTGTAGAGGCCGATCGCGCTGCTGCCGAATTGGGTCGACGTGTAGCCGATCACCGACGGTGCCGCAATGCCGCCGAACTGGCCCAGACTGCTGATCAGGCCAATCCCGCTCGCGGCCACGGTGCTCGACAGATACGCGGGCGGAATCGTCCAGAACAGCGACAGCATCCCGAGATAGCCGGCCGTCGCGATGGTGAGCAGCACGATGAGTGCGGCCGGCTGCGACGCGGCGGCCGGCAGCAGCGCGACGCCGAGCGCGGCCAGCGCGGCACTGCCCATGAAATGCCAGCGCCGTTCCAGCTTGCGGTCGGAGTGCCGGCCGAGCAGATACATCGCGACCGCACCGAACACATAAGGAATCGCCGACAGCAGCCCGATGTACCAGAAGTTCGTGATGCCGCTCTTGCGAATCACGCTCGGCGCCCACACATGCACGACGATGCTCGCCCAGGGCACGCTGAAATACGCGAACGCCAGTAAGTAGAACTTCGGCTCCTTCAGCGCATCCCAGATCGAGCCGTGCGCGTGCGATGCCTTCAGCGCCGCGTCGTGTTCGAGTTCGCGCAGCAGCAGCGCCTTCTCATCCGCGCTCAGCCATTTCGCGTGCTCCGGGCGATCGGTCAGATAGACGTACGCGAACAGGCCGGCCACGACCGACGGTAACCCTTCGATCACGAACAGCCACTGCCATCCCTTCAGGTGAAGCACACCCGACAGGTTGTTCAGGATGAAACCGGATACCGGCCCGCTGACGATGCCCGATACGCAGATCGCCGTCATGAACAATGCGGTCACGCGGGCTCGCCGCGCCGATGGGAACCAGTACGTGAAGTACAGGATGACGCCGGGAAAAAAGCCCGCCTCCGCCGCGCCGAGCAGCACCCGCGCGATGTAGAACTGGGTCGGCGTCTGCACGAACGCGGTGCCCGCGGACACGAGCCCCCAGAGCGCCATGATCCGCATCAGCGTCTTGCGCACACCGACACGTGCGAGCCACAAATTGCTCGGCACCTCGAAAATCATGTAGCCGACGTAGAACAGCCCGACACCGAGGCCGAATGACGCTTCAGTCAGACCAATGTCGCGCGAGAACTGCAGATGCGCGAAGCCGATATTGGCGCGATCGATGTAAGCGAATACGTAACAGATGAAGAGGAACGGCAGCAGCCGTTTCGTCACCTTGGCATAAACCGCGTCGAGTGCCGGCCGGTCAGCGCCGCTTCGCTCGAGCGATTCCGTTGCAATGGCGGGTTGCATCTTGTCTCCAGTCTTGTTGAACGCGCCGCGACACCAAATCGGGTTTTGTCCGGTCGCGGTGAAGTTGATTATCGGCGGCTGGCGGCCAGCCGCAACCATGCCGTTTCACTGGATGAAACAAACCTGCGTGGCTGACAGTTTCATTCAGTGAAACGACGTTGATGGCAGCCGCATGCGTTGGCGCTACGCTTGCTGCAAGCGGATCGGCCTTCGCGCATCGCGCCGCGCACTGCCGATTCATCGCACCGCTCGTTTTCGACGCAGGAAGAAACCATGCAAACCATCGACGTCACGATTCAATCGAATATCGCGACCCTTACCCTGAACCGCCCCGACAAGCGCAACGCCGTCAGTGACGCGATGCGCACCGAGCTCATCGATGCGCTCGAATCGCTCGCACGGGCGCCGGAAGTTCGCGCCGTCATCATCACCGGCAGCGGCAAGGGTTTCTGCGCTGGCGGCGACATCGCCGGGATGGCGCAGCGCATGGATGCGCCGCCCGATGAAGTCGCGTTCAACGGGTGGTCGCGCCAGCAGCGTGTGCATCACGCCGTTTCGCTGCTGCACACGATGCCGAAGCCGACGATTGCCGCCGTCAACGGCGCCGCAGCCGGGCTCGGCGCCGACATGGCGCTGTCGTGCGATTTCGTGATCGCTTCGGAAGCGGCGACGTTCGTGTGGAGCTACATCAAGCGCGGACTGATTCCCGACGGCGGCGGCCTGTATTTCCTGCCGCGGCGGGTCGGGCTCGCGGCCGCCAAGGACCTGATTTTCAGCGGCCGCAAGGTCGACGCACGCGAGGCGCACGCGCTGGGCATCGCCGACCGGATCAGCGCGCCCGACACGCTGCTCGCCGACGCCACCGCGTGGGCGAGCGAGCTGATCCAGGGCTCGCCCACCGCGCTCGCGCTCGGCAAGGCGATCCTGAACCAGAGCTACGAACTGTCGGCCGCGCAGGTGCTGTCGCAAGGCAGCCAGGCGCAAGCGATCTGCTACACGAGCCGCGAGCACCGCGATGCCGTGCGCGCATTCCTCGACAACGTGCGCTGAGCGCCGACAGGAGCCTCCGATGAACGCCATCGAAAAATTGATGCGGCCGGCCCGCGTCGCCGTCATCGGCGCGTCCGCCGATCCCGCGAAGACCGCCGGCCGACCCATCGCCTACTTGCAAAAACACGGGTTCGGGGGAGACATCTACCCGGTCAATCCGCGCTATCCGTCGATTGCCGGCCTGCGCTGCTACGAGGACGTCGAAGCGCTGCCGCACGCACCCGACGTCGGCATCGTGCTGCTCGGCGCCGAGCGCGCGCACCTCGCGGTCGAGGCGCTTGCGAAACGCGGGACCGCCGCCGCGATCGTGCTCGCGAGCGGCTACGCCGAAACCGGCGAAGCCGGTGCACGCCGCCAGGCGCAACTGAAGGAAGCGGCCGGCTCGATGCGGGTGCTCGGGCCGAACACGATCGGCGTCGTCAACCTCACGGATCGCGTCACGTTGTCCGCGAGCGGCGCGCTGGACACCGACGGCTTCGCCGTCGGCGGCGTGAGCGTCGTGTCGCAGAGCGGCGGCATTCTGGGTGCGCTGCTGTCGCGCGCCGCCGATCGCGGCATCGGCCTGTCGAAGCTCGTGTCGACCAGCAACGAAGTCGATCTCGACGTGAGCGACTTCATCGATTACTTCATCGACGACGATGCAACCTCCGTGATCGCGCTGTACCTCGAAGGGCTGCGCGATCCCGCGCGGTTTCGCGCGGCCGCGCGCCACGCGGCGCGTGCGGGCAAGCCGATCGTCGTGTACAAGATCGGACGATCGGAGTCCGGCGCGCGCTCGGCCGTCTCGCACACCGGCGCGCTCGCCGGCGAGGACCGGATGTACGACGCGCTGTTCCGCGACGCGGGCGTGATTCGCGCGCAGACGTTCGGCGATCTGCTCGACATGCCGAACGCCTTCGCGGCCGGCCGCACGCTGCGCGGCACGCGCGTCGCGATTCTCACGTCGACCGGCGGCGCGGGCACGCTCGTCGCGGACAACCTGGGGCTGGCCGGCTTCGACACGCCGGCGCCCGATGCGGACACGGCTGCCGCGCTACGCGCGCTGCAGTCCGGCGATCACGCGGTGCTCGACCGCAATCCGATCGACGTGACGCTCGCCGGCCTGCAGCCCGAGCTGCTGCGCCGCGCGATCGAGACGCTCGCGGCCAGCCCTTCATACGACGCAGTTGCCGTGATCGCCGGTTCGTCGAGCATCGGCATGCCCGAGCTGATGGCCGGCGCCGTGCGCGATGCGTTGCCCGGCACCGACAAGCCGGTGGTCGCGTTCGTGAGCCCGCATGCGCCGGCCGTCACGCATGCGATGAACCGGCTCGGCGTGCCGGCGTTCGTGTCGCCCGAGAGCGTCGCGAGCGCGATGGTCGCGATGCGGGACGCCGGTCGCTGGCGCGCGCGGGCGGCCGCGCCCACGCTCGATGCGGTTGGCGCGGCAACCGGCATCGACGTGCCGGACCTGCCGCGCGGGCCGCTCGACGAAGCGCAGGCGAAGGCGCTGTTCGCACGCTTCGGCGTGACGCCCGTGCGCGAGCGCGTCGTGCGCAATGCAGCGGATGCCGAGCAGGCGGCACGGCATCTCGGCGATCGCGTGGTGCTGAAACTGCTGTCGAACCGCGTCACGCACAAGAGCGACATTGGCGGCGTCGCGGTCGGCGTGCATGCCGATGCGATCGGCGAACGGCTCGGACGCATGCGTGTCGACGTCGAGACCGGCGCGGGGTTCGTGCCGGACGCGTTCCTCGTGCAGGAAATGATTGCGGGCGGCGTCGAGATGATCGTCGGCCTGCATCGCGACCCGCTCGGCATCGCGATCCTGCTCGGGATGGGCGGCGTGACCGCGGAGATATTCAACGACACGGTGTTGCGGATGCTGCCGGAGGACGCGCCGCTGTCGCGCGACGACGCGCTCGACATGATCCGCGCGCTTCGCACGTGGCCGTTGCTCGACGGGTATCGCGGCCGCCCGAAGGCGGACGTCGACGCGCTCGCCGACGCGCTCGTCGCGTTCTCGCGGATGGCGCGCCAGCTCGGCGCGCGGCTCGTCGAAGCCGAAATCAATCCGTTGTTCGTGCTCGATGCCGGCCACGGCGTGCGGGCAGCCGACGGCGTCGCCGTGCTGGCCTGACGGCGAGCGCGCCGCAGCGGCACAAGCGTTGGGGCAGGCGCGCTGAGTCACGCGCCAGCCTCAACCGCGAACGGACGCGACACCGTCGAGTTCGCGCACGGCGTCCTCCGGCAACACCAACCCACCGGCGGCGAGATTCTCGCGCAGATGCGCGACGGACGACGTCCCCGGAATCAGCAGGATGTTCGGCGCGCGCTGCAGCAGCCACGCGAGCGCGGTCTGCATCGGTGTCGCACCGAGCCGGGCCGCGACCGCGTCGAGCGTGGACGACTGCAACGGATTGAAGCCGCCGAGCGGAAAGTACGGGACGTAGGCAATGCCGTCGCCCGCGAGCGCATCGACGAGATCGTCGTCGTCCCGGTGCGCCAGGTTGTAATGGTTCTGCACGCAGACGATGTCGCAGATCCGGCGCCCTTCGGCGATCTGCGCGGCCGTGACGTTGCTCAGCCCGATGTGCCGCACGAGGCCCTGCCGCTGCAGTTCGGCCAGCGCGGACAGCGGCGCCTCGATCGAGCCTTCTGCCGGGCCGTGCGTGTCGAACATGATCCGCAGGTTGACCACGTCGAGCACGTCGAGACCGAGGTTGCGCAGGTTGTCTTGCACGGCAGCGGCGAGCGCTTCGCCGGAAAACGCCGGCAGCCAGGAACCGTCGTCGCCGCGCCTCGCGCCGACCTTGGTCACGATCAGCAGGTCGTCGCGATACGGATGCAACGCTTCGCGAATCAGCTGGTTCGTCACATGCGGGCCGTAAAAGTCGCTCGTGTCGATGTGGTCGACGCCCGATGCGACGGCTTCACGCAAGACGGCGAGCGCCGCGTCGCGATCCTTCGGTGGACCGAACACGCCGGGGCCGGCCAGTTGCATCGCGCCATAGCCGATGCGGTGAGTGCGTCGGCCCGCGACGGAATACGTGCCGGACTGAACAATGGGGGACATGATCGTGCTCCTGGATCGAATGCGTCGCCGCAGGTTACGCCGTGTCGCGCTGCGCGATAACCGGTCATAATCTGCACGACCTGTACGAAAAGGCGAACAATGCAAGTCGATCTGGGCGATCTGAACGCGTTCGTGGCGGTGGCACGGGCGAAGGGCTTTCGCGAAGGTGCGCGCATGGTCGGCGCGAGCGCATCCGGTCTTAGCGAAGCGGTGCGCCGGCTGGAGGCGCAGCTCGGCGTGCGGCTGCTGCACCGCACGACGCGCAGCGTGTCGCCGACCGAAGCCGGGGAGCGCCTGCTCGCGCGGCTCGCGCCGGCACTGAGCGAGGTGGAGGCGGCGCTCGACGTGGTGAACACGTTCCGCGAGCGACCGGTCGGCACGCTGAAGCTCAATGTGCCGATGAGCGCGGCGCGGCTCGTGCTGCCGTCCATCGTTCCGCGCTTTCTCGACGCGTATCCGGAGATCCGGCTCGAGGTCGTGGCCGACGAAAACTTCGTCGATATCCTCGCGGCCGGCTGCGACGCGGGCATCCGTTACGACGAGCGCCTCGAACAGGACATGATCGCCGTGCCCATCGGCCCGCGTACGCAACGCTTCGCCACCGCCGCGGCGCCCGCCTATCTCGCGCGCCGTGGCCGTCCGGCGCATCCACGCGATCTGCTCGATCACGCGTGCCTGCGCGGCCGGTTCGCGAGCGGCGCGATGCCGGCGTGGGAGTACGAGCGCGACGGCGAAGTGGTCCGCGTGGAGCCGTCGGGCCCGCTCGTCGTGCAGATCGGCGGCGCCGTCGATCTCGTCGTGGACGCCGCCTGCGCCGGGCTCGGCATCGTGCACCTTTTCGAAGACTGGCTTCGTCCGCACCTCGCGAGCGGCGCGCTCGAGCCTGTGCTCGGCGAATGGTGGCGACCGTTCTCGGGCCCGTATCTGTATTACCCGGGGCGGCGTTTCGTACCGGCTCCGCTGCGCGCGTTCGTCGATTTCGTCAAGGCGGATGCCGGGTAGAGCGGCGGGCGCCGCCGCCCGGCGCCTGCGCAAGCGGCGATCACGCCCGCACCGCCCGTCACCGCCGGTTCGAACGCGACACCACGTCGATCCACACGGCCAGCACCAACACCCCGCCCTTGACGATCATCTGCCAGTACGCGTCGACGTCGAGCATCGACATCCCGTTGTCGAGGCTCGCCATCACGAGCGCGCCGATCAGCGCGCCATAGACGGTGCCCGACCCGCCGCGCATCGACGTGCCGCCGATGAAGCACGCGGCGATCGCGTCGAGCTCGCCCATCGTGCCGGCCGACGGCGAGCCGGCCGCGAGCCGCGCGGTGTTGACGATGCCCGCGAACGCGCACATCAGCCCCATCAGCGCGAAGATCGCGAGCTTCACACGATCGGTGTCGACGCCCGACAACCGCGTCGCTTCCAGGTTCGAACCCACCGCATAGATGCGCCTGCCGAACACGGTCTGCGTCGCGATCCACGAGAACGCACCGAGCAGCGCGAGCAGCAGCAGCACGGGCACGGGAATGCCGCCGTAACGATCGAGCGTCGCGACGAACGCGAACAGCACGGCCCCGGCACCGACGACTTTCGCGACGTCCTGCCACAGCGGCACGACCGCAAGCCGGTAACGGTGCCGCGTACCGCGCTGCCGGAGGACCAGCAGCGCAACGAGCGCGAACAGCAGGACCGCGAGCCCGTCGCCGCCCGCGCGCGGCAGATAACCCTGCCCGATGAACACGAAGCCGTCGGACACCGGCGCGATCGTCGAGCCGCCCGTCACGCCGAGCAGGATGCCGCGGAACGCGAGCATCCCGCCCAGCCCGACGATGAACGACGGCACGCGCCGGTAGGTCGACCACCAGCCGTTGAACAATCCGACCAGCACGCCGAGCGCGAGCACGGCCGGCACCGTCGCGGCCACGGGCCAGTGGCGATTGACGTCGAGGATCGCCGCGACACCGCCGAGCAACCCGAGCAGCGATCCGACCGACAGGTCGATCTCGCCCGCGATGATCACGAACACCATGCCGCACGCGAGCATCCCGGTGATCGACATCTGCCGCAGCAGGTTCGACACGTTGCGCGGCGTGATGAACGCACCGTCGGTCAGCACCGAGAAAAACACCCAGATTGCCGCGACCGCGAACAGCAGCGCGAGCACCTTGTAGCGCACGAAGATCTGGCGCAGCGGATGGCCGTGCGCGCGGCGCGCGTCGGTGTCCGGCGGCACGGCGGTGGAGGAAGACAGTTCGGTATTCATGGGGCACTCGCTGCAATGGGTTCGGCCGGCTGCCGCGCGGATTTCAGCGCGGCGCCGAGGATCTGTTCCTGCGTGAGACCGTCGTTGACGAAATCGCCGCGCAGCTCGCCTTCGCCGATCACGAGCACACGATCGGCGAGCCCGAGCACTTCCGGCAGCTCGGACGACACGACGATCAGCGCGACGCCGCGTTTCGCGAGCGCAAAGATCAGCCGGTAGATTTCCGCCTTCGCGCCGACGTCGACACCGCGCGTCGGCTCGTCGAGGATCAGCACCTGCGGATCGGCCAGCAGCATCCTGGCGAGCACGGCCTTCTGCTGGTTGCCGCCGGACAGGCTCGCGATCGGCAGGAACGGATGCGCGGCGCGCACCGACAGACGCTGCATCTCGGTGCGGATCGCGTCGAGTTCGGCGGCCGCATCGATCCGCCCGTGGGCGGCGAAACGGCGCAGCACCGACAACGTGATGTTGTGGCCGACGCCAAGCTGCGGCACGATCCCGTGACGCTTGCGGTCCTCGGGCACCATCGCGATGCCCGCGCGAATCGCATCGGCCGGCGAGCGGATCGCGAGCGGCCGGCCGTTCATCCGCACGGTCGCCGTGCTCGCGCCCGGATACGCGCCGAAGATCGCCTGCATCAGCTCGGTGCGGCCGGCGCCGACAAGCCCCGCGACACCGAGGATCTCGCCGCGCCGCACGCTGAACGACACGTCGTCGACGCGCTTGCGGCGCGGGTTCGCCACGTCGTGACAGGTCACGTTGCGCGCGTCCAGCACGACGTCGCCGATCTCGTGCGGCTCGCGCGGATACAGGTTGCGGATCTCGCGGCCAACCATCATCGCGATGATCCGGTCGGTGGTCATTCCGCGCATCGGCTCGGTCGCGACGTGGCGGCCGTCGCGGATCACGGTCACGGTGTCGCACACCGCGTCGACTTCGTCGAGCTTATGCGAGATGTACACGCACGCGACGCCGCGGCGCTTCAGGTCGCGCACGATGTCGAGCAGGATGCGCGTCTCGGCGGCGCTCAGCGACGACGACGGCTCGTCGAGGATCAGCAGCTTCGCGCGCTTGTTCAGCGCCTTCGCGATCTCGATCAGCTGCTGGTGGCCGCCGCCGTAGTTCATCACCGGCTGCGCGACGTTGATCGCGTCGATCCGCAGCTCGCGCAGCAGCGCCTCGGAACGCCGCACCATCTCCGCGTAATGCATGCGCCCGCCGGGCAGCGTGATCTCGTTGCCGAGGAAGATGTTCTCGGCGACCGACAGCTCGGGCACCAGCATCAGTTCCTGGTGGATGATCACGATGCCCGCGCGTTCGGTGTCGCGCACGCCGGACGCGACGAGCGGCGCGCCTTCCCAGCGGATCTCGCCCTCCCACGTGCCGTGCGGATAGACGCCCGACAGGACCTTCATCAGCGTCGACTTGCCGGCGCCGTTCTCGCCGCACAGCCCGACGCACTCGCCGGGGCGCACGGTCAGATCGATTCCGTCGAGCGCCTTCACGCCGTCGAATGCCTTGACGATGCCACGCATCGTCAGCAAGGGTTCGGTCATACGTTCATTGCCTCGCAGTGAGCACGCGGCCGGCCGCACCTGGCCGGCCACATGCATCCTGCCCGTCGTGCCGTTATTGGCTCGCGAGCTGGGCCTGGGTATAGAAGCCGTCCTTCACGACGACGTCGACGTTGCGCTTGGTCAGCAGCGTGGGCTGCAGCAGCACCGTGTCGACCCTCTTCTTCCCGTTGTCGTACTGCGCGTTGAACGCGGGCTTCGTGCCCTTCGCGAGATCGACCGCAAGCTTCGCGGCTTCGCTCGCGATCAGCTTCAGCGGCTTGTAGACGGTCATCGTCTGCGTGCCGGCGATCACGCGTCTGACCGCCGCGAGGTCCGCATCCTGCCCGGACACCGGCACCTTGCCGGCCAGGTGCTGCGCGGCGAGCGCCTGGATCGCGCCGCCCGCGGTGCCATCGTTCGACGCGACGATCGCGTCGATCCGGTTGTTGTTCGCGGTGAGCGCATCCTCGACGATGCGCAGTGCGGTCGATGCGCTCCATTCGGGCACCCATTGCTGGCCGACGACCTTGATGTCGCCGCGATCGATCGCCGGCTTCAGCACCTTCAACTGGCCCTCGCGCAGCATCTTCGCGTTGTTGTCGGTCGGCGCGCCGCCGAGCAGGAAATAGTTACCCTTCGGCTTCGCGTCGAACACGCCCTTCGCCTGCAGTTCGCCGACCTTCTCGTTGTCGAACGAAATGTACGCGTCGACGTCCGCATCGAGGATCAGACGGTCGTACGACACGACCTTGATGCCGGCCTTCCTCGCTTCGGCGACGACGTTGCCGAGCGTCTTCGAATTGAACGGCACGATCACGATCACGTCGACGCCGCGCGAAATCAGGTTCTCTATCTGGGAAATCTGTCGCTCCTCGCTCGCGTCGGCCGACTGCACCGACACCTTCGCGCCGAGCTTCGTCGCGGCCGCGACGAAATAATCGCGATCGCGCGACCAGCGCTCGACGCGCAGGTCGTCGATGCAGAAGCCGATCTCGGGCTTGTCCTTGCTCGCATGCGCAAGCGGAGCGCCGAGCGCGAAGAGCGCCAGCACTGCTGCGCCGGCAAGGGAACTCAATACGGTACGGCGCGTCACGGATTTCATGTCTCCACTCCTTGTTATTGGACAACCTCACGAACACCGGGCGGCCGCGGGAATGCGCCGCCCGCTTCGAGTCACTGCACAGCACGGGATCGCACCGGCGAAGCGCCGCTCACGCGCCCGTCGCAAACACCGGTTCGAGCGCGCGGTAAAGCGCGCGAAACGTCGGCCGCCGCGCATCGCGATACCACGCGTGTCGCGCGGGATCGGGCTCGCGCACCGCGACGATCGGCGGCTGCGGGCACACATCGTCGAGCGACGCATCCGGTTCGAGCGCGAGATGCGCGAGCCGTGCGGCACCGAGCGCCGGGCCGACCTCGCCGCCCGCGCGCAGCGTCAGCGCGCGTCCGCTCAGGTCGGCGAGCATCTGCGTCCAGTACGCGCTGCGCGAGCCGCCGCCGATCACCGTGATGCCGTCGGGCGCCAGTCCGGCCGCATGCAGCGCATCGATGCCGTCGAGCAACGCGAAGCCGACGCCTTCGAGCGTTGCGTTCGCGAGATCCGCGCGCTGCGTATCGGGCGTGAGCCCGTAGAAGACCCCCTTCGCATTCACGTCGTTGTGCGGCGTGCGCTCGCCGCTCAGGTAAGGCAGGAACCACGGGCGGCTGGCGCGCGCGTTCGCCTCGGCATCGGCGAGCAGCGCCGCGACGCCGTCGTAACCGGCCAGTTGCGCGGTGAAGTCGATGCAGCCGGCCGCGTTCAGCATCACCGACATCAGATGCCATGTATCGGGCAGCGCGTGGCAAAAGCTGTGCACCGCCGATTCGGGGTTCGCGCGAAACCCGTCCGACACCGCGAAATAGACACCCGACGTGCCGAGCGACAGCAACGCGTCACCGGGCCGCACGATCCCGACGCCCACCGCGCCGGCCGCGTTGTCGCCGCCGCCGGCCACCACCGGAATCTCGCGCAGCCCGAGCGCGCGCGCGACGGCCGGCAGAAGCGTGCCCGTTACGCGGTTGCCCTCGTACACAACCGGCATCTGCGTGCGCGACAGCCCGCACGCGGCGAGCAGCGTGTCGTCGTAGTCGCGCTTCGCGACGTCGAGCCAGAGCGTACCGGCGGCATCCGACGGATCGGTCGCGAACGCGCCGGTCAGCCGGTAGCGCAGGTAATCCTTCGGCAGCAGCACGTGCGCGATGCGCGCGAACACGTCGGGCTCGTGGCGGCGCACCCACAGCAGCTTCGGCGCGGTGAAGCCCGGCATCGCGATATTGCCTGTCACCGCGCGCAGCGCGGGTGCGAGCCGCTCGAGTTCCGCGCACTCCGCATCCGCGCGGCCGTCGTTCCACAGGATCGCGGGACGCAGCACGTCGCCCTGCGCATCGAGCAGCGTCGCGCCGTGCATCTGCCCGGTCAGTCCCAGCGCGTCGATGGCGCGCGGATCGATGCCGCCCGCGCGTGCCTCATCGACGAGCGCGGCCAGTGCGCCGCACGCGGCGTCCCACCAGTCGCGCGGCGCCTGTTCGGACCAGCGCGGCTGCGGCCGGCTCACCGTCAGCGGGCGACTCGCGCTCGCCCGCACCACGCCGTCGCGGTCGAGCAGCACAGCTTTCACGCCCGACGTACCGAGATCGAGTCCGATATACATGGCGTCAGCGCAGGCCGTAGATCGCCTGGTTCACGATGTTCTCCAGCCGCTCCTGCGCGCCGCTCGCATGCCGCGGGTCCACGCCGCGCGCGAGCGCGTCATCCGCGAGCGACTGCAGCGTATAGCCGCCCGACAGGATCTTGCGGCCGAACGCGTCGTCCCACTGCGCGTAGCGCTGCCGGCGCAGCGCGTCGAGCCGGTCGTTCTCGACCAGCACGGCCGCACGTTCGAGCGCGAGCGCGAGCACGTCGATCGCGCCGACGTGGCCGTAGAACAGGTCTTCCGCATCGATGCTCTGGCGCCGCACCTTCGCGTCGAAGTTCATCCCGCCGGTCGTGAAGCCGCCGTGGCGCAGGATCTCGTAGAACGCAAGCGTCAGTTCCTCGACGCTGTTCGGGAACTGGTCGGTGTCCCAGCCGTTCTGCGGATCGCCGCGGTTCGCGTCGACGCTGCCGAACACGCCGAGTGCGAACGCGTTCGCGATCTCGTGATGGAACGAGTGGCCGGCGAGCGTCGCATGGTTCGCCTCGATGTTCACGCGAATCTCGTTCTGGAGTCCGTACTGCACCAGAAATCCGTGCACGGTCGCGACGTCGTAGTCGTACTGGTGCTTGGTCGGCTCCTGCGGTTTCGGCTCGATCAGCAGCGCCCCCTTGAAGCCGATCCGGTGCTTGTGCTCGACGACCATCGACAGGAAACGCGCGAACTGCTCGCGCTCGCGCTTCAGGTCGGTATTGAGCAGCGTCTCGTACCCTTCGCGGCCGCCCCACAGCACGTAGTTCTCGCCGCCGAGCCAGTGTGTCGCGTCGAGCGCGTGGCACACCTGGGTCGCGGCCCACGCGAACACGTCGGGGTTCGGATTCGTCGCGGCGCCCGCCGCGAAGCGCGGGTGCGAGAACAGGTTCGCAGTGCCCCAAAGCAGCCGCACGCCGCTCGCCTGCTGGCGCTCGCCGAGATAGTCGACCATCCGCGCGAAATTGGCTGCGTACTCGCGCAGGCTGTCGCCCTCCGGTGCGACGTCGGTGTCGTGGAACGTATAGAAAGGCGTGCCGAGCTTCGTGAAGAACTCGAATGCCGCGTCGGCCTTCATTCGCGCACGTTCGAGCGCGTCGCCAGGCTGCTGCCACGGCCGCTGGAACGCGCCCTGCCCGAAGATGTCGTGCCCCGGCCATACGAAGGTGTGCCAGTAGCACACGGCAATCCGCAGATGCTCGGCGAGCGTCTTGCCGAGCACGCGCTTCTCGGGGTCGTAATAGTGGTACGCCAGCGGGTTGTCCGACTGCGGACCTTCGTAGCGAATCGCGGGAATGTGTTCGAAAT
This sequence comes from Burkholderia sp. PR2, assembly GCF_052372875.1. Lineage (NCBI taxonomy): Bacteria > Pseudomonadati > Pseudomonadota > Betaproteobacteria > Burkholderiales > Burkholderiaceae > Burkholderia > Burkholderia sp. PR2. The sequence continues at coordinate 644,742 of NZ_JBQRWH010000002.1, forward strand.
ACGACATGGCGTCTCCGTGCTGGGTCTTGGTGCAGCGCAACGCGCGTCGCGACGACGACGCACGCGGCCGAATCCGGTTGGCTGGATCGTGCCCGCGCGCCTGCCGGCCGGCAATTGCGAAATTGCGCAGCACGCTTAACGTTTCTTGCCAGCCGCTGCGCGCGGCGTGCGTTCCGTCCTACAATCGCCGGACACCAGAGAACCGCGCGGCACCGCCCGCGCGCCCCGGAGACAACGGCGAGACGCCCGAGCGGCGCCCGCCACGAGACCGACATGACCCGTGCCTCTTCCGCCCAGACACCGCACCGCATCGCGCTGCTGTTCAACGCGAACAAGGTCTACGACCGCGAGATCATCAGCGGCATCGGCCAGTACCTGCACACGACGCGCGTCGTGTGGGACCTGTTCCTCGAAGACGACTTCCGCTGCCGGCTCGCCGGCATCGAACGCTTCGACGGAGACGGCATCATCGCGGACTTCGACGATCCGGCCGTCGCCGACGCGCTCGCCGGTTCGCCGCTGCCGATCGTCGCGGTCGGCTCGTCGTACGAGGATCCGGCGCAGTACCCGGACGGTGTCCCATATATTGCGACGGACAACCCGAAGCTCGTGTCGCTCGCCTACACGCACCTGATCGGCGCGGGGCTCGCGCATTTTGCGATGTACAGCCTGCCGGTCGCGCAGGAGAACCGCTGGGCGCAGCAGCGTGAGCTCGCGTTCGACCGGCTCGCGCGCGCGGACGGGCTCGACGCGCCGATCTACCGCGGCGTGTCGACGAGCGCATCGGGCTGGAATCACGCGATCGAGGAGCTGATCGGCTGGCTGCATGCGCTGCCGAAGCCCGTCGGCGTGATCGCGGTCACGGATGCGCGCGCGCGGCATCTGCTGCAGGCGTGCCTGCTCGCCGGCATCGCGGTGCCGGAACAGGTCGCGATCATCGGCATCGACAACGATCCGCTCACGCGCACGCTGACGCGCATTCCGTTGTCGTCGGTGATCCAGGGCACCGAGGAAATGGGCCGCACCGCCGCGCACCTGCTGCACCGGATGCTGCGCGGCGCCAGGTTTCCCGGGCAGCGCATCCTCGTGCCGCCGGTCGGCATCAACGTGCTCGAATCGACGCGCCACCAGCCGCTCGCGAGCCCGCACGTGATGCGCGCGCGGCACTTCATCCGGCAGTACGCATGCCAGGGGATCAAGACCGAACAGGTCGCCGACTATGTCGGCGTGTCGCGCTCGCTGCTCGAAGAGCACTTCCGGCGCGAACTGCAGCGCACCGTGCACCAGGAAATCCTGCGTCACAAGCTCGAGGCCGCGCAGGCGCTGCTCGCGGGCCGCAATGCGTCGAGCGCGGAAGTCGCGATCCGTTGCGGCTTCACGTCGTTGCAATACATGTACGCGGTGTTCCGCCGCGAACTCGGCTGCACCCCGCGCGAATACCAGGAACGCGCGGCGGCCGCTCACTGAATTCACCGCCCACGAGCGAACCCACTCATGCATATCGATACCGACTCTTCCCGCCCGTCAGCCGATGTCGGCCGCATTCCGTCCGAGCCGTGGGGCGCGCTGCCCGGCGGCGATCCGGTGCGGCGCTACACGCTGCGCAACGCGCACGGCATGCGCGTCGTCATCAGCGATCTCGGCGCGACCGTCGTGTCGTGGCTCGCCCCCGACCGCACCGGGCGCTTCGCCGATATCGTGCTGGCGCACGACACGCCGGCCGAGTATGTCGAATCGGGTGCGTACCTCGGCGCGACGGTCGGCCGGTGGGCGAACCGGATCGCGGATGCGCGCTTCTCGCTCGACGGCATCGACTACACGCTCGACCGCAACGAGAACGGCAACCTGCTGCACGGCGGCGCGAGCGGCTTTCACCGCGCGCGCTGGGACGTGGTCGACGACCGCGGCGGACTGACGCTGCGGCTCGATTCGCCGGAAGGCGATGCGGGCTTCCCCGGCAACGTGAGCGTGCAGGTGCGCTACACGCTCGACGACGACGGCACGCTGACGATCGACTACGTGGGCGTGACCGACGCGCCGACGCCGCTGAACCTGACGAATCACAGCTACTTCAACCTGAGCGGACGCGCGGGCAGCGACGTGCGCGGCCACCTGCTGCAGATCCACGCCGACGCGTTCGTCGAAGTGGACGATGCGCTGATCCCGACCGGCACCGCCGACGTGACGGGCAGCGCGTTCGATTTCCGGCAGAGCGCGCCGATCGGCGCTCGCCTCGACTGGCCGCATGCGCAACTCACGCGCGGGCGCGGGTTCGACCACTGCTACGTGCTGCGCGACCATGGGCGCAACGTGCGGCCCGTCGCGTCGATCTACGATCCGGAAAGCGGTCGGGAACTTGCCGTGTCGACTGATCAGCGCGGGCTGCAGCTCTATACGGGCAATTATCTGGATGGCGTGCGCGTGGGCGGCGGCATGCCGTGCGTGCGACATGCGGCGCTGTGCGTCGAAGCCGGGTTCTATCCGAACCAGGTCAACATGGACGCGCTGCGCGACGAAACCATCCTTCATCCGGGCAACACCTATCGTCAGACGACCCGGTATCGGGTCGGGGTGCGCGGGTAGCGGACATGCCGGTCGCCAGATAGTAGGCAACGCACGCGTTCTTTGCATCGGCATCGGCGGCTGCGCTACGCTCGATCCGGCCTCGCATCGAGGCTGAAATTTAAGCGCTTAAACCGACGAAGCCCGCGATCCTGCGATCGATCGACCGGGCCCGATACTGGAGGATGACGATGAACAGACGATCGATGTTGCGCTGGAGTGTCTCGACCGCGGCGCTCGCATGCGTCGACCTGGCCGGCGCGCTGCCGGCCGTCGCGCAAGGCGTCGCGCGCGCGGCGGGTGGCATCCCGTTCGCGATGGGCGCCGACGTGTCGACGCTGCCGGAGCTCGAGGCGCACGGCGCGCGGTACTTCGACCACGGCCGCCCGACCGACTGCCTGAAGGTCCTGCACGCGCACGGCGTCGACTCGATCCGCATCAAGGTATGGAACGATCCCGGCAATCCGGCATTCTTCCCGGCCAACCAGAGCGATGCGGCCGGCTATAACAACGCGGCCCATGTCGTCGCACTCGCGAAACGCGCGGCCGCGCTCGGGATGCGTATCCTGATCGATTTCCACTACAGCGACTGGTGGGCCGACCCCGGCAAGCAATACCCGCCGCATGCGTGGGCCGGCAAGAATCTCGCCGAAACGTGCGCGCTGCTGTCGGCCTATACGACCGACGTGCTGCGCCAACTGCAGCGCGTCGGCGTGCGGCCGGAGTGGGTGCAGATCGGCAACGAGATCACGGGCGGCATGCTGTGGCCGCTCGGCCGCTACGACCAGTGGGACAACCTCGCGCAGCTGCTGAAGACGGGCCGCGATGCGGTGAAGGCCGTCGATCCGCGCATCAAGGTGATGCTGCACATCGACAGCGGAGGCGACAACGCGAAAAGCCGCTGGTGGTTCGACAGCGCGACACAGCGCGGTGTCGCGTTCGACGTGATCGGCCTGTCGTACTACCCGCAGTGGCAAGGCTCGCTCGACGACCTGCGCAACAACGCGAATGACCTCGCGGTGCGATACGACAAGGAACTGATCGTCGTCGAGACAGCGTATCCGTGGACCACCAGCGACGGCGACTCGGAACCGAACGCGATGACGAACACCGGCTCGACCTCGTTCCCGCCGTCGCCGGCCGGCCAGGCGCAGTTCCTCGCGGCGGTCGTCGATATCGTGAAGGGCGTGCCGGGCAATCGCGGCAAGGGCGTGTTCTGGTGGGAACCGGAATGGATCCCGACGCCGGGTGTCGGCTGGAAGCTCGGTGCCGGCGATCAATGGGACAACAACACGTTGTTCGACTTCCACGGCAACGCGCTGCCGTCGCTCGACGCGTATCGCCAGCGCTGACGCATTCGCGTCGTCACCGCATCACCGCACCGACGCATCCCGCGTCAGTGCGGTGCATCGAAGCGGCCTCGGGCAGATGCCGTCGTGCCGCCTGCGCCACGCGCACCGCCCCGTTCGCCGTGGGCGTCCCGGGCGTCTCGGGCGAGCAGCGCGAATGCGACGAGCGCGAGCACGCAGCACCCCGCGCACGTCGCGCGATAACCGAACAGGTCGACGCACGCGCCCGACAGCACGCCCGATGCGATCGAGCCGACGCGCGCGGTGCTGAAGAACATCGCGGTCGCGGTGCCGGGACGCGTCGGCATCAGGTCGCACACGCGCGTCATGCCGAGGCACGACGTAATCGCGACCACGCAAGCGCTCAGCAGTTGTAGCGGCAGGATCATGTCCACCCGCGTCACCGCCGCGAGTCCGATGAAATACGCCGCATGCACGGCCGCACACGCTGTCAGCCAGCGCGCCTTGTCGAGCCGCGTCGACCGGATGCCGAGCCAAAGCATCATCGGGATCTCGAGCAACGCGGCGAGACCCAGCGCGGCAGACACGTTGCCCGGCGATCCGCCGAGCCCGCGCACGATGTACAGCGGCAGCACGATCATCGTCGCGTTCGCCGCGAGCCCCATCAGCGTGAGCGCGACGAGGGTGCGCCGCACGCTTGCGCGCGGTGCGACGACGATCTCCGCCGGTGCCTCGGCGGACAGCGGCGCAGCATGGTCCACTGCGCGCACATGAGCCGCCGCCGGCCGCCGCGCGGGCTCCGGAATCCGCGCGATGATCGCCGCGCATGCGACGAAGCCCACTGAAGCGGCGAGAAAAAGCCCGACAAAACCCGTCTGCGCGAGGATCAGCGCGCCGAGCGCGGGACCGAACACCCATGCAACCGACAGCATCGTGCGCAGCGCCGCCGACGCGAGATCGCGCTGCGCATCGTCGTCGACCGGCAGCACCGCGCGTGCGAACGCGAAGATCTGCGACAGCGACACGGCCCCTGCACCGAGCAGGATCGTGCCGGCCGCGATCACCGGCCCGTGCGCGCGCAGCACGCACAGCAGCGCGAAACCGAGCGCGGCCGCCGCGAGCGACACCACGAGCAACGGCCTGTGCCGGTCGCGGCGATCCGACCAGCGCCCGGCCCACGTGCTCGCGACGACACCGCTCGCCGCGATCAGCGTCATGAAGATGCCCGCGAGAAACGGCGACATCCCCGCCGCCTCCACGCCGAACAGCGACAGGTACGGCGCCGTAAAGGACATCGCGACGCCGAGCATCAGCGCGGCGGCGGACAGCGGCAAGAAATGCGCGATCCCGGCGAGGCGCGCGAAATGCGACCGTAGCGACCGCGGCGACTGCATCGCGTCAGTCCGGCTCGACCCACGCGGCGACGTCGACCGCGCCGAGTTCGGCGCCGCCGAGCACGAAGCGCGCACTGTCCGGCGCCGGCAGCGTGCATGGCGCGTCGCCATAGTTGAGCGCGAACACGAGACGTCCGCGCCGGCGCAAGCGCACGCCATCCGGCAACGCGCGGACCGGCAGTCCGGCGTCGCGCGCGCAGCGGGCGACGATCGCACGCAACAGCGCGTGGTCGAAGCAGGCGGTCGCCATCGTCACGCGGCCGCGCCGCACGAGCGCGGGCACGCCGTCGTCGCAGGCAGCAAGCACGTCGATGCCGGTCGCCGATTCCATATCGACGTGATCGCGCCATTTCAGCGCATGGCCATCGATGCCGTCGAACGCGACGCGCGGTGTGAGCGACGGCCGCAGCGACTCGACCTGGCCGATTCGCACCGGCAGCACGTCGCGCAGCTTGCCGGGTGCGAGGCCCGGCGCGATTGCGAATTCCGCCGTGCGCGAGCCCGTGCGCGGCCCGAACAGCCAGTGCGCGTCTCCGCACGCCGCCTGCTCGACGACACGATCCGGCACAACCGGCAGCGTCGGTGCGACGACGAGTGCATAACGCGACACGTCGGCATCGGCCGCGACGATGTCGACGTCGAGCCCCAGTTCGCGCAACGCGCGATACCAGTCGAACGCGTGCTGCTGGTAGTCGAAGTCGGCGCCGTGCGGCTGGATCCGGATCATCCAGTCGGCCGCGTAATCGAACAGCAGCGCGACGCGTGCAGGCTCATGCGGGCCGGTGACGAGCCCGATATCCAGCGCGGCCAGTTCGCGTGCGACGCGCGCCACTTCGTGGCCGCCCGGCGACAGCCGGTCGTCCGGCGCATTCAGCCCCGAGTGCAGTTGCTCCTGCGCATGCGGATACTGTCGCCAGCGGAAATACGACACGAGTTCCGCGCCATGCGCGAACGCTTCCCACGTCCACAGCCGCACCGCGCCGGCATGCGGCACCGGGTTGTACGGCCCCCAGTTCACGGGCCCCGCCTGTTGCTCCATCACCCACATCCGCCCGTTGCCGACGCCGCGATACAGGTCGTGCGAGAACGCCGACACGTCCGGGTGGCCAGTACGTGCCCAGCGTCGCTTGTCCGCTTCGTCGAGCGGCAGCACTTCGGTGCGCGGCACCGGGTAGCTGTCCCACGCGGCGACGTCGAGGCCGCCATGCGCGAACGCATAGTGATCGAACTCGGTAAAAAAGCCCATGAAGTTGTGCAGCACGTCGCGGCCCGGCGCGTGCGGACGGATCGCATCGACCTGCACGGCGTGGAACCGCGCGACCTCGTCCGACTGATAGCGACGGAAGTCGAGCAGATGCGCGGGATTCGCATCGGTCGGCGTATGGCGCGGCAGTTCGATCTCGTCGAAACCGCGATACTCCATGCTCCAGAATACGTTGCCCCACGCGCGGTTCAGCGCGCCGATGTCGCCGTAGCGCACCGCGAGCCACGCGCGAAAGCCTTCGAGCGCCGCGCGCGTATAGCTCGGCAGCGTGTTGTGACAGCCGAGCTCGTTGTCGGTCTGCCATGCGATGACCGCCGGATGCGCACCGTAGCGTCGTGCCATCGCGTCCGCGATGCGCACGCAGTGCTCGCGATACACGAGGTTCGCGATGTCGTAATGGCGGCGCGAACCGAACTGCCACACCGCGCCGTCCGCGCCGACGGGCAGGATCTCCGGATGGCGATCGACGAGCCACTTCGGCGGCGCGGCGGTCGGCGTGCCGAGGACGATCTTCAGCTGCTGGCTGGCGAGCGTGTCGATCGCTTCGTCGAGCCACGCCCAGTCGTAGCGGCCCGGCTCCGGCTCCATCCGGCTCCACGCGAATTCGGCGATCCGCACGCGGGTCAGGCCCAGTTCGGCCATCCGCCGCGCATCGCGGGCCCATTGTTCGCGCGGCCAGTGTTCGGGGTAATAGCAAACGCCGAGGTGCATCGTGGGTTCCTTGCAGAAGAAAATGAATGTGACGGATCAGCCTTTCGTCGCGCCGAACGTGAGCCCCGCGACGAAGTGCTTCTGCATCGCAAAGAACATCAGCACCGACGGCAGCGCGGCGAGCACCGAGCCGGCCGACACGATGTTCCAGGCGGTCGTCCACTGCCCCTTCAGCGCGGCGACGCCGACCGTGATCGGCGCGGCGTCGTCGCCTTGCGTGAGGCACAGCGCCCAGAAGTAGTCGTTCCACACGAACGTGAACACGAGGATCGCGAGGGCGGCGAGCGCCGGCCGCACGAGCGGCAGCACGACGCGCCAGTAGATCGCCCACTCGGACGCGCCTTCGACGCGCGCGGCCTCGATCAGCTCGAACGGCAGCTCGCGGATGAAGTTGCGCAGGAACAGCGTGCAGAAGCCGGTCTGGAACGCGGTATGAAACAGCACGAGCGCCCACACGGTGTTGTAGAGGCCGACGCCGAGCATGATCTGTCGCACCGGGATCATCAGGATCTGGATCGGCACGAAGTTGCCGGCGACGAACAGCCCGAGCAGCACGAGATTGCCGCGGAACCGGTAGTTCGCGAGCGCGTGCCCCGCGAGCGACGCGAGCAGGATCGATGCGGTGACGGACGGCACCGTGATCAGGATGCTGTTCGAGAAGTAATGCAGCATCGGCGTCTGCGTGAGCGCGGCGCCGTAGTTGTCGAGCAGCGCGAACTGCTTCGGCCAGTCCCAGTAATGACCGGCCATGATCTCGTCGGTCGAGCGGACCGACGTGACGAGCACCGCGAGCAGCGGCACGAGCCACAGCGCGAGCGCGCACGGCAGCGACAGCCGGTACAGCCAGCGGGCGGGACGTCCCCAGCGGGACACGGGCATCGGATACATTTTCGTGATCCTTATGATTCGACGCGCACCAGCTTGCGTAGCTGCCACACGATATAGACGAGCATGATCGCGAACAGCACGACCGCGATCGCGGCCGAATAGCCTTCGCGGTAGTACTTGATCGCCTGGTCGACCATGAAGTACGCGAGCACGGTCGAGCTGTCGAACGGGCCGCCGCCCGTCATCACGGAGATCAGGTCGAAGCTGCGCAGCGCGCCGATCACGGTCAGCACCACTGCCATGAAGGTCGCGGGCCGCAACTGCGGCAGGATCACGTGCCACAGCAGCGTGAAGCCGCGCGCGCCCTCCATGCGCGCCGCCTCGACGATCTCGCCGTTGATGCCCGTGAGCCCGGTCAGGTAGAGGATCATGCAGAACGGAATCTGCGGCCACAGCGCGGCGGCGATCACGCCGAAGGTCGCATAACGCGGATCGCCGAGCACCGGGATCCCGTGCCCGACGATCAGCTTCAGCAGCCCGAACGTCGGGTCGTAGAACCACGAGAACACCAGGCCGACGACGACGCCCGGCAACACGAACGGCGCGAAGAACAGCGACTTCACGAGCCGGATCCCGAACACGTTCTGGTTCAGGTACAGCGCGAGCGCAAGGCCGAGCGGCGGTGCGGCGAGGAACAGCACGAGCCACAGCACGTTGTTCTTCAGCGCGACGTAGAACGTGTCGGACTGCAGCAGCTCGCGGTAGTTGTCGAGCCCCGCGTACGTCATCGGCGTCATCCCGTCCCAGTGATGGAAGCTGAGCCAGATGCTGCTGACGATCGGATACAGCACGAACACGGTGAAGAGCGCGAAACCCGGCAGCACGAACAGCAGGGCCGCGCGGTTGCGGCGGCGCGCCAGCGACGCACGCGCATGCCGCCGCGGGCCGGCTGCGCGGCGCGCGGTGCTTTCGGACAGGCTGGTTGACATGAGATTACCTTCGACGAGACGGACGTAACTGACGAAACGGACGCGACGGCGGCAACGACACACCGGGCCGGCGTGGGCGGCCCGGCCGCGCGGCGCGTTACTTCCGGTAGATGCGCTTGCGGGTCTGCTCGAGGCGCTGCAGGATCGCATCGAGCTGCGTCGGGTCGGACAGGAACTGCTGCATCGCCTTCATCCCCTCGTCTGCCATTTCCTTAGTCATGTCGCGGTCGTAGAACTGCGCGATGCCGCCCGGCGTGGTCGCGAGCGTGCGGAAACCGATCTTCGAGATCGGGTCCTGCGGCTCGGGCGCCTTGTTGTTCGACGGCAGTTGCCCCATCCCCTTCGCGAACTCACCGTTGACCACCGGTTGCCCCATGAACGCGAGCAGGCGACGCGCATCCGCCTTGTTGCGCGCCTTCGCCGGCACGATCATCACGTTGACCGGGCCGTCCTCGGCAAGCGGCACCGACGCGTCGATCACCGGGAAGCGGAAGAAACTGATCGGGTTGCGCGTCGCGCTCAAGAGACCCGCCGAATACCAGGTGCCCATCAGCGTCATCGCGGCCTGGCCGTTGACGATCAGCGGGCTCAGCGAATCGACATCGTAGGACAGTGCGTTGTCGATGAAATACTTGTCGTCGATCAGCTTCTTCCATGCCGCGTACACGGCCCGCACGCGCGGATCGGTGTAGGCGACGTCGCCGGCCATCAGCTTCTGGTGGAATGCGTAGCCGTTGATCCGCAAGTCGAGGTAGTCGAACCACGCGGCCAGCGTCCAAGCATCGCGCGCGGCCACCGCGATCGGCGCGATACCGGCCGCCTTCAGCTTGCGGCACGCATCCAGAAACTGCGCCCAATCGGCCGGCTCACCGTGAATGCCGGCCTTCTCGAACAGGTCCTTGCGGTAGAAGAGGCCATACGCGTCATAGCCGAGCGGCAAACTGTAAAGCTTGCCGCCGTAGGTCGACGACTGCTTGACGGCCGCATACGTTTCGTTCCAGCCGTTCTTCTGCCAGTCCGCGCTCAGGTCCTCGATCAGCCCGCGCTTCGCGAAAAACGCGAGCCGCTCGCCGTTGTTCCAGCTCAGCACGTCGGGCGGATCGGTCGCGAGCCAGCCGGACATCTGCACCTTGTACGCCTCCTCGCCGACGTAGCTGACCTTCAGGTCGACGTCCGGATTCGCCTTGTGGAACTGGTCGAACACGGCTTGCCACGTCGCGCGCTGGTTGCCGCGCGCGGCGACGTTCACCTTGAGCGTGCCCGCGTCGGCCGTCCCCGCCGCGAGCGCGGCGGCAGTCGTCAGGGCAAGCAGCAGTCGGCTCGCACGAAGTTTCATCGTTGTCTCCTGGTATTGGTGTGATAGGTGCCGCGTCGCGCGCGGCGGGTCGGCATTGCGCCGCTATGCGAACGCCGCTTCGGCGTGGATGGCCGGCAACGCGATGCCGGCCTCGTCGAACACGTGACAGCGCGACGACGGCACGTGGAACGCATGCCGCTCGCCGCGCCGCAACGCGGCCTGGCCGGGCAGTTTCGCGAGCAGCGGCACGCCGCCGGGCTGGTCGAGATGCACGTAAGCGGCTTCGCCGAGTTGCTCGACGAGCGCGATGTCGCGGATGATCGTGGGCGGTTCGGCATCGCCCGACGCGGCGACCGTCAGATGCTCGGGACGAATCCCGAGCGTCACGCGCGCGCCGCTGCCGATGTGGCGCGGCAGCGGGCGATCGCGCAACGTCAGCGTTTCGCCCGTGCCCTCGAGCCGCAGCCGGCAGCCATGCGCATCGGCTGCGTCGACGACCGCCGGCAGGAAGTTCATCCGCGGCGAGCCGATAAAGCCCGCGACGAAACGGTTGGCCGGCCGGTGATACAGTTCGAGCGGCGCGCCGGCCTGCGCGATGCTGCCGAAGCGTGCGACGTCGTCGCCCGCGTGCAGCAGCACGATCCGGTCGGCAAGCGTCATCGCCTCGATCTGGTCATGCGTCACGTAGACGGAACTCGATTGCGTGAAGCGTGCATGCAGGCGGGCGATTTCGACGCGCGTCTGGCCGCGCAGCGTCGCGTCGAGATTCGACAGCGGCTCGTCGAACAGGAACACACGCGGCTCGCGCACGATCGCGCGGCCGATCGCGACGCGCTGCCGCTGGCCGCCGGACAACGCCTTCGGCTTGCGATCGAGCAGCGCATCGAGTTGCAGGACACGCGCGGCCTCGGTCACGCGGCGCCGGATCTCGTCCTTCGGCGTGCCGGCGATGCGCAGGCCGAAACCGATGTTGTCGAACACGGTCATGTGCGGAAACAGCGCATAGCTCTGGAACACCATCGCGACACCGCGCTCGGCGGGCGGCGTGTCGTTCATGCGCGCGCCGCCGATCCGCAACTCGCCTTCGGTCACGTCCTCGAGCCCGGCGATCATCCGCAACAGCGTGGACTTGCCACAACCCGACGGACCGAGAAACACGCAGAACTCGTGCGACGCGATCTCGAGGTTCACGTCGCGCAGCACCGGCGCATGGTCGCCGTAGCGCTTCGAGACGTCCTTCAATGAAATGGCGGTCATCGCGCTCTCCTCTCCTGGTCAGGCGCTTCGGGACGCGAAATTTAACCGCTTAAATTCCGGTGGTGCGATTCGCCCTGTTCGCCGTACCATGTCGTCTCCTTGATCTGATGTGTCGAGAAATTAGCGTATCGCTTGTCCTTGTGCAACTTGTGGGACGCACTCCCAGAATATGAGCAGACACTCCCTCGCTTCCCTTCCCTCGTGCAGCGTTGCCCGCCCGGCCCGAGGCCGTGCATGGTGACGCTCGCGCAAGTCGCGCGGCGCGCGAACGTCACCGCGGCGACCGTCTCGAACGTGCTGCGCAATCCGCAGAAGGTGAAGCCGGCGACCGTCGAGCGCGTGATGGCGGCGATCCGCGAGCTCGGCTATCGGCCTAACCTGACCGCGCGGGCACTGGCCGAGGGCCGCACGTCCACGCTTGCGTTGATGCTGTCGAACATCACGAACCCGTTCTATCCGGAATTCGTGCTGGCCGCCGAGCGCGAGGCGCGCAAGCGCGGCCATTACCTGCTGGTGTCGAATACCGACGACGATCCGGCGATCACGCGCAACTACCTCGAGCGGATCGCCGGCACGCTTGCCGCCGGCGCGATCGTGATGAACACCGACCTCGCGGAAGCCGAACTCGCCGACATCGCACGCCACGGCGCGTCAATCGTGCTGTGCATGTGGGAGCACGTGCATGCGTCACGCACGCTGCCGTGCGTCACCGTCGATTTCGCGACGGCGGGCGCGCTGGCAGCCGCGCATCTGTCCGGGCTGCGGCATCGCGCGTTCGGCGCGCTCGTCGGCAAGGGCTCGGGCGGTCCGCAATCGGTGCGCTTGCGCGGGTTCGCGGACGAACTCGCGGCATGCGGCCATCCGGCGGAGGCGCTGACGACGGTGTCGGCTCACGATTCGATCGAAGGTGGCTACGAAGCGGCCGCTGCGCTGCTGCGGGAGAAGCCGGGCCTCACCGCGCTGTTCGCGACCAATGACCTGATGGCGATCGGCGCGATGCAGGCAGCCGCCGATCTCGGGCTGCGCGTGCCGGCCGATCTGTCGGTGGTCGGCATGACCGATATCCAACTCGCCCACCAGTTCCGCCCCGCGCTGACGACGGTGCGGTTTCCGACGTCGCAGATCGCCGCGCGGGCGATCGCGCTGACGCTCGACATGATCGACGGCGTCGAGCCGGCTGCCGCCGTGCATACGATCGGGGCGCCGGAGCTCGTGGTGCGGGAATCGACGGCGGTGGCGCGGGATTGACGCACGGAGCGCGCCGCGTCGACGTCGCGCTCCGGCCGACCGTTCACGCATTCGCGTGTCAGCGTAAATGGCTACCCCTCCGCGCTCAGAACTGCCACGACAGGTTGCCGTACGGCGCATGGTCGCTGACGTTGCCGGGATCCACCGATTGTGCGAGCGGGTGACGCCAAGCCGGCCGCCCGTCCCGTCTTCGATTCCGATCCGGTCAGAACTCGTGCCGAATCCCCGCATGCACCATCCTCTGCCTCGACGGCGACGGCAGATCAGCTGCCCCCGGCACATATGCCCGATCGAGCGACGAGCCGAGCGAACTCGGCATCGTCACGCGCCGCAGCAGCACGCTGAGCGGCGCCGTGCGCTGCGTCATCGACTGCCTGCTGCGGGTGTCCGTCGGCATGCGCGGTCGGCGCGCAACGAGGATCTTGCGCTGTCCCGCCCGCTCACGCTGCTGATCTGACGGTGTGCCCGGCAGCGATTCCGTATACCTCCGCGCCACATTGTTCTATACTGCCCCCCAGTATCCGGAAACCCACAGATCCCATGCCGCATTCCCCCGAAGAAAAGAAACGCGTCCTGACCCGCGTGCGCCGTGTTCGCGGGCAACTGAATGCGCTCGAGCAAGCGCTTGAGGAGGGCGCGGACTGTGGCCCGATACTTCAGCAACTGGCTGCCATTCGCGGCGCGATCAATGGCGTGATGGCCGGCGTGCTCGAAAGCCATTTGCGCGAGGAATTCACCCAGCTCGCGGACGCATCGCGCCCCGCTTCCGGGTCGATCGACGATATCGTGACCCTCGTTCGGTCCTACTTGCGCTGACCGGTGCGGAATCGTCGACCTATCGATCCATTCGATGATTTTTTAAAGGATTGCCATGAAATCACGTGCTGCAGTTGCGTTCGAGGCGGGTAAGCCGCTCCAGATCGTCGAAATCGACGTCGAACCGCCCCGCAAGGGCGAAGTGCTCATCAAGATCACCCATACCGGAGTCTGTCACACCGATGCCTTCACGTTGTCGGGCGACGATCCGGAAGGCATCTTTCCGGCCGTGCTGGGCCACGAAGGCGCCGGCATCGTTGTGGAAGTCGGCGAAGGCGTGACGAGCGTGAAACCCGGCGACCACGTCATTCCGCTGTACACCGCCGAATGCGGTGAGTGCCTGTTCTGCAAGAGCGGCAAGACCAATCTGTGCGTGTCGGTGCGCGCCACCCAGGGCAAGGGCGTGATGCCCGACGGCACCACGCGTTTCAGCTACAACGGCCAGCCGATCTATCACTACATGGGCTGCTCGACGTTCAGCGAATACACGGTCGTCGCCGAAGTCTCCCTCGCGAAGATCAACCCGGACGCGAACCCCGAGCAGGTCTGCCTGCTGGGCTGCGGCGTCACGACCGGCCTCGGCGCGGTCAAGAACACCGCGAAGGTGCAGGAAGGCGATACGGTGGCCGTATTCGGCCTCGGCGGCATCGGCCTCGCGGTGATTCAGGGCGCCAAGCTCGCGAAGGCCGGCCGCATCATCGCGATCGACACCAACCCCGGCAAGTTCGACCTTGCGCGCGTGTTCGGCGCAACCGACTGCGTCAATCCGAAGGACCACGAAAAGCCCATCCAGCAAGTCATCGTCGAAATGACCGGCTGGGGCGTCGACCACAGCTTCGAGTGCATCGGCAACGTCAACGTGATGCGTGCCGCGCTCGAATGCGCGCACCGCGGCTGGGGCCAGTCCGTCATCATCGGCGTCGCGGGCGCCGGCCAGGAAATCTCCACGCGCCCGTTCCAGCTCGTCACCGGTCGCCGCTGGCTGGGTACGGCATTCGGCGGCGTGAAGGGCCGCTCCGAACTGCCGGGCATGGTCGAGGAAGCGATGGCCGGCACGATCCAGTTGGCACCGTTCGTCACGCACACGAAGCCGCTCACCGGCATCAACGAGGCATTCGACTTGATGCACAACGGCGAGTCCATCCGGACCGTCGTGCATTTCTGAAATACGCGCAACGAGATCGCCTGCAGTAACCGGTCTCGTTGCGCGATACCGCCGGCAAGCCGCGATGCTTGCCGGCGCGACGCATTCTCCGAACCATCGCTTATCAGACCGGCATCGGTCGACGTCTCATGACGCCGTGCCCGGCGCGCAAGGCGGCTCTGATGTTGCGCCCGACGCTTCCTGCAGCGATCCGACGACGCGCGAGCGTCAATCCTGGCGACCGTCCGCACGCGGCGACATCAGGAACGGCGCGTAGTGAACCGCGTACGCCGCGAACGCGACGATCCAGCACGCGCCCGACGCATCGAGCCAGACCGTGTACGGCACACCCGGCACGAGCGGACCAAACACGCGAATGACTGCCGCACCGATCACCAGCCAGTAACACAGCTGCTCCCACGGGCCCGCGACGAGCATGCGTCCCGTGTGGCCGAGCGCCGTGCGCGTGATCATCGCGATGATCGCGCCGCCGATCGCGCCGACGGTCAACGCGTGCACGGCGAGCGAGTGCGCGACCGCGCCAGCGAACGACAGCGCGAGCAGCACGAAGCCGACCGGAATCCACAGACAGGACACGTGCAGGATCCACACGATAGGCCGCTTGCCGACGCGCCATGAATGCCATCCGGCAAGGCGCCACGCGTGCAGCACGGCGGTCGCGAGCGCAGCGACGACCAACAGCGTATCGGGTGCGCCGAGCGCGTCCGCGAACAACGTCAGCGCGACCGCGGGAGCCGCGAGCGCATCCACGATCCTGAAGCGGTGAATCTTGAAGCCGGGAATCGCATTCATCGTGAACATCGGCACGATGCGTCCGGTGATCACCGCGACGAAGAACACGACCAGCCCCGTCGCCGCGTAGGCCGCACGCAACGCGAGATCGGCCCGACCCGTCGTCACCGATACATGGAACAGCGCATTCAGCGCACCGAACAGCAGCAGCGCGACCGGCAGGAACACGTTGTGACGGTTCTTCGCCGAAATGAGCACGCGCAACAACACGATGGCCGTCACCGGCAAGAACAACGAATCGACGACGGCCGCGAGCATCGGCGGCCCCGACCAGACGAGCACGCGTCCGGCCAGCCAAAGCAGCCACAGCGCCGCGAGCGCCGGGCCGCGCAGCGTCTCGCGCGAAGTCCAGGCCCGCGTGGCGGTCAGCAAGAAGCCGACGACGATCGCGGCGACGAAGCCGAAGATCATCTCGTGCACATGCCACATGAGCCCGGTCATCGGACCGGCACGCCCGGCGACAGGCACGCCGTGCCAGGCCGCAAGCCACAAGACGACGGCGACGCTCGCGAACAGCGCGCCGGTCAGATAGAACGGCCGCAGGCCAAGCTGCAGCAGCGGTGACGTATCGGGCGCCGACGGGGCTCGCATCGGCTCGCTGATTTTCATGTGCGTCTCCGGCAATCGAGGATGACGTCATTCATCCTAGCGCGGTGAGGCGCGAGACGGGAGCGTGCCCCTACGCGGCGCAGTGGCATCGCCCGCGTTCATGACATGCGTCAAGCGCGCGCTTCACGCATGTGCCAGACTTCAAAAAGTGAGCCTGCGTTGTGGCTGCCCTCCCGTCAGCACCGCGCACGCCGCATCCGGAGCGTGGCCGACGGCGATTCCCCGAACGCGCGCTTGTAGTCGATCGCGAACCGCCCGAGGTGCGCGAAGCCCCATTTCAGCGCGACGTCCGTCACCGATGCGAGCCCCGGTGTCGCGTCGTCGAGCAGTTCGTCGCGCACATGTTGCAGCCGCAACTGGCGCACGAATCCCATCGGCGTGATGCCGTGGCGATTGCGGAATCCGGCGAACAGCGTGCTCGGGCTGACGCCCGCGAGTTCGGCCAGCCGTTCGATCGTCAGCGGCTCGTCGAGATGCGCACGGATGTATTCCTCGACGCGCCGCACGTAGAACGGCGCGAGCGGCGCCGGCGCGGGGCGTGTGCCGTTGCGTGCGCTGTTCGGGTGGCCGTACAGCAACAGGTTGAGCAGCGTCGATTCGAGTTGCTCGAATGCGAGCGGATGGCGCAGCGGATGCCCGTCCGTCGCGATCGCGTCGGCCAGCATCGGCAGCATTTTCGCGAGACACGCGCCCTGCTGCGACGACAGGCTGAATTCCGGCTCGAACTCCACCGGCACGCGCCGGTCATCGCCGACATGCCGCTGCGCATGCCGCTCCATCACCTCGCGCTCGATGCGCAGGATCACTTGCGGGCACGCCTCGCCCCACCGCATCCGGAGCGGCAGCGTCGGCGACAGCAGTGACGCGGTGTCGGGTGACGACACGAAGCGCGTCGCGCCGCACTCGATCTCGGCGTCGCCGCGCAGCGGAATCTGCAACAGATAGAAGTGCTCGAGCGGCCCCGGTTCGATCGACACTTCGCCGCCGTAGTCGAGCAGATTCAGCGACAGATTGCCCCAGCGCGCATGATGCATGCGGCCGTGCAGCGCGCGCGAATCGCCGGTCAGCGTAAGACGATGCGGTTTGAACACGTCCGCAACCCGCGCGCGCACCTCGTCGACGTCATCTGACTGCAGCAGCAGCGTGTCGTGGTTGAAACAGGCAGCGTCACCCAGCCAGCCCGCTCCGCAAAATTGCCCCATCGAAGTTCTCCCGTCGTGCTCGATTGCACCTGCGCCGTGCACGTATTCCCGATTCCGGGGAACCCCGTCGCACGATCCGGATAGCGTCCGGAGTATCCGGACGGTCCGCCTCGTTACACTACGCAAGCCCTGCGCACATCACGCAAGAAGTGGACCGTTCGCGCATCGTAGAAAACTGTGCGGACCTTCCGCATCCGCACATACCCGCAGTGCGCCGCGTTCCGGCCCCGGCGCGGCGGGCCGATCCGCAGGTTTCCGGAATTCGCGGATACCGGCCGAAGAAAGCGGATAGAAGCGCGCGTTTCGTCCGCCAATACTGGGCCCATGCCAGTCACGAACAGAACGGAGGGACACATGCAAGGACGACACATCGACATCCCGTCGCCGGACGGCGGGACGTTTCGCGCATACCTGAGCACGCCGGCCGGCGGCACGGGGCCGGGTATCGTGTTGTGTCACGAGATCTTCGGCGCGAACGCGACGATGCGCGACGTGGCCGATTACTACGCCGAGGAAGGCTACACGGTGCTCGTGCCCGACCTGTTCTGGCGCCAGGCGCCCGCCATCGAACTCGGTTACACGGCGGCCGACTTCGAGCGCGCGATGGCGTTGTACCGCGAGTACGACGAAAACAAGGGCGTCGAGGACATCGCCGCCGCGCTGGCCGTGCTGATGCAACGGCCAGAATGCACGGGCCAGGCCGGCGTGCTTGGCTACTGCCTGGGCGGCAAGCTCGCGTATCTCGCCGCGTGCCGGCTGCCGGACGTGGCCGCCGCCGTCAGCTATTACGGCGTGGGGATCGAGCACGCGCTCGACGAAGCCGCCCATCTGCGCGGCCGGCTCGTGCTGCAGATCGCCGCGCAGGACCGCTTCTGCCCGCCCGACGCGCAGCAGCGCATCGCCGCTGCATTGGCCGGCCGCGACGGCGTCGAAGTGTACGTCTACCCGGGTGTCGATCATGCGTTCGCGCGCGTCGGCGGCGATCATTTCGACAAGGCCGCCGCGGTCATGGCGCACCAGCGCGCGATCGCCGCGTTCCGCGCGGCGCTCGGCCCGCACTACGATCTGTCCGCCCTGTGGGAAGAACACCTCCGGCACGAGTTCGACACGCGCAACGTCGACGCGACGATGGCCACGATGGTCGCGCAGCCTTACGTGAACCATATTCCGACGCTGACGGGCGGCGTGGGCTACGACGAGCTCAAGCGCTTCTACACGCATCACTTCGTGCATGCGAACCCGCCGGACACGACGATCACGCCGATCTCGCGCACGGTCGGCGCGAGCCAGATCGTCGACGAACTGCTGTTCTGCTTCACGCACACGACCGAGATCGACTGGATGCTGCCCGGCGTCGCGCCGACCGGCAAGCGTGTCGAGATTCCGCTCGTCGCGATCGTCAAGTTCCGCGGCGACAAGCTGTATCACGAACACATCTACTGGGACCAGGCGAGCGTGCTCGTGCAGATCGGCCTGCTCGACGCGGCCGGGCTGCCCGTTGCCGGTGTCGAAACGGCGCGCAAGCTGCTCGACGAAACCGTGCCGTCGAACAGGCTGATGCAGCGCTGGCACGACAGCGCGTGATCGACGGATACGCATGCGGCGCGCGCAACGCGCGCCGCCTTCACTCAATCATTCCAGGAGACACACCATGACTTCCCTTGCTGGCAAAGTCGCGATCGTCACCGGCGGCGCCACGCTGATCGGCGCTGCCGTCGCGCAGGACCTCGGGCGCGCCGGCGCGTGCGTCGCGATCCTCGATCTCGATGCGGAAAACGGCGCGCGCGTCGCCGACACGCTCGGCGAACGCGGGATGTTCATCGCAACCGACATCACCGACGACCGCGCGATCGACCGAGCGGTGTCGGCGATCGCCGAACGCTTCGGCGCGATCGACCTGCTGATCAACCTGGCCTGCAGCTACGTCGACAACGGGATCCAGGCCACGCGCAACGACTGGCTGGCGGCGATGGACGTTAACGTCGTTTCGGCCGCGATGCTGGTCAAGGCCGTTCATCCGTTTCTGAAGCGGCGCGGCGGCGCGATCGTCAACTTCAGTTCGATCTCCGCGCAATGCGCACAGACCGGCCGCTGGCTCTATCCGACCTCGAAGGCCGCGATGCGCCAGCTCACGCGCAGCATGGCGATGGATCTCGCCGGCGACCGGATTCGCGTCAACTCGGTGTCGCCGGGATGGACGTGGTCGCGCGTGATGGACGAGCTCACGCACGGCGACCGCGCGAAGACAGACCGCGTGGCCGCGCCGTTTCATCTGCTCGGGCGCGTGGGCGATCCGTCGGAAGTCGCGCAGGTCGTCACGTTCCTGTGCAGCGACGCGGCGAGCTTCGTGACGGGCGCCGACTACGCGGTGGACGGCGGCTACTCCGCGATGGGCCCCGAGCAGGCGGTGCCGGCGATTCCGCGGCTGGCCGAATAACCGGCAGCCGCTTCTCGCCCCGCCCATACTTCGCCTCATGCAATTCGTTCTACCAAGGATTTCATCATGAAACGCATCGCTATCGTCGGCGCCGGCCAGGCCGGCCTGCAACTCGCCTTCACGCTGCTCGACCAGGGCTATCACGTCACGCTCGCGACCAACCGCGACGCGGAACAGATCCGCGCCGGCAAGGTCATGTCGAGCCAGTGCATGTTCCATACCGCACTGCAGATCGAACGCGATCTCGGCCTGAACACCTGGGAAGAAGCGTGCCCGACCGTCGAAGGCATCGGCATCGCGGTGCCGCATCCGGAAGGCAACGGCCGCAAGGCAATCGACTGGTCGTCGCGGCTGACCCGCTACGCACAATCGGTCGACCAGCGCGTGAAGATGGCCGACTGGCTCGACGCGATCCGGCGCCGCGGCGCGGACGTGCGCATCTGCGACGTCGGCGTGCCGGAACTCGAGGACCTCGCGCTCAGCCACGATCTCGTGCTGCTCGCGGCCGGAAAGGGCGAAATCGTGCACCTGCTGGGCCGCGACGACGCACGCAGCGCATTCGAGCGCCCGCAACGCGCGCTTGCGCTCACCTACGTGAAAGGCATGACGCCGAGCCAGCCGTATTCGCGCGTGCGCTTCAACCTCCTGCCCGGCATCGGCGAATACTTCGTTTTCCCCGCACTGACGACGACGGGCCCGTGCGAAATCATGGTGTTCGAAGGAATCCCCGGCGGCCCGCTCGACTGCTGGGCCGACGTCAAGACGCCCGAGCAGCATCTCGACCGCAGCCTGTCGTTCCTGCAGCAGTATGTGCCGTGGGAATTCGAGCGCTGCCGCGACGTCGAGCTCACCGATCCGAACGGCACGCTGTCCGGCCGCTTCACGCCGACCGTGCGCAAGCCGTTCTTCCGCCTGCCGTCTGGCCGAACCGTATTCGGCATGGCCGATGCGGTGGTCGTCAACGATCCGATCACCGGCCAGGGTTCGAACAATGCGGCGAAATGCGCGAAGGTATACGGCGACGCCATCCTCGCACGCGAAGGCCAGCCGTTCGACGAAAGCTGGATGCACGACACGTTCGAACGCTACTGGTCCTATGCGCAGCACGTCGTGCGCTGGACCAACTCGCTGCTCACCCCGCCGCCGCCGCACATCCTCGAACTGCTCGGTGCCGCCGGCCAGTTGCCGTCGCTGGCCGCGACGCTCGTCAATGGCTTCGACGATCCGCGCCAGTTCGCGCCGTGGTGGTTCGAACCGTCGGCCTGTGCGGCGCTGATCCGCGACCACGCCGCACGTTCGGAGTAAGCGACATGGACACCACCGCGACCTGCATTTCGGGCCTCGACCCGCAGCAACTGCGCGCCGCGTTCGGGCAGTTTCCGACCGGCGTCACCGTGATCACGACGCGTTCGCCGGACGGGCGCAAGGTCGGACTCACCGCGAATTCGTTCTCGTCCCTGTCGCTCGACCCGCCACTCGTGCTGTGGAGCCTGCGCAAGGTCGCGCCGAGCCGCCCGGACTTCGTCGCGGCCACGCACTTCGCGATCAATATCCTCGCGCACGACCAGATCGAGCTGTCGCGCCGTTTCGCGACACCGAGCGCCGACAAGTTCGACGGCGTGTCGCACGTGGAGGCCGATGCGGGCGGCGTACCCTGTCTCGACGGCGCGAGCGCGCGTTTCGTGTGCCGCAACGTGGGCCATTACGAAGGCGGCGACCATCTGCTGTTCATCGGACAGATCGAGCAGTTCGATGCGTTCGGAAAGGCGCCGCTCGTGTTCCATGCGGGCCAGTATCGCGCGATCTCCGCACATCCCGATCTTTCTCGCGCCGTTTGATTAGTTATACAAATAAATATTCAGGAGGTGGTGATGATGAAATTCGGCTCTCGCCTGCTTGCGATCGCAGGTCTCGGGTTAGTCGGCCTGACCGGCCCCGCGCCGGCGCATGCGACCGACCTGCCGTCGGTCAACCTGGGGATGACCAGCTTCCTCGACGGGATGCCGCCAGCCGGCTCCGGCTGGTACGGCACGCAGTATCTCGAGTACTACACCGCCGGACGCGTCAACGACAACGCCGGCAACAAGGTCGGGCTGCCGAAGCAGGACATCGACCTGTTCGCGGGGCTGAGCCAGCTCGTCTACCAGTCGCCGCTGACGTTCGGCGGCATGCATCCGGGGCTCGACGTGATCCTGCCGTGGGTGGCCTCCGTGCATACGAACGACGGAATCGGCAACGTCGCGCTGAATTCGCGTGCCGGATTCGGCGACCTGCTGGTCGGACCGTTCATCCAGTTCGATCCGGTGATGGGCGCGCAGGGGCCGCGCTTCGCGCAGCGGCTGGAGTTCCAGTTCATTGCGCCGACCGGTGCATACGATCCAACGCGCGCGATCAATCCGGGCAGCCATTTCTGGTCGTTCGATCCGTACTGGGCCGCGACGTTCTGGATCACGCCGAAGTGGACCGTGTCGTGGCGTCTGCACTATTTGTGGAATGCGACCAATCACGAGCCGGCGACCGCGCTCGGGCCGGACGTGACGTCGACGCAGGCCGGCCAGGCCGTTCATGCGAACTTTGCGACCGAGTATGAAGTGCGGCCCGGGCTGCGGCTGGGTCTGAACGGCTACTGGCTGCGCCAGACCACCGACATGAAGGTGAACGGTCAGGATGTGTCCGGCACGCGGGAAGCCGTGCTGGCGATCGGACCCGGTGCAATGTACAGCTTCTCGCCCCAGGATCACCTGATGTTCAACGCGTACTTCGAAGTCCATGCCCGTAACCGGCCGCAGGGTTCGCGGATGGTGCTGCGGTACGTGCATCACTTTCAGTAGGCGAAACACCGACGCGTGACGCAGCACCGCGGGTACGTATGACGGATGGCAACTTCTACTACCCCGGTTTTTCTCGCGCATCGCTCATCGGCCGGCGCATCACATGACCGCGGCTGCACCGGCCGAGGCGATCCGCGCGTATCGTCGTGGGCGAGCCCGGCAAGGCCGCCGATGGGGCAAGCGAGAGGCGCCGTGGCAGTCCGGCGCGCAACCCGCGCGCGACCTATTTGGCCGCCTGCGCCGCCGGCGTGAAACTGCACTTCGGATCGTCCTTGCCGCGCGCCGAACAGCATTCGAGCAGGTCGCTCACCGACTTCGCGTTCGCCGCATTCCATTCATACAGGCTCTTGTTGTTGTCGATCGGCATCCAATGCGTCATCGGATACCGGCTCGCACGCGCGTTGCTTCCCTTCGGCGGCGGCAGCAAACCGGCCGCGAGCGGCACGTAGATCTTGCAGCTGTTCTGATCGCCGATCCGGTGACAGCCGATGCAGGTATTGCCCGGCGTGCTGATCGCGTGCGACGTCCACGACGCGAAGTCGGCGCCGAGATTCACGTACTTGCCCCACGGATCGGTCGGCACCTTGCTCCAGACCTGGCCGATCCACGGGCTGTACATGACCGGGCTCGCGTCATGACACGACACGCAGCGCTTCGTCGCGGTCGCGGCCGGCTTCCACCAGAACTCCGCCGCGGACGGATGGCCGGGCGGCGGCGTCGTCTCGTTCGGCGGCGGCACGCGCGCCGCGTTCATGCCGGCTGTGCCGCCCTGCTCCGCATGAAACCAGCAGGTCTTGCCGTTGCCCGCATGATGCAGCACGATGTCGACTTCGTCGTAATACGGGCTCCGATTCGCGCGGATCTGCTTGCGGCGGCAAAACGCCGAGATCTGCGTGTCGCCATGCGACAGGTCGAGGATCTTCGAATACGGTGTGCACTGTCCGGACGTCGGCGCGTCATAGGGCAATAGCGCCGGGCGATCGCACGTCATGTGTGCTGCGTAGCGCACGGGCACGCGGCCGTTGACGGTGATCGGCACATCGGTGCCGTCATTGCAGTCGAACGCGGGAATCTCGCCGATCTCGTCGGTGCACCGCTGCGCATACTCGTGCAGCGACGTATCGCCGTTTGCCGCCGCGAGCGCAACCGGCACGACCGGCGCGGCCAGCATCGTCGCCAGCACGACGACGCAGGTTCTCATCGTCATGCCGCCCCCTTCGTGTAGCGTATCGCCACCTTGCGAATGGCCTCGATGTACTTCACGTAACCGGTGCAACGACAGATGTTGCCGCCCACCCATGTTTCGATCATCGCGTCCAGATCGCGCTCGTGCACCGGCTGCGCGCGCAGATGATCGAGCATCGCGGTCGCGGCCATCAGGAAACCCGACACGCAGTAGCCGCACTGGAACGCGAACGACTCGAGAAAACTCTGCTGCAGCGGCGACAGCGCGCCACCCTGCGCGAGCCCCTCGATCGTGTACACGTGCATGTCCGCCATCGCGCTGACCGGGGTCGAGCACGACAGCGTCTTTTCCATCGGCGCATCGGGCGCATTGCGCACGCCGACCGTGCACGCGCGGCACACGCCGATGCCGCAGCACAGCTTGGTGCCCGTCAGGTCCTGCCGCTCGTGCAGGAAGTCGATGAGGTTCATGTCCGCGTCGGCCGCGTCCGCTTCGACGGGCTTGCCGTTGATGATCATCCGGACCGGATTGCTCATTGCAGTGCCTCCCGAATCTTCTCCGGCGTCACGGGCGTCACCCGGAACCGCCGCCCCGTCGCCATCGCGAGCGCATTGAGCAGCGCCGGCGCGATCGGACACATCACCGCTTCCGCGATGCCGCGTGCATTCGCGGGATCGCCGCCGGGCGGCGGTAAGGCGATCAGCTCCTGCACGGGGATGTCCGGCAGCCGCGTGACCTCGTAGCGATCCAGATTCCATCGGCCGCCGCCCGGCCCGTCCGGCCCCAGCGGACACGTTTCGGTCAACACGTTGCCGATACCCATCGCGACCGCGCCCTGTGACTGCCCTTCGACGAGCTCCGGCGACAACTGCCGGCCGACGCTCACTGCCGTCACCACGCGTTCGACCTTCACGCGCCCGGTCGCCGAATCGACGGACACCGCGACGAGCGTCGCCGACGGCGCATAGGTCGTGCGCCCGTAAAGTGTCGTATTGATCGGCGGCGGCTGCAGCACGCGCTTCAACGGCGTCAGGTGATACGGATCGAGGCCGACCGCCACGTAGTCGTAGTCGATCTGCGCACTGCCGGACGCGAACGGATAGGTTCCCTTCCAGAAATACCCGGCATAACTCGCATGCACGGCCGCGGTCGTCTGCAGGCCGAGCTTCCTGATCGTGCCGAGCAGCGTCGCCCACGAAATCGGTGTGAGGCCGTTCGCGGCGAGTGCGCGATCGGTCCAGTGCACGTCCTCCGCACGCACGGGTACGCCCCACCATGCGCGCGCGGCCGGCAGCACGCTCTGCAGAAACAGCACCTGCGCGGCGCCCTTGACCGCGTGGTACTGATGAAATGCGCCGAGACAGGCGCTCGACGAGCCGTACGTGTAGCACACGTACTTGCTGTCGTCAGGCGGATTGCTCGAACGCTGCAACCCGAGCGAGTTGAACGGTCCGATCTCGCTCATCGCAATCGTTTGCGCGTTTTGCCCGAGAAACTCGGCCGGCGCGAGACCGAGCGTCGTGGCCGCGCCGTTGCCCATGTCGGTGTACGGCGTGACCACTCGCAGGTTGCCGTCGGGCAGGATCTGCACCATGCCGAACATGCCGTCGCCGGAGGTGCCGTACGCTTCGTTCGCCATCGCGAGGCCGACACCGTAGCGGAGGCTGCGCGCGCTGCGCTCGGCACGAATCTGCTCACGCTCGAGCCATAACGGATGACGTTCGAGCCGGTCGAGCAGCGCGTCCAGCTGCAGGTCGAACAGGATCGGCGCGCCCGTGATCGCGCGGCCCTTGCCGAGAGCGGGCGCCTTGCCGAGCAGATTGGCGCGCCGGATCTCGAACGGCGACATCCCTAGCCGGCGTGCAGCCTCGTCCATCAGCGTCTCGATCGCCATGAACGCCTGCGGCCCGCCGAAGCCGCGCTGCGAGCCGCCGAAGACTTCCCGCGTGTAGGTCGACGCGGCCTGCGCGCGTGCCCGCGGAATCTCGTAGCAGCTCATCGCGCTCAACGCGGCAAGCTGCGCGACGTACGGCGACAGGTTCTTCTTCCCGCCGCCGTTCATCAGGAAATCGCAGGTGATCGCTTCGAGCTTGCCGCGGCGGTCGAACCACAGCGATTCGGAGAACTGCGTCTCGCAGCGTTTCAGGCCAACCTGGAATTGCTCGTAGCGTGACTGCTGCCAACGCAGCGCGCCCTTCGCGAACGGCGCCGCAAGGGCCAGATACAGCGGGAAATAGGACTTGTCGCGTCCGCCGAAACCACCGCCCGGGTAGCACGCGATGACCTGGGCCTCCTTGACCGGGACGTTGCTGCCGTCGAACAGCGCACACGCACCGATCGCATCGTCGTTCGCCGACTGCGTGCCGAGAACGAGGCTCATCTTCGAGGCGGACGCGTCGTACCATGCGAGTCCCGCTTCGGGCTCCATGAACATCGGATCCATCGCCGGCGTCTCGAACCCGTCGTCGCCCGTCGCCCGAATGCCGATCCACGTGCCGGCGGCCGCGTGGTGGGCAATCGTCGCATCGATGTTGGCGACCGCCGCCTCGCGTTCCTCCAGATACTTCGCGGTCGGCTTGCCGGTGCTGTCGGCCTCGTAGTTGTCGACGTAGTTGAACCGCCGTGCGTCGTCGCGCACGTAGACGGTCACGGGCGAATACGGCACGACCGGTGCGGCCTGGCCGGTGCCGACCGGCGCGCCGTAGCGGATCACGCCGCGATTGAAATCGAGCAGCTTCCTCGCGCGACGATAGATATCGAAGTTCTCGAAGATCAACAGCGCGGCCGGTTGGCCGTAGCAGTCCGCCGGATGACCCACCCGCGCGAGCCAGTAGATGTCCTGGTTCGCGATCGGGTCGGGCCGCGGTGCAAGATTGATCTTGCGCGCGCTCAGCAACGCGTTGTCGACAATGGCGATCGGCTGCAGTTCGTGCGGCAGCACGCCGAGATCGTAGCCCTGGTACACCGCGTCGACCCGGTCGCAGCGCAGCGCATAAAGCCAGTTTTCCTGCTGCGGCCAGCCGACGAAGTCGCGGGACTTGAAGTCGCGCGCGTAGATCTTCTGGCCCATTACCTTCGGCACGCCATCGATGCGCCAGCGCGCCTTTCCGGGCACCGGTGCCCAGCTCGGGCCGTCCGCATCGGCCTGCGTCTCGCCCGCGGCGAGTACGAGTGCCGGTAAATGCGTAACCGAAACGGCGACAACGGCGCCGCTGCCGGCGAGCTTCAGAAACGTCCGGCGTGTCACTGGCACACGGATGGCCATGCTGCGTCCCTCGTTCGAATTGTTATGTCGGTCGTCGAGTGCGCGACGTGCGTCGCCACGCCGGCCGCGAGCGGCCCGATACGCGTGTGCGTCGGTGCACAGGATGTCGGTGAGAAAGCGGTGTTCCGGGCGCGGTTGCGCGCGCCGGCTGTTAGTAATCGGGAGGGAGACGACGCGCGCCGTAGCCCGGCGGCATCGCGGGTTCGGTCCACGCGGGTGGGCGCCTGCTCGATGAAGCGTCAGGCGGCGTGCATCGCGCTGCGTGTTCGTTCATGATTCCCCCGGCCCCGATCGTGCTTGACTGGCCTGTTGCCCGTATCGTCGGGCAGCCGCTTCAATTTCAGGCGTTGTGTTCGTTCTTTCCGCGACGCGGGGCGATCGTCCCGTTCGCAGCGTCATTCAAGCCTGATTTTGAATAATCGTAGAAATTCGAATCGACGATTTCAAGGAGATTTTCGGGCACGATGACGCGCACATCGGCAGCGGCATCCGTCGATACGTGCCGCGTCATCGGCTGACGCATGCCACCGCTGGCGGCCCGAGGGCGCTGCGGCCGGGCGGCGACTGCCTGCGCCGGCCGGCAATTCGGTAAACAATCGCTCGCGTTATCGACACGGATGGATTCAGCCGTGCAGATCGGACCTGTCGGATCGGCTTTCAGTCCGGTCGGCGCGCCGCCGCGACTGCGTTCGAGGTTAGTCGTAGGGGGCCACCCGCGCGGGCAGTGGACTACGGCTGTCTCCATGGTCGACCATGGGTCCGGGTTGCGTTGACGCCGCTATGATCGACCTGTCTCGCGGCGCCGCCCGGGGGGAGAAGGAGCCTCCCATGAAGACGGTGACCGTGCCGGCCGGCAATACCCGGTCGGCACGTACATCCGGTTCGCGCGGCAGTCCCGCGCCGCTGCTTACTGCCCGATACTGGTGAAGGTCGGCAGCAGCACGCGATACACATGAATCATCGCCGGCCCGAGCAATACGCACATCAGCGCCGGGAAGATGCAGAAGATCAGCGGGAACAGCAGCTTCAGCGCGATCTTCGCGGCGCGCTCCTCGGCGCGCATCCGCCGCCGCGTGCGCAGCATGTCGGACAACACGCGCAGCGATTCGGCGATGCTGGTGCCGAAGCGATCGGCCTGGATCAGCATCGCGCAGAACGATTCGATATCCTCGACGCCGGTCCGCAGTGCCAGATTGCGCAGCGCGGTTTCCTTCGTGAACCCGGAACGCATCTCGAGCAGCAGCAAGTCGAGTTCACCCGCGACCACTTCGCTGCGAAAGCGCAGTTCCTCGCTCACCCGCATCAGCGCCGCGTCGAGCCCGAGCCCTGCTTCGACGCAGACGGTCATCAAGTCGAGCGCATCCGGAAAGTCCTCGAAAATCACTCGCTGACGCGTCGCGATCCGCCGCCTGAGGATCACGTTCGGCACGTAGTAGCCGATCCCGGCGAGCGCGACGAGGATGAACGACAGCAGCATGCGTTGATCCGCGAGCCGGGTCGTGGCGAGCGCCAGCAGCGCGGCGCCCGGCAGCGCCAACGCGAGTACCGTCTTCGCCGCGAAGTAAAGCGCGCCCGCGTTCGGATCGCGCCAGCCGGCGTTCATCAGCCGGATCCGCAGCGGTGAATTCTCCCAGCCCTCCTGCGGCACCGACAGCCGGGAAATCGGTTGCGACAGCTCGACGAGCTTCGCGACCCAGCGCGACGGCTGCCCGCCGCCGTCGCCGGCGCCGGCGCCGGCGCCGGCGCCGATGCCCACACTTGCTCCGCTCGCCTGCTGGATCCGGCGCTCCATGTTGCGCGGCGCAAACAGCAGCATCGCGACCAGCACGCCGCCGGCGACGAAGATGAACAAGCCGGCCAGCATCACGGTATGTACTACGCTCAGGTTTTGCATGACAGCCTCGAATCGGTTCGTGAAGCCTGAGACACGCGTCAGACGCGAATCCGGATGATGCGTCGGATCCACAGCATGCCGAATGCCATCGACCCCAGCATCACTCCGACCATCTTGATGCCGGCCGGATCCTGCCAGAGCACCGACAGAAACTCCCGGTTCAACACCGCCATCATGCCCGCCGTGCCGAATGGCAGCAGCCCGAGGATCCAGGCCGACAGCCGCCCTTCCGCCGACAGCACGCGGACCTTGTCGAACAGCTTGAAGCGCTCGCGAACCAGCGATGCGATGCTGTCGAGCAGCTCGGCCAGGTTGCCACCGGTCTCGCGCTGGATCAGCACCGCGATCACGAAGTAGCGCAGGTCATGGGCAGGCACGCGTGTCGCGAGGTTCACCAGCGCATCGTGCAGCGATACGCCGTAATTGATCTCGTCGAACGTGATCCGGAATTCACCGCCCATCGGATCGGGAAACTCCTCGCCGACCATCCCGAGCGCGCTCGTAAAGGAGTGGCCGGAGCGCAGCGCGCGCGCGATCATGTCGCAGACATCCGGCAGTTGGCGCTCGAGCTTGAGCATCCGCCGGTTGCGATGCCGCATCACGTACATTGCCGGCATGCACGCGGTCAGCAGCGCAATCGGCAACATGGCGATCAGGGGCAACGGAGTGAACAGCAGGACGAGCATCACCGTCACCGGCAATGCCGCGCTGTACACGACGAGCTTCGCCACCGTCCAGTCGAGCCCCGATTGCTGCAGCAGCAAATCCACCGACTGCACGCGCGGCATACGCAGCAACAGCCGGTCGAACGGTTTCGATTCGTCGAGCATCCGCTTCTTGAGAATCGACAGTCGCTCCTGCTGCACGCTGCCGCCGGCCGACATCGCGCGCAGGCGCGACTCGATCCGGCGTGCCGCGGCACCGTGGCGTGAGTTCCACCATTGATAGACACCTTCGATCGCGAGCACCACCGCGACGAAGGTGAGAATCACAAAACCATAGAATATCGAGTCCATGAGACCTCCCCGGAATCAGACGACGGCGCGTCGTCACTTCGTCTCGTAACGCTGCGCCGGGTCGTAGAGTGAATCCGGCAGGTTGATGCCGAACGACTGCAGCCGCTCGGCGAACTTCGGCCGCACGCCGGTCGCGCAGAAGTGTCCGCGCACCGTCCCGTCGCGATCCATGCCGGTGCGCTTGAACGTGAAGATCTCCTGCATGTTGATGATGTCGCCTTCCATCCCGGTCAGCTCCTGGATGCTGACGATCTTGCGCTTGCCGTCGGTAAGCCGCGTCGCCTGGACCACCACCGAAATCGCCGACGCGATCTGCTGGCGCATCGTCTTCGGCGGCAGCGTCAGGCCGCCGACGCTGATCATGTTCTCGAGCCGCGTGAGCGCGTCGCGCGGCGTGTTTGCGTGGATCGTCGCGAGCGAGCCTTCGTGGCCGGTGTTCATCGCATTGAGCATGTCGAGCGCTTCCGCGCCGCGCACTTCGCCGAGAATGATCCGGTCCGGCCGCATCCGCAGCGCGTTGCGCACGAGCGTGCGCTGCGTGATCTCGCCCTTGCCCTCGATGTTCGGCGGCCGCGTTTCCAGCCGCAGCACGTGCGGCTGCTGCAGTTGCAGCTCCGCTGCGTCCTCGATCGTCACGATCCGCTCCGATCGCGGGATGAAGCCCGACAGGATGTTGAGCAGCGTCGTCTTGCCGCTGCCGGTCCCCCCCGACACGAGCACGTTCACTTTCGCCTTGGCCAGCGCATCGAGCAGCTCCGCCATCGGCGGCGTGAGGCTCTGGTAGCTCACGAGGTCGTCCATCTTCAGCGGGTTGACCGCGAAACGTCGGATCGACATCAGCGGCCCGTCGATCGCCGACGGTGGAATGATCGCGTTCACGCGCGAGCCGTCCGGCAAACGCGCATCGACCATCGGGGTCGATTCGTCGATGCGCCGCCCGACCCGCGACACGATCTTCTCGATCACCTTCATCAGGTGCGCGTCGTCGTAGAACGTCACGTCGGTCAGCTCGAGCTGGCCGGCGCGCTCGACATAGACCTGCCGGTACGTGTTCACGAGGATGTCGGAGATGCCGGGGTCGCGCAGCAGCGCCTCCAGCGGGCCGAAACCGAACATCTCGTCGTACACGTCGATCGCGAGCTGGCGCCGCTCGATGTCGTTCGCGGGCATGCGCTCCTCGTCGAGGATGCGCGAGATCAGCGCCGAGATTTCCTGCCGCACCTGTTCCTGCGGCAGGCGTGACAGACGCTCCAGCTCGACCCGTTCAAGAACCGCCGCGTGAATTTCACGGCGTAGCCTCTGGTACGCGTCGCGTACCGACGAATGCGTCGCACCCGCCGGATCGGTGCTCGTCGCCTGGGGCTGCGTCCGGTACAAGGACATCTGTTCGCGCAATGACATGATAGTTTCCCCGAAAGATTCACATGGACTTGAGCTTCGGCGTGGCCTTGCGGCCGAACAGCCGGGACATCAACGGTTCGCTGCTGGACGCGTCGTGCCTGGTGCGCACGTCCCCTTCGACGATCTGCTTCGCACAGGCCTGTAACGCACGCGTAACCGCTGCGCTGCGTGCGACGCGCGAGACCGGATGCCCGAGGTCGAGCGCCTCGCGCACGGTATCGGCGTCGTCGGGTATCGTGCTGCTCGCATGCAGGCCGAGCACTTCCTCGAGCGCGGTGCGGGACCGTTCGCTCGCGCGTGTCATCCGGTTCACCACCAGCCGCATCTGGTCGGTCGGGTAGCCGAGCGACACGAGAATCTCGAGCAGCCGGCGGCCCGCGCGCACGTGCGGCATCGCGGGCTGCAGCACGAGCTGGATCTGGTCGCTGCGATCCAGCGCGATCATCGACAGCGGATTGATGCTCACGCCGATGTCGAAGATCACGAAGTCGTAGCGCGGCGCCGCGACGCCGAGGATCCATTCGAGCGCATCCTCGCGCATCTCCGCGGCCTTGACCGGGTCGCCCGCGCCGGCCAGCACGTGGAAGGTCGGCGTCACGTGCGCGACGCTCGCGTCGAGAAACGCGCCGTCGAGTCGCTCGATCTGCGCGCACAGCTGCGGCAGCGTCGACGGCGGCGTCTCGTCGCTGACGAGGAACGCGGCATCCGCGAACTGCTGGTTCAGATCGACCAGGAGCACGCGGCGCTTATATCCTTCAGCGATCTCGTACGCGACGTTGCTCGCGGCGAAGCTCGTGCCCGCGCCGCCCTTGCACGACATGAACGACACGAAGCGCGTATCTTCGGCGTCGCGTCGCGTGCTTTGCGCGGCGGCACGCTCGAGCGCACGGGCCAGCGCCGTGGGGTCGATCGGCCACTGCAGCACGTCGCGCGCGCCGGCGCGCATCGCGTCCAGCAGCACGTTCGGCGCCGCGTCGGCCGTCACCAGGATGCAGGTCAGGCTCGGGTGCAGCCGGCAGATGCGCTCGAGCGCCGACAGCTCGGTCGCATCGGTCGTCGCGCCGTCGATCAGCAGGATGTCGAATGAATCGAGTCCGTCCGTTCGATTCTCGATCTGCGACGATCGTCCATGCGCGCGTGTCACGCGATAGTGTCCGCTGTCGGTGACCAGGCGCGCGATCTGCGTGAGCCGGGCGGTATCGTCGGCAGCTACGAGGATATTGATCATGGCTGTGCCTCGTCGGTTCGATTATTGACAGGCGGTGCCGCCCGTGGATGAATTCAGGCTTTCACGCGACAGCGTCGTGGTGAACGGCGGCATCGTGATCGAGACGCTCGCGAGCGGAATCATCGTCTTGACGGTGAAGTTGGTCATGCTGACGGTCACGAACGAGCAGGAGCTCACGTCGCAGCCCGACGGCGTGTAGCTCACCGACACGTTCGCACTCGACACCATCGGCATCAGCGACTTCACGCGCTTCACGACGCCGGCGGCGTTCACGTCGCAGACGATCGCCGTGCGTGCGCCGAGCCGGATGGCCTCGGCCGCCGTGTTCCAGTAAAACAGCACGCGCCCGAATTCGAAGACGCCGATCAGCAGCATCATCAGGATCGATGCGATCAGCGCGAATTCGACGATCGTCGCGCCGCGTTGTGCGCGACGGCGCGACGGCAGACAGGAGCGCGGGTTCATGACACTTGCCTCATCACGGTGACGATGTTGCCGAAGGTGATCGACGACAGCCCCGGGTAGGCCGGAATCGGCTGGTACTTATAGCCCTTCACCTTCACCTCGACGACGTTGATGCTGCCGGTCGCCGTGCCGCTTGCCGCGTTGTTGGTCGCGTCATAGGTCGGCAGGTTCGCGAACTGCGGTGGATCGGATGCGTCGGCGCAATCGCTCGAATGCGCGGCGTCGCACACGATCACCATCGATGTCGTGAGCCCCGGCACCAGCTCGGTGCCGGCAGACCCGCAGGTCGTGTTGCCGTAGACGACCAGGCACTGCGCCGCCGCGAGCGGATACGCGCTGTCGGCCGGCAGATAGACCGACAGGTAGCGCGCCGCGTCGCGCGTCGCCTTGGTGAGGGTCTCGTACTGATAGATCGCGCGGCCGAACTCGGCCACACCGGTCGCGAGCACGATCATCGGCATCAGCACGAGCGCGAACTCGACCGCGGCGACACCGCGCATGCGCGACCGGCGAATCGGGAGCCTTTTCATGATCGCGTCTCCTCTATTGAACGAGCATCGGCACCTTGAGGCCGATCGAGCTGCCGTTGCCCGGCAAACCGTGCGTCGCGCAAGGCGTGCTGCCGGACGACGCCGAGCCGAGGTATTCGAGATGCGCGACCACCCCGCCGGCGCCCGGGCTGAACGGCAGCGGATCCAGCATCAGCACGCAGTCCCACTGCGTGACGGTCAGCTGGTTGCTTGCGCCCTGCAGCGTCGAGCAGTCGCCCTCGGGGGCGAGCGCGACCCGGCGGTCGCCACCGAACGTCTGATAGTTGCTTGCCGTGGCGGTCCCTTTGGTCGCGATGCCGCTGCCGGCGGGCGGCGCGCCGTCGCCCTGGTAGGACTTGAAGCTCGCACGATCGAGCACGAACTGCTTGTACGCGTCGCCGACGATACCCGCGGTTCCCGGCGGCCCGTATTTGGGGCCGACGTATGCGTAGCCTGTGAAGTCCGGCTGGCCGCTCGAGCCGTTGGCGCCGTTCGTATAGATGCCGAAGCGGGTATTCCACGCGCGCAGCGACGCGGACTTCAGGCCCGTCGAACCGAGGGTGGGCGGCGACTTGATGTTGCAGGTATTGCCAGACAGTTCGCTGGCGATCGTCGTTTCGTTGGTCGAACCGTCGAGCGCGGCCCAGCCGAAGTTGCCGGGCCCGTACGTCGACGACGAGCCGGAAGGCGACGAGATCCAGTCACCGACCTTGTACGGCGCGGCGGCCGCCGCGCGGCACACGAACACCGGTATCGCACAGGTGGTCTGCCCGGCGCCCACCGTCGCGATCGCGCTGGCCGAGACCTGCGCCGCGTTCGCGACCTGCACACCGGGAATCGTGTTGAGCACCTCGATGAACCAGTGCGCGATGTTGGTCAGCTGCGCCGTGCACTTCACGTACTTGATGTTCGCCGGCGTGGCGACCGCCGTCTTCGTCAGAAACGGATTGGTCAGCGAATCGCTGAACGTGACGTTCGAATCCGTCTGCATCTGCACCGCGTTCTGCTGAAAGAAGGCGAAATTCGAGTGGCCGGCGGCGATGCCGTCCGCTTCCGCGACCTGCAGGCTGATGGCCGACGTGAGGTCGCGCGCAGCGGACAGCGCGCATGAGTCGGCGCTGTTCTGAAGTTCGCTGCGCGTGACGTACAGCTTGCCGAGGTCCAGCGCGAGACCGACGAATCCGATCATCACCGCCAGTGCGAGACCGACTATGATCGCGACGGCGCCTTGCTGGCGATGCAACCCTCGACGCGTGAGTTTCGGATGACGAGCTGCGCTGGACATGGCGTTCTCCCTGAGCGTGCCTGTGTTATTGGCCCGACGACTTGCCGATCCCGATCACGAATGCATTGGCTTTCGGCTCGGGCTGCCTGAACGACTTGTCGTAGTTGTCGAGCGCGGCCGCGGCGGCGCTGCCGTCGACCCCCGGGCGCGAGGCCGCGTGTTCGGCGGCATGCGGATCGATGATCTGGGCTTGCGTGACGGCGCGGACCGAGTCGCCGAAGCGACTGTCCCACACCGGCGTCGACGACATGCAGCCGGCAAGCGCGAACGCGAGCGGGACGGCGAGCGCCGCACGGCGCACGAATACGAGGTAGGCGGATTTCATGAGCTTCCCCTTGGATGGCTTCAACGATCGGTGGACGCGGGTTCCGCATTCGCCCGCGCGATCTGCGCGTGGGCGGCGGCCGGCAGACTGTTCTTCGAATGCGGCGCGGGTTTGGCCGGCGTGTCGGAGCCAGCCGCCGCGAGACGCGCGGCAGCGGCTTCGATGCGCGCGATCCGTGCCGCGCTGGCCGCATCGGCCTGCGGTTGCGGTTTCGGCTGCGACTGCGCGGCATGCGCCGGCTCGGCGTTCACCGCTCCTGCCGCGGCGGCCGCTGCAGCCGCCGGCTTCTCAGGCTGCGCCGGCACCGGTGCCGGTGTGTCGGCGGGCTGCGGCGCACGCGGAGCGGGCAGCGCGGCGGCCGGTGCGGCCGGTGCAGCCGATTGCGGCGCGGGAGCAGGTGCCGGCGTCTGCGGTGCATCCATCGCGCCGTTCGCCGGTTGCGCGCCCGCCTTGCGGACACCCTTGCGCCCTTCCATGTTGCCGGTCGCATACACGTCGGCTTCGTTGGGCTTCGAGAAGCTGTCGGTCGGCAGCGGCAGGTCGGCGGTCTGCAGCGGCCTCACCAGGTGCGGCGTGATCACGAAGATCAGCTCGGTGCGGTCCTGCTGGAACGACGTGCTGCGGAACAGCGCGCCGAGCACCGGCACCTCGCCGACGCCGGGAATCGCCTTCAGCGCGCCGCTCGCGTTGTCCTTGATCAGCCCGCCGATCGCGAACGATTCGCCGTCGGCCATCTGGACCGTCGTCGACGCGCGCCGGGTGGTGATCAGCGGCAGGATCGACGTGCCGCCGATGTTGGTCGCGCTCAGCGTCACGCCCGTCTGCGACAACTCCGACACTTCCGGCGCGACCCTCAGGTTGATCCGGCCGTTCGCGAGCACCGTCGGCGTGAACTTCAGCGCGACGCCGAACTCCTCTTCCTGCAGGGTAATCGACGACGTGCCGGTGCCGCTGCTCTGCGGTACCGGGATGAAGATCTTGCCGCCGGCGAGGAACGTCGCCTCCTGGCCGCTGATCGTCACGAGGTTCGGCTCCGCGAGGATCTTGACGAGGTTGTCGGTGTTCTGCGCATCGGCCGCGATGCTGAACGGCTTGTTGTTCGCCTTGTTGAAGATCGCACCGCTCGCAACGCCCGCGAGCAGGTTGCTGACGAGCGCGCCGCTCCACGAGCCGAACCCGCCCTGGATGTTGAACGCGCTGCCCAACTGGTTGATCAGCGTCTTCGACACTTCGGCAACCTTCACTTCGAGCATCACCTGCTGCGGCGACGTCACGTTCAGCATGTTCAGCACGCCACCACCCTTGCCAGTGCCGCCCCCCTCGCCGGTGCTCTCGCTGTAGGCCCGTGCGATCTGCACGGCCTGTTGCGCGGCCTGCGAGCTCGACACGGTGCCCGCCAGCACGATCGTGCCGGCTGCGTTCGATACGTGGATGGCGTGCTCGTCCGGCATCAGCTGCGCCAGCGATGCCTGCAGGCCGCCGGCGTCCGCGCCGACCGCAACGTCGATCACGCGGCACGCGCCGCTCCTGCCCTGCACGATCATGTTGGTGGTGCCGACCGACATCCCGAGGATGTAGAGCGTCTGCGGCGACACCATCGTTGCCTGCGCGACGGCCGGGTTGCCGATGGTCCGGTTGCGGACCGGCTCCGGCATCGGCACCAGCAGCGACTTGCCGAGCGGCACGCTGACGCTGGTCGACTCGCGCACGGCGCCCACGCAGTTCGGTCCGCGCAGCGGGCCCGCCGATGCGGCAGCCGCGGCGGCAGGCGCCGGCGCCATGCTGATCGTCATCTGCATCGGCCCCTTGGCGACGGCAGCCGGCGCGCTCGCGCCGCCCTTCATCAGCGCAGCCGATTCCGCGCCTTCCTGGGCCAGCGCGCTGTACACCGTCAGCCACCCCGTACACAGGATCGCGGCCATCATCGTGCCCCGTGCGATACGCGTGCGCACCGGGCCGGTACCTGAATATTGCGGATTGATCTTCATTTCGTCTGATCCCCCGAGTGACCGGCGAGCGGCCGGTTGTCGACTTCCAAGGCCGCCGTGCCCTGACGGCGGCCGATCTGGTTAATCTGTTTATCTGGATGTGTGTTCTACGGTTTCAAAAGCATTCGACGCTGCCCCGTACCCCGGTCAGCACGCCTACACAATCGTGCCGTGCGTCCGGTGCCGCGTGCGACGCAACGTGCACGCGCACGGTCCGTACGCGTTCGTGTACCGGTGCGGGCGTCGCGTCGGGTACCGGAGCCTTGCCGAGCAGCGTCAGCTTGGTCGCGCCATCGGTCGTCAGCGTCTTCTGGTCGACCTGGTTGCGCAGCACGAGCGACAGCGTGCCGACGCTGCGCGCGAGGTCGAGGCGTTCGGCCTGATCGGGCGTGACTTCGAGCGTCACCGCGTTGACGACCTTCGGTGCGGTATCGTCGCGGCTGACCTGCTGCGCGACGGCCAGCACCAGGATGTGCTCGAGCACGATCTTGGAGATGCTCTGCCCGTCGGTCTTGCCCTGCTGTTCCTGCGTGTTGACGATCACGTCGACGTAGTTGCCCGGCAGCGCGAAGCCCGCGACGCCCACCACGTCGTTCACCCGCACCGTGATCGCACGGCTGCCGTCGGCGATCACGGCGGACAGCCCGCCCTTCGTGCCGACCGGCGCGAGTTTCGACTCGATCACCGGTTCGCCGCGTGCGAGGCTCGTACGCACGACGCGCCCTTCGAGTTCCTTCGTGTCGGTGAACGCGCCGGTCGGCACGCTGCCCGACGGCCAGCTCACCATGCGGATCTGGTTCGGCCCGAGCGGCTCGCCCAGGTTCAGGTCGGTGGTCGCCACCGCGACCGACGTGACCGAGCTGCTGGATGTATTCATCAACCAGCGGGACGCGAACACGACCGCGGCAAGGCCCGCGACCATCGCGACGATCAGCATCATGAGCGCTCGACTGTTTTTCATGGCAATGCTCCTCAACGAATCGTGAAAGAAACGGCTCAACCGGTTATGTGCGTGTGACCGCCGTGCTCGGCAGGCGGCAGATATCCGCCGTCGCGCTCGGGCGCGGTGCCGAAATAACTGGCCCATGCGTCATGCAACGCGTCGTGCGTCACCTCGAGCGGATCGCCGCGATACCGCGCGCCGGCGGCGACCAGGCGCAGCAGATCCATCGGGAAGCATGCGAGATATGCCTTGCCGGTCGGCAGGTGCAGCCGGTGCAGCAGATAGTCGAAGGCGTCCTGCGTCGACACCAGTCCGAGCGACTCGCATGCGGCGTCGAACACCGCGCGGTAGTGGTCGATCGACAGCGCGCCGACGTGAAGCTTTGAACCGAGCCGGCGCAGGAATGCGTCGTCGGCGAACTGTTCCGGCGCCAGGTTGCTCGAGAACACCGGCCAGACGTCGAACGGCAGCACGAATCGATTGCCGGATTCGAGCGTCAGGAAATCCACGCCTCGATCGAGCGGACGCAGCCAGCGGTTGAGCAGGTCGCGCGGCTCGACACGCTGGCGGCCGAGATCGTCGATGATGTACATGCCCATGTTCGCCTTCATGTGCGGCGGCGCCTGGTAGAAGCCCGCCGCGTCATCGCGGCGCAGGTCGAGTTCGTCAAGCGTCAACTCGCCGCCGGACATCACGACCGGCCGCTCGCACAGGCGCCAGCGGCGATCGACCGACTGTCCCTCCGTTTGCAACGGCGCGTCGACATGCACGAGCGGATCGTGGATCTGGATGACTTCCCCGGCCGCATAGATCGCATACGGCACCGGTACGTGACCGCCCATCAACGCGCCGAGCCGCTCGGCGAGGAAGGTCTTGCCGCTGCCGGCGGGGCCGTAGATCAGCAGCGGACGGCCGGAGTTCAGCGCGGCGGCCGCCGAGTCGAGTACCGACGTGTCCATCACGATGCCTTCGAATACGGCCCACACGTCGTTCTGAGCCACGTGCAGCTTGCGCACCGAATGGGTGGACACGCAGTCGAGATACGCGTCGAGCGTCACCGGCGCGGGCCCGCTGTACGTGCTGCGCGCACACTCCTCGAGTGCTGCCACGCGGCCCGCGTCGGTCAGGCGGAACGTCACGTCGAGATCCGTCTTGCCGCGATGGGTGAGTTCGACCAGATGCTCGCGCACCAGGAACGCGAAGACGTCGTCGAGCACCGCGAGCGGCAGGCAGTGGCGCTCGATGAGGTCGCCGTAAGACGGACGGCCGAGCACCAGCGTCGACTTCAGCACGAGCCCTGCGACGAATGGCTGGCTCAGTCCGGTTTCCTCGAGCGAGCGCGGCGCGGCAGGCAACTGCGTGCCCGGCTTCGCATGCGCCTCCCGCAACGGCGACGGATGCGGCAGGTGTGCAACCTGCGCGTCGCGCTTCGGTTCGGTGGGGATCGTGTTCATGTGCGTTTCATCCTCGTTGCGGGTTCGTCGCGCTAGACGCACGAAGCGAACAGCATGCCCAGCGTGCCGGCGGCAATTGCCACGCCATACGGCAACGCGCCGACCGACGCAGCTTCGATGGGGCCGTCGGTCGCCCCTGCATACGCGCGGATCGAGCGATGCGCGATCAGCGCCCTGACGTTCGCGCACATCTGGCGCAGGCGCCCGCGCAGCAGCACAAGGCCGATCGCGCCGATCCCGCCGGCCAGAAACGTGGCCAGCACGATGTAGAACGCCATCTGTGCGCCGACCCATGCGCCGATCGCCAGCATCAGCTTCACGTCGCCTGCAGCCATTCCGCGCATCAGATAGAACGGCAGCAGCATGCCGAAGCCGGTCGCCGCGCCGGCAAGCCACGCGAGTGCGCCCGCCTGGACCCCGTGCAGCGCGCACTGGGCGATCAGCGCGCCGGCCAGCCCGATCGCGACGAGCCGGTTCGGGATGCGTCGGCTCGTGATGTCCGTGCTGGCCGCGACGACGACGAGCAGCGTCACGCACAACGGGACCGGGTGAGGCAGTGCGGCAGGCAACATGGCGAACCTCGATTGGCTGCAATAGTCGGAATCACTTACCCAGTGCGGTATTGACCGCCGCGGTCACGATTGCCGCGATCATGTTGTACGCGTCTTGAACCGAACCCTTCAGGGTAACCACGCTTCCCAGCACGATGGTGGCGAACACTGCCGCGATCAGCGCGTACTCGATCGACGTCACCCCCTGCTCGTCGCCGATCCATCGCGATACCGCTACCGCACGTCCACTGGTCCGCATGACAGCCTCCGATTCGGTTGATCGAGAGAGCGGGGGAGACTCGCGCAGTGCACCGGCCGAGTCATCCGCCGTTCGCTCCATTCGACATCTGTTGGTTGAGTGTCCGGCCCTGCACGAGCGACGGGATGGCGACGAACGGGCCGGACCCGCCGTTCGCCGCCCCGCCATTCAGACCGCCGCGTTGAGATCGTCTGCAATCGTGTTGAAGACGGTCTGGAGATCGTTTCCGACCAGCGTCAGCGCTGCAACGAGGCCGACTGCGATAAGTGCGGCAATCAGGCCGTATTCGATGGCCGTCACGCCTTGTTCGTCTTGAACGAAACCGCGGATCTTCGTGATGAACGTGGACATGGCTACTCTCCTTTCGCACTACTATAAAAACCCGTTGTCGGGGATCGACGCGGGGAGCGGGTACTGCCGGAACAACTCAAGGATTCGGATGCTGCGCTCAGCGACGCACACGGCAGGGTACGAGCCTGGCCGGGCGAACGATTGTCGGTGAGCTGATGCGTGCGATATGCATGCGCGCTGCGATCTGGCGAATGGCGCGATCGAGCAGAACGGCGAAATAACCGTCCCGGGCATGAATACGGATTGAACGGATGACGCTGACGCGTCGATTCCACTGCGGGTCTTCTTCGCGGCATGCGAGCCGCGACGTGCTCTGGTCTTTCATTTTTATTCCCCAAATGCTGTCATGTGATTCTTTTTGCGCGGACGATGCCGTCGCCTATTCGCCCGGTCGACGTTTCCGGCGGTTTCCAAGGCCTGGGCGGCGTATTCCCCGACGCGCCCTCGATCCGTTGCTTTCCGCAGGTGATTGAGTCCGGTCTTGTCAGCCTGTTGCTTCAACCGGTCGTTCATCACGTCGTCGACTGTCGTGCGGACCTTGACGCAAAGAGCAGGCCAGCCGGAGGGAAAACGAGGCGCAGCAAGGGTTCCGTCGATTCATCCGTCGATCGGGTTTCGGCGCGCCGCACAAAATGTTTCAGATTTGATATACGCGTGCCGGCCGGCGCCGCGTGCCGGCAGGGCGCCGTCGTGCTGTGCAAGGGCCCCAAAAAATTTTCTCGGGATTTTCCCGAATCCGGGTCGCGCGTCGCCCGACGCGCATTCCGCACACCGTGGGACCGGTGAAAAACACGGAATGTTTCAAGCGAGAAACATCATTTGCGCCGGTACGGATTTCTCAGACGTAAAAACCCGCTTTTCGGCCATGTCGCCGTCGAATCGCCATTTCGCGATTCAGCCCGCGGTTTGCGTCACACGATTTTTTCTCCAACAATGCATTCACCGGACAGTGCCATCGAGCGCGATTCGATCCGGACACACGACAACACAAAATGGCTGCGCAAGACCAGGCAGCCTTCACTGCAAACGGGGCATCATGTACACGGCCAATCGTGGAGTGCGCTATCGCGCCAAACGCTGTGCTCAATGGCTGACAGCTGACCGGATCGTTCCGTACAGCTGCGTCATGCTGCTGCTTTGCGTGGCCTTTCTGATCACATGGGGCGTCGTTACGGACACCTTCACGTCACAGACGGCTGCCCGA
This sequence comes from Burkholderia sp. PR2, assembly GCF_052372875.1. NCBI lineage: Bacteria > Pseudomonadati > Pseudomonadota > Betaproteobacteria > Burkholderiales > Burkholderiaceae > Burkholderia > Burkholderia sp. PR2. The sequence goes on from NZ_JBQRWH010000002.1 coordinate 686,799, forward strand.
CCGGGCGTCGACTTCTCCGTCTTCTGGACCGCGTCGCAGCTCGTGCTGCAAGGCCATGCCGCAGCGACCTATGATCCGGTCTTCTTCTCCCATGCCGAGGTAGCGCGGTTCGGTTCCTATATCGGTCACCAATCGCTGCCCTGGCTCTATCCGCCGACGATGCTGCTGTTCATCGCGCCGGTTGCCCTCGTGCCTTTCCTGCCCGCGTATTTCCTCTTTTTTGCGGGCAGCCTTTTATGCTATGCGTATGCCGTCCTGCGACTGTCGGGCCTGCGTGCGCACCTGCCCGTTCCGCGCGCCGCCGCGCTCGCCGTGCTTGCCTATTCGGGCGTGTTCGCGTGCGTCCTGTACGGGCAGAACAGCATCCTGACCGCCGGCATCGCCGCACTCGCGCTGCATTTCCTCGGCCGACGCCCGGTCGTCGCCGGCATGCTGATCGGGTTGCTCGCCATCAAGCCGCAGATGGCGCTGGTGTTTCCGTTCGTGCTGATCGCGACGCGCTCGTGGCGAACCTTCATGTCGGCAGCGATCACGACCACGCTGTTCACGGTGGCCGGCATTGCACTGACCGGCACGGGCTCCCTGAACGGCCTGGCCCATGCGATGTCGATCGTGCGCGGCATGCATTTCACCCTGCCGGCCTACTGGTTCGTTTCCCCAACGCCGTTCGCGGCCCTCCGCCTCGCGGGTGCATCGATTCCGGTCTCGCTTGCCGCACAAGCCGCCGTGGGGCTGCTCGCAATCGCCGCCGCCGTTCAAGTCTGGCGTCGCACGAACGACATGCGGCTGCGCGGCGCGGCGCTGGCGGTCGCCACACTGTTGTCGACACCCTATCTGTGGCATTACGAGCTGGCCTGGCTCGGCATCGCGGTCTTCTGCCTGATCGCCCACGGTCTCGACGAAGGCTGGCTGCCGGGAGATCAGATCGTGATCGTGCTCGCGTGGCTGCTGCCGATATTCGAGGTGTTCAACCGGATCACGAGGCTGCCGCAGATCGGCCCGGTCGTGCTGCTCGCCGTCCTGTTCGTCGTCGTGCGTCGCTCGACCCTCGCGTCGCGGAATGCGCAATGAAATCGCCGCTCTCCCTTCTGCATGTCGATTCGGCCATCGACGCCCATCCGGAACTGCCGATCGCCGGCCCGCGCCGGTTCCCGCATTGGCTCAATCGTGATCGGGTGCGCCTCTATGCGGCAGCGGTACTGTTCACCGAGTTGCTGTTCATCTGCATCTATCTCGCACGCGTGCATGGGTCGCATACGTCCGTGCCCGAACCGCTCGCGCAGGATCTCGCGCCGATCTGGAGCGCCGCACGGCTCGCCGCGCTCGGGCATGCGGTGGACGCATGGCAGTTCTCCTCGCTCTTCGCGATCGAGAAACTCGCGATCCCGATGATGAACGCCGCGGACGGCTCGCTGCCGTGGCTTTATCCGCCGACCATGCTGCTGTTGGTGCTGCCGCTCGGCTGGATGCCTTACCTGCTCGCGCTGGTGCTGTGGCTCGGTGTTACCTACACGCTGTTCGCGGTGACGATCCGCGCCACCGTGCAGCGCGACGCCGCGCTGCTCTGCGCGCTCGCGTTCCCCGGCGCGTTCCTCACGGTGATCGTCGGGCAGACGAGCCTGCTGACCGCGACGCTCGCCGGCGTCGGACTGTTGACGCTGAATCGCCGCCCCGTTGTCGCCGGCATCTGCTTCGGTTTGCTGACGATGAAACCGCAGATGGCGGTCCTGTTCCCGCTCGCGCTGCTTTGCGCCGGACAATGGCGCGCACTGGCCGCATGGGCCGCGACGATCGCCGTCGGCGTCGTACTGACGACGCTTGCGTTCGGGATCGAGTCGTGGATCGCGTTCGTGCACGGCATCAACGACGCGTATCAGATGGTCGACGCGGGCCACGTCAAGCTCGCGCGCATGCCGACCGTGTTCGCGCTCGCCACCCTCGCCGGCTGGCCCGCCTATGTCGCGCGCGGCCTGCAGCTGCTGTCTGCCGCGGCCGCCGCGATCGCCGTCGTGTACGCGTGGCGTGGCGCGTGTTCGTACGCGCTGCGCGCCGCCACGCTCGCCTGCGCATGCCTGATCGTCAGCCCGTACCTGTACGACTACGACCTGACCTGGTACGGGCTCGTGATCGCGTGGTATGCGCGCTATGCGTGGACGCACGGCTGGCGACGCTTCGATCGCGAATGGCTGATGCTGATGTGGGCGACGCCGCTCGCCGGTCTCGCGATCGTCACGCATCTGTCGTTCCAGTTCATGCCGCTCGTCACGCTGGCGTCGCTGGCGCTGCTCGTCAGCCGGATTGCACAAGAAAGACACGACGTGCCGTCGATGCCCGACGCACACGACAACTCGACCGAGACCGGGTTCCCGCATCCGGTCCGCTCACACCACCGCCCGGCGCACGGACTGCGCCGCGCCGGCCGCCCCACCTTCGGTGCCGGCCGCTGATACGCACGTCTTACAGGGGAACTCATCATGCGCGAACCACTCTACACACCGCTCGTCTCGCTGGTCGTACCGTTCTACAACGAAGGCGAGGCCGTCGAACGCTTCTTCGACGTCGTGATTCCGCTGATGGCCGGTCTCGATGCGATCCGCTTCGAGATCGTCTGCGTAAACGACGGTAGCCGCGACGACACGCTCGAACGCCTGATCCGGGTCAGCATGACCGACCGCCGCGTGCGCGTCATCGATCTCACCCGCAACTTCGGCAAGGAAGCGGCGCTGACGGCCGGCCTCGACGAGGCGGGCGGCGACGCGGTGATTCCGCTCGACGCCGACCTTCAGGATCCACCGAGCCTGATTCCGGTGATGCTCGAGCACTGGCGCAACGGTGTGGAAGTCGTCGCCGCGAAGCGCAGCAATCGCGCATGCGATTCGTTCTCGAAGCGCACCGCCGCCGCGATCTACTACCGCGTGCACAACCTGCTGTCGGACGTGAAGCTGCCGGAGAACGTCGGCGACTTCCGGCTGATGGACCGCAAGGTCGTGAATGCGCTGCGCAGCCTGCCCGAGCGTCATCGCTTCATGAAGGGGCTGTTCGCATGGGTCGGGTACCAGACCGTGATCATCGAGTATCAGCGCGAAGCGCGCAGCGCCGGGCACTCGAAGTTCTCCGGCTGGAAGCTGTGGAACTTCGCGCTCGAGGGAATCACAAGCTTCAGCACCGTGCCGCTGCGCAGCTGGACCTACATCGGCCTCTGTATCGCCGCGCTCGCATTCCTGTACGGCGCGTTCATCGTGGGCCGCACGCTGCTGTTCGGCAACCCGGTGCTCGGCTATCCGTCGCTGCTGTCGGTGACGCTGTTCATCGGCGGGATCGAACTCGTCGGCATCGGCGTGGTCGGCGAGTACATCGGACGCATCTACGACGAGTCGAAGCAACGCCCCGTCTATCTGATTCGCCGTCGCTACCAGACGCACGCCAAGGTGATCGAACTGCCGGTTGCGCGCGATGCGCGACGCCCGAACGCACGCCGCCGCGCGCAGCCGGCCCGCGTGCGGGTGGGTGAGCGCTGAAGCGCGGAGGTAGCGATGTTCGAGCTGCTTTATGCCGAGCGCGTGCGGCTGGCGCGCTTCGGCCTGTCCGGGCTCGGCTCGACCGCGCTGCACGTGCTGATCGCATCCGCGATGTACGCGCTGTTCGATGCCACTCAGGTAATCGCCAACGCCGTCGCGTTCGTCTGCGCGACGGCGTTCTCGTATCTCGCGAACACGCTGTGGAGCTTCTCGTCGACCGTGCGTTCGCGCAACCTGCTGCGCTATCTGACCGCCGCGCTGGCCGGCTTCGCCGAAACGATGCTGCTCGCGCGCACCGCCGAACTGCTCGACGTGCCTCGCGGTTGGGCCATCGTCGCGATCGCGCTGCTGATCCCGCCGACCATGTTCGTGATGCACCGGTTGTGGACGTATCGGTGAAGCGTCGGCATCCGCTCGCACGCAACCGACATCCGTCGGCAGTGGGGTCGGAGCATTCACCGATTGGTCACGGAACCATCGCACCCGAGGCGAGCGACGCCTGTTAGCATGGTGCGTGGCCGACCAGAATCGGGACGCTGCCGGATTGATGTCGCGCGGCGTGGTGTTCTGTCGGTCAGTCGCTCCCCGTATCGGCCGTGCCGAGGCACGCCGACGCGGACGCTTCCTGCGGCACGCATTGTGCGCTGCCGCCCGCATTCGCCGTCCATCCAGCGGCCGGGCTCGCCGCATGCTGTCGCGCGAGCTGCCGGCACGAGATCCGTCCATGCCCAGGAAAAAATCCAGCCTCTGGCTGCGGCCGTTCGATCTGCTTTCCGCCGCGGCGACTACGCGCCCCAAAAGGAAGACAACCAAACCGGCGCCGTCCACCCAGCGCGCGGCCACCGCCCGAACCACGCATCGCGTGCGCGCGCCGGCGCCGCCCGCACGGACATCGCCACACCAGGCACCCGGCACGTGGCTGCGCTCGTTTCATTCCGCGCGCCCGACCGCCGGCCGCCTCGTCAACCATCTCGCGTACGCGCTGTACCTGCCCGCCGCTTCGGCGGCGAGTGACGGCATGCCCGTCGTCGTGATGCTGCACGGCTGCAAGCAGTCGGCCGAGTCGTTTGCCGCGGGCACGCGCATCTGCCGCATCGCCGAGCGCGCCGGGTTTGCCGTGCTGTTTCCCGAACAGGCGAAGACAGCCCATTCGCATCGCTGCTGGAACTGGCACGGCGATGCGTCTCAGTCGGAGGCCCCGGCGATCGCGTCACTGATCGACGCGATCGTGCGGGCGCGCGGGTTCGACCGCGACCGGATCTACCTGGCCGGCATGTCGGCCGGCGCGGGACTGGCGGCACGGCTGGCGATCGAGTCTCCCGATCTGTTCGCGGCCGTCGGCCTGCACTCCGGTCCGGCCATCGCGCCGCCGTTGTCGACGATGGCCGCGATGAGCCTGATGCGCCGCGGCCTGCGCGACGATCCGATAAGCGTCGTCGACGCCTGCGTCGACGTGGGTGCTTATCCGGGCATGCCCGCGCTCGTCGTGCATGGCGGACTCGATACGGTCGTCGCCGAGCAAAACGCACGGCAGCTCGGCGTCGCGTTCGCGCGGATCAATCGGCTCGTCGACGAACAGGGCGAACTGCGTGTCGGCGAGCAACATACATACGCGCATGACGATGCCGATTACACCGACTATCTGCGCGGCGGCCGGCTGATCGTCCGGGTCTGCATCGTCCGCCGCCTGGCGCACGCGTGGAGTGGCGGCGATCCGCGCGAAGCGTTCCACTCCGCGACGGGGCCGGACGCGACCGCGATGTTCTGGAATTTCTTTCGCAGGCGGCGGCGCAAGCGGGTGCGGTGACGACGCGTCGCCTGTCGCTTATGCCCGTTGCTCGACTGCCGCCGCCGCGTCCGCGCTGCCTTCGGCGCGCCGGATCGGCAGTCGAACGCAGAACGTCGTGCCGCGCCCCGGCTCGCTCGTCACGTCGATCGCCCCGCGATGGCGCTCGACGATGCCGTGCGACACCGACAGCCCCAGCCCCGTGCCCTGCCCGACCGGTTTCGTCGTGAAGAACGGATCGAAAATCCGCCGAACGACGTCGGGCGTCATGCCAGTGCCGGTATCGCTGATCGCGATCGACACCTGTTCGCCGTCGCTCGACGTACGGATCGTGATCACGCCGCGCGACGGAATCGCATGTGCCGCATTGACGAGCAGGTTCATGAATACCTGGTTCAACTGCGACGGAAGACATTCGACCTGCGGCACGTCACCGTACTCCCGGACGATGTCGGCCTTGTACTTGAGCTCGTTGTGTACGACGTTGAGCGTGCTCTCGAGGCCCGCGTGGATATCCACCACGCTCCACTCGCCGCTGCCCGGCCGCGAGAAATCGCGCAGGTCCTGCACGATGCGCCGCACCCGCACCGCGCCGTCGATCGATTCGTCGATCAGCGTCACGATCTCGTCGCGCACGTAGTCCAGATCGGCCTCGCCGCGCATCGCCGTCAGCGCATCGCGCGTCGCCGGTTCCAGCTGCGTGAGCGCGGCGTCATGCGCGGCGATCACGGCGAGCAGGCTTCGCACCCACGTCCTGAGCGTATTGAGGTTCGCGCTGATGAAGCCGATCGGATTGTTGATCTCGTGCGCGACGCCGGCCGCGAGCTGGCCGATCGACGCGAGTTTTTCCGATTGCAGCAACTGCACGTGGGTTTCCTCGAGCGCCCGCAGCAGCCGCCGCTGTTCGTCCTTCTCCTGTTCGAGCCGACTCTGCGCCGCCCGGCGCTCGTCGATTTCGGTCGCCATGTTCTCGCGCGTGCGCTGCAGCATCGCCGTCGTCTGCTCGTAGCGCCGCAACGCCGTTTCGAGTTCCGCGGTCCGCAATCGCACCAGCCGTTCGAGCGTGTCCGTCATGCCGCGCAGAAAGGTCGTGCGTGCATCGAAGCGGCAGACGAGCAGCGTGACGATCAGCGTCGCCATCGTGAACAGTGCGATGGTGGTCGCGAGCCACGGCGCATCGATGCCGTTGGCGGCGCCGCAGCGCGCATCCGGCGCGAAATGCGCGGCCGCCATCGCGGTGTAGTGCATGCCCGTGATGGCGATGCCCATGATCAGCGCGGCGCCGATGCGTTGCTCGGTCGCATGGCGCGCCTGTTGCGCGCGCAACGTCTGCGCCATCCAGAGCGCGACGGTCGATGCGATCACCGCGACGCCGATCGACGCCGCGAACAGCGCGGGATCGTAGCGGATGCCGGGCGCCATGCGCATCGCGGCCATGCCCGTGTAATGCATTCCGACGATTCCGGCGCCCATCAGCACGCCGCCCGCCAGCAGGCGCCGGCGGCTCAACCGCGCGCGCGTGACGACGTTCAGCGCGAAATACGACACGAGCACCGCGATCGCCAGCGACGCGCCGGTATCCGGCAGCGCATAGCCGAGCGGAATCGGCAGCGACAGCGCCAGCATGCCGACGAAATGCATCGACCAGATTCCGGTGCCCATCGCGGCCGCGCCGCCGGCCAGCCACGCGCGCTTGAGCGTCGGGTTGTCGAGCAGCGAAATGAACGCGGCCAGGTCGAGCGCCGTATAGGACGCCAGCGTCGCGATGACGAGCGACAGCAGGACAAGCAGCAGGTTGTAGGTGCCATGCATGATCGAGCGCCCCAGTCGAAATGAACGCGTTGCGGCGACGCGCGACCGCTCGCGCGCCACGGCCCGGCCGGCGCAGCGTCAGGCAGGCGACGTGCCGGCCGGCGCCTGCGTCGACGCGGCGGCGCCGGTCATCACGAGAATGTCGAACGTCGTGCCTTCGCGCGCCTCGAAACGGCGCACGAGCTCGATCTGGTGCGCCGACATCACGCTGCCCTTCGTCATCAACAGCACCCCGCGATGCGTGCGCAGATCGTCCGCGAGCTGCATCCCCTCGCGCAGTTGCTCGGACCGGATCTCCGCGACGGACGCCGCGATGCGCAGGCTTGCCGGATCCCGCATCAGTTCGATGAAGCGCGCGACGAGCAGCGGGTCGTAACGCACGCCGGCCTGAGAGTGCAGCACGTCGATCGCCTGCTCGACCGAATGCGGCGAACCGATCTCGCCGTTGCGTAACCCTTCGAAATCGCGCGCGATCGCGACGATCCGCGAGCCGAGCGGAATCGCGTCGCCCGCGAGCCCGTCCGGCGTGCCGCGTCCATTGAATCGCTCGTACTGGTGCAGCACGATCGACGCGACCTTGTGCAATTGCGCAACCGGCGTGAGCACCATCTGCGCACGCAGCGGGTGCTGCTGGAACAGGCTGTGTTCGTCCGTCGTCATCTTCACGAGCGGCTTGTGCAACAGCTCGTCGGGCAGCGACAGCTTGCCGATGCCGTGCAGCAGTCCCGCGAAATACACGTCCTGCGCGTGCAGGCTGCTCATCCCCGCCGACAGCGCGAGACGGCGCGCGATCTCGCCGACGCGCATCGCATGCCCGCTCGCCGACCCGCAGCGCATCTCGATCATGCTCGCGCAGACCTGCACCATCGCGGTGAAGCTGCTTTCCAGGTCGTGCTGCGCCGCCTCTAGAAACATCACGGTTTGCCCGAGCTCCTCGGTGCGCGCGCGGACCTGTGTTTCGAGTTCCGTATTGAAGCGGCGCAGCGTTTCGTTCTGCGCTTCGGTCAGCGCGGCCAGCCGCGCGGCCTCGCCCCGAAGGCGCCGCTGTTCGAGCGCCTGCTCGATGGTCATCAGCAGGTCATGATCGTCCCACGGCTTGTTCAGGTAGCGATACACGCCGCCTTCGTTGACGGCCTCCACGATCGACGCGATGTCGGAATAGCCGGTCAGCAGGATGCGCATCGTGTCCGGGTAAAGCGCGCGAGCGCGGGCGAGAAACGCCGCGCCGCTCAGGTTCGGCATGCGCATGTCCGACACGATCAGGTCGACTTCGGTCGACGCCAGGATGTCGAGCGCGGCCTCGCCGCTTTCGGCGGTCAGGATGGTGTAGCGCGCGGGCCGCAACACGCGCTTGAGCGCGGACAGCACGCTCGGCTCGTCGTCGACCAGCAGGATCGACGGGGCGGCGGCCGGGGTGTCGGATGCGGCCTCGGCGATCGTTTCGGGTGGTGCATCATTCGTTCCGTTCATCGCGGATGTCGTCATGGCTGTCCTCGGATTGTTTATCTTCACTACCTCTGTGACATCGGCTCGTGCCGCGTATTCCACATTAGGGAAAACGCTGACGCGCATGAGCCGATCAGCGGCACCCATCGCACGGTAGGCCGCGCGCGAGCCGGCCATCCGGAACACGTGATGCGGACTTCCGGTATCGTTGCGGGACGCGTCGATCATGGCGCGCCCTGTCGCATCATTCACCCCGTATGGAGCATTCATGATTCTGGAAATGGCATCGCTCGAAATCGATCCGTCGCTGGCCGAGCAATTCGAAGCGGCGGTTCGCCAGGCACTTCCGCTGTTCGCCCGCGCGCACGGCTGCGGCGGCGCCGAACTGCACCGCGTGATCGAGCGCAGCGGCGGCTACCTGCTCGTCGTCAAATGGGACACCGTCGACGATCACATGGTGCGTTTCCGGCAATCGGACGACTTCCAGGCGTGGCGTCAGCTGGCCGGGCCGTTCTTCAAGAGCCCGCCGCAAGTCGTGCATACGGAAGTCGCGGTGAAGTAGTCGAGACGAAGCAACCGCCGCAACGAGCCAACCGATCCGTCACGGATGATGCTGCCTCGGCGCGCTGACCGTTCGCCGTTCCCGCACATCCGATTCCTTACGAGCCCTTTCATGACCGTCGACCCTTCCGTCCTCTCCGCATTCACCCCGACCGGCAAGCTGCGCGCGTCGATCAATCTCGGCAATCCGATCCTCGCGAACCGCGACCCAGCCACGGGCGAGCCGTTCGGCGTATCGATCGACCTCGCGCGTGCGTTTGCCGAGCGGCTGTCGGCCGAGCTCGAACTCGTCGTGTTCGACGCTGCCGGCAAGTCGGTGCAGGCGCTGACCGAAGAGCGCGCCGATTTCGGCTTCTTCGCGGTCGATCCGCTGCGCGGCGAAACGGTCGCGTTCACCGCACCGTACGTGCTGATCGAAGGCTTCTATCTGGTGCGCGACGATTCGCCGATCCGCGGCAACGCGGACGTCGACCAGCCGCACAACCGCGTGGCCGTCGGCAAGGGCAGCGCGTACGACCTGTTCCTCACGCGCGAACTGAAAGCCGCGCAGATCGTGCGCGCGCCGACATCGCAGGCCGTGGTGTCGACGTTCGTCGAGCAGCAGCTCGAAGTCGCGGCGGGCGTGAAGCAGCAGCTCGAGGCCGACGCGGCGAAGACGACGGGCCTGCGCCTGCTCGACGAGCGCTTCATGGTGATCCGCCAGGCGATGGGCGTGCCGAAGAGCCGCGGCGAAGCGGCCGCCGCGTTGCTCGGCACGTTCGTCGAGGAGATGAAGGCGTCGGGCTTCGTCGCGGATTCGCTGAGGCGGCATGGAATCGTCGGTGCGTCGGTCGCACCGCGCGCCAGATCGGCGCTGCCAGTCACCCCCAGCACCACCTCGTACTCGACACGTCGCTCGCGGGGCTGAACGTCGTCATCGACGGGATCCGGTGCGTCGCACGCGACGATCTTTCCGTACGGTCCGTTCACGGCCGGCGACGGGAAGACCGTGATGCCCGGGCGGCACGAACTCGGTTATGCCGATGAAAAGATTCACACGTTGCACGCCACCGGTGCGGTCTGACCGGGCCTTTCCGCGCTGAGCGAAGTGTTCGAGAAAAAGGGTTCCGTGCAGATTTCCGCTGATGTGCTGTTCGCCTCATTTGCCGCGCACTCGCACGATGACCGACTGCACTGAAGCGTGATCGCGTGTAACCACGTACGCGCGCACAGGTACCACGCTGCCGATGGTGACATAAAATAGAACGTACTCCAGACTGAAAAAGGGGGCCGACATGAGGCGCCTCTATTTCCTCGTACCCGACACGCGGATGGCCAAGGCGGTCGTGGATGACTTGCTCCGCGCGCGCATCATCTGGCGCCATATCCACGTCCTCGCCGATCACAGTGTCACGCTTGAAGAGTTACCCGAAGCGTCTTTGCTGCAGAGCAGCGATGTCGTGCATGCGCTCGAGCGTGGTGTCGCACTCGGCGGCGCGACGGGCGCGCTCATCGGTCTCGTCGCGCTCGTATACCCCCCTGCAGAGCTCGTGATCGCGGGCGGCGCCGTCGTCGCATTGACGATGGTGGGAGCGGGCTTCGGCGCGTGGACGGCCGGGATGATCGGCATCGCCGAGCCGAACGCGCGACTCGAGCGGTTTCGTGAAGCGATCAAGGAAGGCCAGATCCTGATCATGGCCGACGTGCCGGCATTGCGAGAGCAGGAAATCGAGCAGATGATCGCCCGACATTTTCCGAATGCGGATCTGGAAGGCGGCGAACCCACGTCACCGGTTTTCCCCTGACACCCGAAAACCGGCCTGCCTGAGTGCTGAGGTTGATCCTTCAGCAAGGAGGTTCTATGGAACTGCACATTCAATCACACCATTTGCAACGGCGCATGCCGGACTGGCTCGCCGCTGCCGTAGCCGGTCTTGCGGGTGGCGCCCTGGTGATCGTGCTCGAATTCTTCTGGTCGACGATGGTGCTCGATGAAAGCCCGTGGCAACCGACCCACAAGATCGCGGCGATGGTGATGGGCCGCGGTGCGCTCGAACAGATGTCGGTGTTCAGCTTCAGCATCGTGGGAATGGCGCTGCTGCTGCACTATGTGCTCGGCGCCATCATGGGGATGATCCTCGCCGCGATCATGGCCCCGTTCCGCTTCGATTCGAGCGTCGGCATGGAGGCCGTCATCGGCCTGGCTTTCGGGATCGTCGCGTACGTATGGAACTTCTACGTGATGACCGCCGTGTTCCCGTGGTTCATCTCGGAGCGGGGATCCGGACCCTTGTTGGCCAACCTGCTGTTCGGTGTGGTGACCGCCGTTGTCTACGGCATGCTCGAACGGCGCAAGCAGAACGCGATGCACTGACACGCCGGTTCGTCGCGCCGCGCGAGACGGCCGCCTCGACAATCCATGCAGAAGGCGGCCGTCTTGCTCGTCGTCGCGGCGGGCGGCATCGTCTGTCGTGCGATGCATGCGGGTATGGGAGCGTGCCTCCCCCCTTGCGCTGCCTTGCACGATGCACAGGCGCGGACTACCTTTTCTTTAGAGCCGCCGACGACGCTTGGCGAATCAGTGTTGGTGGACTGCCGGCAAAATGTAATACGAAATCCGGCAAGGCGGCACGACGATGCCAGGAGCGCGGGTTGGCGGCTCCGGCGAGTGAGGCGCGGCGAGGCGGCCCATGGCGCTTGCGATTGCCCTGATCGTGATCATCGCATTGGCGGTGGGGTTTCACTTTGCCAGTCCCTGGTGGATCACGCCGATCGCGTCGAACTGGGTGCGCATGGACGACATGCTGACGATCACGCTCGTCATCACCGGCGCATTCTTCATCGCGATCAACCTGTTCATCGCGATCGCACTGATCCGCTACCGCCACCGCGGCGGGCATCGCGCGGCCTACGAGCCGCACAACCGGCGGCTGGAATGGTGGCTGATCGGTCTGACCGCCGTCGGCGTGGCGGCGTTGCTGGCACCCGGTCTCTTCGTCTACGCGGACTACATCCGGCCGCCACGCAACGCGCTGCAGATGGAAGTGCTCGGCCGGCAATGGCAATGGCGCTTCCGCTTCGCCGGCCCCGGCGGCAAGCTGGGTACGACGGACGTGCGCTACGTCAGCAACGACAACCCGTTCGGCCTGAACCCCGCCGACCCCAACGGCCGCGACAACTACCTGATCGAGACGCCCGAGGTCCACCTCCCGCTGAACCGGCCGATCCAGGTTCTGACACGGTCGCTCGACGTACTGCACGACTTCTATGTGCCGCCGTTCCGTGCGCGCATGAACATGGTCCCCGGCATGGTGACGACCTTCTGGTTCACACCGACCAAGGCGGGACGTTACGACATCCTGTGCGCGCAGCTGTGCGGCATCGGGCACTCGAACATGCGCGGCGTGGTGGTGGTGGAAGACGAAGCATCGTTCTCGCGATGGCTGGCGCAGCAGACCACCTTCGCGCAGCGGCAGCAGGCCGGCGTGCAGGCCGCTGCCGCCACGGCAGGCGGCAGCGCCCAGGCGCTCGCCGACCAGGGCAAGGCGCTCGCGGCAGCCAAGGGCTGTTTCGCGTGCCATACCGTGGACGGCAGTCCGCGCGTGGGCCCGACCTGGAAGGGCCTGTACGGCAAGACCGAAACGATGGCCGACGGCAGCACCGCGAAGGTGGACGAAGCCTATCTGCGCGCGTTCATCCGCAACCCGACGGCCCGCGTCGTGAAGGGGTACGCACCGATCATGCCGCATTTCGACCTGAGCGAGCAGGAGCTGACCGCGCTCGTGACCTACATCGAATCGCTAGGCGGCCCGGCCGCCAGCACCGCGGCCAACCGCCAGCCCTAGCGGAGCAGACGCAATGCCCTACGCGCACATGGATCACGTCCCGAAAAGCTTCTGGACCCGCTATGTCTGGAGCCAGGACCACAAGGTCATCGCCGTGCAGTATTCGCTGACGGCCATCGCCATCGGTCTGGTCGGCCTCGTCCTGTCGGACCTGATGCGGTTGCAGCTCGGCTTTCCCGGCAAGTTCAGCTTCATCGACGCCAACCACTACTACCAGTTCGTCACCATGCACGGGATGATCATGGTGATCTACCTGCTGACCGCGCTGTTCCTGGGCGGCTTCGGCAACTACCTGATCCCGCTGATGCTGGGCGCGCGCGACATGGTGTTCCCGTTTCTCAACATGCTGAGCTACTGGGTCTACCTGCTGGCCGTGCTGGTGCTGGTCGCGAGCTTCTTCGTGCCGGGCGGGCCGACCGGCGCGGGCTGGACGCTCTATCCGCCCCAGGCCATCCTGCCCGGCACGCCGGGCGTCGAATGGGGCATCGAGCTGATGCTCGTATCGCTCGCGATCTTCATCGTCGCGGCAACCATGGGCGGCCTGAATTACGTGACCACCACGCTGCAGGCCCGCACCCGCGGCATGACGCTCATGCGCATGCCGCTCACGGTGTGGGGCATCTTCATCGCAACCATCATGGCGCTGCTCGCGTTTCCGGCGCTGTTCGTGTCGGCGGTGATGATGCTGCTCGATCGAACGCTCGGCACCAGTTTCTTCATACCGGCCGTGGTGTCGATGGGGCAATCGCTCAAGCATGCCGGCGGCAGCCCGCTGCTGTTCCAGCACCTGTTCTGGTTCTTCGGGCATCCGGAGGTCTACATCGTCGCGCTGCCGGCCTTCGGCATCGCGTCGGACCTCATCAGCACCCATGCGCGCAAGAGCATCTTCGGCTACCGGATGATGGTGTGGGCCATCGTCATCATCGGCGCACTGAGCTTCGTGGTCTGGGCGCACCACATGTTCATCGCCGGCATGGATCCGTACTTCGGCTTCTTCTTCGCGACCACCACGCTCATCATCGCCATCCCGACCGCCCTCAAGGTCTACAACTGGGTGCTGACGCTGTGGCGTGGCGATATCCACCTGACCGTGCCGATGCTGTTTGCCATCGGCTTCATCAGCACCTTCGTGCTGGGCGGGCTGACCGGGCTCTATCTCGGCAACGTGAGCGTGGACATTCCGCTGTCGAACACGTACTTCGTGGTGGCGCACTTCCATATGGTGATGGCCGTGTCGCCGATCCTGGTGGTGTTCGGCGGCATCTACCACTGGTATCCGAAGGTGACGGGCCGCATGCTCGACGACACGCTCGGGCGCGCGCACTTCTGGGCCACCTTCGTCGGCACCTACGCGATCTACTTCCCGATGCACTATCTCGGCATCCTCGGCATGCCTCGGCGGTATTACTCGTACGAGGGTTACAGCTTCATTCCGCACTCGGCTCAGACGCTCAACACCTTCATCACCGTCGTCGCGCTGATCGTGGCGGTGGCGCAGTTGCTGTTCCTGTACAACCTGGCGTGGAGCCTCGTGCGCGGCAAGCGTGCCGACGGCAACCCCTGGCGGGCCACCACGCTGGAATGGCAAACGCCGCAAACGCCGCCGACGCACGGCAACTGGGGCGCCGCGCAACCCGTCGTCTACCGTTGGGCGTACGAATACAGCCCGCCGGGACAAACGGAAGACTTCGTCCCGCAAAACCAGCCGCCCGCGACGGCACCGGAACCGGAACCGCCCCCCCCGACGCTTCAACCCGGCGAGGCACGCAAATGACCACGCTGCCGCGCACCTTCGTTCCCGACACGTCGCCGCCCGTCGTGCCGAATGCGAGCCGCATCGGCCTGATCGTGTTCATGGCCGTGGCAACGGCATTGTTTTCACTGCTGCTGCTCGCTTACGGCATGCGCATGCGCGAGCCCGACTGGCAGCCGATCCCGCATCCCGCGCTGCTGTGGTGGAACACCGGCGCGCTCGCGCTGGCAAGCGTGGCCATGCAGCGTGCCAGGCAGTTGACCGTGCACCGCACGGCGTGGCTGGTATGCGGCGGCGTGCTGGCCGCCGTGTTCGTGATCGGGCAACTGACCGCGTGGCGCATGATGTCGGCGGCCGGGCAGACCCTCATCGCCAATCCTTCCAACAGCTTCCTCTACCTGCTTACCGGCCTGCACGGATTGCACGTGCTCGGCGGGCTGGCGGCCTGGGCCGTGACGATCGCGCAACGCCGGCATATGGACCCGTTCCGGGCTCAACGCGCCATTTCCCTGTGCGCCCTCTACTGGCATTTCCTGCTGGCGGTCTGGCTCGTGCTGCTGGCGGCGATGTGGTGGCTCACCCCCGCGATTGTTGCCACCATCTGCGGGCCGCTATATGGAGCCGCGCCATGACTTCGCCTACGCTCCCGCCCGAATCCGCTGCCCCTCCGCCCGCCGACGCCGGTCCTGACGGCTGGCGCGGCATCGTCACGGATTGGTCGGCCGACCGCGAAGCCTTCAAGGTGCCGTGGGGCAAGGCGATGATGTGGATCTTCCTGCTCTCGGACACCTTCGTCTTCAGCAGCTTCCTGATCGGCTACATGACGGTGCGCATGTCGACCACGGCGCCGTGGCCCGACACGTCCAAGGTGTTCGGGCTCACCGTGGCGGGCGTCGACGTGCCGTTGCTGCTGATCGCCATCATGACGTTCACGCTGATCACCAGCAGCGGCACCATGGCGATGGCAGTCAATTTCGGCTACCGGCGCAATGCGAGGCGCGCCGCCGCACTGTTGCTCGCGACCGCGCTGCTCGGCGTGACCTTCGTGTCGATGCAGGCCTTCGAATGGACCAAGCTGATCGTCCATGAAGGTATTCGCCCGTGGGGCAACCCGCTGGGCGCCACGCAGTTCGGCGCCTGCTTCTTCATGATCACCGGATTCCACGGCTTTCACGTGACCTGCGGGGTGGTCTACCTGCTGCTGATCGCGCGCAAGATCCTGCAGCCGGGGTTCACCGAGCACGGCAACTTCCAGATCGTCGAGATCGCCGGCCTGTACTGGCACTTCGTCGACCTGGTGTGGGTGTTCATCTTCGCGCTGTTCTATTTGTGGTGAGGCAGATCATGGACCACACCAATCCCGCCGATCGACCCGACGCCGCGCACGGCCAGCAGCACCCGATCGGCATCTACCTGAAGATCTGGGGCCTGCTGTTCGTCCTGAGCACGTTGTCGTATCTCGTGGATTACTTCCACGTGCAGGGCCTGTTGCGATGGGTGCTGATCGTCGTGCTGATGATCGCCAAGGCCGGGCTGATCGTATCGATCTTCATGCACATGATGTGGGAGCGGCTGGCGCTGGTGTACGCGATCCTGATACCGCCGCTGTGCCTGCTGGTGCTCATGGTGCTGATGGCGGCCGAAGCGCACCACACCTTTGGCATGCGGGAACTGTTCTTTCGTTGACGACGCCCGACTGCTGTCACGCGATCGGGCAACCGTCCGTGAAAATCACGCCAGGAAGCACATCGATAACAGCTCACCGGGCGCTCGCGAACATGCGCGGGAGAGGGCTCGCCTTGCATGCCCGTCGCACTTTCACAAGTCGACGACTGAAGCCCCGCTCACTTTCCCGTCGATGATGTCCTTTCCCTGCTGCCGGGCGGCGCGCCTCGCCACGCCAAAATCGGAGAAAGTATCGGGCTGGTTCAGCCTGAAAACGCGGCTGGCAGGTGAGCTTTCAATCGAGGCCGGACGACATATTCGCACTGCAATGTCATACCCTTCGGCGTAACGGGAATGCCTGTCAAAGCGATCGAACGTGCGGGGGAAGACAAGAGGATGAAGTTCGTACCCCTTGTAGAGAAGAAACGGATATGTCGACATGTTGGTCACTCCACACGGGGAAGCCCACTATACACGGGAACCGGCAACGCAGGACGCCCCGATTTTTTTCGAACTGGTGCGACCGAAGGTGCCCTCGCGCGTATCGCGATCACCGGGTTTGCCAGCGGATCGCTGCCCGCACATGACAGCGGCTATCCGCCATCGAACCCGGCACACGCATGATCCGGATCCGCGATTGCGTTTCCCTCTGCGTACCTCCTCTCGAAGAGCGTTATCACGTCATATGGCGCAAAATTCAATTCCTCGCGAGCTTCCGGCATGGTCGCTCGACGGCCTTCGCCCTACTCCGCCACGCCCTCGAGGTTCGCGCGCCGGCGTGCAACGGCGACATCGGATAAGCGCGCTTCGTCGCAGCCGAAATAAAGCGGTTGTCCGACCGGCGATGCGCGTATGATGGTCTCATCCGAGCCCCGTTTGCAGATCGACTGCTCGCCCGCTCCAGATGGTGTCGTGCCCTTGCTTGCGCACCACATTTTCCCCTCTCCCCACACCGTCGAGCCGTGCGACAGCCGCACTGCCCGGAATCGGCTCCTGCACCGCCTCTTGAGTGAACTCGAGAGTTCCTGCGGGACAGAAAAACAAGATGCAATTCATAATCAACGGCGGCAAACATGAGCTGGTACTGTGAAGCGGAACGCGAATTGGTCCATATCAGGCGAGCGATCGGACTGCTCGAGCACGCACAACATGCGTTCGTCAACAAATCGTCTGTAAGTGATCCTGCGTATTGGAGAGTCAGGCTCGGCAAACTCCGCACGCAATCCGGCCAAAACAGGGTCCTCACGCTCCAGGTTGACGAGCTTTTTTCCCGCCTCGAGCGAATTCAGGATGCGCGCTGCGGCAAATAGCAAACTGTTCCGTCACCGTCATCGCTGAACCTTCGGAGCAATATCATGATCGACGCCAACCCGAGCAACACGTTTCGACACCTTCCACTCTCGCCGGATCAGGACGCGGAAATCCGGCACTATATAAAGAAGAAGGAACAAAGAGGCGAGGAATGGGACACCCCTGAACTTGCGATGATGCTTGAAGACATGCTTTCCCCTCCGCCCAGCGAAGACGAGGAGCCAGAGCCTGCGGTCGAAGAAACGAAACTGGCCTGCGAGTATGCATTGGCATCGATCGACGAAGCCATGGACTCTGTTTCCGCAAGCGAAGAACGAATCGCCGCGGTGGAATCCGAGGAAATGAAGCATCCTCGATGATGGTGCCTTAGCGGCGCCAACGTGCCATACCCGCGACTTGACGATCACGAGCGAATGCCGCCTGAATAAGCGACTCGTCGACGAACGCGACAAACGGCAACACCGCCCGATCCGTTCGCGAAATTTTGCGATCCTCAGGATGACATCGAGATGACCGGCAGCTCGACCGTTACCGCTGCGTAGCGGTATATCGGTCGCTGAAAAGCAAGCGGCTCGATCGCGAATCAAACCGCCCATACGATCCTGACCAGCACCGGTTCCTCATGCGGGGATCAACCGCGTGTATCGACCCAGTTGCGTGCCCAGCGTGCCGAATGCAGAAGCGCCTGCTCTTCACTCGCGAAGTAATCGAGCGAGTAGAACTGGTAGCGGCCTTCTGTACGCGCGCAACCGGTGCGGTCGAGCAGCAGATTGGATGAAAAGGTTCCATCGGGCAAGCGATGCGCCGAAGGTTGAACCGCATAGCCGTTGTATAGCTGAACTTGTTTGTCGTGCATTTTAGTTTTAGTGATGTTCGAGTAGGTGCGTTCCGTGCGAGACGCGCACGGGCGCACTGATTCAAAGTCATTTCGCGCCGAATCCAAAGCAAGCGGGAAGTGACAAAAAGGCGTTGCAGCCAGGGAGAAGTGTGCAACGAGGTGTATGGCGTTCGGCACGCTGCGCAACGAGCAGAGATGCAGCAGGAGCGCTCGTTCCAACTGGGGAGGGGCAAAGCTTCGCGTGCATGTCGCTGCGACACGGCGTCCCTCACGGGAAGCCGGAGCTTCAGACCTCACGGAGGCTTGATGTTCGGCGCTAGCAGAACCTGTCGGTCTTGCTTCGTTCCGAAACGCGCCTTCCTATTTCCAGCCAGAGTCTTGAAGCCCGCTGCTCCAGCCTGGGGAGGCTGAACGTGCAGGTCGTCGCCGACCTCGTCGGGGGGGATGAAGGCAAAGCCGTTGCTATCGGTTGAACCACTCGACCGTACCGGTATCCATGAATAATCCTTGAGAGAGAAATACGAATATCTGCCCTGCTAAAGAGGGCGCGAAGCGTCAAGGAGGGGGAGGACAACGATACCGTTGAGGGACGAGCAATTGATGAACAGCAATCGAACTTCTTGAACTTCGGACGACACACTAACCGCCGGGTAGCCCCCAGGTCAACAGGTATCTTGTAACTGTTTCGCCAGCCAGTCAGTTCGACGGTCGAGACGATGTTTCCCCACTTGGCGTGGCGCACCGCAGGTTGCAGCAAAAAGACGGCCGCAGTGGATGGTGCAAATCACGATTCCGCTATCCAGGCCGCGCGCGTCGACCATTCAAGGCAAATCCGTCTTCGCAAAAATGTGTGCCGCGCTTGTTCCTCGACTCGACCGGCAACGCTCAATCCGGCTCGAAATCGACCAGAAACGGACAAGGGCCATGTTCATCCCCTCGACCGAAAGCGCTTGACACCCTTCCTGACGGCGCGTACTGTCGGCGATGAAGTATTCAAGAAGCGCGATTGCTGCCCATCATTGACCGCGGCCCGCGGTACTCGTTGTCCTTTCCCTCCTTGATTATTTTCGGCGCCCATCGTCGGCGCATACGCTCGTTCATTCTCAGGAGATCTAACATGGATACCGGTACCGTCAAGTGGTTCAACGATAGCAAGGGTTTTGGCTTCATCACGCCCGACAGTGGTGGTGACGATCTGTTCGCTCACTTCTCCGAGATTCGTGGCGATGGTTTCAAGAGTCTTGCCGAAGGACAGAAAGTCAGCTACGAGGCCAAGACCGGCCCCAAAGGCCTGCAAGCAGCGAACATCACCCCGCTGTAACCTTCTTAAGCCCTCACAGCCTCGCTCACGGAGCGGCGCGTCACTGTCGTCGCTCCTTTGCATCACGCACCTCCGTCGCGGACACGACACGTTTCGATGCAGGCCCGACCGGGCCGTCCGTTTCGCATCGGGACACTGGATCTGCGTGCAACCCAATGCCCGTCACAATGCGCGTGTTCAGACGCGATCGGAAAACCATGCACATCAGGTCGCGCAAGACGCCTCCACGCGCCAAACAACCAGCGATGTTGCCGAGGCTCGGCACGGCGTTGAACTGGGTGCCGCCCAAACAGTCTTCAGTCGCGAAATCGCATCAAAAGAAGCGCACGACGTCTCCGCGATAGCAATCGAGATCGCCGCCGCACAAGCAGCCGCCGCGGTCGTGAAATGCGGTTTCGGCGTGAAGCGAAGCTGGCTTCGCAGCCCGACATCACACGCCTGTGGCATCACCATCGTGCGCTGTTGGATGCAATACGGAATCAGTTGAACGCCCGACAAACGATGCGCGTATGATGGGCTCATCCGAGCGATCACCCGCCCTCCGAGCGCTCCCCCTCCACCGCTTCCCGCTTGCGGCACCGCCCCGCCTCCGCGCTGCAACGTTATCCTCTTCAACCCGTCGGCCCGCCCTACGATGGACGGCGATCGGCCGGACGAGTTCGGCCGCAGCATTCGCTGTGGCCGAACGTCAGGAGCATGTCATGAGCACACATTTCTACCGTGGATTCGAAATTCATCCACTGATTTACCAGCATGTTCCGGCGACGAGTGGCGCCCCGCACAGCCATGATGCCGGCTTCGATGCGGCAGTCAGGATTTGTCTTCGCGATGCCACCGACACGATGACGCAAAGCCAGACTTTCAGGCTTCGCGACAATGCGCCGTTCGATACCGCCGGTGACGCACGTCGCGCATCGCTACGCTATGCCGAGACCATCATCGACGACAATCGCGAAACACACGCGTTCCTTTCAAACGCAGGTTGAGGCAGCTCGCCATGTCGATGCGATCTGCATCGACCAGGATAACGAAATGATCGCCGACGCACACTGCTCGAATCGAACAGACCGCACGAGATCGCGTGGACCGACACGATCTCGCTCGCCAGAATCTCGCGTGCGGCGCTGTGTCGTCGGCAAGCGTGCAGATGTACATAGCGGTACGTGCTCTTTCGATTGGCGCCGGACATTCGGAATGTCGAGTCCGAGCATCGTCATGGCACGATCCGTCAATTTTTCATTCGAACACTCACAAACAGGACATCCGTGACGACCGTAACATTGAAAGTCAACGAACCGATCGACGTCGCGCTGCGGCGATTCCGTCGCAGCATCGAGAAAATAGGGTTGATTCGCGAGTTGCGCAGTCGAACCAGCTACGAAAAGCCCACGACAGAACGCAAGCGAAAGAAGGCCAGCGCCGTCGCACGGCAGCGCCTACGGGCGAAGCGCATGTTACCGCCTCGGAAAATGTACTAGGGGAACATCGTGTTCGGCCTGCCGGCCAACGTCCCTCCGTTTTTCATGATGACGAAATGCGACGCAGATTTCGATCGGAAGAAGGACGGGGTGACGCTACTGCCGAACTTCCATGCATTCGGATGTGAGTGCGCCAGCCGCATCTTCCTGACCGGTCATGACGATACATTGCCCTGCAACTCGTCACCCAAAGGAAAACTCGTGAGTGGCTGTCGCCTTTCTAGTGTCCTGTTCCGTTGTTAACTGGTCTATGTTCACGTAGCATGTTGACGTCAACGGAACGGGAGACGTCAGCATGGTGATGGGACGACCGAAGGCGGAACTGGTGCTGAGCGAAGACGAGCGTTCGCAACTGATGTCGATAGCGCGCTCTCGCTCGATTTCGGCTGCGCTGGTCTCGCGGGCGCGCATCGTGCTGGCGGCGGCTGACGGCGAGCCCAATAGCGCGATCGCGCAACGCCTGCAACTCACGCGTGCCACGGTGGGCAAGTGGCGTCTGCGGTTTCTGGATCAGCGAATCAACGGACTCTATGACGAAGTACGTCCCGGCAAGCCACGCACCATCGACGACGAACGGCTGGCCCAACTGATTCACAAGACCCTGCACACGAAGCCGGCAGATGGATCCACTCACTGGAGCGTGCGCACGATTGCCGCCGAAACCGCCATCTCGCCGACGAGCGTGCACCGTTACTTCAAACTGCTGGGTCTGCAGCCGCACCGAAGTGAAAGCTTCAAGCTCTCGACCGATCAGTTCTTCATCGAGAAACTGCGCGATGTGGTCGGCTTGTACCTCAGTCCGCCGGAGAACGCTCTGGTGCTGTGCGTGGACGAGAAGAGCCAATGTCAGGCGCTCGAGCGCACGCAACCCATGCTGCCGATGGGTTTCGGCTACGTTGAAGGCGTCACTCACGATTACGTCCGTCATGGCACCACGACGCTGTTTGCCGCCCTGAATGTGCTCAATGGCGCCGTGCTCGCTACCTGCAAGCCGCGTCATCGACATCAGGAATTCCTGTCGTTTCTGCGCGAAATCGACAAGGCCGTGCCAGCCGAACTCGACGTGCACTGCATCGTCGACAACTACGGCAGTCACAAGCATCCGAAGGTCAAGGCGTGGCTGGCGGCACGCCCCCGCTGGCATATGCATTTCATTCCCACCTACAGTTCGTGGCTCAACCAGGTCGAACGCTTCTTTGCGCTGATCACCGACAAAGCGATCCGTAGAGGCTCGTTCGGCTCGGTCAAACAACTGGTCAAGCGAATCGATCAATTCGTCTCCCACTACAACGAAAACTGCAAACCGTTCGTCTGGACCGCCTCAGCCGATTCCATCCTCGAAAAGCTGCATCGACTTTGCTCGCGAATCAGCGGAACAGGACACTAGCTCGTCGAATCACTGCAGGGAAGGCTTGACGTCCATCGCGCGAAATGCGCGTGGCGCGATCGTGTCTGGACAGGTCACGCCACTCTCCAGATAGTGAAGTCCGTCGGCTCCATGGACGACTCCGCGCGCTCGCGAATCGGTTGAGCCTGCGACTAACGTGCATCCGATACCTTCGGAAGCATGTCTGGCAGTAACCGCAAAAGCATGAGGATGAGCATCGGGCAGCAGCAAGCCAGCGAAACGAAGCGTTCATGGCAAGCTCGATTGTCGAGGGTCGGATGATTTTTCATTGTGGATGGCTCTCTTTCGCGCTGTGCCCTCGACAGCACAACTCGCGACAACCATGAATGTGGGGGCACTTATGCTCTTCAATTCGACTCGGTTCCGAATCGATCCGACACCACGCAGGGCCGATCGGCAGTACGTCGCACACGTGCGGATTATCACGATACTTGTGGACGGAGCGGAGCGAGAGGTGCACGCTAGCGGGGATATGGCTGCTTTCGAGCGTCGCGATGATGCAGTTGCGTACGCAACCAAATGGGCGGAAGGATGGCTGACTTCACAGTTCGGTTGAAGACGGGCATGTCAACGCGCGAACGCGAAGCACATGGCCGACGGGCTCCGATCAGCTGACGCCATCTCGAGAAAAAGGCAACGCCGGCGATGACAATCAACCAAAGCGCTATACCTCACTACGTCGTTCTTCTGGGCGGCTGGCGCCCCTATGTGTTGAATATGGAACGCATCGTTATCCGACGCGAAGCAAGTCGGTTGTTGCTTGCTTTTGCACGGACTCATGGAAAACTCGAACGTATCGACGGTGACGAATGGAACATGTTTTCCGACGCACAGAATCTCTCAGTGCTCGAACGTCGGGAGGCACGGTTCTACACACTGATAACAGGAACCGAGACCGAGCATCAGCTGCGGCTCCTTGCCATTCTCTGAGATCGCCGTTCCGGATGGCGCATGACGTCCCGTACACTACTGCAAGATGCCGAAGCGCGAAGACGACACCGGCGCAGTCTCCAAGGGAAATGCATTCGGACGAGGTGCCCGGCTCCTGAATTTGTTTGACGTGCATCAAAAAACTACGCTGCTTGACGTAGACCAACCGCGCCATTACCCGTTAACTAAATGCGGGCCACTTGGCTTTCATCAGACGGGCCGCCCGAGATCGAACCATTCCGTCCACTTCAGGCAAGGTGCAGCATGAATTTTGTTTTGGTGGGCGCATTGTTGTTCTGTGTAATCGTCGTCTTGTTTTGGGGCAACCCACGAGACGGCGACAGGTAGAAATGCGGCCAGCGTGGCTCGCCCCACCGTCAGCATCAGCGCGTACCGCGACCACCCACGGGCTTGCCAGCCGGCTTCCGCGAGCCCGCCGCCGTCTTGCCGGCGGGTTTGCCGCGCGGCTTTTGCACGCTGAACGGGCTACCGTTCGACAGGCTCGCCCCCTTGCCCGCAGCCGCGGCGCGCTGCCCCGCGGGCTTGCGCTTGCCTTCTCCACCTTTCGGTCGCGGCTTCTTGCCAGCCGCCGGCATTGCGCCCGCCCCCGCTTGCGGCACCTTGGGCTTCTTCGGCTTTTTGGGTTTCTTGATGATCTGCCCCGTCGCGCTGGTTTCCGGCACGCGGTGTTCGGCTTCGAAACCCGGCTCTTCCTCACGGCGTAGTGTCTGCCGGATCAGCGCTTCGATCGCGGCCAGTTGCGGTGCTTCATCGGCACACACGAGCGACACCGCCACGCCGCTTGCACCCGCGCGACCGGTACGGCCGATACGGTGCACGTAGTCTTGCGCGACGATCGGCAGGTCGACGTTGATCACGAGCGGCAGGTCGTCGATATCCAGCCCGCGCGCGGCCACATCGGTCGCGACGAGCATCTGCACTTCGCCCGTCTTGAAGCGCTCGAGCGCACGCAGGCGCGCAGGTTGCGGCTTGTCGCCATGAATGGTGTCGACCGCATAACCCGCATCGTTCAGCATGGCCGCCAGGTAATCCACGCCGTTGCGGGTCTTGACGAACACGAGCGCGTGGTCCCAGTTGTTCTGGGCCACCAGGTGCATGAAGAGGTCAGGCTTGTTCCGCTTGTCCACCGGCACCACCCACTGCTTGATCCTGCTGGCGGTTACATTGGGCGGGCTGACGCTGATATCGACCGGACTGCGCAGAATGCTCGCCGCCATCGCGCGGATGTCGTCGGTAAACGTCGCGGAGAACAGCAGCGTCTGGCGCTGCACGGGCAACGCGGCAAACACGGCGTTGAGTTCGCGTGCGAAGCCCAGATCCAGCATGCGGTCGGCTTCATCCAGCACCAGCGTCTGGACTTGATCGAATTGCACGGCGTTCTGGCGATTGAGGTCCAGCAGACGGCCCGGCGTGGCGACGAGCACATCCACGCCCTTGCGCAACTTCATCATCTGCGGATTGATGCTCACGCCGCCATAGGCGGCCAGAAACCGCAAGTCGAGGCCCTTGCCGTACTCGACGAAACTCTGGTGCACCTGTTCAGCCAGTTCGCGCGTGGGCACCAGCACCAGAACGCGCGCGCGGTTGCTGGACACCGCCGGCCCGTGCTGAACCAGCCGTTGCAGCAGCGGCAGCGCGAAACCCGCCGTCTTGCCGGTCCCGGTCTGTGCCGCAGCCATGACGTCCTTGCCACCGAGCACAGCGGGAATCGCCTTGGCCTGCACCGGCGTGGGTGTCTGGTAATTGAGGCCCTGCAGATTACGCAGCAAGGGATCGATCAGGCCTAGCGAAGCAAAAGACATGGACGTGTTCCGGGCTAAAACCGCAATTCTAGCGGTTGCCGCGATGATCGCGGCGCACGGACGCCCGGTGCGGGGCAGCATTGAGCGTCGGGCGATCCCTTCGAGCATGACAAGGGCCGCCTGTCGGCCGCCCTATTTCGACACGGCACGCGCGAAAGGCCGCGGCAGCCTGCCCGCCGCCTGACGATCGATCATCCAGCCGGGATAGTCGGGAGGCAACGCGCTCACGGCATCGAGATGCGCAAGCTCGGTCTCCGTCAGGACGACATCGACCGCGCCGAGATTGTCTTCGAGCTGTTCGACGCGTTTCGCGCCGATGATGACGCTCGTGACATGCGGCTTGCCGAGCAGCCACGCGAGCGCGATCCGGGCGACCGACACGCCTCGCGCGTCCGCGATCGCGCGCATCGCTGCCACGCATGGCCAGGCGCGCTCGAGATCGACCGGCGGAAAATCGAAATGGCTGCGTCGCGAACCGTCTGCGGTCGGCGCCCCAGGGCCGAACTTCCCCGAAAGGAGTCCGCCGGCGAGCGGCGACCAGACGAGGAGCGACATCTGTTCATCGATCGCGAGCGGCACCAGCTCGCGCTCCACGTCGCGTCCGGCGATCGAATAGTACGCCTGCAGCGTCTCGAAGCGCGTCGCATGGAGCGCTGCGCTGAGCCCGAGCGCCTTGCCGATCTTTCCGGCGCGCCAGTTCGAGACGCCGACATGGCGAACCAGCCCCTGACGCGTCAGATCGTCGAGCGCCCGCAGCGTCTCGTCGATCGGTGTCACGGGATCGTTCGCGTGGATCTGGTAGAGGTCGATATGGTCCACCTGCAGCCGTTCCAGGCTTCGCTGCACGGAATCCATGATGTGGCCGCGCGACGCGCCCTGATCGTTGGGCTTCGTGCCCATCACGCCCGCGGTCTTCGTCGCCAGCACGATGTCGCTGCGTGCGACGCCCAGGTCCCGAAGTGCCTGTCCGACGAGTCGTTCGGATTCACCGAAGGAGTAAATGTCGGCGGTATCGATGAAGTTGATTCCCTCGTCCAGTGCGCGGGAGATCAGTCGGGTCGCATCGTTCTGGCCGACCGCGCCGATGGCAGCCCACATGCCGGCATCGGCATTGCCGCCCAGCGTCATCGTGCCGAGACACAGCTCGGAGACGTACAGGCCGGTGCGGCCCAGTTGCTTGTATTTCATGGCCGTTTCCTTCGAGATCGGCGGGAAAGAGTGCAGCGGCGCCCGTTCCGGGCGCCCCGCACACCGGATTTCAGTTGATGCGAGCGTGTCCTGCCCGGAATTGTCCGGCGATTGTTGCGACCCGCGCGCCATAGCGGCGAGCCGTCTCGAGGTCCCCTGCCGACATTTCATCGGGCGACGCATCGGCTGGCGTCTGCGCCATCGGCGCGATATAGGAGCCCATGCGGTTCAGGTCGTCACGCATCGACGCCTTCAGGTTCGCCGGCTTGATGTCCATGCTCACCCAGATGCCGCCGTGCTGCCCGGCAAGCAGAACGAAGTATTCGAGCGTATTGAGCTTGTCGCCGTTGATGCTTGCGCTGTTGGTAAAGCCACCGAAGATCTTGTTGCGCCATGCGCCTTCGAACCAGGCCTTCGACGATGCATCGGCGAACTTCTTGAACTGCCAGCTGGGACCGCCCATGTAGGTCGGCGAGCCGAACAGGATGGCGTCCGCGCCGGCAAGCGCGTCCCACGCGTCCTGTGCGATGTTGCCATCGGCGTCGATTGCGACGAGAACGCCGCCGGCACCCTCGGCGACAGCCGTCGCCATGCGTTCGGTATGCCCGTAGCCGGAGTGATAGACGACGATCGTTTTAACCGGAGAGATGTGCTGTGTCATGGTTGCGCCCTTTCGTTCAGGTGGTCGTCGGGGGACGACATCGGACAGCACTTTACTGAGTCGAAATTGAGTTATAAATGACGATCGATTGAACGTTCTGTTACTCCCAGGGTGAACAATGCAAAACCTCGATGCGCTTTTGATCTTCGCTCGTGTCGCCGAGATGACCAGCTTCACGCGCGCAGCCGAAAGCCTGGGCATCCAGAAAGGACGTGTGTCGATGGTGATCCGCGCGCTAGAGCGCGACATGGGCGTCGCGCTCCTGCATCGGACGACGCGGAGCGTGCAACTGACCGAGGACGGACGCGCCTTTTACGCGCGCGCACGGGACCTGCTGGCCGAAGTACAGGAGCTGCAGTCGATGTTTTCCGGCAATGGCACGCGCCTGCGCGGACGATTGCGCGTCGACATGCCCACCGAGCTCGCGCGCAATGTCGTGGTTCCCGCGCTGCCGCAACTGATGGCGGTGCATCCGGAGCTGGAACTGGAACTTTCGAGCACCGATCGACGTGTCGATCTCGTCCAGGAAGGATTCGATTGCGTGATCCGGCTGGGGCCGATCGTGGACGAGACGCTGATTGCCCGACCGTTGGGCCGCCTGCGCATGATCAATGCGGCGAGTCCCGGCTATCTGGCGCGGTATGGTGTGCCGCAAACGCTCGACGATCTCCTCGATCAGGGACACCGCATGGTCCACTACGCGCTGACACTCGGCGACCGGCATCCCGGGTGGGAATATCCGAGCGGCGACGGCTATGCGACGCTTGCATTGCCGAGCGCGATGCAGGTCAACAACGTGCAGACCTATCACGCAGCCGGGCTTGCGGGCATCGGGTTGATCCAGGCCGGGTATTCCGGGGTCGCGAATCATATCGAAAGCGGCGCGCTGGTCGAGGTGCTGCCCGATCTGCGTCCCGAACCCCTCGCGGCGTCGCTCGTCGTGGCGCATCGGCGCAATCTGTCGCCGCGCGTCCGGGCGTTCATGGACTGGATCGAGGGGGTGCTGCAGCCTTATTTCGATTGAGGGCGGTGTGGCGGGTAACGAACCGGCTTGCGAGGCGGAGTGGCCGCTGAGGTAGCGCCGACGCACGGATTGTCGGCAACGGGACGCCATGGTGCGGACCATTGATCTTCCGCGATCCGCTCCGGCCACTCGCCTCTGTCCGAAACGGCCATTCACGCACTTCAAACCCCGGCTTCTTTCGCACACCAATCCGGCCTTCCGCCGCTGCGCGCGTGCCGCGAATTTCCGCATTTACTGACGACAGTGTGCATCGTCGTGTTAGGAATTTGATTTGCATCAAGCGCCGAATGACCCGCTGGTACAGGATCGGATTTCACGAACGGGAAGGTGATCCATGGACGAGCTGATCAAGCAAAAGATCCTGTCACTGCTGGATCAGCATCGAGTCATGACGATCGCCACGCTGCGGCCGGACGGCTGGCCCCAGGCGACCACCGTCGGGTACGTGAGCCAGGGACTGACGCTTTACTTCCTTTGCGGACTGGAAAGCCAGAAGGCGGCCAATCTGGCCCGAGACGACCGGGTATCGCTCACGATCGATCACGACACGTCAGATCTGATGGCGATTACAGGTTTGTCGATGGCGGCGCACGCACGACCCGTGACGGATCGTGTCGAAGCAGAGAAGGTCTTGCGCATGCTTCCACTGAAGTATCCGGATATGCAAGCGCCGCCAATGCCAATGCCGTCTCCTGACGAAGTCCGGATATTTCGCGTGATTCCGACGGTCATTTCGGTACTCGATTACTCGCAGGGCTTCGGGCACACCGATCTGTACACTTGCTAGTGTCCCTCCCCGTCAAACACGTGAAACGCCGTGACGCGCTGCTCGCATCGTAGCCTCAGGTGGGCAACCTGCGCCGAAGCGGGCTGCGTTTATGCATTGACCGTTTTTGTGATCGGCTTCGCCTTCGGAGCGATTCGCGTCCTGCTGCTTGTGCAGCTCCTGGGAGAGACGGCGGCGGTATCGCTCGAAGCGCCATTCATGCTTGCCGCGAGTTGGTACCTGTCGCACTGGAGCGCGAAAAAGCACGACATGCTGACAGATACCAACGAGGCGTTGCTGATGGGCGCAATCGCCCTCGCCATATTGATGCTTGCGGAATTGTGCATTAACGGGCTCCTGTTCAGAAGGACGGTGCTCGAGTACTTTGCCGGCTTCTGGTCTGTGCCCGGCGCGATCGGCCTCGCAAGCCAACTTTGCTTTGCAGGCTTTCCATTTCTGCAGGCGAGCAGTCACCGAACCGGATCGATCACGTGACCGCGATTGCAGCGTCATGTCGAAACGCCGTGCTCGCACATGCGAGGGCCGACGTCGCTTCCGACCAGATCCACCGAATTTCCCCAACATGATCGTTTGCACGACCTGGCAATCCGGCTGAACGCCAGCACGGTCCCGACCATCGCCTCATAGTCGCCCGACTGAAGCGTCAGCTGACGATCTGAAGTTTCGCAACGACCTTGATCTCGAAGTCGAAGCCGTAAAGCCATGTCACGCCAACCGCGGTGAGCGTCGGATGCGGCGCGTCGCCCCAGAATTCAGGCACGACCTGCCAGATGCGCTCGAACGTCGATTGCGGATCGACCATGAACACCGTGACGTCGACCACATCGTCGAACGAGCAACCCGCTTCGTGCAGGATCGCATTCAGATTGCGAAACGCGAGCCGCACCTGTTCCTGCAGATCCGGCTCGGGCGTTCCGTCCTCGCGACTGCCGACCTGCCCGGATACGAACAGCAAGCCGCCCGCCCGTACGGCCGGAGCGTATCTGTTGCGCTCATACAGCGCCTGACGTCCCGGCGGAAACACCACATCGCGCTTGCCCATCTTCACCTCCATTGACGATCATTGGTTTCGATCGCCCCACTTTACGCACCGACGCACACGCGATAAACCGCCAACCCTGTCCATGACTATTTGTAAAATGCAAACAATTCAATCGCGAGGCAGACACGCATGGATCGCTTCGACGCGATGCGCGCTTTCGTCCGGGTAGTCGAGTCAGGCAGCTTCACGAAGGCGGCCGAAACGCTGCGCATGAGCAAGACCACGGTCACGCAGCTGGTCCAGCAGCTCGAGGCGCGCTTGCGTGTTCGGCTCCTGAACCGGACGACGCGCAGAATCAACGTCACGCCTGACGGCGTCGCGTATTACGAGCGCGTGATCCGGCTGCTCGCCGATATGGACGACGCCGAGACGAGCCTGTCGAGTGCATCGGCGGCGCCGCGCGGCCGCCTGCGCGTGGACGTGCCGAGCCCGTTCGCGCGCCTGATCCTGATCCCGGCGCTGCCGGCATTCCTCGCCCGCTATCCCGACATCCAGCTCGACATGGGCGTGAGCGACCGCACCGTCGATATCATCGGAGAGAACGTGGATTGCGTCGTGCGCGGTGGCGAGCCGACCGATCAATCGATGGTCGCCCGACGGGTGGCCGATCTTTCACTCGGTGTCTTCGCGTCGCCCGGATATCTCGCGTTGGCGGGCACGCCTTCGCATCCCGCGGAACTCGACAACTCGCATCACCGCACCGTCGGGTTCTCATGGGGGCGCGCTGGCCGACTCTATCCGCTCGACATGCATCGCGGCGACGAGACGGTCAAGGTGCAAGGCCGTTACGCACTTGCCGTAGACGACGGCAATGCCTATCTCGCGGCCGGTGTGGCGGGCCTCGGCATCATGTGGCTGCCACGCTATATGTCGAAAACCCCCGTGGCATGGGGTGAACTCGTCACGCTGTTCGAGGACTGGCAACTCGATCCAATGCCGCTATACATCGCGTATCCGCCGAACCGTCACGTCAGCGCAAAACTGCGTGTGTTTATCGACTGGGTTGTCGAACTGATGAATGAACCGGCTCCGGTGGACCGGCAATGAACGTGTGCGGCGTCACCATGAGCGACCCACATCCGTCCCGATGCCGGCAAGATCGCTCTTTGTCATGCGCGGCCCGCCTCATGCGGCTTCGCAGGCCATTACACGCGGAAACCCGCCAGGCCAGGTGACAAGTGTCGATCGGCTCTGCCGGTCATAGCCCGAACCTATTGCGCCGCACGCCTTTCAGCGCCGGGAAAAATTCCTCGACGGGCACTGCTGCGCTGCGTTGCACCTGTCTGCTTCCGAATGTTGTGCGCTGCATGAGTGGCGGCGCTCACCCGCACAGCGATTCGAAGTGCGCGGCGCGGCCCATCTCCCGCAGCCGGAAGCCGGCGCGGCGCGCGTGCCCCACGGCGAGACCGCCGTCGGGATTCAACGACCATCGAACCGGCGGCGTGCTGCTCCGCACAAATCCGATACCGGGTTGCGCCGGCCCCGGGCATCGCAGCGCCACCGGTGCAATCTTCGGGGAGGCAATCGGTCGCGACGCGGCGCTCGCGCAAACCCGCCCCCGGTTGCACTGTTCATCGTCTTTCGCGTCCTGTATCGTCCTTCCATCCCCGGTTGCGGAACCGGTGCAAGGGAGGCTCACGATGCAGAAAAAAAATGCTGCAGCCGTCTGGATCCTGATCGCGATGGTGGCAGGCATCCTGATCGGCTACATGATCTTCATGAGCTTTCCTGACAAAAAGGCCACCGCCGAGATCGCCGGATACATCTCGCTCATCTCCGATGTGTTCCTGCGCCTGATCAAGATGGTGATCGGGCCGCTCGTCTTCTCCACGCTGGTCGTCGGCATCGCGCACATGGGCGACGCGGCATCGGTCGGGCGCGTATTCGCGAAATCCATCGGCTGGTTCGTCACCGCGTCGCTGATCTCGCTGCTGCTCGGGCTGTTCATGGCGAACCTGCTTCGCCCCGGCGACAACCTCGGCCTGCCGCTGCCGGACATCGGCGCATCGGCGAATCTCGCGACCTCCAAGTTCACGCTCAAGGATTTCGTCGGCCACATGGTGCCGAGATCGTTCGCCGAGGCGATGAGCAACAACGAGATCCTGCAGATCGTCGTGTTCTCGATGTTCTTCGGCGTGGCGCTCGCGGCGCTCGGCGAACGCGGCAAGATCCTCGTGGCCGCGATCGACCAGCTGTCGCACGTGATGCTCAAGATCACCGGCTACGTGATGAAGCTCGCGCCGCTCGCGGTGCTGGCCGCGATGGCCGCGACCGTCGCCGTCAACGGGCTGTCGGTGTTGCTGAAGTTCGCGGTGTTCATGGGCGACTTCTACGTCAGCCTGTTCCTGCTCTGGACATTGCTCGTCTGTGCGGGGCTGCTGTTCCTCGGCCGCCGCGTATTCAAGCTGCTGGTGCTGATCAGGGAAGCGTTCATGCTGTCGTTCGCGACCGCCAGCTCCGAAGCCGCGTATCCGAAGATCCTCGACGCGCTTGACCGTTTCGGCGTGCGCCGCAAAATTTCGAGCTTCGTGATGCCGATGGGCTATTCATTCAATCTCGACGGCTCGATGATGTACTGCACCTTCGCGGCGCTGTTCATCGCGCAGGCGTACAACATCCACCTGTCGCTCGGCACGCAGATCACGATGCTGCTGGTCCTGATGCTGACGTCGAAGGGGATGGCCGGCGTGCCGCGCGCATCGCTCGTCGTGATCGCCGCCACGCTGCACCAGTTCGGGCTTCCGGAAGCCGGGCTGCTGCTGATCCTCGGTGTCGACACGTTCCTCGACATGGGCCGCTCGGCCACCAACGCGGTCGGCAACTCGATCGCCAGCGCAGTGGTCGCGAAGTGGGAAGGCCAGCTCATGTCCGAGGCGGAAGCCGAGGCCAACCTGGCGCGCATCGACGCGGAGCAGGAAGGGACGATCGCGCACCCGGCGGATGTCTGACGGAGGCCCGACGATGAAGATGCAGCAATTCTGGCGTGCGCTCGCGCTCGCAAGCCTGCTTGCCGCGGGCGCAGCCGCGCACGCGGAAGATGCGCCGTCCACGACGCCGCGCGTCGAGCCGTTCGCGCCGGCCCAACTGACCGGCACGCTCGCGAAGGTGCGCAGCAGCGGCACGATCGCGCTCGGCTATCGCGACGCGTCGATCCCGTTCTCGTACCTGAATGCGCGCAAACAGCCGATCGGTTATTCGATCGAGCTCTGCAAGGCGCTCGTGTCGTCGATCGAGGATGCGGTCAACAGGAGCCTGACGATCCGCTGGGTGCCGGTCACTTCCGACAACCGCATCGACGCGGTGGTCAACGGCACGGTCGATCTGGAATGCGGCTCCACGACGAGCAACCTGGAGCGCCAGAAGCGCGTGGCGTTCTCGCCGATCATCTTCGTGGCCGGCACGAAGGTGATGGTGAAGCGAGGCTCGCCGATTCGCTCGTTCCGCGATCTCGCGGGCAAGAAGGTCGCGGTGACGGCCGGCACGACCAACGAGAAGGCGCTGCGCGACCTGGACGCGCGGTTCAGGCTCGGGATCCAGCTGCAGGTGGTGCCGGACCATGCGCAGGGCTTCGCGCTCGTCGCGAATGGTCAGGCCGATGCGTTCGCGACGGACGACGTGCTGCTGTACGGCCTGATTGCCGAGAATGCGGGCAAGGGTGGCCAGTACGACGTGGTTGGCGATTTCCTGTCATACGACCCGTACGGAATCATGTTCCGCAAGGACGATCCGCAACTCGCGCAGGTCGTGAAGAGCACGTTCGAGGAACTGGCCGTCGACGGCGAGATCACGCGTCAGTACAAGCGCTGGTTCCTGCGTCCGCTTCCGTCGGGCATGAGCCTCAACCTGCCGATGAGCCCGCAACTCGAGACCATCATCGAGACGATCGGCGTCAAGGGCGAATGAGATTGCGCGGCTGACCGCACGGACGAACGTAAAAGCGGCCCCGGTGCCTGATCAGACACCGGGGCCGCTCACATGATGCACCGCGTTCAACCGACCCGCGCTTCTCCCTGCCGCGCCGCCTCATCGTCTTCCGTCGCCGTTCGCGCCAGCACGGGCTTGAGCGCCTGCCCGGTATGGCTCGCCTTCACCTGCGCGAGCCCTTCCGGCGGCGCCGCCGCGACGATCGTGCCGCCGCCCACGCCGCCTTCCGGCCCGAGATCGATGATCCAGTCGGCTTCCGCGATGACGTCGAGGTCGTGCTCGATCACGACGACGCTATGCCCGCCGTCGACCAGCCGGTGCAGCACACGGATCAGTTTCGCGACGTCGGCCATATGCAGACCAACCGTCGGCTCGTCGAGCACGTACAGCGTATGCGGCGCCTTCTGGCCGCGCCGCGTGATGTCGTCGCGCACCTTCGTGAGCTCCGTGACGAGCTTGATCCGCTGCGCCTCGCCGCCGGACAGCGTCGGCGACGGCTGGCCGAGCGTCAGATAGCCGAGGCCGACGTCCTTCATCAGCTGCAGCGGATGCGCGATGTTCGAAATCGGCGCGAAGAACTCCACGGCTTCGTCGATTTCCATCGTCAGCACGTCGCCGATGTTCCGGCCGCGCCACGTGACCGCGAGCGTCTCCGGATTGAAGCGCTGCCCGTGACACACGTCGCACGGCACCTTCACGTCGGGCAGGAAGCTCATCCCGATCGTGCGCACGCCTTGCCCTTCGCAGGCCGGGCACCGCCCGTCGCCGGTGTTGAACGAGAAACGCGACGCCGTGTAGCCGCGCGCGCGCGCTTCCAGCGTATCGGCGAACAGCTTGCGGATCGTGTCCCACACGCCGATGTAGGTAGCCGGGCACGAGCGCGGCGTCTTGCCGATCGGCGTCTGGTCGACTTCGAGCACGCGGTCGATCTGTTCCCAGCCGCTCAGCGACTCGCAGCCTTGCCACGCATGCGTGACGTTCAGCGACGGGCGCGGCGCGCTACGCGCGAGCACGCTCGAGCGGCGGTTGGTGGCCGGCGCATCCTGCTGCGCGGCCTTGCGCGCGCGCCGCGTGGCCGGCGACGACAGCACCGAGCGGCCGACCGCATCGAGCAGGTTCGTCATCAGCACATCGCGCGCGAGCGTCGACTTGCCCGAACCGCTGACGCCCGTCACCGCGACGAGCCGCGCGAGCGGAATCCCGACCGTGACGTCATGCAGGTTGTGCAGCGTCGCGCCGTGCACGGTCAGCCAGCCCTCCGGCACCGCCGGTGCGCCCTTCTTGCCCGCGAGGCTCACCGCACGGCGCGGTTGCAGCGGGTGCGTCATCGGGTGCGCGAGCAGGCGGCCCGTGACCGAATCGGGCTGTGCGGCCAGATCGGCGACCGCCCCTTCGGCGACCAGCGTGCCGCCGCGCTTGCCGGCGCCCGGGCCCACGTCGATGATGTGATCGGCGCGGCGAATCGTGTCCTCGTCGTGCTCGACGACGACGAGCGTGTTGCCCTTGTCGCCGAGCTTGCGCAGCGCGTCCAGCAGGATCTGGTTGTCGCGCGGATGCAGGCCGATCGTCGGCTCGTCGAGCACATAGCACACGCCCTGCAGGTTGCTGCCGAGCTGCGCCGCGAGCCGGATGCGCTGCGCTTCGCCGCCCGACAGGCTCGGCGCCGCACGATCGAGGCTCAGGTAGCCGAGCCCGACTTCCTCGAGAAACGCGAGGCGGCTGCCGATCTCGCTGACGATGTCGCGCGCGATCTGCGCGTCGCGGCCGGTCAGTTCCAGCGCGTCGATCCAGCGGCGCGTATCGGACACCGTCCACTGCGCGACCTCGACGATCGGATGCGCGTCGAACGTGACCGCGCGCGCGGACGGATTCAGGCGCGTGCCGCCGCAATCCGGACACGGCTCGTTGCCGACGCCTTCCGGTTCCTGCTCGTCCGACGGCAAAGTCTGCTCGCGGCCGCGATCGTCTCCGGCGAGCACGGTATCGTCGTATGCCGCGCGCTGTTCGCGCGTGAGCGTGACCCCGGTGCCGACGCAGGTCGTGCACCAGCCGTGCTTGCTGTTGTACGAGAACATCCGCGGATCGAGTTCCGGGTAGCTCGTGCCGCACACCGGGCACGCGCGCTTGACCGACAGCACCTTGATCTCGCCGACGCGCGCGGTCGAATGATCGTTCTGCATCGCGTGGTGCAGCCCGTCGAGCGGCGCGAGCAGGTGCATCACGCCCTTGCCGAGCTCGAGCGTCTCGTCGAGCACGCGCCGCAACTCGGCCTCGTCGTCCGGCGACACGACGATGTCGGCCACCGGCAATTCGATCGTGTGCTCGCGGAAGCGATCGAGCTTCGGCCACGGATCGACCGTCACGAACTCGCCGTCCACGCGCAGATGCGTGCTGCCGCGCGCCTTCGCCCACTTCGCGAGGTCGGTATAGACGCCCTTGCGGTTGACGACGAGCGGCGCGAGCAGCCCGACGTGCTCGCCGCGATGGTCGCGCAGCAGCTGCGCGGCGATCGATTCGACGGTTTGCGACGTGACGGGCGTGCCGTCGTGGATGCAATGCTGCAGGCCGAGCTTCACGTACAGCAGCCGCAGGAAGTGCCAGACTTCGGACGTGGTCGCGACCGTGCTCTTGCGGCCGCCACGCGACAGCCGCTGCTCGATCGC
This sequence comes from Burkholderia sp. PR2, assembly GCF_052372875.1. Classification (NCBI taxonomy): domain Bacteria; kingdom Pseudomonadati; phylum Pseudomonadota; class Betaproteobacteria; order Burkholderiales; family Burkholderiaceae; genus Burkholderia; species Burkholderia sp. PR2. Next base: position 723,562 of record NZ_JBQRWH010000002.1, read on the forward strand.
CACCGTCGGCGGAATGCCGTACACCGCATCGACTTCAGGCCGCCCGGCCGGCTGCACGATCGAGCGTGCATACGCGTTCAGCGATTCGAGGTAGCGGCGCTGGCCTTCGTGGAACAGGATGTCGAACGCGAGCGTTGACTTGCCGGACCCCGACACGCCGGTGATCACGTTGAACTTGCCGTGCGGGATGTCGACGTCGAGTGCCTTCAGGTTGTGCTCGCGCGCGTTGACGATCCGCACGACGTCCTCGCCCTCGATCGCGCGCCGCTCGCGGGCGGCGTTCAGCACGGCCTGCAGCGGCACGCCTTCGTCGGCGAGCGCGGTTTCGCCATCCATCGCGCGGTCGTACTGCAGCAGCGCGACGCCGGTGTGCGATTGCGCGCACGCCTTCACGTCGTCGGGCGTGCCCGCGCACAGCACGAGGCCGCCGCCGTCGCCGCCTTCCGGGCCGAGATCGATCAGCCAGTCGGCCGCGCGGATCACGTCGAGGTTGTGCTCGATCACGATCAGCGAATGTCCGGCCGCGAGCAGCTTGCCGAACGCCTGCATCAGCTTCGCGATGTCGTCGAAGTGCAGCCCGGTGGTCGGCTCGTCAAACATGAACAGCTTCGCGCGCGCGATGCGCGCCTCCTCGCTCGCGACCCGGCGCCCGCCCGCGGCGGCCGCCGATTCGGCGAGGAAGCCGGCCAGCTTCAGCCGCTGCGCTTCGCCGCCCGACAGCGTCGGCACCGGCTGGCCGAGCTTCACGTATTCGAGGCCAACGTCGACGATCGGCTGCAGCACGCGCAGCACCTCGGCATCCGCCGCGAAGAACGCGGCCGCTTCGCTGACGGTCAGGTCGAGCACGTCGGCGATGTTCAGCGCGCGGCCGTCGCGTTCGATTCGCACTTCGAGAATCTCGGCGCGGTAGCGGCTGCCGTCGCAATCCGGGCAGCGCAGATAGACGTCGCTCAGGAACTGCATCTCGATGTGCTCGAAGCCCGATCCGCCGCAGGTCGGGCAACGACCGTCGCCCGAGTTGAAGCTGAACGTGCCGGCGCCGTAGCCGCGTTGCAGCGCGAGCGGCGCCTTCGCGAACAGCTTGCGGATCTCGTCGAACGCGCCGACGTAGCTGGCCGGGTTCGAGCGCGTGGTCTTGCCGATCGGCGATTGATCGACGAACACGACGTCGCCGACCTGATCGGCGCCCGTGAGATTGCGGAACGCGCCGGGCGACTCGGTCGCCTTGCCGTGATGGCGCGCCATCGCCGGATAAAGCACGTCCTGCAGCAGCGTCGACTTGCCGGAACCCGACACGCCCGTCACGCACACGAGCCGCTGCAGCGGAATCTCGACCGTCACGTCGCGCAGGTTGTGCTCGGTCGCGCCTTCGAGCACGATGCGCGGCGTGTTCGCGTCCACCGGGCGGCGCGCCCAGTTCGACGCATGCGCAACGTGCTTGCGGCCGCCGAGATATTCGCCCGTCAGCGTGTGCGCGGAACGGATGTCGCCCGGCGTGCCGTCGTAGACGATCGTGCCGCCGCGCTCGCCGGGACCCGGCCCCATGTCGATCAGCCGGTCTGCCGCGAGCATCACCGACGGATCGTGCTCGACGACGACCAGCGTATTGCCCGCGTCGCGCAGCCGCTGCATCGCCTCGACGATCCGCGTGAGGTCGCGCGGATGCAGGCCGATGCTCGGCTCGTCGAGCACGAACAGCGTTTTGGTCAGCGACGTGCCGAGCGCCGTGGTCAGGTTGATCCGCTGCACCTCGCCGCCGGACAGCGTGCGGCTCTGCCGGTCGAGCGTCAGGTAGCCGAGCCCCACGTCGCACAGGTATTTGAGGCGCGTGCGCACCTCGGCCAGCAGCAGCTTCAATGCATCGTCGAGCAGCGCGCTCGGCAGCGTGATCTCGTCGAAGAAGCGGCGAATGCGCTCGATCGGCAGCAGCATCAGGTCATGCACCGTCAGGCCCGGCAGCGCCTCGAGCTGCGCGCGCGTCCAGTCGACGCCGCGCGGCATGAAGCGATTCGCGGGCGCCAGCACCGTATCGGCGTTCGCCTTCGAGCCGAGCCGCCACTGCAGCGATTCCGTCTTCAGGCGCGCGCCGCCGCAGACCTCGCACGGCGTGTAGCTGCGGTACTTCGACAGCAGCACGCGGATATGCATCTTGTACGCTTTCGATTCGAGATAGCCGAAGAAGCGTTTCACGCCGTACCACTGGCTCTGCCACTTGCCGTTCCAGTCCGGCGAGCCGTTGATCACCCAGTCGCGCTCGGCGTCGGCCAGGTCGGACCACGGCGTGTCGCGGCGGATGTCCGCCTTCGCCGCGTAGCGCATCAGGTCGTCCTGGCACTCCTTCCAGGCGGGCGTCTGCATCGGCTTGATCGCGCCGCCGCGCAGCGTCTTGCGCGCGTCGGGGATCACGAGGCCGAGATCGACGCCGATCACGCGCCCGAAGCCGCGGCAGGTCTCGCATGCGCCGTAGGCCGAGTTGAACGAGAACAGCGCCGCCTGCGGCTCCGCGTAGCGCAGGTCGCTGTCAGGGTCGTGCAGCCCGGTGGAGAAACGCCACACCTGCGGCTCGGCCAGCGCGTTTTCCGCTTCCGGCGCGAGCACGTAGACGTTCACGCGGCCGCCGCCGCGCTTCAGCGACGCCTCGATCGCCTCGACCACGCGCACCTTGTCGGCCTGCTGCACGCGGAAGCGGTCGGCCACCACGTCGAGCAGCTTGCGCGGGCCCGTGGGCGACGCGACTTCACGCTGCGCCTGCACGCGCGTGTAGCCGCTCGCGGACAGCCACTGCGTGACTTCTTCTTCGGACGCGCTTTCCGGCAGCTCGACCGGGAACGTGACGACGACACGCGGGTCGTCGGCGCGCGTGCGCTCGACGAGTTCCGCGTAGATCGTCTCGGGCGTGTCATGCCGCACCTGCCGCGCGGTCTGGCGGTCGAACAGCTCGGCCGCGCGCGCGTACAACAGCTTCAGGTGATCGTTGAGCTCGGTCATCGTGCCGACGGTCGAGCGCGAACTGCGGACCGGGTTGGTCTGGTCGATCGCGATCGCGGGCGGCACGCCGTCGACGCGCTCGACCTGCGGGCGGTCCATCCGGTCGAGGAACTGCCGCGCATACGCGCTGAAGGTTTCGACGTAGCGCCGCTGGCCTTCCGCGTACAGCGTGTCGAACACGAGGCTCGACTTGCCGGAGCCCGACGGGCCGGTGACGACCGTCATTTCGCCGGTGCGCAGGTCGAGATCGAGGTTCTTGAGGTTGTGCTGACGTGCTCCGCGAATGCGGATCAGATTGCTGGATGACAATTTGCCTGCCCGTCTGGATGAGTTAGCCGGAATTCACGGTGCCGGAACGCTGCGGCGGATGCCCGCAGGCGCGGCGCACGTGCCGCACGGGTCATGCCCGCGCCGCTCGAGTTCGACGGATACTATACTGTATATTCATACAGTTTTCCACGAGCAGGCCGAGCGGCGTGCGCCGTCGACTTCTGCGGGGCAAACCGCGGCTCACCCGCCGCCCGCCATCGCATACGCAATACACGTGCGGGCCAGTACATCAGTTGGATCGACGAGCGTCGCGCGCCTCCCGTTCCGCGCAACATATTCACCGCCAGGAAGCAGGAGCGGCAGTTCCGTACAGCCGAGCACGATTACGCTCACGCCCTCGGCAATCATCGCCTCGATGGCCGCCCCGATATCTTCCTCGCACTGTCCGGACGTGAAGCCGGCCTTGACGCCCCGCTTCCCGTAGATCGCTGCCATCACGCGCGCCTGCAATGCCGGCCCCGGCGCGACTTGCCGAAGCCCTTGCGACTCCAGCGCCTTCCGGTAGACCCCGCTTTCGATCGTGCCGGACGTCGCGAGCACCCCGACCTCCCGCAGCGCCGGATAGGTGTCGCGCAGGTAGGCGACCGTGACGGTCAACATGTTGACGATCGGAATGCCGAGGTACGGCTGGATCCGCTCGACGAACGCATGCGCGGTGTTGCACGGAATCGCGATGACGTCGGCATCGCCGTCCTCGAGCTTCTTGCAGGTCGCGTACAACGAGATCGTCGGGTCCGCGCCGGTGCCGATCAGGTTCTCGGTCCGGTCGGGAATCTGCGGGTTCTGTTCGACCAGCAGCTTGATGTGTTCCTGATCACGCGACGCCGGCGTGTTGCGCACGATCTTGTCCAGGAAATCGACCGTCGCGGCCGGCCCGACGCCGCCGACCACGCCGACCTTGAACGGCGCCGCGCGTGAGCCGGCGTGCCCGGTCACCGCGTACTGCGCATATGCGAGGTTCGAATCCACGACCGGCACGCGCAGCGGGCCGATTTCGCCCGCGACCAGCGCGATCTCGGTCAGGCCGGGGACGATCACCTGCACGCCCTGATCGATCAGGTCCTCGCATGCGCGGCGCAGCAGTTCGACCGGCCGGCCGCACAGATTGCCGCGCTTGATGCCGTCGGCACCGTAGATGGCTTCCGTCACGAGATCGATCCCGTCATGCGTCCGCGGATGAACGACGTCGAACTGCGGTGACGGGAAATACGTCTCGATGAGTCGCTTGTCCCGCACGTAGTCGGAAGCCAGCACGCCAATGTGCGTCGCGTCCGGGTACTTGCGCCGCACGTGGTAGCGAACGGCTTCGACGATGTCCACGATCGGCAGGTGCGTATTCGCCTTCAATTCGTCGATGAACGTGTGGCTCAGGAAACATGGCAGCACGACCGTCGTCACGCCGCGCTTCTCGAACTGCCGGATCATGTCGAACACGTACAGCTTGCGCTCGATGGTCGCCGCGCTGCCCGACCCCGAGCCCTTGAACGGGTATTGCTCGAAGATCATCTCGGCATGTTCCTCGTCGGACGACGCCGGCGTCGCCTTCACCATCTTGAAGAACACGTCGGCACTGCCCAGCGGCCCCAGGCCGCCGACCACGCCGAATTTCCGCCGGGCATTCACGCTATCCGTGCACATCATGCGTTCAGCTCCGGCTGGTCGAATACGGCACCCTGCGACTGCGCGGCGCGCCGGCTCTCCCACTTCGCGATCACCGCCGTCGCCACGCTGTTGCCGATCACGTTCGTCATCGTGCGGCCCATGTCGAGGATCTGGTCGATCGCGAGCACCATCGCGACGCCGGCCACCGGCAGATGGAACATCGGCGCGACCGCCGCGACCACGACCACCGAGCCGCGCGGCACGCTCGCCATGCCCTTGCTGCTCAACATCAGCACCAGCAGCATGAACACCTGCTCCGACAGCGGCATGTGCACGCCGAACGCCTGCGCGATGAAGATGGCCGCGAACGCCTGATACATCATCGATCCGTCGAGGTTGAACGCGTAACCCAGCGGCAGCGTGAAGCCCACCACCTTCTTGTCGACGCCGAACTGCTCGAGCTGCTCGGTCAGGCGCGGATAGGCGGCCTCGCTGCTGGCGGTCGAGAAGGCGATCAGCGCGGGCTCGCGCACGACCTTCAGCAGGCGCCAGACGCGCCGCCCGAGAAACACGTAGCCGACGCCGATCAGGATCGCCCAGAGCACCAGCAAGCCGAGATAGAACGCGCCGATCAGCTTCCCGTACGTGTAGATCACGTCGAGCCCGCGCAGCGTGACCGACGACGCGATCGCACCGAACACGCCGAGCGGTGCCGCGCGCATCACGTAGTTCGTCAGGCGCAGCATCACCGGCACCATCCCGTCGATCGCCTGGATCACGGCGCCGACGCGCTGGTCACGCTTCAACGCGCTCAGCGCAACGCCGAGAAAGACCGAGAACACCAGGATCTGCAGGATGTCGTTGCGCGCCATCGCGTCGAGCAGGCTGGTCGGGAACGCATGCGTGATCACGTCCCGGGCGTTCAGCGCGGCAGTGTTCAGTCCGGTGTTGACCTCGCCGGCGGTCTCCGTGAGGTTGAGACCGGCGCCCGGCTGCAGCGCATTGGCCATCACGAGGCCGAGAATCAACGAAATCAGCGACGCGCAGATGAACCAGCCGATCGAGCGCAGGCCGATGCGGCCGACATCCTCGCCGCTGTCCATGCCGGCCAGGCCGGACACGAGCGTCACGAACACCAGCGGCGCGATGATCATCTTGATCAGGCGCAGGAAGATGTCGGTGACGATCGAGAAGTAGCCGGCGATCGTCTTGAGCGTGGCCGGGTCGGTGATGTTGGCGTGGCACGCATAACCGGCGATGACACCGAGGATCATGCCGACTGCGATGCTTAAGGTGAGGCGATTTTTCATGTCCATTCGTCCTTGGGTGGCACTCGGCCGCCGGAAGGCGGCGAGCGCGCTGCGAAGAAGGCCGCGCGACGCAGGTCACGCGTCGCATGTGCCGTTGGAACGAATGGTAGGAACGGCCGAAAAAATCGTGATGCCAGTGCAACATGGCGGTATGCGAGCGTCGCATAACGCGGGAAAACCCTGATTCAGCCGAGCCGGGCAGGCGCCGCGCGCAGATGCTGCCAGAGGGAGTCCAGGAATTCGCTGCGATTGGACACGTCGCGATACACGCGCAGCTCGACTTCCAGGTTCCACGCCGCCGGGCCGGCCGGCACGAGGTCGCCGGCCGCCAGTTCGGCGGCGATCGCGCTCCGGGGCAGCCACGCGACGCCCTCGCCTTCCATCACGAGCTTCTTGAGCACTTCGGCCATGTCGGATTCGTAATGCAGCTGCAAGGCCGGCGCATCCGGTGCGCGGCCGAGCAGCAGCGCGAGACAGCGGCCGAAGTAGCTGGTTTCCGTGTAGGTAATCAGCGGCAGCGGATTCTGCTTCGTTCCGGGCAGGCGAAACGCGGGCGCCGATCGACGGTTCGGCCGGCACGCCGGCATCAGCGTGTCGAGGCCCACTGTCAGGTGCTCGTACTTCGCCGGGTCGAGATGGAGCGGCAGCTCGGGATGGTGATACGCAAACATCAGCTCGCAGTTGCCGTTGACGAGCATCAGGATCGAGTCGTGGACGTTCGTCGGAATGACACGCGCCCGCACTTCGCCGAAATGCGGGGCGAGCGCCTTGAGCCAGGCCGGCAGGAAACTCAGCGCGATCGTGTGGCCCGCGGCGATCTGCAGGCTCTTGCCGGCGATCCGCTGCTCGGTGCGGATGATCGCGCGGGTATCGTACAGGCGGCTGATGACGTCCTCGGCCGTTTCGCGGAACAGGCGCCCTGCCGGCGTCAGCACCGGCGGAAAGCTGCTGCGGTCGATCAGCTCGGAGCCGATCCACTGTTCGAGCGACTGGATGCGGCGGCTGAAGCCCGACTGCGTGACGTTGCGAAATTCAGCCGCGCGGGAAAAGCTCTGGTATTGCGCGAGCGCGAGGAAATCCTCGATCCATTTGATTTCCATAGTGGCCTTGGAGGTCGCGGGTAAGCCGGCCCGCTCGTCGCCAGGGTCCTGGCGAAGCACGGGTCGGCGGACGCCTCCATTTTATGGGCATCGCGCGATGTCGCGTTCAACCCTCCTGGCGTTCGATCAGGAAGCGCTCGCGGCGCTTCCCCTTGATCCATGCCGGCTCGCGTCCCCGGCCGGACCACGTCGCCCCGGTGTTCGGATCGCGGTACTTCGGCGCGACGGCAGCCGTTTTTCGCGCCGCCCTTGCGGCACTGCCCTGACGGCCGAATATCTGTCTCGGGGTCAACCCATATTCGGCGACACGGGTACGGACCTCCTGCAGCACGGTCTCGAGTTCAGCCTGTCGCGCTTCCTCGGCACGTTTCATCAGTTCATCGGCTTGCGCCTTCAATTCGCGATAGCCCGACATCCCTTTCCTCCAAATTGCTCCGGCGCCATGAAAAGCCGAACGGAACGCAAGCCCCGAACGGTTCGTTGTGTTGTCAACGGGTGGTGTCACGCTCGACCGCTCGACCGATCGACGCGGCACGAGGCCTGTCTCCCTACGTATCGGATGCGTCGGCGAAACGCGTGCGAACGTCGTTCAGAACGGCAGCTCGACGAAGAGGTCTGTCGCAAGCTCGGAATCAGCGAGGCGACTTTCTACAACTGGAAGAAGAAATTCGGAGGGTTGGGGCCTTCTGAGTTGCGCCGCTTGCGCGAGCTCGAAGAGGAGAACGCGAAGCTGAAGCGGCTCGTGGCGGATCTGAGCCTGGACAAGGGCATGGACCTACTCGCAAAAAATGTATGGTCCGCCCCGGCTTTGCAAGGCGAGCGCTATCGATAAATTGCGTGATCGCAATCGAACGAGTCTGACCAAGACCTGCGCGTTGTTTAGCATGTCTCGCTCGCTGTATCGGTATCAGTCGGTTGCGCGTGATTCATCGGCGCTGCTCGTGCGTATCAAGGAGATCACCGCTATGCGCGTGCACTACGGGTATCGGCGCGTTCACATGATCCTGCAACGGGAAGGCTGGCGAGACAATTGCAAGCGCGTCTACGGGTTGTATCGTGCGGAGGGCCTGTCACTGCGGCACAAGCGGCCGCGACGTAACAAACGGGCTCGGCTGAGACAGCCCAAGCACATCGTGACCGCGATCAACGAAATCTGGAGCATGGATTTCTCTATGGTCCACCCGCAAACCGCAAGCGCAGACTGGTGGCGATAGACGACTCGCGTTTATCTATCCGGCCTATAGCGATCCAATCGAAGCCGGATCTGGCCTGCATGATGTAGTCGCACGCTTCCGTCCCAATTAGTGGCGCGGCATGATGTCTGCCGGAAGTCCAGACGGGTTTGGGGAAGCGACGGATGGTCGTTTGCGCCATGCTGATTGGCTGCGCGAGCTGCGGAAGGACGTTGCATCAAGGGTAGCGATCCGTCTGGTATGCCTCAGGTGTGATGGTGCAGGTTAAACTCCGCGCCGCTTCGCATGACAGCCCATGTAATGCGTACGAGTTTGTTTGCCAGAGCGCAGACCGCAATGTGCGCATGCCGGCGTTCGGCAAGTTGGATTAGCCAGTGCTGGATCGGATCGTTGGGATGCTTGTCTTTCCATACCCATAGCGCGCGGGCGCCCTGCACGAACAGGCGACGCAGATAACTGTTTCCCCTCTTTGTAATACCTAGCAAACGTGGCTTGCCGCCGGTTGTATGCTGCTGTGGCACCAGCCCTACCCAGGCGGCGAGATCGCGTGCCCGCCGGAACGTTGATGCATTGCCGACTGCGGAGACGATGGCGGTCGACAGCAAGACACCGACACCTGGAATCGTTTGAAGGCGTCGGCAAAGGTCACTCTCACGTGAGAGACATTTGAGCCGGTCGTTCATCTGTTCAATGGTTGTTTCCGTGCGGTTCCACATGTCGAGCAGCATGCGTCCAAGATCGCGCATCATGGAAGTTAAGCCGGAGTCTTCCTTCTCGAGCAGAGCGGGCAACACGGTGCGAAGCGCATAGAACCCCTGTGCAATCTCGATGCCGCGATCCAGCAGCAGTCCGCGAATCTGGTTGGTCAAGGCCAGGCGTTGCTGGAGCATGCGTTCGCGGGCGCGATGCAGCGCCTGGACATCCATCTGTTCCTCTGACTTGAGCGGCACAAACCGCATCGTCGGAAGTCGGACAGCTTCGGCAATAGCCTGAGCGTCGTTAAAGTCGTTCTTCTGCGATTTGACGAACGGCTTGACGTACTGTGCTGGCAGAAGTTTGACGTCGTGCCCGAAGCCCTGAAATTTGCGGGCCAGATACTGCGAGCCACAGCATGTTTCGATGCCGACAAGGCACGGTGGATGTTGTGCCATAAGCTGCAGGAGTTGATGACGCCCCAACTTCTCGCGCAGCACGACTTTGCCAGCAGCGTCGCAGCCGACGACGTGGAACCAGCGCTTGCCGAGATCGATTCCTAACGTGACCGAGTTCATGGCAGCCTCCATGGGTGGTAGCGCCACTACGATAGAAGAAGCGGGTGGACCATACCATTAGTTGCAGACGCACTCCTCGACGGGAGACGCCTTCGGGCTCTGCCCGTTGTCGACAACTACACGCGGGAATGCCTGGCCATCGAGGTCGGACAAAGTCTGAAGCCTCTCATCAGCACGAGTTGCTTCAGCCTATGTGACCGAACGCGTTTCTACACGGCCTCGGCCATGACTGGCCATTCGCCATCGCGCTCCGACGGACATTTACACGTCCGCTCCACCTCGGAAGCGGTCATTTGGCAAAAGTGGGACGAACGGCCGCTCATCGGGGAGCGACATCGCCCGCGCCTGACAGTAATCTTTGAGTACTTCAGCCGAACGTCGATTTGAATTTCCGGTCAGACCTGCAGTCGTCTAAATGACTTCAGAAAACTGACCTGTATTCACCGCACGACTTCCATTTCGGGACCAAACGGCTCATTGCCAGTCCACATCGACAGAGGTCCCGGGCGAAACCCGCATCGCCCGGGTGCGAACATGTCTACATAATCGCGCTGGCGTTGGGTTCGAGCGCGGAATGGCTTTCCACTGCCCCTGGTCGGATCTTGAACCAGATCGAATACATCGCGGGCAGAAACACCAGCGTCAGAATCGTTCCGGCAAAAGTCCCGCCGATCAGCGTATAAGCCAACGTGCCCCAGAACACGGAATGCGTCAACGGAATGAAGGCCAGCATCGCTGCGAGCGCGGTCAGAATCACGGGCCTGGACCGCTGGATCGTGGCTTCCACCACCGCGTCGAAGGGCGTCATGCCTGCGTGCGCGTTCTGCTCGATCTGGCCGATCAGAATGAGCGTGTTGCGCATTAGAATGCCCGAGAGAGCGATGAGCCCCACCAGCGCATTGATCCCGAAGGGCTGGTTGAACAGCAGAAGCGTCGGCACGACGCCAATCAGACCCAGCGGACTCGTCGCGAACACCATCATGGTCGCGGCAATCGAGCGCGTCTGGAAAATGATGATGAGCAGCGTCAGCGCAATCATGATGGGAAACAGCGGCGCGAGCGCCTTCGTGGCCTTGTTGGCTTCCTCGATGGAACCGGCTTCCTCGATCCGATAACCGTCGGGCAACTTCGCAATAATCGGCTGGAGTTGCGCGAGCATTGCCGTCGACACATCGGGCGGCTGCAGTCCTTCCGCAATATCGCCGCGCACTGTGATCGTCGGCGTGCGATCGCGACGGCGAAGAATCGGATCTTCCATGCGGATGTCGACCTTGCCGATCTGCGAGAGCGGTACGCGCTGCCCCGCCGAACCGATCAGCGTAAATCCGTCGATACGCTGCGGATCGAGCCGTATCTCGCCCGCCGATCTCGCGACGAGTTCCACCGAGCGAATGTCCTCGCGCACGTGCGTGACGGGAATGCCTGTCAGCAGGAATTGCAGTTGCTGCGCGACGGAACTCGACGTCAACCCAAACGCACCAAGCCGATTTTGATCGAGCGTGAAATGCACCGTGGGCACTCGCGGGCCCCAGTCGGCGTTCACCGTTCGCATCATCGGGTTGCCATTCATGGTCCGTTCGACCTGCGCGGCGATGGTGCGCAGCGTCCGGGCGTCCGGGCCCATGACTCTGAACGCAACGGGGTAAGGCGAGTAAGGGCCGAACACCAGTTGGGTGACGCGAACCTGCGCCCCGGGCACCAGCCCTTCGGCGATGGCTTTGCGCAGACGGAATTTGAGCGCCTCACGCTGCTTCTCGTCATTCGTGCGGATCACCATCTTCGCGAAAGACGAATCGGGCAATTCCGGCGACATCGCCAGATAGAAGCGCGGCGCCCCCTGTCCGATGTACGACGTCACGATCTTCGCTTCCGACTGCTTCGCGAGCCACGCCTCGACCCTCTCCGTCGCCGCAGAGGTTTGTTCGATCGATGTGCCATACGGCATTTGCACTTCCACGAGCACTTCAGGGCGATCTGAGGTCGGGAAAAACTGCTTTTTCACCAGCCCCATGCCCATCACGGCGATCACGAACAAGCCCACCACGAGCCCCGCGACTAGCCACTTTCGCCGGATCACACGTCCCAGGAACGCGCGAAAACGCTGGTAGTTCGGCGTGTTGTAGATGGCACCGTGACCGCCTTCAACCACGGCAATATCGGGCAACAGCTTGACGCCGAGGTACGGTGTGAAGACGACGGCCACGACCCACGAGGTGATCAATGCGATGCCGACGATCCAGAACATGTTGCTCGTGTATTCGCCAGCCGTCGAGCGCGCGAAGCCATTCGGCATGAAGCCGACAGCCGTGACCAGCGTGCCCGACAGCATCGGCGCGGCGGTGTGGCTCCAGGCGTAAGCCGACGCCTGGACGCGGTTATAGCCCTCCTCCATTTTCACGACCATCATTTCGATGGCGATGATCGCGTCGTCTACGAGCAGGCCCAGCGCGAGAATCAGCGAACCGAGCGTGATGCGGTCGAAGCTTTTGCCCGTGGTGGCCATCACGACGAAGACGCCCGCGAGAGTCAGCGGCACCGCCGCCGACACGACGATGCCGACACGCCATCCCATGCTCGCGAAGCTCACGACCATCACCACGAGCAGCGCGACAAAGAACTTGACCATGAATTCGTCGACGGCCGAATGGATATTGACGGCCTGGTCGGTCACCTTCGTGACGCTCATGCCCAGCGGCATCCCGGCATTGATCGCTGCGACTTCCGCGTCGAGCGCCTTGCCGAGGTTGAGCCCGTTCCAGCCGTCCCGCATCACGACGCCGAGGAGCAACGCCGGCTCGCCGTTGTTGCGAATCTGGAAAGTGGCCGGGTCTTCGTAACCGCGTTCGACGGTCGCCACGTCGGAGAGCTTCAGTGTGCGGCCCTGAACGACGATCGGCGTGTCGCGAATGGTCTGCAGCTTGTCGAAGGCGCCTTCGATACGAATGAAGACCTGCGCTCCCGCCGTATCGATCGAACCGGCCGGCGTCAGAACGTTCTGGCTGTTCAACGCGGCAAAGATCTCCTGAGGCGTCACGCCGAGCGTCGCGAGCCGGTCGTGCGAAAACGAGACATAGATCCGTTCCGCCTGCTCGCCGATGATGTTCACCTTCTTGACGCCCGGCACATGAAGGAGCCGCTGGCGCAATCCCTCGGCGTCGCGCACCAGCGATCGTTGCGGCTCACCTTTCGCCTTGAGCGCGAACAGCGCGAACGTTACGTCGGAATACTCATCATTGACGAGCGGGCCGATCACGCCGGGTGGCAGGTTGCCCGCTTCATCATGCAGCTTCTTGCGCGCCTGATAGAACTCCTCGGGCACGTCCGCGGGCGGCGTACTGTCGAGCAAGGTCACAGTGGTGAAGGCCAGCCCCGGACGCGTATAGGTCTCGGTCCGGTCGTACCAGCGCAGTTCCTGCATGCGCTTTTCGAGCGGCTCGGCCACCTGGTCCTGCATTTCCTGCGCGGTCGCGCCGGGCCATGCCGTAATGACCGTCATCGACTTGACGGTAAATGGCGGATCTTCGGCCCGCCCCAGCTTCAGGAAGGCAATCACGCCGGCGATCGAGATCAGGACGATCAGAAACAGCGTGACCGAGCGCTCCCGCACCGCAAGAGCCGATAAATTGAAGCCGCTCATTGGGTCGCTCCTTGCGCGGAGACGGATGCGGCGACCATCTTGTCGTTGGCGAGACGCACGCGCTCTCCGTCGTGCAACAACTGGGCACCGAGCGCGACGACCTGGTCGCCTTCGCGAAGATCGCCTGTCACCGTCGCACTGTCGTCGCTCAATGCGGTGACACGCACCTTGCGCCAGGTCACCCGAGACTGGGATCGGTCGACGGTCCAGACTCCGGTGCCCGTGCCCGAATCGAACACGGCGCCGACCGGTACCACCATGGCGGCAGGTGCCTGGCCGGCATCGCCGGCGAGATCGAGGGTCACGGTCGCACCCAGCGGTGCATTCGACAACGCGCCCTCGAGGACGTACCTCGCCTCGTAGGTCCGTGTCAGCCGATCGGCGGAGTCGGAAAGCTGGCGCAGGACGGCGGGAACAGGCTTCTGGTCCGCGCCGTAAAGCGTTGCTTCGGCAATCGAGCCGGATGCGGGCCGCAGCGTCTCGGGAAGCTGGACGACGGCCTCGCGGGGGCCGGCATGCGCGAGCCGCACGACGATTTGTCCGGGCGCGACTACCTGGCCCGGCTCCGCCAGCGTCTCGACCACGACGCCGTCGGCGTCCGCCATGACGACGGCGTATCCGGAAGCGTTGTTGGCGAGCACTGCCTGCGCCTGCGCGGCGACGAGCTGGGCCTTGGCGGAGTCCGCGGCCGCCTTGAGCTGGTCATAGGTCGACGCTGAGACCGCGCCTGCTGCGACGAGATCCCGATACCGCGCCTCGTCGGCGGCGGTCTGCGTCGCGCGCGCCTGCGCAGCATCCACGAGTTTCTGCTGCGCACGGGCCTGCAGTCCCAGATCGATCGGATCGATGCGCATCAGGGGCTGGCCGCGCTTGACCGTTTGGCCCGCGTCGACCAGGCGCTCGATGACCTTGCCCTGGACCCGGAAACCGAGATCGCTCTGAACGCGAGCGCCCACGACACCCGAAAACGAACGGCTCGCCCCCGCCGCGCCGTGAACGGCGCTTGTACGCACAAGCGGCGCCTCGGTACGCGGATCAGCAGCCGGATGCTCGCCGCATGCCGCGAGCGCGAGCGAAGCCACGCCCAATGTATAGACAAAATGATGGCGCCGGAACATGAGGTCCCCTCTCGCAAAGAACAGGAGCACTCATTCTGATACCCGTGACCAATTCAGTCAATAGTCACGCGAGGATTCACGGAGCAAGACTTCTGAGTACCAGGCTCGCAAGGTGGGCCGTCGCCTCTTCCGCACCCTCGAGGTTGTACTGGAGCAGCAAGGGATTGAAATAAGGCTTCATCACCAGAAAGATCGCGTTCACCGCCTCGTCTTGCGGCGTCTTGCGTTCGAATTCGCCGGTTTCGCGTCCGAGCCGCAGGATATCGGTGATGAGTTGGCGGATCTCGTCCTCATAACCCTGGACGGATGGCCAGGGCGATGCGGCTGACACGGCGGCAATATCGTAGAGCTTGCGATCCTGGAAGAAGAGCTGGCTTCCAGATGCAAGTAAGGTCTTGAACATGCAGCGAAATTTTTCAGTCGCACTGTGCGCGCCGCCGATGTTTTCTCTGACTGCGGCGATCATCGCGGCGAGGCGATTAGCGCAGATGACTTGACCGATCGCCTGTTTGGAGTCGAAGAATTTGTAAATATAGGCTTTTGAAAACCCGATTTCCTTCGCGAGGTCGGAAACGGTGGTCTTTTCGTAGCCGTAGCGGCTGAAGTATTCCGTTGCGGCGTCGACGATCTGGGCGCGAACTTCGTGGTCCGAGGGGCCACGGGATGGGGAGGCGGAGGGAGTCGGTTTGTTCATGCCTCAAGCTTAGTCCCTCACTCGTCAGTTGACAACTTGTGACCATATTGTATATTGGTCACGCCATCCGCTCTCCCGTTGCCGCTCCCGAGATGATCATGCCCTTGCACCGTCCCCTTGTTCTCCTGGCTAGCGTCGCCGCCCTTTCGGCGTGCGCCGTGGGTCCCGACTACCACCGTCCGGATGCGCCGCTGGCGCAGCACTATATGAGCCAGCCGCCCGCCCGCCCGGCAAAGGCTCCGGTTGCCGATCTGTCCGCATGGTGGGAAAGCTTCAACGACCCGCTGCTCACGCATTACGTTTCGCTGGCGCTGGACCAGAACCTGGATCTGGCCCAGGCCGTCGCGCAGATCACTCAGGCGCGCGCGCGCCTCGGCACGGCCAACGCGGCGCTCCTCCCGTCGGCCTCGGTTTCCGCGTCGGCCGCACGCGCCTATCAGTCCGTCGACACGCCGTTGGGGCAATTGCTCAATGCCACGCCGGGTTACGAGCGCTGGGGCACCGAGTACGAAACCAATCTGGAGGCCGGCTGGGAGATCGACATTTTTGGTGGTCTGCGCCGTCGGCGTGAAGCCGCGCTCGCCGATTACTCGGCGACGCAGGCGGCCGCGGTCGCCACCCGACTTGCCGTCGCGGCCCAGACCGCGGATATCTACGTCACGATCCGGGGGCTCCAGGCCCGTCTGGATATCGCGACCCGGCAGGTGCAGACGCAGCAGGCGCTTCTCGCAGACGTGAAACTCCTGTATTCGAAGGGTGCGGCGGCCGACTATCAGGTTCAGCAGGCGCAAGGTGCGCTCGACCAGGTTCAGGCCGGCGTGCCCGTCCTCCTCGCGGCGCTCGATGCAGCGTCGAACGCCCTCGATGTGATGCTCGGCACCCCTCCCGGCACGCACCGGGCAGAGCTGAGCCCGCCATCCGTGATCCCCGTTGCGCCGTCGCTCGCGGAAATGGGCACGCCAGCCGATCTGCTGCAAAGACGTCCCGATCTGATCGCGGCCGAACGTCACCTCGCCGCCGCCAATGCGCGCATTGGCGCTGCGATCGGCGAGTACTACCCAACGGTCTCGCTGAATGCCTTCCTCGGCAGCGCAACCTCCGCCGCTGCCGGTACGTTGTTCTCGGGCGGCGCCAACCAGGCGGCCGGCCTCGTTGGGCTGCGCTGGCGCCTGTTCGATTTCGCGCGCATCGGCGCCGATGTCGACGCGGCGAAAGGCGCCGACGCGCAAGCGCTAGCGGCGTATCGGCAGGCCGTCCTCCGCGCCTCCGAGGACGTCGAGAACGCGCTCTCGGCATTGGTGAATCGAGAGGCGCAGGCTGCCACGCTGTCGAACGCCGAGTCGTCGTTTTCCCGCGCCAAGGATGCCTCGATGACCGCGTACCGCAGCGGTGCAGCGAGTTTCATCGACGTATTGCACGCCAACGAGACCCTGCTCCAGGCCGCCGACGCGCGCGCACAAGCACAGACGGAATCCGCACGTGCAGCGATCTCGACGTTCAAGGCGCTCGGCGGCGGCTGGGATCCGGCATCGCACGTTGGGCAGACGTCGTTGACGTCGCGCTGACGTAGCCGCCCTGCATTGGCGCGCAACGAAGCCCGCGCGCATTCCGGGTTCGCGCAAGCGCGAACCGCACCATTGCCGTGCGCGTCGCGCCCGCAATCGGACAGCGTCTCGCGCGACACGTCCCCCATCGCGCGACCGACATCGAATTGGGCTAAATTTGGGTCTGATTTCGTTTGAACCCGCCGTCGGGCATAGGCACACAACACCCGTACGGGCGCACTCCAGGGCGCGATGAATGAACGATAAGGATTCTGTCGAGTTCGGGCAACCGGTTGCAGACGACACCCTCGCCAAACGGTTTCTACTTCGCGATGCACCCACGGTGCGGGCCGGCGTTTTCTCCCAGGGGCAACCGATCTCGTTCACACGGTTAACCAACCCCCGGCCTCAACCGGGGCGCTCGCTCACGCCGCAACCGGAGGAGGCCTTTGTCTTTCAGATGCCGCTGATACTGGGCCCCGATCCCGGCCTCCGTTATTCAAGCGGCAACCTCGACGCTTCCGCATCGTGCAGTCCCGGCAGTTGCTATCTGCTCGACCTGCGTTCGAGCCCGACGCGCCGTCTCGACATGCCGTTCGATACCATGCGGCTCTATCTGGCCCAAGGCGCGATCGAGGAATTCACCGATCAAAAGCGGCGCCGGCGCATAGGTGGACTCGTGCAGCCGCATCTCGGCGCCAGCGACCCGGTGCTGTTCAGTCTTTCGCATACGCTGCAGGCAGTCCTGCAGCAGCCCAACCTGACGAGTGCGCTGTTCATCGATTACCTCGCCCTGGCGTTTTGCGAACACGTCGTCACACGATATGGCCGAGCCGCTCCGGCGCTCCGTCCACGCCGCTCCGGACTGGCTCCGTGGCAGATGCGGCGCATCGAGGATTATTTCGCGTCCCACCTGCACGACAATCCGTCGATTGCCGATCTCGCGCGCGAATGTAATCTCTCCACCAGCTACTTCGGCGAAGCCTTCAAGCATTCCACCGGCAGCACACCCCATCAGTGGCTACTCAAGCGCCGTATCGAGCGCGCAAAATCGCTGCTGCGGGAAACCGATGCGAACCTGGCCAGCATCGCATCGGACTGCGGATTTTTCGACCAAAGTCATTTTTCGCGCGTGTTCTCGCGTTTCGAAGGGTGCGGGCCAAAAGAGTGGGCGCAGCGGAACCGATAGCACCAGATATATGCAAACGTTGTTGTCGGCGCGCGGGTACTCGCTCGATATGCGTCGACACGCTACGCCCCCCGCTCCCTGATTCGAATTCAACCACTGCCCCCGGTGTTCGACGGTCGCCCGCGATTCGTCCATCGAATCGTTGTTTTATACAAGATCACGCGGGCACCCAACAGGTACGCTTCTCTCACATCGACTCGTCGATGCCTCCGCAGCTCGTCACCCATTGAACGGGTGGCCATCGCAGTCCGGCCATTTCTTTTCGCCGCTCCTGCCGAAATTGCACGTTGATTTGCCCATAAAGCCTCGCGCGGCCGCCAGCCCGGAACGGAGTGGCGCTGCGCCGGTCCGCCCAACCCTCCTGGAGTCGAGGCATGAAAAATCGCGATACGTCTGTGCGTCTTGATCACGCGACGGGTGCACCCGTCGCCGACAATCTGAACATCGAAACGGCCGGCCCGCGCGGTCCCGCGCTGCTGCAGGATATCTGGCTGATCGAGAAACTCGCGCACTTCGACCGCGAGGTCATTCCAGAACGACGCATGCACGCCAAAGGATCGGGGGCGCACGGGGTATTTACGGTAACGCACGACGTCACGCGCTACACGAAGGCGAAACTCTTTTCGGAAATCGGCAAGGCAACGCCGGTATTCATGCGCTTTTCAACAGTCGCCGGCGAGCGCGGCGCCGCGGATGCCGAGCGCGATATCCGGGGCTTCGCGGTGAAGTTCTATACGGAAGAAGGGAACTGGGACATCGTGGGCAACAACACGCCCGTGTTCTTTTTCCGTGATCCGCTGCGTTTTCCCGACCTCAACCACGCGATCAAGCGCGACCCGCGCACGGGACTGCGCAGCGCAAACAGCAATTGGGACTTCTGGACGCTCCTGCCGGAGGCGCTTCACCAGGTCACGATCGTCATGAGCGACAGGGGCATACCGCGCAGCTATCGCCACATGCATGGATTCGGCAGTCATACGTTCAGCCTTGTCGATGCCGACAATCGGCGAACGTGGGTGAAGTTCCACTTCCGTACGCAGCAAGGCATCTCGAATCTGACTGACGGCGAAGCCGAGCAGCTCGTGGGCAAGGACCGCGAAACGCATGGCCGCGATCTTTACGAAAGCATCGAACGCGGCGACTTCCCGCGCTGGACACTCTTCATTCAGGTGATGAACGACGACGAGGCCAGGTCTCTGCCGTTCAACCCGTTCGACCTGACCAAGGTCTGGCCGAAAAGCGATTTCCCGTTGATCGAGGTAGGCGTACTCGAATTGAACCGCAATCCGGGCAATTATTTCGCCGAGGTCGAGCAGGCGGCCTTCTCGCCCGCGAACGTCGTGCCCGGCATCGGCTTTTCGCCGGACAAGATGCTGCAGGCGCGTCTCTTCTCTTATGGCGACACGCAACGTTATCGGCTGGGCGTGAACTTCAATCACATTCCCGTCAATGCGCCGAAGTGCCCCTTCCATAGCTACCACCGCGACGGCGCCATGCGCACCGACGACAACCTCGGCGGCACACCGTCTTACTACCCGAACAGTTCCGGCGAGTGGGAAGTCCGGCCCGATCTTCACGAGCCGCCGCTGCGAATCGAAGGCGAAGCCGCACATTGGGACCACCGCGTGGACGTCGATCACTTCGCGCAGCCCGGAAATCTGTTTCGTCTGATGAGTCGGACGCAGCAGCAATTGCTGTTCGATAACACCGCTCGCCAGATGGCCTCCGTTCAGGCGCATATCCAGGAACGCCACATCCTCAATTGCGCGAAGGCCGACCCTGAGTACGGCGCGGGCGTTCGCGAGGCCTTGGCAAGAATCGGGGCGACGACTGCGACGAAGTAGCCAGCCATTCGCTTGCGGCGTCCGCCACGACACCAGCGTCCGATCACATTTCGATGGAGAACCGTCATGTCGCAGGTCATTCAGGATGTCGCCGTACCCGATAGTCAACTTGCACGGGAAATTACCGAGTTCGTGCGCGACACGTCTAGCCCGCTGCTCTTTCATCACTCGAGCCGCGTGTATTTGTTCGGTGCGCTGGAAGGCGCGCGCCGCGGCCTGAAATTCGATCGGGAACTCTTGTACGCGGGCGCCATGTTCCATGACGTAGGCCTTGCCGGTGCGTACAGCAGCGCCACCGAACGATTTGAAGTCGATGGGGCCAATGCGGCGCGCGAATTTCTCTCCGGCCGGGGCATCGATGCGGCCGACATCGATCTCGTCTGGACGGCCATTGCGCTGCATACCACGCCCGGCATTCCGCGCCATATGCACCCGATCGTCGCGCTGGTGACGGCCGGTGTCGAGATGGACGTGCTCGGCCTCTCTTACCACGATTTTTCCGACGAGGAACGCGAAGCGGTGACGCATGCGCATCCGCGCCCGCCACACTTCAAGGAGGAGATCATTCAAGCCTTCTACGATGGCATCAAACACAAGCCGGAGACCACATTCGGCAACGTGAAAGCGGACGTGATCGCCGACAAGGAGCCGCATTTCCATCGCGGAAATTTTTGTTCAGTGATCCGTAACTCGCCGTGGCCGGGCTAAAGCAGAAGTCCTGCACGACTACGCGTCGATTCGCCCAGCATCGTGCGATCGGCGCCCCGATTTCGCGACGGCGCATCAGTCCGAGGTGGCAGAAAACATTGCCGATTGCATCGTGCGCGACGCGACGTCGGTTTCTATCAGCGGCTTCATTCACACCGAGGTAAAAATCATGAGCAAACTTGCAGGGAAAGTGGCGGTCGTCACCGGCGCGTCGAAAGGGATCGGCGCGGCCATCGCGAAGGCGCTTGCGGTAGAGGGCGCATCGGTTGTCGTGAACTATGCGAGCAGCAAGGCCGGCGCGGACGCCGTTGTGTCAGCCATTACAACAGCCGGAGGCAAGGCGATTTCCGTGGGCGGCGACGTGTCGAATGCCGCCGACGCGAAGAGCATCGTCGACGCGGCGATCGAAACATACGGCCGCCTCGACATCCTCGTGAACAACTCCGGCGTCTACGAGTTCGCGCCGATCGACGCATTTACGGAAGCGCAATACCGCAGGCAGTTCGACGTCAACGTGCTCGGTGTTCTGCTCACCACACAGGCCGCGGTCCAGCACCTTGGCGAGGGTGCCAGCATCATCAATGTCAGTTCGGTCGTTTCGACACTCACGCCGGCCACGACCGCCGTATATAGCGGCACGAAAGGCGCGGTCGATTCCATCACCGGCGCACTCGCCCGCGAACTCGGGCCGCGGAAGATTCGCGTGAACACGATCAATCCGGGCGTGATCGTGACCGAAGGTGCACAGACCGCCGGGGTGATCGGATCGGAGTTCGAGAGTTCGGCGGTCAGCCAGACGCCGCTCGGGCGTGTGGGCAAACCGGACGACGTGGCGTCGATCGCGGTTTTCCTCGCCTCCGACGACGCAAAGTGGTTGACTGGCGAACACATCATCGCCAGTGGCGGCATGCGATGAGGCAGATTCGCGGAACTACGCCCGCGTGATCAGCCACCTCGGCCCCGCGGCGGCACGGGATCCGCTCGATGCGCTGGACCTGCACGCGATCGAGCGGCCGGCCGAGTCGCCAAAACCTGTCGGCATCGCCGATGCGCCGTTCAACGCCGAACCGGATACGGATATGGCCGGACCGGCGTATTCGTCACCGGCGTGCCGCCGACGGTGTGAACCGCCACAACCGCCGCATCGTCGACACCAGCGCCGCATCGTCACCCGGCGCAGCTGACCCGGCCTGCGCGACTTCCCGCTTCCGCCGTTTCGGATCGAGCCCGGTCCCACCGGTACGCCGCTGTGCGGCGTGCCGCTCGATGACCCGCTGCAGCAGACAGAACACGCACAGCAGCGCGCCGATCACGATCCGCGTCCACCACGAACTCAGCGTGCCGTCGAACGTGATGAGCACCTGGATCGTGCCGAGGATGCCGACGCCGAACACCGACCCGATCACGTACCCCACCCCGCCGGTGAGCAGCGTGCCGCCGATCACGGTCGCAGCGATCGCGTCGAGCTCCATCCCCTGCGCCTGCAGCCCGTAGCCGGACAGCACGTACAGCGTGAACACCACGCCACCGAGCGCCGAGCAGAAGCCACTCAGCGCATACACGCCGACCTTCGTGCGCGCGACCGGCAGCCCCATCAGCAGCGCCGATCGCTCGTTGCCACCGACCGCATACACGTTACGGCCGAAGCGCGTGAAATGTGCAACGTAGATCGCGGCGGCCAGCGTCGCGAGCGCAATCAGCGCACCGGCGCTCAGCGTCCCGCCACCGACCGGCACGCTGATGCCCGCGAGCGCATGGAAGGTCAGCTCGTTGATCGTGATCGACTGCGTCGTGATGAGAAAACATGCGCCGCGCGCGAGAAACATTCCGGCAAGCGTGACGATGAACGGCTGCAACCTGAAGTAATGAATCAGCGCACCCATCGCCGCGCCGTACAGCGCGCCGAACACGAGCACCAGCGGCACGATCGCCCAGACGGGCCAGTGCAATCGCTCGGCGCCGATCGCGCAGAAGATCGTTGTCAGCGCAACGACAGAGCCGACCGACAGGTCGATACCGCCCGAGACGATCACGAACGTCATCCCGATCGCGACGATCAGCAGGAACGCGTTGTCGACGAGCAGCCCGGTCAGCACCTGCATCGAGAAGAAGCCCGTGTACATCACGGATCCGAAGCCGAACAGTGCGGCAAACAGCACGATCGTCACGACGATCGGCAACGTGCGCGGGTCGGTAAGCGATGCGAAGAATCGTTTCATCGCGGCGTGGCTCCGGTGGTGGCGCGCGAGCGGGTGGAAGAAAGCAGCCGCGACGCACGCTGGATCACCAGCCCGCGCGCCGCGTCCGACTGGATCAGCGTCACGACGATCACGACGAGCGCCTTCACGACGAGCGTCGCCTCCGGTGGCACGCCGATCGAATAAGTCGTGTAGGTGAGCGTCTGGATGATCAGCGCGCCGAGCACGGAACCCGCGAGGCTGAAGCGGCCGCCGAGCAGCGACGTGCCACCGAGCGTCACCGCGAGGATCGCGTCGAGTTCGAGCAGCAGCCCCGCGTTGTTGCCGTCGGCGCTGCGAACGTTCGAGCTGGCGAGGATGCCGGCGAGCGCCGACATGACGCCGGAGAACAGATATACGCCGAACACGACCGCCCCCGCGCGCAAGCCCACGAGCCGCGTCGCGACCGGGTTCACGCCGATCGCGCGGATGAACAGGCCGAGCGCCGTGCGGTTCACCAGCAGCGCGGTCGCCGCGATCGTCGCGATCGCGATCCAGACCGAACACGGCACGGCCGCGAGATAGCCGCCACCGAGTTCGAGGTAGCCCGGCGCGCCGATCGGGATGATCTGTCCGCCCGTCAGCAACTGCGCGATACCGCGTCCGGCGACCATCAGGATCAGCGTCGCGATGATCGGCTGCATCCCGACGAACGCGACGAGCACACCGTTCCATGCCCCTGCGAGCAACCCCACGCATAGCGCAGCCGCCAGCGCCGTGCCGACCCGCGTCGGATCGCCGTCGAGCACGATCGCCGCGGCCGCGCCGGCGATCGCGACGATCGCGCCGACCGAGATGTCGATCCCGCGCGTCGCGATCACGAGCGTCATGCCGAGGGACACGATCACGAGCGGTGCCGCGCGATTCAGGATGTCGATCGGTGCGCCGAACAAGTGGCCGTCGAGCACCGCGATCGACAGGAAGCCCGGCCGATGCGCGACGTCGAGCGCGAACAGCAGCGCGAGCGTCAGCACCGGCCATACGAGCGGATGGCGAAGCAACGTGCGTAACCGGATCATGACCGGCCTCCCGCGATCAGTTGATACACGTGTTCTTCCGACGCCTCGGCACCGGTCAGTTCGGCGACCTTGCGGCGATCGCGCAGCACCGCGATGCGGTGGCTCACGCGCACCACTTCGCTGATCTCCGATGAGATGAACAGGATCGCGAGCCCCTGCGCGCACAGCGCGAGCACGCGCTCCATGATGTCGAATTTCGCGGCGACGTCGATGCCGCGCGTCGGCTCGTCGAGGATCAGCAGCTTCGGCTCCGTCGCGAGCCAACGCGCGAGCAGCACCTTCTGCTGGTTGCCGCCGGACAGCAGCCCGATCGGCTGCTCCGCGTCGCGCGCCTTGATGCCGAGCTTCGCGATGTACGCCTCGGCGAGTTCGCGCTGGCGCGCGCGGCCGATCAGCCGCCACCAGCCGCGCCGAGCCTGCAGCGCGAGGACGATGTTCTCGCGGATCGACAACGCCGCGACGATCCCCTCCTTCTTGCGATCCTCAGGGCAATACGCGATCCCGTTGCGCACTGCATCGTGCGGCGACGCGAGCCGCTTGCGCGCGCCGTCGATCTCGATCGCGCCGGTGTCGGTGCGCTCGGCCGCGAACGCGAGCCGCGCGGTTTCCGTGCGCCCCGAGCCGAGCAGCCCGGCCAGCCCGACGATCTCGCCGGGCCGCACGTCGAGATCGAGCGGGCTCATCATCCCGCGCCGGCCTGCCTGCTGCATCGAGAGGAATGGCGCGGCCGCATCGGCTTCCCGCTGCACGGCCGCCGCGCCTGCCTGCAGCTTGCCGGACATCGGTTCGCGGCCGGTCATTTTCGCGACGAGCATATCGACCGGCAGGTCGCGCGCGAGGTACTCGCCTTCGCGCTCGCCGTTGCGCATCACGGTGATCCGGTCGGAAACCGCATAGGTCTGTTCGAGAAAGTGCGTGACGAACAGGATCGCCATCCCCGACGCCTTCAGTCGGCGCAGCACGTCGAAGAGCCGAGCGACCTCGCCGTCGTCGAGACTCGACGTCGGTTCGTCGAGAATCAGCACGCGCGCATCGACCGACACGGCCCGCGCGATCGCGACCATCTGCTGCACCGCGATCGGATACGCGTCGAGCGAGCGCGTGACGTCGAGCGACAGGTCGAGCTCGGCGAGCGCATCGCGCGAGCGCGCATGGATCGTCTTCCAGTCGATCGCGCCGCGCCGCATCGGCTGCCGGCCCGCGAAGATGTTCTCGGCGACCGACAGGTTCGCGCACAGGTTCACTTCCTGGTACAGCGTCTGGATTCCGGCCGCCTCTGCTTCGCGCGGCGCGGCGAACCGCACCGGTGCGTCACCGACGCGAATCTCGCCCGCGTCGTGCGCGTGCACGCCGGTCAGGACGTTGATTAGCGTCGACTTGCCCGCGCCGTTCTGGCCCATCAGCGCATGAATTTCGCCCGGAAACAGCCGGAAGTTCACGCGCTGCAGCGCGTTCACGCCCGGGAACGCCTTGTCGATGCCGATCATCTCGACTACCGGCGGATTCGTCATGGATCGCCCTCGATTCGAGGCGGAAGGCTGAGGGCGGCAGCCGCGCCGCCGCCCGCGTCCGCCGGGACTCAGTACTTGCGGGTCGGCAGCACCTGCGCCGCGACGCTCATCGGGAACACCGTCTCGTTCGTGACGATGCGCTTCGGCAGCTGCTTGCCGGCGACCACGTCCTTCACCGCGGTCATCAGCTGCGGCCCGAGCAGCGGGCTGCATTCGACGTCGACGTTGATCTTGCCGGCGACCATCGCCTGGAAGCCGCCCTTGGTCGCATCGAACGACACGACGCTCACGTCCTTGCCGGGCTTGATGCCGGCCTCTTCCATCGCCTGGATCGCGCCGAGCGCCATGTCGTCGTTGTGCGCGTAGACGACGTTGATCTGCTTGCCGTAGGTCTTCGCGAACGCTTCCATCACCTGCTTGCCGCCGGCGAGCGTGAAGTCGCCGCTTTGCGATGCGATCACCTTGAACTTCGGATTGTTCTTGATCACTTCGAGCAAGCCCGCGCGGCGATCGTTGGCCGGTGCGGAGCCGACCGTGCCCTGCAGCTCGACGATATTGATCGGGCCCGCATCGTTCTTGAAGCGCTCTTCCATCCAGTGGCCGGCGCGCCGCCCTTCCTCGAGGAAGTCGGAGCCGATCATCGTCACGTACAACGAAGGATCCTTCACGTCGACGCCACGATCGGTCAGGATCACCGGAATATGGGCCGCCTTCGCTTCGGTCAGTACCGGCTCCCAGCCCGACTCGACGACCGGCGAGAACGCGATCACGTCGACCTTCTGCGCGATGAACGAGCGGATCGCACGGATCTGGTTCTCCTGCTTCTGCTGCGCGTCCGAGAATTTCAGATTGATGCCAGCGTCCTTCGCCGCGCTCTTCACCGACACGGTGTTGGCGGTGCGCCACGCGCTTTCCGCGCCGACCTGCGAGAACCCGAGCGTGATCGGCTTTTGCTGCGCGTGCGCACCCGAAGCGAATACCGTCGCCGCGGCGACGAGCGCACCGGCCGTCAGCTTCCTGATGAATGTCATGGTCCGTCTCCGATGATGTCGTTGTATGCCGCGGCGCCTGCCTGGCGCGATGCCGTGCTGTTGTGGTTCTGCGTGGCGCGGGTGCGGTTCGGGGCGGTGCCGGCCGGCGCATGCGGCCGGCCCGGTATGTACGCCCCGGATCAGTCTAGAAACAAGTCCGATAACCTTCCAATGAAATATTGGATTGAAGCGATATCGGTATCGGCATACGTATAAACACCTAGCACCGGATCGTCGCCTGCCCCCACCATTTTCGACGTGGGCGGAGCGGCGTATCGCGGCGGCGCACGGATCTTGCTGTCGCACTAGCAAGCGCTGTTCGCGCCCCGCGACAGCCGCTCCGACAACAAGGAGAACAACGATGTCCGCCGCGCGTGAACGCCGATCGCCGCACATGGATACGCCGCTTCGCTGGCGGCTTGCGACATGAAGAAACGTACGTCCCGAAGCGGCCCCGGCACCGAAACCGTCGCTCGTCTTGCCGCGCCGCTGCGCCATGTCGACGACCGGCATCCCGGCTATACGCGCCGGCGGTTGCGCCACGGCTTCGCGTACTACACGCAGGACGGCGTCCGGATCCGCGACGCCGACGAAATCGCCCGCATCGATGCGCTAGCGATTCCGCCGGCGTATACCGATGTCTGGATCTGCATGGACCCGCGCGGCCATTTGCAGGCGACGGGGCGTGATGCGCGCGGGCGCAAGCAGTATCGCTATCACCCGCAGTGGCGCGAGACGCGCGACGCGAACAAGTACGCGCGGATGGCGGCCTTCGCCCGCGCGCTCCCGCGCATCCGCACGCGCGTCGCGCGTGATCTGGCACTGCCCGGGATGCCGCGCGACAAGATCGTCGCGACGATCGTGCGGCTGCTCGACACGACGCTCGCGCGGATCGGCAACGCCGAATATGCACGCGAGAACGCGTCGTACGGGCTGACGACGCTGCGCAAGCGCCACGTGACGATCCGCCCGGGACAGGTTCGCCTGCGCTTCACGGGCAAGAGCGGCATCGAGCATGACGTGACCGTGGAAGACCCGCGCGTCGGCCGGATCGTACGGCGCTGCGCGGAGTTACCCGGGCACGAGCTGTTCCAGTATGTGGACGACGACGGCACACGTCATTCGATCGGCTCGTCCGACGTGAACGCGTATCTGCGCGAAGCAGCAGGCGCGGAGTTCACCGCGAAGGATTACCGGACATGGGCAGGCAGTGTTCAGGCGCTGGCATTGCTGCGGCACATCCCGCATGAGGACGTCACGCAGGCGCGCAAGCAGATCGTCGAAACGGTGCGGGCCGTCGCCGACATATTGCGCAACACGCCGGCCGTGTGCCGACGCTGCTACATCCACCCGGCGGTGCTCGATGCGTTCGAAGCCGGGATGCTCGCGGCGCTGGAGGTGCGCCACTCGCCGCGCGGGCTGCGCGTGGACGAAGCCGCGTTCGCTGCGTTGCTCGGGCAGGCGGCGCGTCAATCGTCCAGGAAGTCGAGAAAGTGACGTGTCCGATACAGCGGCACGCGCCGCTCAACGCCCGACAGAATTCGCAGCACTGCGAAAGATCAGCGGACGCTCGTCCTGCCGCCCTGCCCTCCGCGCGAACTGCACGGCCTGTTCGACCCGGCCGTGATGCTCGGACTTCGCACAGACCGGATCGGCCTGCGCGGGGTCGCCGGCCAGCATGTACGCCTGGCAGCGGCACCCGCCATGATCCGCATGGCGCTCGTCACAGGTGCGGCACGGGTCGCGCATCCAGCCGTCACCGCGAAACGCGTTGAACGCGTCGCTTTCATACCAGATGTCCTTCAGCGACCGGTCGCGCACGTTCGGCAGCTCGAGACCGGGCAACCCGCGCGCGGCATGGCACGGAAGCGCGGTCCCGTCCGGTGCGACGCCGAGGAATACCGAGCCCCAGCCGTTCATGCAGGCCTTCGGCCGCTGCTCGAAGTAGTCGGGCACGACGAACAGGATCTTGCACCGTTCGCCGACGAGCTTGCGGTAGCGGTTGACCGTTTCCTCCGCTTCGCGCAGCTGTTCGGCGGTCGGCATCAGCTGGTCGCGATTCAGCATCGCCCAGCCGTAGTACTGCGTATTCGCGAGTTCGAGAAAATCCGCGCCAAGGTCGAGCGCCATCTCGATGATCTGGCCGACGTGCGGCAGGTTGTAACGATGCAGCACGCAGTTCAGCACCATCGGATAGCCGTGCGACTTGATCAGCCGCCCCACGCCGCGCTTGAGGTCGAAGGTGCGCGTGCTGGTCAGGAAGTCGTTCAGCTCGCGCGTCGAATCCTGCAGCGACAGCTGGATATGATCGAGCCCGGCCGCCTTGAGCCGGTCGATGCGCGCGGCATTCAGGCCCACGCCCGACGTGATCAGGTTGGTATAAAAACCCAGCGACCGCGCATGCTCGACCAGCACCTCCAGGTCGTCGCGCTGCAGCGGTTCGCCGCCGGAAAAGCCGATCTGCGCGGCGCCGAGCGCGCGCGCGTCGCTGATCACCGTGCGCCATGCGTCGGTATCGAGCTCCGCGCCGTGTGTCGCGAAATCGACCGGGTTGTAGCAGAACGCACAGTGCAGCGGGCAGCGGTACGTGAGCTCGGCGAGCAGCCACAACGGCGCGGACGGCCGGTTCGGAGGAGGGGTCATGTCCATGTCAGTCGAGCCAGCCGCGCAGTCGCGCATGATCGAGGAAGCGATAGACGTCCGACGCAAGGTCCGACGTGCTGAACAGCCGCTCGAGTTCGTCGATGATGTCGTCGAGCTCCCGCGTGCCGTCGCAGCGCGCGAGGATCTCGCCCGCGCTCGGGTTGAGCCGGACCATGCCTTCCGGATACAGGAGCACGTACGCATCCTGGGCCGCCTCCCACTGCAGGCGGTACATGCCCCTCAGCGAGGGGCGCAGCGGCACGCCGCTGACGGCGTCGTTGGAGTTCATGCGGGATACGCCTTTTCAATCGCATCGAGAATCGACCACAGCACATCCAGCTTGAACGACAGGATGTCGAGCGCGCGCCGTTGCGCGTCCGGTGTCGTGAAATGGTTCAGCGTCACCGCGAGCCCGTGTTCGACGTCTCGTTGCGCGAGCGGCACGCGGCTGCGGAAATACTGCAGCCCGTCCGCCTCGATCCACGGATAGTGGGACGGCCAGCCCGCGAGCCGGTCGAGGTGGATCTGCGGCGCGAACATCTCGGTCAGCGACGAGCACACGGCCTCCTGCCACGGCGCGTGCCGCGCGAAATTGACGTAGGCATCCACCGCGAACCGCACGCCGGGCAATACGTGCGCGAGCGACCACAACGCCTCGCGCTCGATGCCGACCGCCTCGCCGAGCCGCGCCCATGCCTCGATCCCGCCTTCCTGACCGCCGTGACCGTCGTGATCGAGAATCCGCTCGACCCACAGCCGGCGCGTGTCGCGGTCCGGGCAATTGGACAGGATCGCCGCGTCCTTCAGCGGAATGCTGACCTGGTAGTAGAAGCGGTTCGCGACCCAGCCGCGAATCTCCGACGGTGAGCACGCGCCGGTATTCAGGCGGCGGTTGAATGGGTGGTGGATGTGATAGCGCGATTCGAGCGCGCGCAGGCGCGCCTCGAACTCCTGCGCACTCCAGGGTGTCGCGTGCAGCGCCGCGGCCGGAATCGGTGCGTTCATGGTCAGACCTCGAATTGCATGCCGTCGTGGGCGACCTCGATGCCGTGCTCGCGCAATTGCGCGCGCGCGCCGGAGCCGGGGTCGAGAATCGGATTCGTGTTGTTGATGTGGGTAAGGACCTTGCGCGTGTGCGCCGGCAACAGCCGAAGGCGGTCGATCATGCCCGGCCTCGCCGCGTCGCCGCACTGCGCGAGATGCCCCATGTCGGCCGCGTGCTTCGACGACAGGCCAAGGTCGATCATCTCCGTGCCGGTCCAGAATGTGCCGTCCACCAGCACGAGGTCGGCGTCGCGCATCGCGGCGCGCACGCCGTCGTCGACGTCGGCGAGCCCCGGCGCGTAGAATGCCTGCCGGCCGCTCGTCGTGTCTTCGATCAGGAGTGCGATGTTGTCGCCCGGCACGCTCGCCTCCCGGCGCGGCGAATAAGGCGGCGGCTTGCTGTCGACCGGCACGGCGGTGAAGCGGATGCCACCGGCGCCCGGTATCGCGAACGGTTCGCCTGGCGCGATCGTGTGGACGTCGACGCCGCAGTAGTGGCCGAGCAGCGGCACGAGCGGCAGCCCGGTCGACAGGTCGTCGAGCACCGGCGCGCTCGCATACAGCGGCAGCGGCGACGTGCGTTCGCGCAGCATCAGCAGGCCCGTCACATGGTCGATCTGCGCGTCGCACAGCACGACGGCGACGATCGCGCTGTCGCGAATCGCGCGAGCCGGCTGCAGGTCGGGGGCGGCGCGCAGTTGCGCGAGGATGTCCGGCGACGCGTTCACCAGCACCCAGTCGACACCGTCGCCGCTGACCGCGATCGACGATTGCGTGCGTGGCACGATGCCGTCGGTGCCGGCCCGCACACGACGGCAGTTGCCGCAGTTGCAGTTCCATTGCGGCAGTCCGCCGCCGGCGCCCGAGCCGAGTATCTTGATCTTCATCTGCGTGTGCTCCCGGCGCCGCCCGCATCGTGTCCGTCGATGCGGGCGGCACTGCGCGCGTCGATCAGCGGTTGGCGATGTACATCGTGATTTCGAAACCGAAACGCAGATCGGTATAAGCCGGGGTGGTCCATTGCATGATGTGTCTCCTTGTTGAGTTGGTGAGTCGAAAAAACCGCATCGATCGAGCGGCCGATACCCATTCAGCAAGGAGCGTGCCGGGGCGGCACTTGCGTTGCGCAACGGTGTGCGAAGGCATGCGGCAGCCGCCGGGTGGTCACGGCACCGCAATTCTTACGATTTGCCGACACGAATATTTCAGAAACCGTCGAGCGACGGTTCATGCCACGCGCGGCCGGTTGAGCAAGTGTTGAATCCTTGAACACCGGGTGTTGCAACCTGACACACCGGTGTGACAGTCGCGGCTTGCGTCAGGGTTCGTCCGGCTCCAGCGCATCCGGTCCGGCGGCCGGCATCTTGCGGTAGATCGTGTTGCGCGACACGCCGAGCGCGCGTGCGGCGGCGGATACGTTGCCGCCGTGACGCGCGAGCGCGGCCGCGATCGCTGAGGCGGCCACGTCCTGCAGCCGCGCATCGCCGGCCGCGTTCGCGAACGCGGGTGCTTCCGATGCGAGCGGCGGAGAAGTACAGGCCTCCTGTGCCGCCGGGCCGCTGTCGTGCCGCACGTCGTCGAAGAAATCGTCCGGCAAATGTTCGCAGCGGATCTCGCAGTCGTCGTCGACCATCGCGGCCGCCGTGCGCAGCAGGTTCGCGAGCTGCCGGAAGTTACCCGGCCACGCGCAGCGCTCGAACAGCGCCATCACGCCGGGCGCAACGCTCAAGGGGCGGCGCCCGGGCCCCGACAGCGTTTCCCGCTGCAGCATCTTCTGCACGACCACCGCGAGGTCCGTGCGGTCGCGCAGCGGCGGCAGGCGCACGACGAGCCCGTTGAGCCGGTAGTACAGGTCCTCGCGAAAGCGGTTCTGCGCGATCATGTCGCGCAGGTCGCGGTGCGTCGCGCAGATGATCGCGATGTCTACGCCGATCGCCTTCGTCGACCCGAGCGGATTGACGATGCGCTCCTGCAGCACGCGCAGCAGCCGCACCTGCAGCGGATACGGCATGTCGCCGATTTCGTCGAGAAACAGCGTGCCGCCGTTGGCCTGCAGCAGCTTGCCGGTCGCGCCCTTGCGGCGCGCGCCGGTAAACGCGCCCTCCTCGTAGCCGAACAGCTCGGATTCGATCAGCGTCTCCGGAATCGACGCGCAGTTGACGGCGACGAACGGCCCGTCGCGGCGCGGCGAGTCGTTGTGGATCGCCTGCGCGAGCAGCTCCTTGCCGGTCCCCGTCTCTCCGGTGATCAGCACCGGAATGTCCTTGCCGATCACCTTGCGGACCTTCGCGATCACCGCCGCCACCTGCGGATCGCCGGTGTCGAGATAGCTGAGCCGCGACAGGCTCGCCGCGCACTGCGCGGCAGGCGGCCGCGCGGCCGGCGCGGCGACGTCGTGCACTTCGGCGGGCCGGCTGCCCTCGGCCCGCAACGCGCGCCGGAACTGCACGCGCGCGCAGACCACAGCGCCGTTGCCGAGGTTCAGCGACACGTGCGGCTCGGTGCTCGCGCGCATCCGGTCGATCAGCTGCGCGCTCGTCACGTCGAACAGCGACGCGAGCGTATGCGCGCGCAGCGCGGCAAGCGGCATCCCGAGCTGGAACTGCGCGCTGCGATTGGCCGACAGGAAGCGGCCGTCCGCGGTGAACGCGACGATCCCCTCCATCAGTGTTCCGAGGAATTCGGGGCGGCCGTGAAACGACACCTGCAGCGTCTCCTGGAACGTCGTCGTGAACAGGTGGTTCTCGATCATCTGCACCGACATCTTCGCGAGCGCCATCGTGTGCTGGTGATAGCTGCGATGATCGCCCGTCACGTCGAGCACGCCGATCGCGTCGCCGTACGGGTCGAGGATCGGCACGCTCGAGCAGGTCAGGAAATGATTCGCGGCCAGGAAGTGCTGGTCGCCGTGCACGACCATCGGGCACAGCTCCGCGAGCGCGGTGCCGATCGCGTTGGTGCCCTGCCGGCTCTCCGCCCAGTTCGCGCCGGGGCGCAGTGCGACCCGTTCCGCGCGCCGCAAGAAGTCGTCGTCGCCGATCGAATGCAGGATCAGCCCTTCCGCATCGGTCAGCACGATCATGCTCTGCGTATTGACGATCTGCTCGTGCAGCGTCTCCATCACGGGCATCGCATGCACGCACAGCACGCGGTTCTGCTCGCGCTTGAGCGCCAGCGCGGTGCCGGACAACAGGTCGTAGTCGGGACGTGCCGACGCCTGCAGGCCGAACGTCTCGGACCGCTCATGGGACTTCTGGATCGTCGGCGTCGGCCAGCCGGGCGCATGCGTTGCCCGTGCGTTGGCCGTCGGATGAACGTCATCGCGCATTGTCTCCTCCGGGGATCCTTCCGGTCGGTGCCGGACTTTGTGCTGGATCAAGCAAACTTCGGGCCACGCTGTCGGCAGCGCTTGCGTCGGACGCCGCGCATCGTCGCCCGGCGCAAAACGAAATGAAAATGAAAGCAACCTCAATCGCATGCGGTGCAGCCGGTGCGACGCGCCGGGGACGTAATGTCCTATTCCACCCGCCGCCGCTACCCGGTCGATCCCGATCGTGGTCGCTGGCGCGATTCTGGCTTTGACGTGGGTCAAGCCCCGGTCTGTTCTCGGGTTCCACCGGATCCGCCCGTCACGGCGTTGACCCGTTACCCTCTTTCCGACACGACATGACGCAGCGACCGCTCCGCCCCGCTTCCACGCCACGACCTGCCCTGTCCCGCGACGCATGCCGGATCGCATGGACCGAAGCCGGCAACCCGCACGGCGATCCGGTCGTCGTGCTGCACGGCGGGCCCGGCAGCGGGAGCCGACCGGCGGTAATCGGCCTGTTCGACCTGACGCGCATGCGCGTCGTGCTCGTCGACCAGCGCGGCGCCGGCGCATCGACGCCGCGCGGCGGCCTGCGTCACAACAACACGATGCGTCTGATCGGCGATCTCGACGCGCTGCGTGCACGCCTCGGCATCGCACGCTGGTGCGTTGTCGGCGGGTCGTGGGGCGCGGCGCTCGCGCTCGCCTACGCGGGGCGACATCCATCCCGCGTGACGAGCGTCGTGCTGCGCGGGTTGTTTCTGACGTCGTCGCGCGAAGTGCGCGGCCTGTTCGTCGGCTCGCGCGCACGGGCGCCGCGGGCCTGGCAGCGCCTGATGGCCGCCGCCGGCACCGCGCACGCCGATCGCCTGATCGCATGCTGCGCGCGGCGTCTCCAGCCAGGCACCGGCGCGGCGCGGCAACGCGCGGTCGCGCTCGCATGGAACGCGTACGAGGATGCGATCCTGACCGGGCGACCGGCGCGCGCCACGCGGCCGACGCGACCCGCCGTCGCCGGGCTGATCGACAAATACCGGATCCAGGCGCACTACCTGCAACGCAACTGCTGGCTCGGCGAGCGCAGGTTGCTGGCGCTGGCGCGGCAGGCCGCTCAAGCCGGCGTGCGGTTGCATGCCGTGCACGGCACGCGCGACCGCGTGTGCCCGGTCGACAACGTCGACCGGCTCTCCCGCGCGGTGCCGGCGGCCGTCGTCGAACGCGTGCCGGCCGGGCATCTCGCGAGCGACGACGCGCTCGCGCGTGGCGTCGCTCGCGCGGTACGCAAGGTGCTCGACGTCACGGCAGCAGACGCACCGCAACACGCCGAGCCGCCCGTTCAGTCCCACGCATAGCGGGCGCCGACCCACGCGCCGCGCGGCGCGCCCGGCCCGACGAACTGCTCGTTGACGGGGTTGATCCCGTCGAACGAATGATTCGGACCAGCGCAGACGTTCCGGCCGATTATCCCGAAGCTCGCGTAGCGCTTGTCGAGCAGGTTGGTGATCGACGCGAACAACTGCAGGTGCTTCGTCACCTGCCAGGTCGTATCGAGGTCGATCAGGCTTCAGCGCCGGGGCTGCGAGAAAGTCGTTCGGCAGAGAGCACGGCGCGGCCGGATCGGCGCATGCGAGCTCGATCGCGGTTGGTGAGCGCATTCCTTCGTTGTACGTCTCATATGCGGTGAAGCCGGGCACTGGATTCCACGTGACGCCGAACGGCTCGTTCACGCACACGCCGTCGACGGATACCGAATGCCCCTGCGGCGTGCCGACGATCGGCGATGCCGTGAAGCCGCGGTAGTTCACGTCCGTCTGGTACGGGTTGCCCGGCGCCTCGTTGATGTCGACGCTCGACACGTTCTTCTCGAAGTAGTCGGTCAGTACGCTGCCGTGCTGACGCATGATGTCCTCGCCGCGAATGGTCTGGACGCTGGCCGGCACGCGCGACAGCCGCGTGCCGATCCCGAGCAGCGGCGTCGTGCCGCCGACGACGATCGGCATCGGACGAAATCGGGACATGCATGGCGGTCTCTCGCGGCGCGGAATCATTGCCGTGTCGAACGGCAAGAAGCATGCCGATGCGTGCAACGTCCTGCCGGCAGCCGATCGAAGCCGACACGCATCGATATGCAACCGCGCACCTGTTGCAGTTCGAGCCACCCCTGTTGCGCCTGTGTCAATTTGGATCAACGAGGCGACGCCTTTGGCCGCGCACCGCACTGTCATGTTTCGCAACACTCCACCCGCGGCTGTCCCCGAACGCAACACACGCGGATCATCCGCGCCACGCCGCGCATGTCGCCGCGGCGCGCACAACCGGCCGCTCCGCCTTGCGCGACAGGGCGCGCGCCTCAATGGCATGCGATTTGCGTGACTGGCTGCGCACTGGACCCGGATCCCCACCCTGCCGGCCCGGCCATGTGTTGGCCGCGGTGCGACCACAATGACTCTGGAGACAACCATGAAAAAACTCTCGGCTTCGACGAGCCGACTGGCAACCATCGGAATCGCGGCGGCGGCCGCGATCGCCTTGAATCCCGGCCTGGTGGACGCTGCCGCTGATTATCCGGCCGTCACGTATCAGCGGCTCACGGATGCGCAACGCGATCCGGGCTGGCTCACCTACTACCGCACGTACAACGGCCAGGCGCATTCACCGCTCAAGCAGATCGACGCGTCGAACGTGAAGCAGCTCACGCAGGCGTGGAGCTACAAGTTTCCGGCCGAGCTGAAGCAGGGTTTCGAAGCCACGCCGATCGTCAACGGCCGCTACCTGTTCGTGACCACGCCGAAGGACAACGTGTACGCGTTCGACGCGGCCACCGGCGCGCAACTGTGGAAATACGAACCGAAACTCGGCGCGGAATCGTTCAAGACGGCCTGCTGCGACGTCGTGAACCGCGGTGTCGCGCTCTACGGCAAGAACGTCTACGTCGCGATGCTGAGCGGCGAGGTGGCCGCGCTCGACGCGCAGACCGGCGCGCTCGTGTGGAAGAAGCAGATGTTCGAGCCGGGGCTCGGCTACGCGTTCTCGCTCGCACCGCTCGCGCTCGACGGCGCGATCGTCGTCGGCAGCTCGGGCGGCGAATACGGTGCACGCGGCTTCATCGCGGCGCTCAGCCCGAACGACGGCACGCTGCTGTGGAAGCGCTTCACGATTCCCGGCCAGGGTGAGAAGCACGGTGACACCTGGCCCGACGGCATGCAGGCGCACGGCGGCGCGCCGGCCTGGTTGACTGGCACTTACGATGCGGCGACGCGCACGCTGTACTGGGGCGTCGGCAACCCGGGGCCGTGGCTCGCGGACTTGCGCCCGGGCGACAACCTGTACTCCGATTCGCTGCTCGCGCTGGATCCGAAGAACGGCGACCTCAAATGGCACTACCAGTACACGAAGCACGACACCTGGGACTATGACGGCGTCAACACACCCGTGCTCGCGACGATCAAGTACAAGGGCAAGGAGCGCGACGCGATCATCCACGCGGACCGCAACGGCTACTTCCATGCGATCGATCGCGACACCGGCAAGCTGATCTATGCGGAGCCGTTCGTGAAGGCGACGTCGGTCACCGGCTACACGGAAGACGGCTCGCCGATCCAGGATCCAGCGAAGTATCCGAAGGTCGGCACGACGATCGACACGTGCCCGAGCTTCCTTGGCGGCAAGAACTGGTGGTCGGTGTCGTACGACCCCGTGCGCCATCTCGCGATCGTGCCGGCGCTGCATGCGTGCATGAGCCTGTCGGGCAAGTCGGTCAACTACATGGAAGGGCTGCCGTATCTCGGCGAAGGCTTCGAGATCAAGCCCGAGCCGGGCAGCGAAGGGTACGGCGAACTCCAGGCGATCGACGTGAACACCGGCAAGAAGGTGTGGAGCCACTGGAGCAAGCTGCCGTGGAACGGCGGCGTCGCGACGACCGCAAGCGGCCTCGCGTTCAGCGGCTCGCTCGACGGTCACCTGTACGCGTTCGACGTCGCCACCGGCAAGGTGCTGTGGGAGAGCCCGAAGCTCGCGAGCGGGATCATCGCGCAGCCGTCCGTCTTCGAAGTCGACGGCAAGGAGTACGTAGCGGTACTCGCCGGCTACGGCGGCGCGAATCCGATCTGGGGCGGCCCGATGGCCAAGGCGGCGGACGACGTGCCGCGCGGCGGCACGCTGTACGTGTTCGCCCTCGACCGCGGCTGATCGGCATCCGGCCAACCGTATTGCGCCCGCGCCACCGGCGCGGGCGCCCCTCCCTTTCCCGTTTTCAACCGAGCGTACGATCATGAACATCCGACTTTCCCGCCTCGCCGTGGCCTGTGCGCTCGCGGCAGGCACGGCGCTGACACCGGCGCTCTCCACGGCCGCGACGGCGGTGCGCGTCTGCTCGCTGCCGGGCACGCCGACGGCCGCGCTCGACAAGGCCGTCGCCCGCGAGGCGTTCCGCACGGCCGGCATCGCCGCGAACTTCTCCGGGCACGACGCGGGCGGCAACGACGACGACGGCGTGTCCGCGCATGAGCTCGCCGGCATCCTGGAACACGACTGCGACGTGCTCGCAGGCTTTCCACGCTCGGCCATCGCCGACGCATCCGATACGAAGCTGCTGTTCTCGCAAGGCTACCTGCGCTCGGGCTACGTGAGCGTCACGCGCCGCGATGCCGGCGCGCCGGCCACCGGCCGCGAAATTGTCGCGGCGACCTACGCGAGCCCCGCGCAATTGATCGCGGTTCAGCAGAAGAATGCGCGCTTCGATCTCGAGAACACGTCCGAGCAAACGGTCGACGCGGTCGCGCGCGGCCGCGCGCATCGCGCGATCGTCTGGTATCCGGCAGTCGTCGCGTATCAGGCCGCGCATCCGAAACAGGCGTTCCACATCGGCGCGACGTCGTCGCCGTATGCGGAATGGCAGCTCACGTTTGCGTACGCGCCGCGCTCGGCCGAGTTGCAGCAACGTATCGACGCGGCACTCACGCAATTGAAGAACAACGGCCGGCTGGCCGCGCTGACCCGCAAGTGGGCGCTACCCGGCAGCGCGCTCGAAGCGCACGAGTCGCGCATGCCGTCGCGTTTCCTCGACGGCGCGACGGCGAGCGCAGGCCGCGCGCCCGGTAACCTGCTGCGCGCGCGCAACGTGAGCGCCGGCGGCGGCTTCATTCGTGTCGGCGCGAGCACCGGTGACGCCGCGCCGTCCTTTGACGCGGCCCAGGTCGCCCACGGCAAGGAAATCTACGGCAATGCGTGCGCCAAGTGCCACGGCGCCGATCTCGAAGGCAACACCGCGCCCGCGTTGAGCGGCCCGTCGTTCGCGCCGTTGTCGCATTCGCACCTGACGATCGGAGGCGTATTCGGCTACATGGCGACCAACATGCCGGCGGACCAGCCGGGCAAGCTGAAGGACGACGAATACGCGGACCTGATGGCCTTCCTGCTCGCGTCGAACGGCTATGCCGCCAGCAAGGACAAGCTGACGGCCGATACCGCACATGCGTCGACCGCGCCGCTCGTCGCCGGTCCCGCCGCGCACAAGGACGCGAGCCAGTAATACCGGGCAAGCGGCTTCGCCACGCAATGCAAGTCGCTCCCTTCCCCACGATTTCATCTTCAACAGGAAACGACCGTGACGTACCCGACCTCCCGCAGAACCTTCATCATCAACGCCATCGGCCTGTGCGCGACGCTCGCCGCCGCACGCACGGCATGCGCGGCGCCGCCGCTCGTCGACGAGAACGACCCCGCCGCGAAGACGCTCGGCTATCGCGCGCATGCGTCCAGCGTCGACACCGCGCAGTTCCCGAAATACCAGGCCGGCCAACGTTGTGCAAATTGCCGCTTCTACAAGGGCGAAGCGGCAGATACCGCCGGCACGTGCCCGATGTTCGCCGGCAAGCTGGTCGCGGCGGACGGCTGGTGCAACGTGTATGCGAAGCGGGCGTGATGCTTCGCGCGACGGGCTGCCGGCGCGGCACGCACCGGCGCCCGCGGCCGGCAGCGACGACGGCGCGCCGGTGCATGCCGTCGCGCATCTCCACGCACTGATCGCGGTCGGCCTGTCGCGCGGCTTCGTCACGCGCGGCGACATCATCGACGCGCTGCCCGACGACGATGCGAGCGAAAGCAGTCTCGATGCGGCCGCCGCCGTGCTCGCCGAACTCGGCATCGCGGTGTCCGAGCGCGCCGATACCACGAGCGGCTGGACGCTCGAACGCTACTTCCGGCCGGCCCCGCCCGCGCGCGCATGGGCCGACGGCGACGGCACGCTCGCCGCGGCCGACCTGCTCGCGCCGCGTACGACCGATCCGGTCCGGCTGTACCTGCGCGAGATGGGCACGACGCCACTCCTCACGCGTGATGAGGAATTCGCATACGCGCAGCGCATCGAGCGCGGCCGCGCGGCGTCGGTCGCGGTGCTGTGCGGGGACCCCGATGCACTCGACGCGCTCGTGTCGATTCGTACCGAGATCGCCGAACGCCGAGCCGCCGCATCGACCTATGTGATCTTTCTCGCCGACGACCCGCGCGACGCTCGACCATCCAATAACGCCGATGCGGGCGCTTCGCCCGCCTCCATCGGTGAGCCCGGTCGCGACGACGAGGCGCCATCGGAGGATTCGGCCTGGCGCGACGCGGTACTGACACGGCTCGCCCGCATCGACGCATTCGCGGACGGCATTCGGGCCGCGCTGGCCGCGGGCGGCACCGCGTCTGCCGCGTATCGCATGCACGTACGCGACGCCGCGGCGCTGCTCGGCACGCTGTGCCTGTCCGCCCGTGCACTCGAACGGATGAGCGAACCGTTGCGCAGCCGTGCACGCCGGCACCGCGCGCTGCGGGGCCGGCTGGCGCGGTTGTTGGCCGACGTGGGCGTTCCACCGTCGTTCGCGCAGACGGACCACGACGATCACGCCGGCTGGCTCGCGTCGTGCATTGCCGCGCATCCGGCCTGCGGGCCGACGCTGACGCGACGTGCGGCCGAATTCATCGACGCACGCGTCGCGATCGTGCGCGATGCCCCGGCGTCGGAACTGCCGCCCGGCGCGACCGCGTCGCTCGATGCCCGGCTCGGTGCGATCGAACGCGCGATGCAACCGGCGAAAACGGGCTTGTTCGACGCGAACCTGCGGCTCGTCGTGTCGATCGCGAAGCGCTATCCCGATCGCGGCCTGCCGTTCGCGGACCTGATCCAGGAAGGCAACATCGGTCTGTTGAAGGCCATCGAGCGCTACGACTACCGGCGCGGCTTCCGGTTCTCGACGTACGCGACCTGGTGGATCCGGCAGGCGATCACGCATGCGCTCGCCGACCTCGGCCGCACGATCCGCGTGCCGACGCATACGGTCGACGCGCTGAACAAGCTCACGCGGCTCGCGCGCGAGCATCGGCAACGCGCGGGCACGGCCGCGACGCCGGCCGAACTTGCCGTCCACATGGGCGAGCCGGTCGACAAGGTGCGCGATCTGCTTGCGATCGTGAAGGAACCCGTGTCCGCGGACCTGCCGGTTTCGCCGGAAGGCGACATGACGTTCGCCGACGTCGCGCCGGACCTGTCGTCGCCGTCGCCCGAGGACGCCGCCGGCGCCACCCAGTTGCGCAACACGATCGCTGCCGCGATCGACCGGTTGCCGCCGCGCGAGGCGATGGTGCTCCGGCTGCGCTACGGGCTGCACGCGGACGAAGGCTGCTCGCTGCGCGACATCGGCCGCCAGATGAACCTGTCCGCGGAACGCGTGCGGCAGATCGAGGCGTCGGCACTCACACGCCTTCGTGCGTCCGACGCGCTCGGCGTGCTGCGGTCGTTCATCGCATAGCGTGACGTCAATCCCACGGTGCACACGCCGTACGTCGTGCGTCGTGTTGACGTCTGCAACACCCGCTGCTGCATTTCGACGCAACATGCAGGCCGACGAGATCGCCGATCGTTCTGTCGTTCATTGAATTGCAGTGCAGATCGATCGACGAAAGCCGCTCGACGACGCGCATGCACGCCGTTCAGGCCGAACACCCGCACGATTGGCATGCAAGTTGCGTTTCGAGAGTCAGACCATACCCAACGATTTGCATGGAGACCATCTTGACCGCCCTCGTATCGATCCTTCAGGAGCGCCGAATCTTCGAACCGCCGGCCGACACGCGCGAGCGCGCGACCATTTCCGGCATGCCGGCCTACCAGGCGCTTGCCGCCGAGGCCGAGCAGGATTACGAGGGCTTCTGGGCGCGTCTCGCGCGCGAGGGCCTCAGCTGGCACAAGCCGTTCACCAAGGTGCTCGACGAGAGCAATGCGCCGTTCTACAAGTGGTTCGACGACGGTGAGCTGAACGCCTCGTACAACTGCCTCGACCGTCACGTCGAAGCCGGCAACGGCGAGCGCGTCGCGGTGATCTTCGAGGCCGACGACGGGACCGTCGCGCGCGTCACCTACACCGATCTGCTGGCACGTGTCTCGCGCTTCGCGAATGCGCTGAAGAAACGCGGAATCGGCAAGGGCGATCGCGTCGTCATCTATATTCCGATGTCGATCGAGGGCATCGTCGCGATGCAGGCCTGCGCGCGCATCGGGGCCACGCACTCGGTCGTGTTCGGCGGCTTCTCCGCGAAATCGCTGAACGAGCGGCTCGTCGACGTCGGCGCGGTCGCCCTCATCACCGCCGACGAGCAGGCGCGCGGCGGCAAGACGCTGCCGCTCAAGAGCATCGCCGACGAGGCGCTCGCGATGGGTGGCTGCGAAGCAGTCAAGAGCGTGATCGTCTATCGCCGCACCGGCGGCAAGATCGACTGGCACGCCGGGCGCGACCTGTGGATGCACGAGATCGCCGACAGCGAGCCCGACACGTGCGCACCGGAATGGGTCGGCGCCGAGCATCCGCTGTTCATCCTCTATACGTCGGGCTCGACCGGCAAGCCGAAGGGCGTGCAGCACAGCACCGGCGGCTACCTGCTGTGGGCCGCGCAGACGATGAAGTGGACCTTCGACTGGAAACCGACCGACGTGTTCTGGTGCACGGCCGACATCGGCTGGGTCACGGGCCACACGTACATCACCTACGGCCCGCTCGCGTGCGGCGGCACGCAGGTCGTGTTCGAAGGCGTGCCGACCTGGCCGGACGCCGGCCGCTTCTGGAAGATGAGCAACGATCACAAGGTCACGGTGTTCTACACCGCGCCGACCGCGATCCGCTCGCTGATCAAGGCCGCCGAGGCCGACGACAAGGTTCATCCGAAGAGCTACGACCTGTCGAGCCTGCGCATCATCGGCACGGTCGGCGAACCGATCAATCCGGAAGCGTGGATGTGGTACCACAAGCACGTCGGCCAGGAGCGCTGCCCGATCGTCGACACGTGGTGGCAGACCGAAACCGGCGGCCACATGATCACGCCGCTGCCGGGCGCGACGCCGACGGTGCCGGGGTCATGCACGCTGCCGCTGCCGGGCATCATGGCCGCGGTGGTCGACGAGACCGGCCAGGACGTGCCGAACGGGCAAGGCGGCATTCTCGTCGTCAAGCGTCCGTGGCCCTCGATGATCCGCACGATCT
Source organism: Burkholderia sp. PR2 (assembly GCF_052372875.1). Taxonomy (NCBI): domain Bacteria; kingdom Pseudomonadati; phylum Pseudomonadota; class Betaproteobacteria; order Burkholderiales; family Burkholderiaceae; genus Burkholderia; species Burkholderia sp. PR2. The sequence goes on from NZ_JBQRWH010000002.1 coordinate 766,403, forward strand.
GGGGCGACCCGGAGCGCTTCAAGAAGAGCTATTACCCCGAGGAGCTCGGCGGCACGCTCTATCTGGCCGGCGACGGCACGGTGCGCGACAAGGACACCGGCTACTTCACGATCATGGGCCGCATCGACGACGTGCTGAACGTGTCGGGCCACCGGCTCGGCACGATGGAGATCGAGTCGGCGCTGGTTTCGCACGAGCTGGTTGCGGAAGCTGCGGTGGTCGGCCGCCCGGACGACACGACGGGCGAGGCGGTGGTCGCGTTCGTGGTGCTGAAGCGTTCGCGTCCGGAAGGCGAGGAAGCGGCGGCGCTCGCGAAGACGCTGCGCGACTGGGTCGGCAAGCAGATCGGGCCGATCGCGAAGCCGAAGGACATCCGCTTCGGCGACAACCTGCCGAAGACGCGCTCGGGCAAGATCATGCGGCGCCTGCTGCGCTCGCTCGCGAAGGGCGAGGCGATCACGCAGGACACGTCCACGCTCGAGAACCCCGCGATCCTCGAGCAGCTCGGCCAGTCGCTCTGAATGACGGGGCCGGCATCCGCCGGCCTTACCCAATCTCTTCGACGCACGCGCGTTCGGGCAGCCATCCCCGCCATGAACGCGTCGCATGCGGCCGACACCCGGCCACGCACGTGCGTTCCGCCGCGCCCCATCGTGCGTATGCGGCCCGCGCGCCGGACACCGCTTCGCGGCGGTCCGTCGCATTCCCCGTTCGATGCATCGACGTACAACAACACTGGAGACACCCAATGAAAAACAGAATCGTGATCGGTTGCGCCGCGCTGGCAGGCGCGATGGTCAGCAGCAGCGCCTTCGCACAGAGCAGCGTAACGCTGTACGGCAACCTCGACGCCGCGGTGCTGTACACGAGCAAGACGCTCGACGCCGCCACCGGCGCGAACGCCGGCCATCAGTTCGCGATGACCGACACCGGCATGACGCCGACGACGTTCGGGATGATCGGCACCGAGGATCTCGGCGGCGGACTCAAGGCGAAATTCCAGCTCGAAAGCGGCTTTGCCGTCACCAACGGCGCGTTCGCCCATTCGAACGGCAACTTCTTCGGCCGCCAGGCGTGGGTCGGGCTCGACGGCGGCTTCGGCACGGTCAAGGCCGGCGTGCAGTACTCGCCATTCCTGCTCGCGATCTTCGATTCGGATCCGCGCAGCTTCTCGCACTTCGGCAGCGGGCTGATCAACTACGTCGACAACGTGCTGGTGACGGGCCTGTTCAACCCGAACGCCGTGTCGTACACCAGCCCGACGATCGCTGGCCTCACCGGCAGCGCGATGTTCGCGTTCGGCGGCAAGGCCGGCGACTTCCAGGCCGGCCGCCAGTATTCGGCGAGCCTCAAGTACGAACATGAGGGCTTCATGATCGACGCCGCGTTCTACGACGGCAACGACGGTACCAACCCGACGCCGACGCCGAGCACCGTCGCGTTCGTCGGGCGCACGATCGGCGCCGCATACCGCTTCGGCCCCGTCACCGCGAAGGCGTCGTTCACGAGCTACAAGGTCGGCGGATCGTTCAGCAACAACGTGTATGGCGGCGGCCTCGATTACCAGGCGACGCCGGCCGTCGACCTGAACGGCGGTGTCTGGTTCACCAGCGATCGCAACGACACGGCCAATCACTCGCTGCTCGCGGCCGTCGGCACGACCTACAGCCTGTCGAAGGCAACCGCGCTGTACGCGCAGGTCGCGACGGTCAACAACCACGGAGCGATGAACACCGGGCTCGGGATCAACAACGCGCTTTATGCGGTCACCGGCACGACCGTCGGCGCGAACGTCGGAATCCGCCACATGTTCTGATGCGCAGGAGGCGGTTTCGGTGCCGAATCGCCACCGCCATGCATTCGCAGTCCGAATCATCTCGCGCCGATTTCGGTACGCCAGGACGCGTTCGGATTCGGCGCGATCTCCATCGCGCACGAATCCGTGCCCGACGTATCGCCCATCTCACGCCCGCACGATCCGCCACGTGCAGCATCCACGCACACGGCAAGATCAGCGTCCGGTATAGACCGCCATCGGCGCGGCCCGGACCGCCGCGCGCCGAACCTGCTGATACGCGGAGTTGCCCGGCTGCGCCATCCGTGTCGTTTTCGACCGGTTTCCGGGCGCATGACCGATAGTCCGCGTTTCCCGTTTCTCTACACTGCTTCACACCAGCACACACCTGCCGGATGTCGCATGACGCGCGCCGCATCACCGACATCACGGCGATCCCGAGACAACCGCCTTCGTCCCCGACGGTTCCGCATCCGCTCGGCCAGCCGAAGGCTCCTCCAGGAGCGTTCTTTGAGTTCATCGCAAGCGCACCCCGCGAAAGCCCGGTCTTCGCGCAAGTCCCTCAAGCTGGACGACATCACGATCGTCGACCCCGCCGTCCTGAAGCGAGCGGTCGGCGCCATGGCGTTCGGCAATGCGATGGAATGGTTCGACTTCGGCGTCTACAGCTATATCGCCGTCAAGCTCGGCAAGGTGTTCTTCCCGTCCAGCAGCCCGTCCGCGCAGTTGCTCGCGACCTTCGGCACGTTCGCGGCCGCGTTCCTCGTGCGCCCGCTCGGCGGCATGGTGTTCGGCCCGCTCGGCGACCGCATCGGCCGCCAGCGCGTGCTCGCCGCCACCATGATCATGATGGCCGTCGGCACCTTCGCGATCGGCCTGATCCCCAGCTACGCGTCGATCGGCATCATGGCGCCGATACTGCTGCTCGTCGCCCGCCTCGTGCAGGGCTTCTCGACCGGCGGCGAATACGGCGGCGCCGCCACCTTCATCGCCGAATTCTCGACCGACAAGCGCCGCGGTTTCATGGGCAGCTTCCTCGAGTTCGGCACGCTGATCGGCTACACGCTCGGCGCGGCCACCGTCGCGATACTGACGGCGACGCTCTCGCAGGAAGCCCTGCTGTCGTGGGGCTGGCGTGTGCCGTTTTTCATCGCCGGTCCGTTGGGCCTCGTCGGCCTGTACATCCGGATCAAGCTCGAGGAGACGCCCGCGTTCAAGAAGGAAGCCGAAGCACGCGAAGCGGACGAACGATCGCGCCCGAAACAGTCGTTCGGCACGCTGCTCGTCGAACAGTGGAAGCCGCTGCTCCAGTGCGTCGGCCTCGTGCTGATCTTCAACGTGACAGACTACATGGCGCTGTCGTATCTGCCCAACTACCTGTCGGCGACGCTGCACTTCAACGAAACGCACGGCCTGTTCATGGTGCTGCTCGTGATGGTGCTGATGATGCCGATGACGCTTTACGCCGGGCATCTGTCGGACCGGCTCGGCCGCAAGCCGGTGATGATGTTCGGCTGCGTCGGCCTGCTCGCGCTGTCGGTGCCCGCGCTGCTGCTGATCCGCTCCGGCGGGATGCTGTCGGTGTTCGGCGGAATGATGATCTACGGCACGCTGCTGTCGACCTTCACCGGGGTGATGCCGTCCGCGCTGCCCGCGCTGTTCCCGACGCGGATCCGCTACGGCGCGCTCGCGATCGGCTTCAACGTGTCGGTGTCGCTGTTCGGCGGCACGACGCCGCTCGTCACCGCATGGCTCGTCGATCGCACCGGCGACCTGATGATGCCGGCCTACTACCTGATGGGCGCGTCGTTCATCGGCATCGTGTCGGTGCTCGCGCTGCGCGAAACCGCACGGCGGCCGCTGCCAGGCTCCGCGCCGTGTGTCGCGAGCCGCGCGGAAGCGCAGGACCTGATTCGCCGCGGCGTTGACGAGGGGCGCGTGCGCGACCGCAAGTTCGCGCCGGTCGGCGAACGCGCGTAATCCAGTCATGCAGTGATGCAAGCCGTTGCGTCGTCATGCGACGCCGCGCGGCACCCCCTCGCGGGCGCCGCGCATCTGACTGTCAGCCCGCCGCGAGCTGCTGTTCGTCGAACCAGTCGAGCAGCGTCCGCGTGACGAACGCGGGATTCTCCAGGTTCGAGATGTGGCCGGCGTCCGGCACCAGCGCATGGCGGCAACCGATCACGCCCGCCATCTTCACCGTCTCCGACGGCGGCCGCGCCATGTCGCCCGCGCCGCACATCAGCAGCGTGCGCTCGGCATCCAGTTCAGCGAGCGCGACGAGCGTATCCGGCCGCCCGAAGATCAGTCGACCGAGCGGGACGATCGACTGCCGCAGCCGGTCGGCCGGAAGGTTCGCGAGCGCGGCGCGAAACGCGGTCGGCACCGGGTCGGCAAGGTTCACGTCCGGCCGGAAAAACAACGGCACGATCGCATCGAGCAACGGCGGCGCGATACAACCGGCGGCGGCGATCGCGTCGAGCATCCCGAAGTAGCGCAGCCGCGTCGCGTCGGGTTCGGACTCCAGCGACGCATCCATCAGCACGAGCGAGCGCACGCGCTGCGGTTCGCGCAACGCGAGCCGCGCGCCCCACATCCCGCCGACGCTCAGCCCCACGACCGCGCACTGCTCGATCTCCAGCGCATCGAGCAATGCGCTCGCGTGCGCGGCGAGGTCGTCGAGCGTCTCGGTGCCGTCGGGCAGCGGGCCCGACGCACCATGCCCCCACAGGTCCGGCACGATCATGCGATAGCGGCTCGCCAGCGCGTCGATCTGCGGCGCCCACATCGCCGAATCCCACAGGTAGCTGTGTCCGAGCAGCACCGGAAATCCGGTGCCGTGATCCTGGTAATGCAGGGTGCTGCCATGAACGATGTGTGCGGGCATGTCGTCTCCGGATGTCAATGCGATCGGCGGCGGCCCGGAAACGGGCGCCGCGATCCGCGGCGTTTTGCGACGAACGCGAAGCGGCGAATCATCGCACAGCTTGCCCGCGCTGCGTGTGACTGCCGTCGCGCGTCCCGCGACGCATGGCGTCGTGCACTTCCGCCGTGCGACCGGGACGACGCCGGGCACCGGAATGTCGAGGCTGTCGCCGTTCCGTTCGAGACATACGCTTGCGTCGATGCGTGCGTGAGCGACGCGGCCAGCGCGAACTCGGCGGCCGCGACGGCCCGCCATGCTGTCTTCATGTTGATGTGAATGCGCCGTGCGTGAAGCGACCGTTAACGTGTTCGCGGCACCGGACGACCTCGGTCGTCCGGTGCCGCGACGGGCGAAACGCATGATCAGAACACCGCGTGCCCGCTGATGAGGCTCGGCAGCCAGGTGGAGAAGAACGGCATGTACGTGACGATGTTGATCGCACTGAAGATCGCGAGGTAATACGGCCACGCCATCTTCGTCGTCTCGCCGATCGACACGTTGCCGATCGCGCAGCCGACGAACTGCACCGAGCCGATCGGCGGGTGAACGAGACCGAGCGAGCAATTCAGCAGCAGCATGATCCCGAACTGCACCGGCCCGACGCCGCACGCCATCGCGATCGGCAGGAACAGCGGCGTCGTGATCAGGATGTGCGCGGCCATGTCGACGAACGTGCCGAGGAACACCTGAATGATGTTGATGTACAGCAGCATCAGCCAGGGCGCTGCGGTCGACTGCTTCAGCAGCCCTTCGATCGCATCCGGAATCTCCAGGTACGACATCTGGAAGCGCAGCATGTTGGACACGGCGATCAGCAGCAGCACGACGCCCGTCGTGCGCGCCGCATGCGACAGCGCGCGGCGCAGTTTCTCGACGGTCAGCGTGCGGTACACGATCGCGGTCAGCACGAGCGAATACACGACGGCGATCGCGGCCGCTTCGGTTGCGGTGGCGATCCCCTTCGCGACGCACACGAGGATGATCGCGATCACCATCAGGCCCGGCACCGCGCCGACGAAGCTGCGCAGCACCGCATACCAGCCCGGGAACGCCGGCAGCGCGGACGAACCGTCTTCACGGCGCGGATAGCCGTGACGCACGGCTTGCCAGTACGCGGCGGCGAGCACGAAGCCCATCACCCACAGCACCGGCAGGAGGCCGGAAAACAGCAGGTCGCCGATCGACACGCCGCTCACCTGCTGGCCGTGCAGCATTCCCGTGATCCCCTGTGCGGCGAACGCATAGATGATCATGTTGGTCGACGTCGGCATCAGCGCGCCGGCGAGCGACGCGTGGGTCGTCACGTTGACCGCGTAGGCCGCGCTGTAGCCTTCGCGCTTCATCAGCGGAATCACCACGCCGCCCATCGCGGACGTATCGGCGGTCGGCGAGCCCGACACGCCGCCGAACAGCGTGCACGCGACGACGTTGGCCATCCCGAGACCGCCTCGGAAGTGGCCGACGGTTGCCTGCGCGAAACGCAGGATCCGGTCCGCGATGCCGCCGTGCAGCATCAGCTCGCCGGAGAAGATGAAAAACGGCACCGCGAGGAACGAGAACGCGTTCATTCCCGAGATCATCGACTGCATCGCGGTCGCGATCGGGAGCCCTTCGACCATATAGGTCAACACGCAGGCAATCCCGAGCGCGAACGAAACGGGCACCCCGAGCACGAGGAAAATCAGAAAACTGACGGACAGGATCGCGAGTTCCATGGCGTTATTGGCCCGACGAAGAACGACGAAGCGCGAGCAGGTGCTCGAGCGAGAAGAGGATGATGGCGATCGCCGCGGGAATCGTGATCAGGTAGCGCACACCCTCGGGCAGCCCGATGATCGGAATGCGGTCGCCCATCGTCTCGGCAGCCATGCTGCCGCAGCCGACCATGATCGCGATCGCGAACGCGATCAGGCTCAGGTGCTGGATCGCGATCACCACGGTGCGCGCGCCCGGCGACAGGCGCCTCACGAGCGAGTCGAGGCCGATGTGGCCGCCGTCGCGCACCTTCATCGCCGCACCGAACATCGCGATCACGATCACCAGCAGCAACGCGATCGGCTCGACGAAATCGGGCGCGTTCTCGAACACGTAACGCATCACGACCGCGTAGAACACCAGCACCGTGAGCGCCGCCAGACACAGCGACGCGACCACGGCCAGCGCGCGGAACAGCAGGTCGTTCACGCAACGCAGGAGCGGCGCCGCCGCGCGCGGCCGGCACGGTGCCGCACCGTCCGCGACGGCCGCATCCGGCGAGCCCGCAGCCGCCGCGCCATTCAAGGAAGTGCGACGGGTCACTTGGTTGCCTCGATCTCGTCGACGATCTGCTTCATCTGCGGCGTCTTCTCGTACTTGGCCCACAGCGGCTGCATCGCCTTCACGAATGCCGCGCGATCGATCTGCGCGGCGGGCAGGATCTTCGCGCCGCCCTTCGTCACCGTCTGCTGCGCCAATGCCTCGCGCGCGGTCCACAGCTTCTGGTAGTACGGCACCGAATCGGCCGCGGCCTTCCTGATCGCGGCCTGTTCCTGCGGCGACAGCGTGTCCCAGATCTTCTTCGAGAACACCAGCACTTCCGGCGTCATCGCGTGCTGCGTCTCCGAGTAGTCGGGCGCCACCTCGAAGTGCTTGGTTTCCTCGTACGACGGCAGGTTGTTTTCCGCCGCGTCGACGAGGCCCGTCTTCAGGCCCGTGTAGACCTCGGCGAACGGCATCGGCGTCGGCGTGCCGCCCATCGCCCTGATCTCGTCGACCATCAGGTCGGACGGTTGCACGCGCACCTTCAGCCCCTTCATGTCGGCGGGCGTGCGCACCGGGCGCTTCGCGTAGATCGAGCGCGCGCCGCTCTCGTAGAACGTCAGCGCGATCATCCCCTTCGCCGCGAACGCGTCGAGGATCTTCTGGCCGGCCGGGCCGTACATCGCCTTGCGGAAATGGTCGACGTCGCGGAACAGGAACGGGAACGACGGGATCAGCGACTCCGGCACGATCTCGTTGAACGACGCGCCGTTCACGCGCGCCATGTCGATCGCGCCGATCCGCACCTGGTCGACCGTGTCCTTCTCGGAGCCGAGCGCACTGTTGCCGAACACCTTGATCGAGTCCTTGCCGCCCGTCAGCTTCGACAGCTCGTCGCCCATGTACTTGACCGCCATGTTGGTCGGGAAGCTGTCGCCGTGCACGTCCGCCGAGCGGAACACGCGGGCCTGCGCGGACACCGCGAAGCCGGCCATCAGCGCGACGGCCAGTGCGGTACGGGAGCGGGTGAATCGGTGCTTCATCGTCAGTCTCCTTGCTGGTTGCTCGTTGTTTGGCGGCGATCCGCTCGGCATCCGCATGCATCGATGCACGGCCTTCGCGGATTCGCAGTCATACGTTGTATGACGTGTCGGAGCGAATGTACGTCGGTTAATCGTTTAACTCGATTGGTGCATACCCTATAACGGGCTCTGTAGCGGGCTTGCGGCGGGAGATGGGAAAAAGTCGCCTCAACTCGGTGGACGACCTGCAAAACGTTTTCCGGAAACAGGTCTGCATTTGAATCGGCACGATGTTGAATCGCTTTCGCGAGACCGGACGCCGGCTTTCGCTTCTATTTCATTCGTCATAGGATGACTGACTACTGCGCGCCCGCAGCCGCACGACGCCAAGCCAGGACGATCAATCGGCCGTGAACCTCACGCTGCACAACGTGAACCTGCCGGTTTGAGCGTCGACCGCGAACCGCGTCGTCGTGAACGGCGAGGCAACGCGCAATATGCGTCCGGCCAACGTGGTCGAGTTCGTCGACTTCCTCCGGCATCGGACCAGTCAAACCCATTCGGCTCGACGTGGGCGCCGCCGTTGTAATGATGATGCGATGACGCTATTCCCCGCCGTCACGCGGGAATGGCGTCATTGGGCCCGGTGTGCCCGTCGTTGCGCGCTTCCGGCATGCGGGCCGGCGCCTGCGCGCGTGTACACGCCGCGGGCACGCGCGATGCGTGCTTGCGGCGACATCGGAAATGCGAATGGAGGTGTGCGATGCAGACGACCAGAACGTCGGCCGGTCCGAATCAGGACACGCCGCTGAATCCGGGCGACGAAGGGCCACCCGATGCGCCGGGCGTGGGCGAGGACCTGTGCGGCGTGTGCCGCGGCACGGGCATGGTCGAAGGACAGCCATGCACGGTGTGCGGCGGAACGGGCAAGGTGCTGCAGGGTATTGGCGGCGGATAGGCGAACGACACGCATGCAGGCCGATTGCCGCGATGCCCGGACGGGCCGCGCCTCGCATGCGACGCCTCGGCACCGGAATCTGCTGCAACGCGGTGTTCGCAGCGTCCTGGCCGGACGCGCTCTCAACGACCGAGGCGTCGATCCCGCAGGAACGCGTTCAGCTCGCCGCCCGCATGCTCGATATGCCGCTTGAGCAGCGATGCCGCCGTGCGCGCATCGCCCTTGCGGCACAACGCGACCAACTCGGCGTGTTCGGATTCGGCCACGTCACGCGCGGCCTCGGACAGCGACAACTGCACGCGCGTGTAGCGGTCGGTCTGCTGCAGCAGCGACGCGACGATCGCCGCCGTCTTCGGCTGGTCGGCGCGCGACAGCAACACCTGATGCAGCTCGGTGTTCAGTTCGCCCCAGCGCCCGGACTGGCTCGCATGCAGCACTTCGCTGTATTCCTCGAGGATCGCATCGAGCCGCGCGAAATCCTCGGCGGTCAGCTTCGGAATCGACTTCTTCAGCAGCACGGGTTCCAGCAGCGCGCGCAGTTCGAACAGTTCGGTGATGTCTTCCGGGGACAGCTCCGAGACGATCGCCCCCTTGTGGGGCAGGATCTTGACGAGCCCCTCGCTCTCGAGCTGCACGAGCGCTTCCCTCAGCGGAATCCGGCTGATGCCGAGCTCGGTCGCCAGCGCATCCTGGCGAAGCTGATAGCCGTCGACATACTCCCCTGTCAGGATACGGCGGCGCAATTCGTTCGCCGCGGCTTCGGCGCGCGTGGCGTAGACAAGAGGAGGGCGTTTCTCGTTCATGTTCGGACTGGGGAAGGCGGTCAGGCAGATGTCGGCGCGGCGGCGGATATTGCATATTTTCTACAATATTAGCAGAGGGCCCGCGCCGTCGAGCCGCCGCCGCATGGGGCTTCATGCTGTCGCGCCCTGCGTTCGGCCGCCTGCGTATGTCGCTTGCCATCCCGAAGCGGTCACCCACGCGATGTGCCCTTGAGCGACCGGTTCCGGATCGGAAGCAGCCGCTCAACAATGCTGCGCATCTCCAGCACGACTTACCTGGAAATCCGGTTCGACTGTGCTGCCGGTGAATGCAAGACTTTCAACGCTATAACGACTCCGCAAACGATGGCGCCGATGCCGAATGCCTCGTCGAACGTAGGCCACCGATGACTTGCCACGAGCCCGAACGACGTCGCGAATACCGTCTCGGTCACGATCAGCTGACCTGCAAGCCCGATTGGCAGCTTCTTCGATGCTATCGTCCACGCCCACGAACCACCAATCGACCCTACTGCGGCCAGAACAAGTGAACTCGCCAGAACAAGTCCGAATGACGACCACTGGATGCCAAGTCTGGTGATATTCAGCAGCGACAGCGGTGCAGCGATTGGAATAAAGAGCGCAATCTCCAGCGCGCCACCGATCATCATCATCGCCGTCCACTTCCTCGGGTCCATCCCCGGGCGCTTTCTTAGCGCGTTTCGATTGGATAGGGCGAAGGCGGTCCACAGCGATACTGCGCCAAACGAGATTGCGATGCCAGCGATGACTCGAGTCGACAGGCCATCAAGCGCCTCCATCAGCCCGGACGAGTTGACCATCATCAAGCCCAACGTGATGAAGCCCAGAGGGATACTCAGAACTCTCCACGATGTGGCCTGAGCGCCCTGATTCCCAACGATGGCAAGCACCACGGGTACAGTCGCGACAATCGCTGGCGGGACAATCGGCCCGGCGAAGCGTACGGCTGACATGATCGTCACGAAATAGCCTACATACCCGACGAGGCCTAGCCATGCCGCGACCAGCCAGTCGACTAAGGTCGCGTGCGACCCGCGATCCTTCACGGCGATGAACAGAACAGCGCCCAATATTCCCGAAAGCAGAAATCGCGTAACAGCCAGGTCGTAAATGGAGTATGGACCGATCACGTAAGGCGCAACAAAATTGAGCGACCAGGAGAATGCCGCGAAAACGGCAGCAAACACACCCATCATAGACCGCGCCTGCATTCTCAGCTCCCGGAGTCAACGTAATCAGGTTAGCGGGTGCAGCGCCGTCGACCTTCCGAAAACAGCCTTGTTCTTACCCCGGAACGACAAGTTTTATGACGCCAACCCGGTAATAAGCGGCCCTCGGTGCGGCCGCTCACAGGAAAACGTCAGCGACTCTTGATGGCCGGTAAACTTCACCGTCATATAGAATGATGCGCTTTGCCCGCACGCCTATGTGGTTCAAGAATCTTCAGCTTCATCGTCTTCCGGCACCGTGGGCCGTTACCCCCGATCAGATGGAAGAATGGCTGGCGCCCCACGCGTTTCAGCCGGGCACCAGCGTCGAGATGCAGCGCTTCGGATGGGCGTCGCCGCGTGACGACGGCGCGCTTGTGTATTCGATCAACCGGCAGATGCTGCTGATGTTTCGTGCCGAAAAGAAACTGCTCCCGGCCTCGGTCGTCAATCAGGTGACCAAGGCCCGGGCGCTTGAAGTCGAGGAGCAGCAGGGCTTCAAGGTCGGGCGAAAACAGCTGCGCGAACTCAAGGAGCAGGTGACGGACGAACTGCTGCCGCGCGCGTTCACCATTCGCCGCGATACCCGCGTGTGGATCGATACGGTGAACGGCTGGCTCGTTATCGATGCGGCTGCACAGGCTCTTGCCGACGACGTCCGCGGCCTGCTCGTCAAATCGATCGATCAATTGCCGCTCGCCGGCGTTCAAGTGGCGCTTTCGCCGGTCGCCGCGATGACGGATTGGCTGCTGTCCGGTGACGCGCCGGGCGGGTTCACCGTGGACCAGGACGCCGAGTTGCGCTCGAGCGGCGAAGGCGGGGCCACGGTGCGATACGTCGGCCACGCGCTGGAAGCGAACGACATGCGCCGGCACATCGAGGCCGGCAAACAATGCATGCGCCTCGCCATGACCTGGGATGACCGAATCTCCTTCGTGCTGACACCGTCGCTGACGATCAAGCGCGTCACGCCGCTCGACGTGATCAAGGAAGCGACGGACCCCACCGCGCAGAACGACGACGAACGCTTCGACTCGGACGTCACGCTGATGACGGGTGAATTGGCGCGGATGTTGACCGATCTGGTCGATATCCTGGGTGGTGAGCGGCACGACGCGATTCATCAGGCGGCAGCAGCCTGAGTCTCGCCGGCTGTCAAGGATCATCGCCCTGCGGCGGCGTGGCTTCGCGCTGACGCGACATGTCGAGCAGGAGCGTCGCCGCTCTGGCGCGGGTCGCGGCTGCGCGCTCGCGATCCGTAGGAGACCGGTGCAATCCCTGAACGCGGCCGCGATCGTCAAGGTCGCCAGGCAATTCGTATAAGACCACCGACCGTCTTCCCCGCTCTCCCCGGGAAATCCGCGCTGAACCGAAAAAAGCCACCCTCGCGGGTGGCTTCGGTGCGTTCGACCGGGCTTCGGTCGCATACATCACGCGTGGGTGCGCCGGCTCGCCTCGGCATCGACGTCGCGCAGCGACTTGCCGCGCGTTTCCTTCCCGAGGCCCACGCAAACGATCGAGATCGCCGCCGCCGCGACCAGATACAGTGCGATCGGCGTCGACGAGTGATAGCGCTCGAGCAACGACAGCCCGATCAACGGCGCGAGCGAGCCGGCCATCAGCGGCGCGACCTGGTAACACAGCGACAGCGCGGTATAGCGCACGTTGGTCGGGAACATCTCGGTCATCAGCGCCGAGTACGGCGAGTAGGTCATCGATTCGATGAACAGGCCGAGCACGATCGCGGCCATGATGATCCAGTCGTTGCCGGTGTCCATCATCGGGAACGCAACGAAGCCCCAGCCCGCGGTCAGCACCGCGCCGGTCAGGTATACGAGCTTGCGGCCGACGATGTCCGACATGAGCCCCATCAGCGGGATGAAGAAGAAGTGGATCGCGTTGGCGGCGAACATCAGCTTCAGGATCCGCGTGGTATCGAAGCCGACGACCAGCTTCAGATAGGTCAGCGAGAACGTGACGACCATGTAGTACAGGATGTTCTCGGCAAAACGCGCGCCGATGCCGATCAGCACCTGCCGCCAGTGGTACTTCAGCACGTGGCCCACGCCGAGCTGCCTTTCCTGCTTCTGCGCGCGGCGCGCCTGCGCTTCCTTGAAGATCGGCGCATCGTCGACCTTGCGGCGAATCCAGAAACCGATCAGCACGACCACCGCCGAGAACCAGAACGCCGCGAGCAGGCCGTCGATCGGGTTGCCCGTCTTCTTGAAGAAGTGCGTGCCGAACACCAGCGCCGAGGCCGTTCCATACAGGAAGAACTCGTACCACTCCGCCACCGATCCGACCATCGACGCCGCGACGACCCGCTTCAATTCCCGTTTCGACGCCGTGTCCTGCACGGCCGTCGCACCACCAGGCGAGACTGCCTCGCCGACCTGACTTGTCATCTCCGTATCTCCTCTCGTTGTCTTCCATTTCCCTTGACGGGCCGGTTCGCGGGTAAGCGCGCCGAAAGCTTTTATACAATATCCAATACACAATCCAAGTAATCTCAAAAAATGCTTTCGGCGGAAATGCGACACGTCGGCGAGCCGCCGCCGGCCGTTCCGGGAGCCTGCGGAGGAACGGATTTCGGTCAGATGAAAGCGCGACGGGAACGGGCTTGCGCAACGCTGGTCGGCATTCGCAGGCATCAGGTGGTGGAGCCGGGACGCGCATTGCGCCGCCTTCGCCGGGATCGCCCGCCATCCTCGCCGGAGGCCGCCGTGGCGCGGTTCGCCGCCCTCGCCGATGCCCCGAAACCAAGGCCCGTGTCATGCCCTTTTTATTTTATATTGTATAAAATATGCGAACTGGCTAGAATGCATTCGTCGATGGCTGACTTTCGGGCGAAACCGGAGGCAACGTTTCGGCACCGAGGCACGCAAGAGGTGGCCAGCCGCCGTCCGGATCACATGAAGCACCGACGAGACGGCGAGCGCGCGTACTGCCCAGGTTGTGCCAGCAATGGCAGTTGACCCTATCTGAATGTGAGGAAACGAGATGAGCGACAACATTTTTACCGGCACCATTCCGGCCCTGATGACGCCGTGCACCGCTGACCGTCAGCCGGATTTCGACGCGCTGGTAAAGAAGGGCAAGGAACTGGTGGCACTCGGCATGCGCGCGGTGGTGTACTGCGGCTCGATGGGCGACTGGCCGCTGCTGACCGAAGCGCAGCGCCAGGAAGGCGTCGCACGCCTGGTCGAAGCCGGCGTCCCGACGATCGTCGGCACCGGCGCGGTGAACTCGAAGGAAGCCGTGTCGCACGCCGCGCATGCCGCGAAGGTTGGCGCGCACGGCCTGATGGTGATCCCGCGCGTGCTGTCGCGCGGCGCATCGCCGGCCGCACAGAAGGCTCACTTCGCCGCAATCCTGAACGCCGCGCCGAACCTGCCGGCGGTGATCTACAACAGCCCGTACTACGGCTTCGCAACCCGTGCCGACCTGTTCTTCGAACTGCGCCGCCAGCACCCGAACCTGATCGGCTTCAAGGAATTCGGCGGTGCGGCCGACATGCGTTACGCAGCCGAGAACATCACGTCGCAGGACGACAGCGTGACGCTGATGGCCGGCGTCGACACGCAAGTGTTCCACGGCTTCGTGAACTGCGGTGCCGCGGGCGCGATCACCGGCATCGGCAACGCGCTGCCGCGCGAAGTGCTGCAACTCGTCGACCTGTGCAAGAAGGCCGCGCAAGGCGATGCGGTGGCACGCGTACGTGCGAAGGAACTGGAAGCGGCGCTGGCCGTGCTGTCCTCGTTCGACGAAGGCTGCGACCTGGTCCTGTTCTACAAGCACCTGATGGTGTTGAACGGCGACAAGGAATACACGCTGCACTTCAACGAAACGGATGCACTGAGCGACGCGCAACGGAACTACGCGGAAGCGCAGTACACGCTGTTCCGCAACTGGTACGCGAACTGGTCGAAGAGCATCGCGTAAGCGCGCTCGCACGATGCAGTGCAATACGCGGCCATGACACGGCTGCGCGATGGAAAGGGAAAGCCACGGATCACCCCGTGGCTTTTTTCTTGTCTACGCCCCGCCCTGAAGCAGCACGCCCGCACACGCTCGGCAGGCATCCGCCGCATCAGTGTTGCTGCACGGCCGCGCCGCTCGCGCGCTCCTGTTCCGTGAGTTCCGTGCGGCAGCGGCCGATCGCGTGCAATGCACCGGCCGCGACGAGCGCCGGTACCGCAAGCAGGCTGAACACATCGCCGAAGCGCCAGCCGAACCCCATCAGCATCGCGCCGGCGAACGCGCCGGCCACGCCGCCGATCCGTCCGATGCCGAGCATCCAGGCCACGCCCGTCGCGCGGCAACGCGTCGGATACAGGCTCGCCGCATAGGCCGACATCGACGTCACGGCGCTCGTCACCACGGTGCCGCACAGGAAGATCAGCGTGCCGAGCCACGCGGCATGCCCGATCGTGCGGCTCGCCACGAGCACCAGCAGCGCTGCGACGACATACGCAATCACGATCGTCCGGTTCGGATTGAAGCGATCCATCAGCCACCCGACACCGAGGTTGCCGAGCACGCCGCCCAGCGGGAACAGCGACGTCATCAGCGCGCCGCCTTCGGCGCTGAAGCCCGCATCGCGAAGCAGCGTCGGCATCCAGTTGGTCAGCAGGTAATAGATCAGCAGCCCCATGAAGTAGGCCGCCCATAGCATCAGCGTGCGCGAACGAAACTGCGCGGACAGCACCTGCGCGAGCGCGGACGCCCCGCCGGCCTGCGGGCGCGCGCCGGCGGCCACGAACGCACGGTCGTCGAAGCGCTCGTTCGGTGCGATCCGTGCGAGGATGCGCGCGATGCGCGCATGCGTGCCGGGTCGTGCCGCGAGATACTGCGCCGACTCGGGCAACAACATCACGAGCGCGACCGCCAGCGCGATCGGCCCGATGCCGCCCGCGGTCAGCACGCTTTGCCAGCCGAAGTGCGGAATCAGCCATGCCGACGTGATGCCGCCCACCGCGAGCCCGCACGAGAAGCCGCAGAACATCGCGTTGACGGCCACGCCGCGGATCCGGGCCGGCGCATATTCCGCCATCAGCGTGACGGCGTTCGGCATCGCCGCGCCGAGGCCGAGCCCGGTCAGGAAGCGAAAGGCGGTCAGCGCCTCGATCGACTGAGCGTGCGCGGACACGATGCTCCACGCGCCGAAGCACGCAACCGACAGCACGAGCACGGTCTTGCGGCCGAGCCGGTCCGCGCAGGGGCCGGCGGCGAGTGCGCCGATGCCGAGCCCGGCGAGCGCCGCGCTCATCACCGGGCCGAGCGCGCTGCGCGCGATGCCCCAGTCGTGGGTCAGCGCCGGCGCGATAAAGCCGATCGCGGCCGTGTCGTAGCCGTCGGCGGCCACGACCAGAAAGCACAGGATCAGGATCAGCCACTGGCAGGGGGAAAAGCGCTCGGCGTCGATGAACGACTGCACGTCGAGCGTACGCGGTTGGGTTTTCATCGTGTGTCTCCTTCGATCCGGTGCACGACGGCGCTGATGCGCCGCACGCACGCGGACATCTCCATGTTCATGTTTCGTTGTAGGCCCGGCGTCCGGGTGACGTGCGCAGGTCTGCCAGGCGCCGAATCCCCGGCGCCAGTGCCGTCCGCGCAGCTCGTCACGATTGCCACCCTCTCCACGCGAATGGCGTCCGTGTCGTATCGGGTGTCGTCGTCATGGGCTCAGCGCGTGAGGTACGCGAGGCTCGGGAACTCGACCCGGCGGATGATGCGGCTCTCCTGCGCGACGATCAGATGGCCGGACGCCTGCAGGTACGCGGGCCAGTCCGGATCGGCATCGCGCGCGGTGCGCCGCGCGTCGTAATCGGCGATGCTGTCGTAGCCCCACAGGTGGACAACCTGGTTCAAAGCGCCGATGTCGCTCATGTAGAAGCCGACGGGTGGGCCGAGATACTTCACCTGGATCGGCATCGCGAGTCGGTCGAAGATCTCGATGAATTCCGCCATGCCGCGCGGGCGGATCGTATAGATGCGATGGTCGATGAATGCTTTCGCGGTAGTCATGGTGTGCTCCGGGTTCACGCGGTCGCGCGCGCGTCGGCGGGATGCGCCACGGCAGCGCCCGGTGTCGGTTCGGTGAGGCCGGTCAGGTCGATGAGCCCCGCGATATGGCGCGCGCTCAGATAGCCGAACGTCATGATCGGACCGAGCGTGATCCCTGCACCCGGGTAGTTGCCGCCCATGATGCTGGCGCGATCGTTGCCGACCGCGTACAGGCCGGCGATCGGCCGGTCGTCGGCTGCCAGCACCTGCCCGACCGCGTTGGTGCGGATTCCGTCGAAGGTGCCGAGATCACCCATCACGACCTTCAGCGCGTAATACGGCCCGTCGCCGAGCGGCGCCACGCACGGATTCGGACGATGGTCCGCGTCGCCGAGATAGCGGTTGAACGACGTCGTGCCGCGGCCGAATTCGGGATCCTCGCCACGCGCGGCGTCGCGGTTGTAGCGCCGCACGGTTGCCTCCAGATTCGCTGCATCGATACCGGCCCGCTGCGCGAGTTCCGCCAACGTACGGCCCTGCACGAGATAGCCGTTGCGCAGCAGCGGCCCGAGCGGCACCGGTGCGGGCTTCGCAAAGCCGAGCCCATAT
The DNA here is from genome assembly GCF_052372875.1 of Burkholderia sp. PR2. Lineage (NCBI taxonomy): Bacteria > Pseudomonadati > Pseudomonadota > Betaproteobacteria > Burkholderiales > Burkholderiaceae > Burkholderia > Burkholderia sp. PR2. The sequence goes on from NZ_JBQRWH010000002.1 coordinate 783,968, forward strand.
TTGCGGATCGTCGCGCGATCGCACACGAGCCACATCGCCGTCTCTGTCTCGTCGCGACATGCAGCGATCATCGCCGCACCGACGTCGTGGTAGGAATTCGATTCGTTCGCGAAACGCGTGCCGCGACGGGTCACGCCGATGACACCCGGCTTGTAGCGATCGAGCAGATGCGGAAACACCCCGAAACGGCCATCGCCGAGCGGCACGCGCGAAACGGGCATCCATGCGGCCGGTTGCGGATAGCGAATCTCCACGCGGCCGCCGGCCTGCTCGGCCAGCTTCGCGCCGTCGCCGGTGTTGCCGGCCGGTACGGGCGATACATGCTCGCCGCCGCGCGCAACGTGTGGATACGCACGCGCGATTCGCGCGACGTCGTGCGAGAAGCCGCCGCTCGCCAGCACGACCGCACGGCGCGCGGTAATGCGATACGTCTCGCCATCCGCCCCGACCGTCGCGCCGGCGATGCGGCCTCCGTCGGTCACCAGTTCACGTGCGGGCGTGTTCGTCAGGATCGGGATCCCGAGGTCCAGCGCCGACTTCGCGAGTCGTGCAGCGAGCGCGTTGCCGCTCGTGATCTGCACGCCGCGCCGGTACAGCGCGAGATCCTTCAGATGCGCGGCGAGCCGCTTCGTCACGTACCACGCGGACTTGAGCGAGCGCGTTGCGTTGAGGAAATGCTTCAGGTCCGCATTCGACGAATTGAACATCATCCCGATAAACGTGATCGTCTTCAACGGCGGACGCAGGCGCTCGAGATCCTGCCCGAGCCGCCGCGCGTCGTACGGCGCGGCGACGACCGAGCGGCCGATGTCGACTCCGCCTGGCTGGTCCGGGTGATAGTCGGGATACAGCGTCGGGACGAATTTCACGTCCGTTTCGCGCTCGAAGAATTCGAGCATGCGCGGGCCGTGCTCGAGAAAGGCCTCGATTGCCGCGTCGTCACGGAACGCGCCCGTTTCGCCGCGCAAATACGTGCGTGCCGCCTCGCGCGTATCGCGCACGTCGTTTGCACTCGCGTGGCGATTGCCGGGGATCCACAGCACGCCGCCGGAAAACGCGGTCGTGCCGCCGAAGCACGCGTCCTTCTCGACGACGATCACGTCGAGGCCGGCCTTGCGCGCGGTAATCGCGGTGGACAGGCCGCCCGCTCCCGAACCGATCACGAGCAGATCGCACGTGACGTGCTTCGAACGATGCCGATCGTTCATCATGTCTTCCTCCATGGATGGAACAGCCGCGCCGCCACGCCGCTGAACGCGGCGTGTCTGCATCACGCGCGGCAATGTCGTTGAACTACCTTGCGCCGGCACCGGCCTCATAGCCAGGCCGCGGAACGAGATCCATCAGCATCGCGTCGAGTCCACCGTCAACCACCAGTTCCGCCCCATTCACATACGCGGCGCGCGGGCTCGCGAGAAAGGCGACGACGTTCGCGATGTCGTCGGGGCGGCCAATGCGCCGGCTCGCGGTCATCGCGCTGCGTCGCGCCTCGATGTCGCCGCTCTGATAGAACGCTTCGGACAGCGGCGTGCGGATCATCCCCGGGCACACCGTATTGCTGCGGATGCCGCGCGGCCCCCACTCCGCCGCCAGCTGCCGCGCGAGCATCGCGACCGCTGCCTTGCTCGCGCTGTATGCACCGCTATGCGTCTGCGGGTAGCGCGCCGCGATGGACGCGACATGCACCATCGAGCCCGAGCCGCGTGCCAGCATCGCGCGGCCGAACGCCTGCGAGCAGAGCATGTAGCCGGTGAGATTGACCTGCAGCATCGCGTTCCATGCGTCCAGGCTGATCGTCTCGATGCCGCCGGCACGCAACAGGCCGGCGTTGTTCACAAGTACGTCGACGGGACCGAAATCGCGCTCGACGCGTTCCGCGGCCTGGCTCACGCTCGCCGCGTCGCCAATGTCACATCCGATCGCGACGACATCGCCGCCTGCCGTCCGCAACCGCTCCGTGGCGGCGATCGTCCTGTCCGCGTCACGGTCGAGCAACGCGACCCGCGCACCGGCTGCCACGAGCGCTTCGACAATCGATGTACCGATGCCGCCCGCCGCCCCCGTCACGACACACACCTGCCCGTCGAGACGAAGCCAGTCCGCCTGTCGGGTATCTGCTTGCGATATCATTAGGTTTCCTCTTTAAATAGGATTGAAATGTCCGGATCGATCCGGCATACGCTGCCGGAACGTCGCGCGATGCGTCAGTTGCAAGCGCTACGTCGATGAGAAAAGTATAGAAGCGCGCATCGCGCGAAAACTGGACAAACGCCGCAAGCAACAGGACAATTTGTACACAGGAGGCCGCGCGGCATGAGGAGAATCCCTAACTACGATCTGTATGGCGAATCGGCTCGTCCGCCTTGGTACGACGCGTTCAACTTCGAATGGATACCGGAGCGCAGCCGGCCGAACGACTGGCATATCGCCGCGCACCGCCACGATGCGCTATTGCAGATTTTGTACATCCGCGGCGGGCACGGGCATGTCGTGATCGAGAGCGGGAAGCACACGTTCGCGCCGCCGTGCCTCGTGCTGCTGCCCGCGCAGACGGTCCATGCTTTCGAGTTCTCGCCGCAAATCGACGGCCTCGTGGTCACGGTCGTGCAGCACGCGCTGGAAAAGCTGGTCAAGACGGTCGCGCCGGGTGCGCTGTCGACCCTGCAACGTGCGGCGATGATTCCGGTCAAGGGGCCGGACGCGAGCGTGTCGATGCTGATGCCGCTGTTCGCGTTGCTCGAACAGGAATTCCGCAGCACGTCACGCGGCCGCGGCGCGGCCGGGATGGCGCTGCTCGTCGCGCTGGTCGTGCATGTCGCGCGCTTGAGCGATCTCGCGGCAGCACCGTCGCATGCCGGCATCGACCGGCGCGGGACGTTGCTGCGACGTTTTCGCGAGCTGATCGACGCGCATTTTCGCGAGCATCGACCGGTGGAATTCTATGCGGAGCGGCTCGGCGTGACGGCCGCGCAGCTTGCGCGCGTCTGCCGCGAGGAGCTGGGGATTTCGACGACGGCGGTCGTCAACGCGCATCTGATTCGAGAAGCGCAACGCGAGCTGGTTTATTCGAATCTGAGCGTAAAGCAGATTGCGCACGAGATGGGCTTTGCGGACAGCGCGTACTTCAGCCGTTATTTCCGCAAGCAGACCAGCCAGACACCGGGCGAATTCAGGGAATCGGCCCATCGCGAGCTGATGCCCGGCCAGTCTTGAACCGGCCCGATTCAGCCGGTGGAGCCGGTCGCGACGCCGGGGTGTCGCGACCGGAACAGCCGACCCGCTAGCGGCACGTCAGACCGCGACGGCACCGACGTAGTTTTCCGCCATCGCCATCGCCGCCGGGCGCGACGTCGTCACGTGCTCGAGCTCCGCGACCTGCAAACGCTGCTCGAACGGCGACGCGTCGTCGAGACGATGCATCATGCGCGTCATCCAGTACGAGAAATGTTCGGCGCGCCAGATCCGGCGCAGCGCGGTTTCGCTGTATGCGTCGAGCAGGTCGGTGCGGTCTTCGTCATAGAACGCCTGCAACGCGGACGTCAGGATGCGCACGTCTGACACCGCGAGATTAAGGCCCTTCGCGCCGGTCGGCGGCACGATATGCGCGGCATCGCCGGCGAGGAACAGCCTGCCGTGCTGCATCGTCGTCGACACGAAGCTGCGCATGCCGACGATGTTCTTCTGGAAGATCCGGCCTTCCACGATCCGCTGGCCGTCGGCGGAATCGACACGCGCATGCATCTCCGCCCAGATACGATCGTCGGACCAGTTGTCGACAGAATCCTTCGGGTCACACTGGAAATACATGCGCTGCACGTTCGGCGAACGCGTGCTCACGAGCGCGAAGCCGCGCTCGTGGCGCGCATAGATCAGTTCGTCCGACGACGGCGGCGCTTCGACGAGAATGCCGAACCAGCCAAACGGAAAGACCCGTTCGTAGTCCTGCCGCAATTCGGCTGGGATCATCGTGCGCGACACGCCCTGCGAGCCGTCGCAGCCGATCATGAAATCGCAGTCGAGCGTCTGTTCGACACCGTCGTGCACGAAGCGGATCGACGGTGCATCGGTCTCGATGCCGGAAATCGTCGTCCCGGATACGTTGAAGTACGGCGCACCGCCGGCCGCGACACGCGCGGCCACGAGATCCTTGAGCACCTCGTGCTGCGCGTAGACGGTAATCGCCTTGCCGGTCAGTTCGGTGAGATCGATGCGGCGGCGCTTGCCTTCGAACGCGAGTTCGAAGCCGTGATGCAGCGCGCCTTCCGCTTTCATCCGGTCGCCGACGCCGGCTTCGGTCAACACGTCCATCGTGCCTTGTTCGAGCACGCCGGCGCGAATGGTGGACTCGATCTGTTCGCGACTGCGCGACTCCAGAACGACCGACTCGATGCCGCGCAGATGAAGAAGATGGGAAAGAAGCAGGCCCGCGGGCCCCGCGCCGATGATGCCGACTTGTGTACGCATGAATGTCTCCGGGTGGAATTGATTTTGCGCAAGTTTGGCGGCGGCACGCGCTATCCCGCAACGCGATATCCGGAATATGGACTATCTCGATAGTAGATAAAGGCCGGATGCGCTACGCGCCATCCGTGGCGTGCGCCCACTCGGTCAGGGTTTCACCGTCGCCAGGCGCGACTCCATCCCGTCGATCTTCGCGAGCAGGCCATTGGCGAGTTCCGTCACATGGCGCGGCATGTCGGGGATCGCCAGCAACGCTTCGATCCGCCCGCGCCAGTAACTCGGACGACTCACACGCATCGCACACGGCATCGCCGCATCGCCGCTATCGGCATCGCTTTCCAGCAGCGCGACCATTCTCTCGATATGAGAAAGCTCGCGCTCCACATAGTCTCTCGTGAGCATCTGATCGATACCCCCCGCAACACTGCCCTGGCCTGTCGTCATCGCCGCGTCACCGCATGGTCTTTTCGGGGAACACGTCGTACTCGCTTCCCGTCACGGTACGCGCGCTCTGTGTCAGAACACCGCCGATCCGCGCAACGATTTAGTTCATATCATCGGATCATTGCCACGCAGCCTTCGAAACGTCGCCGTTGTGCCGCGTCGGTTGCATCCGCACTACGATCCTTCGTTGACGATCGTAGATGCTCCGCCTTGCGACGGCATCCACAATATTGAGGATGACTGCTGGAATCGATCGCACCGCATCCGCGCGATGCGGCGCGTGCGGCAACCTGGGAATGCGGATATCCAAGGCACGCTCACGCGTGCGGAAATGGCCATCACGACCGACATCGGCAGCGGCACGCACGGCGAGCGGATCGGCACCGTGCGCAGCAAGATCAAGGCGATCGTCGCAAGGACGGGCGTAAGAGGAAGCGCGGGTCCCGTCTCGCTGTGCGGCGACCGAACCCACTCAGCGGCACCGGCCGCGCATGCCCTTGCCTGCCGGCGGTTCGCGCACTCGTCCGCTCCAGTTGCCGGACCACGCGGGCCGACGCGACTCAGGTTACGGCTTGCCGTGCAGCGACTCGACGATCCCGTACGCGGTCTTCACGCGATCCTCGATCGGGAAGCTGCGGTTCGCGAGCATCACGATCGCGATCCGCTTCGCGGGAACGAACGCGACATAGGCGCTGAAGCCGTTGGTCGACCCCGTCTTGTTGATCCACGTGTCCGCGCGCGGCGCGAGCGGCGGCTCGAGTTCGGTCGCAGGTGTCGCGTTGTGGAGCATCGGCGGGGCATTCCCCGCGAGCAGCGTCGGCAACGCGACCGGATACGGATACTGTTCCCAGATCAGGTCCTGCGTGAACGGGCCCGCACGGAAATAGCCGGTATGCGTGCGTTCGAGCGCGCGCTGCAGCCGCGGCGACGTTTCGACGAGCCCCATGTTCGCCTGCACGAAGCGCAGCAGGTCGGCCGCCGTCGTCCTGACGCCGTACGCAGGCTGCCACAGCATGCCGCCGGTCATCCGGATCGGCTTGCCGTCCTGCGTATAACCCTGCGCATAATCAACCTGGCGTGCGGCGGGCACGTCGATGTAGGTATGCGTCATCCCGAGCGCGGGGAACAGCCGCTGTTCCATCAGCACTGTGAAGTCTTCATGCATCGCCTTCGCGGTGAGAAAACCGAGCATCCCGATCGCGACGTTCGAGTACGTGCGACGCGTGCCCGGCGCGTACGCAGGCCGCCACGCGTCGAGATAACGCATCAGGTCCGCGTCGTCGCGGATGCTGTCCGGCACCTGCAGCGGCATTCCGCCGGGCGTATGCGTGCCGAGATTGAGCAGCGTGACGACGCCGAACGGCTTGCCCTGCAGCGCGGGGAGGTACTTGCCGGCCGGGTCCGAGAGCGACAGCTCGCCGCCTTCCTGTGCGTTCGCCGCAAGCGTCGCGGTCAGCGTCTTGCTGACGGAGCCGATCTCGAACAGCGTGTCGCCGGTCACCGGCTTGCCGGTTTGCGTCGACATCACGCCGTAGTCGAACACATAAGGCTTGCCGTCGACGACGACGCCGATCGCCATGCCGGGAATGGCAAACTGCTTCATCAGCGGCGCGACGTGGCGGGTCACGGTGTCGTGAATTTCGTCCTGCGTGGCAGCGGCCGCGCGGCCAGCCATGGCAGCGGCGCACGCGGCGACGAACAGGGTCGCGGCGATGCGGATCGCGTTGAATCGCATGATTGCGGTTCCTTCGATTTTATGATGGTTGCGTGAACAACAGGTCCGGCCGCGCCGCGCGAGGACCGTGGGCAGCCGGCCTGTCGAGCAGGACTATCGCCCGCAGGCTGCTTGCGAACAATCGATGAAATTTTGCGCGAGCCTAAAGAAAATCTTATGCGGCGCGTGAACCGGCCATGCGGACGTCAGTCCGGCAACCGGTCGAGAAATGCCAGCATCGCGGTGTTGAAGCTCGCCGGCCGCTGCAGCGGCGCGAAGTGGCTCACGTCCGGCAGGATCGTCAGCGTCGCGCCCGGAATCGTGTGTGCGAGATACGCTGCATGGTCGAGGCGGATGAATTCGTCGTGCTCGCCCTGCACGATCGCGACCGGCACGGCGATCGCCGCGAGGTCGGCCGCGCTGTAATCCGGTTGCGTGCGCATCATTTCGCTGACGGCCGCGACGAACGCATCGAACTCGCACGGCGTCGCGGACAGCCGCACGTAGTCCTTGCGGTGCCGCGCGAAGCAGCGGTCGATCAGCGGGCCCGGCACCATCTCCTTTGCGCCGCCCGGATCCATGTTGCACGCAAAGAAGAACACGCCCGCCGCACGCGCCGGCGCGCGGGCAGCCAGCACGAGCGACACGCACGCGCCGTCGCTCCAGCCGACGAAGCGTGCGCGCCCGATGCGCAGCGCATCGAGCACCGCGAGCACGTCGGAGGCCATGCGTTCGTAGGAATAAGGGCGATCGTCGCGCGTGCTGCGACCGTGGCCGCGGCTGTCGATCACGATCGCGCGGTAGCCGGCCGCGAGCAATGCCGGCACCTGGTTACCCCAGTTGCCGCCGTGACCGAGGCCGCCGTGCAGCAGCACGACCGGCGCGCCATGGCCGAACGACGCGTGCCAGATGCGCGCGCCGTCGTGGTCCAGCCATCCTTCGGTGTCGGCCGCCGGCAGCGGCGTGCCGCCTTGCGCGTCGAAGCGGACGAGATCGTCGTCGGTGAATTCCGCATTCATCGTTCTGCCGTCCTTTCGAGGGAGACGAGCTTCGGATTGTAATGCGCGGGGTAGCGTGCCGCGACGCGTGCGCGCGCGGCGGGACGATGCGGCGCCGTGCCGTCAGGCCTGCGTCGACACCAGCCCGCCGGACGTCGAGCCGCCCGACTTCTGGATCGCCTGCGCGAGCTGCGCGATCGCCGTCGACAGCGCGGCGGAAATCGTGCTGGCTTCCGCGCTCAGCGTCTGCTGCTCGATCGCCGCGGCCGGATCGTTCTTCGCGCGCTGCGCGGCGGCCGCCATTTGCTGCTGCACTTGCGCAAGCTGTTTCTGCAAGCGCTCGATGAGTTGCTTGAGCTGCGTGACTGCGGGATCCGCGGCCGAGGATCCCGACGCGCCCGGCGTCTGCCCCGCGCCGCCGGCCGGCGCGGCACTGCCCGTCGACGACGACGCGGTGGAAGTCGCCGTCGGCGCGGCACCGGTGCCGGACGGGTTGGCAGTCGCCTGACCGGTGGCAAGCGAAGTCTGAGCGGCGGAAGAAAGATCGATCTGCATCGTGTCGGTCCGTAATGAGTGTGCAACTCGGGTTGGTTGAACAGGGAATACCTTGCAACTTGTTTACGGTATTCGTCAGATAAAACTTTAGCCCCGACCTCCGAAGTGCCTTGAAGCGGCGGTTGCCAAGCGCGTACGGTCGATTGTCGCGAAGGGGCCAGATTAGCCGACCGTCGACGCTGGTAAAATCGCCCGCTGGCCTGCTGCCGCAGCACACCGACTGCTTCCGGCAAGGCCTCGCGGGCTACCCCCGCGTTAGCGCCCGGCCCGGTCGGGCCCGATACGCGATGCCCTCCGGCGCCGTCGATGCGCGAGCCCCGCGCCCGCATCGACATGACGACGCGCCGACTCCGGCACGCACGCCCTTCATCACGCATTTCGAGGAACTCACGATGGCCCGCATCGGCGCCTTCTGCCTGACCACGTGGCTCGCTGCCGCGATTCTCTATTTCGGCCAGCATTCGGTCGCGATGATTGCACTTAGCGGCGTGGTCGTATTCGGCGGATTCGACCTGTTGCGTCCGTAACGGCGACGGCGCGTGCAGCGACGCGATTTGCCGCTACGCTGAAAAATGCCGACCGGCGGGCCGTGACGCAGCGTAAGATGCTGGTCGGAATCGTCATCCTCGCGCAGTGCGAACACGGCAATCACCCACGACCGCCATCCGACCATGAAACAAGGCATTTTCGTCGCCACGCCCGCTTACGGTGGCATGTGCTATCTGCCCTACGTGAACGGGTTGCTGGAGCTTCAGCGTGCGTGCCTGAGTGCCGGCCTCGCGTTCGAATACTTCTACGTGAGCGGCACCGCATTGTTGCATCAGCAACGAAACGTCGCGGTCGAGCGTTTCCTGCATAGCGGCCTGTCGCACATGATGTTCATCGATGCGGACATCGGCTTTCGCGGCAGCGACGTGATCCGGATGTTCGAACAGCAGCACGACGTGATGCTCGGGCTGTATCCGTCCAAGAGCATCAACTGGCCGGCGGTCGCCGAGGCCGCGCGCTCGGATCCGTCGGCACCGCCAGAACGGCTCGCCTTGTTCAGCTCCGATTACAGCCAGACCGTGTATGCGGTGGACGGTTCCGCGCCCCGGATCCAGCTCGATTCGGTTTCCGAAATCCACTCGGGCGGCGCCGGTCTGATGATGATCGCGCGCGGCGTGTTCGAGAAGATGGCGCAAGCTTTTCCCGAGACGAAGGTCAAGTTCCCGCCGAGCTATCAAAACCTGTCGCCGAATTCGACCACCATGTACGAGCATTTCGAATTCCTGAGGGAACCCGACGGTCGCTCGCTGTCGGAGGATCTGTCTTTCTGCAGGAAATGGCGGATGTGCGGAGGCAAGCTGTATGCGTGTTCGTGGTTCAAGACCGTCCACGTGGGCGTTCATCTTTATGAAGGCAACCTGCCGGCGTTGCTCGGTCAATGACCCGCGGGCGCGAACGGCTGGCGCTGCGCGACGCGTAGCGGCGCGAGCCGTCCGGCTTGCGGAAGGCGGCTGACCGCCGCCAGCGCCGCAGCGTCGAGCTGCGTGCGCAGCCCCGCATCCCGGGCTGGTCGATGCGCGCATCGACCAGCCCGTCAACGCTTCAACACATTACCGCGGCAACGTCCTCAACGACGACGGCCCGCCCGACAGCGCAATGCGCTTGCCCGTGTCGCGCAGCTTGCCGCCTTCGACCGCATACAGCGCGAGCTGGCGCTCGACGTTGAACTGCACGATCACGTGCCGGCTATCGGCGGTAAACGCGATGCCCTGCGCGGCTTCGCCGCCCGGCACTTCACTCGTCTGCACCGCACGACCGTCGCGGATCTCGAACAGCACCACCTTGCCGAGCTTGCGGCGGCCCGGGTTGTCGGCCGTCAGGTTCGAGCCGTCCATCGCCTGCACGGCGATCCACTTCCCGTTCGGCGAGATCGCGACGCCCTCCGGCAGCGACGGCACCGTCAGGTACTGGACCGTGCGGAACGGCGTGCGCGACACGTCGATCAGCGCGACCGAATCCGCATCGCCCGCGAGCGTGCCCGTGTAGCCCGGCAGCCCCGCGAGGCCGACGTTGCTGACGACGGCCCAGCGATTGTCGCTCGACACGTCGATCGTATAGGGCGCGACGCCCGTGCTCAGTCGTGTGCCGCTGTCGGTCACCTTGCCGTCGTCGACGTTCAGCACCGCGACGCCCTGCTCGTCGCGCAGCGACACGAGCGCATGCTTGCCATCGTGCGTGAAGCTGATCCCCGCGAGCCGCTTCTTGCCGATCTTCAGGTTGCCGTCGAGCGTCACCTGCGTCCCGTCGATCCGCAGGATCGACACGCTGCCGTCGAGGTTCGCCACCAGCGCGAGCCGGCCCGATCGGTCGATCACGACCCCCTGCGGGTGCGTGCCGAGTTCGATACGCGTGATCGCCGGCGGCGACGCATCGAGGTCCACGACCTGCAGGAACGTGTCGTACACGAGCTGCTTCGCGTTCATGTCGTAGCGCGTCGGCGCGCCGACCAGCGCGAGCTTTGCGCCCGGCGCGATCGCGACGGCCTGCGGCGGCCCCTGGATGCCGTTCTCGACATCGACCTGCAACGCGACCTTCGGCGGAAATACGCTCGCGTCGAGCAGCGTCAGCGTGTCGGCGGGCGGTGACGCGAGATAGGTATCGCGCCCTTCGACGCGCTGGTACTTGCCGTCGTTGCCGGACACGATCCAGTCGGCCGCGTGCGCGGCGACGGCAGTGGTGACGAGCGTCAGCGCGGCGAGCAGGCGGGCGCGACGAAGGCGAAAGAGATTCGAATGCATGGCGGTCGGTTCTCCGGATCGGTTGCGGACGCAATGATTCGCACGGCCCTGCTGCTCGACGGGCCGATGCAACCGTATGATGCACGAAAGCGCGCGAATCCGGCGTCTCGCGCCCGCCGCTCAAGAATGCGCCGGGCGGGTTGATGCGCCCAACGCTATGTCACAGACTAATTAATTTGTGACAAAGTGTGCGAGAATTCCAAACCGACGCATTCGGTCGGCACACCGGCACACGCCGCGCAACGCACGGCATCGAGGAAAATGATGGATCGGCAACTGCGCTGGGGCGACGCCAGCAGGATGGACAGTGTCAACGACGGGCGAAATGCAATCCTGCGCGCGACGCTCGATGCGATGATCGAGCACGGGATCGACCGTCTGTCGATCGACGACGTCGCACGTCGCGCGAACATTTCTCGACGCACGCTGTACCGCTATTTCGGCACGAAGAAGGAACTGATCCAGGGCGTGATCGGCGTCGAGAATGCCGCTTTCTTCGACGAGATGCAGCGCGCGCTCACCGGCTTCGAGCACGACTTCGAGGCCTATTGCGAGGAAAGCGTGTGCTTCGCGGTGCGCTACCGCGATCGTCATCACGGCGGCTTTCACCACAACTATCTCGCCACGAGCGTCCCGACGGAAGTGTTCGGCTACATCGTCGAGAACGTCGCGCCGATGTGGCAACGCGTGCTGGAACAGCCGTACCGCGAATACGCTGCCCTGCACGGCGCGCAGGTGCCCGCACTTGACGACGTCATCGCGCTGATCAGCCGCATCGCGCTGGCGTACTCCCTGATTCCGGCGGACGAGCAGGCAATGCGCGCGCAGATGCGCATCCTGTGGACGTTCCGGCGCGAGCCGGCCGCGGCCAGGATAAAGGCGGCACGCTGAACGGCAGCGCGCGCGATGTCGCGCAACCCGGCCGATGCCATCCGATACCGGCCACGTACCTTTCAACTCACACTGGATTTCCCCATGACGACCTGCGGAGCTTCCGTCTCCGGCCGAACACTCGATCGCGCCGACCTGCTGCTTCTCGTCGAAGGCTCGCCCGCGCCGATTCGTCTCGAAGACTGCGACCTCGAAGGCGCGGACCTGTCGCGGCTCGATTTGCGCGGCGTGCGGTTCGAGCGCTGCGCGCTCGCGGAAGCGTCGTTCGTCGGCGCGACGCTCGCGCAGACCGCGTGGATTCGCTGCCGCGCGCGCCAGGCGAGCTTCGCGTCGGCCGATCTCGAGGACGCGCAGTTTCAGTCCTGCGATCTCAACAACACGAGCTGGCGCCGCAGCAAGCTCGGCTCCGCACGCTTCGACGAATGCAGGCTCACCGGCGCCGACTTCGAGGAATGCAAGTCGCTCGGCATCGAATTCTCGAACACGCTGCTGGTCGGCGCGAGCCTGCGACGTTTCTCGTTCCGGAAGACGCGGCTCGTGGCGCTCGACTTCTCGGATGCCGATCTCGCCGGCACGGACTTTCGCGACGCCGTGTTCGAAGGCGGCAGCCTGCGCAACGCGCATCTGAACGACGTCCGGTTCGATGGCGCCGACCTGCGCGACGTGGAGCTCGGCGGCACGCCGAAGCTGCTCGCGTCGGGCGTGCTGCGCGGCGCGACCATCTCGTATGACCAGGCCGCGATGCTGATCGAGAATCTGGGGATCCGGGTCGCTTGACGACTGCACACGCATTTCTTCGCGTCGCGGTCGATATTCGCGACTTCGCTCGCGAGCCGCGCATGCGGCAAATGCCGCCCGGCAATCTGTCGAATATTCTCATCACGTCAGCGGCAATCCGACCGGCGCACGTCACCCACGACCCGTGCGCTCGTATTCGCCGACCGAACCCATCGGCACTCGAATGACTAGGGAAAATCCGGAGACATCCTTCGTGAAGCCCGCGATCGCGCGCGATCCGTCGGTCTATCCGGCCGACGAGGTACTGAGCAAGATGACGCTGCTCAAGCCGATGCGGCCCGAGATTCGCCGGCTCCAGAACCGGTTGTGTGCGCAACTGAAGACCGGGCGCTGACGGGGGCAGCTCGCGTCAGACAACGGCGGGACAGCCACGGCCACTATCCCTGCGCCCGCTCCGCATGCGGCAACGCCGCAGCGAACGTTACGTCGATGAACCGGATCACGTCGTCGAGCGACGACGTGCACGTCGCGCCCGCGGCGCGTTCCCGAAACTCGCCGTCCGGCCCGAGGCAGATGAGCGGCTTGCGCCAGCGCTGCGCGAGCGCGATCTCCTCAGCCGTCCCGTGCCCGCCGGGCAGCGCGACGATCAGGTCGCTGCTCAGCACGTTCACGTAGTTCCGGTTGATGGTATGCGGATCGGCGCCCGGTTCGCGGCGCGGCAGCGGCGTGAGGATCGGGATCTCGACGAACGGATGCGGATAGCCGTCGAGCGGCACGAAGCCCGCGTGCGGATCGGCCTGCGTCGGCACGATGCCGATCGACCGGCCGGCCCGCCCCGGCACGCCGACGAATGCGCGCGCGACTGCCAGCATCACGCCCTGGCCGCCACCCGTCAGCAGGTTGAAGCCGGCCTGCGCGAGCCATGCGCCGAGCGGCTCGGAAAACGTGAGCCATGGTTCCTTGCCCGAGCCCATCACGCCGATCGTTCGGTTGTTGCGTTGCATCGTGAGTTCCGGTGATGAAATTGAATTGAACCGTGCCGTGGCGCCGGGTCGCGAAACCCGGCGCGCGCCGCGCAGCATCATTCGAGTTCGACGCCCTTGAGTTCCGGGATCAGGAACAGCGTCGCGACCATGTCGAGCACGTAGAGGCCGGCGAGCAGCGCGATCGCCGTCTGGTACGAGTAGTGCGTGGCCAGCGCGCCAACCGCCACCGGCCCGAAGCCGCCGACCGCGCGGCCGATGTTCCACAGCACGTTCTGCGCGGTCGCGCGCGCGGCGGTCGGATAGCCTTCGGACATCAGCGTGCCGTAGCCGCCGACCATCCCGTTGACGAACATCCCCATCAGCGCGCCGGCCCACAGCATCGCCGTCGGGTCCGACAGCCGCGCGTATACGATGACCGTCACGACCGAACCGAGCTGGTACAGCAGGAACGTCGGCTTGCGGCCGATGCGATCGGCGAGCTGCCCGAACACCCAGACGCCGATCATCATCCCGACGACGGTCGCCGCCGTCCATAACCCCGACTTCGTCAGCGAGAAGCCCATCTGCTTCGACAGAAAGGTCGGCAGCCAGATCATGATCCCGTAGTAGCCGAAGTTCTGGACCGAGCACAGGATCACGATGCCGAGACTCGTGCGCGCGGTGCGGGCGTCGGCGACGAGCATCCGGAACGCGTTGGCGCGCGGCCGCGTCGCGCGCTGCACGAAGACTTCCGGCTCGTGCAGCCGGTTGCGCAGCATCCACGCGAGTAGCGCGGGCAGCACGCCGACCACGAACATCCCGCGCCAGCCGACATGGAGCAGCAGCATTGGCGTCAGCAGCGCGGCGAGCAGCACGCCGGCCTGCCAGCCGAGCGCGACGTAGCACGAGACGCGTGCCCGCTTGCTGGCCGGCCACGCTTCGGCCGCGAGCGCCATGCCAATTCCGAACTCGCCGCCGAGGCCGATGCCCGCGATGGTCCGATACACGAGCAGATCCCGGAAACCCTGAGCGAACGCGCACAGGCCGGTGAAGACCGCGAACAGCATGATCGTCCAGGTCAGTACGCGCACGCGGCCGTAACGATCGCTCAGGGCACCGAACAGAATGCCGCCCGCGACGGCGCCGATCAGCGTCCACGTGACAAGCGCGCCGCCCTGCCCGGGCGTCAGCTGCAATGCCGCCGTGATCGCCGGCAGCATGAAGCCGAGGATCAGCAGGTCGAAGCCGTCCATCGCATAGCCGATCGCCGAACCGGCCAGCGCCTTCCACGCGTACGCCCCGACCTGCTCGTCGCGCGGCGCCGCCGGATCGCCAAGCGCCGAAGATTTCATGTTTGCTGCCATGGTGTCCTGCCGGAAATGTCCGGGCGACATTCTAAAGCCTGTTCCCGCGCATGACGGGCGCCGGACGCGCACGCGGAAAGCGCCGCGCTGCCCGCTTCCGGGAATGGAAGCAGGCAGCGCATGAAATGAATTTGAAAGATATTGAAGCCGGCGATCCCGCAGTCAGGCGGGACACCAAAAGAACGCGATGAAGCGGGTGTTGCGAGGCCGACGTCGCCTCCGGCGCGGGTCGAACGACACCGGGGCGGTGCCGGTGCAGTGCAGCCTCAGCCCTGATCGTCGCCGGGCCACCAGGTCTTGGCTTCGCGATCGACGAGCAGCGTATCGATATCCTTGCCTTCGAGCCATTTGGGTCGCGGGCCACGGCCCGACCACGAACGGCCGGTCGTCGGATCGTAATACTTGGCTGGCGCCTTGCGTTTTCGCTGGACGATGTAGCCGAGGGCGCTCAGCACTTCCTGCTGCGAGATGCCCAACAACTCGACCTGCTCCTTGAATGCCGCGAGCGCGGCTTGCTTCTCCTTCTGCTTGGCTTCCGACAGCTTGATGTTCAGGTCCCGAAGTTGTGCTTCGAGATCCCGCAGAGCCTGGGTCATGTATTCATCCTCTTTGGGCATGTTTTTATTCAAAAAACCTCCGATGGCCGAACCTATCACGAAGTTCCGTCAATCGGTGTTGCGATATGTGACTCGTTGGCCTGGACCTGTAAGATTTTCGAAGTGTGCCGAACGCCACGCCGTCGTCGAAAACCGCACGGGATCGGCACGCAACATATGACGCGCCGCGTCCGAGCGCGCGGCGAGCCATCGGTGGCGACCTCCTCGCTACCTGGCGCCGCACCCGGGCACAGGCGCGGCATGGCGCGAATGATAGCAGTGCGCATCCGTCATGTTCGAGGACTTTTGCGGTCCGGCGCACACTTGCCTGCGCCAGCCGGCGAGCGTCGACGCCGGTGCGACGGTTTGCGTGCCGAAGCTGCACGCGCGCGTGTAGTGGATGCAGCGGAGAGCCGCTGCCGCGCGCATCGACTCGCTAGCGGTCGGACAGCCAGTCGAGCGCGAGACACGGGTACCCGCCGCGCGATCGGTTCGCTGAACGCGATCGGCGACACACCGACGTCGGCCATGTCATTCAGCATCGTCGCCCGGGTTGCATTGTCGGCGCGGACCGAAGACGGTCGCACGCGGTTCGCAGTCTTGTGAATCCGGCTGCGGAAAATCCGTGCTCGTCGAGTCGCAACGCAAGGAACGTGTCGACATCGATATGGATGACGTAACGTTCCACTTCTCCGGGCGACGCGGCAAGAAAGCTGTCGGCCTCGCCCGGAGCGGGCACGCGCGAGGTCGCACGCGCGATCGCATCCGAGACGAAGACACGTCACGATGGGCCCTCTCTTGCTCTCGTGATTTTTCGAATGCGTCAGGGCATCGGCGAAGCGGACGCACCGCCACGCGGCCCCGACGCTTCCCGCCAAACGGGAATGTCGAGCGGTGGCGTGTCTTGCCTTGCACCGGCGATGAGCGGCCGCTGCTAAGCGTCGCGGCATCGCGGTGCGACGCCACACCATGCAACCCGACGCGCTTACGGCAGCCGCGGCGCGTCGCGCAGCACGGCTTGCAGCCCTGTCGCGAACGGCGTCGCATGATCGATCCCGAGTGCGCGCACGCGCGATGCATCCAGGTGGCAATTGTACGGACGCGGCGTCGCATCGGCCGGCGTGTCGATCGGCGCAAGCGCCGCGTCGACGCCGAGCGCGGCCGCGATCCGCTGCGCGATGTCGTACTTCGTCATCGGCTCCTCGCCCGACCAATGACGGATGCCCGTGACGGGCGAGCCCGCGAGATGGCGCAGCGTCAGGTCGCGGATGACCGCCGCGACGTCGGGCGTGTAGGTCGGATAGCGGATCGCCCATGCGTCCATCCCGACTGCGTCCGCGCCCGGTCGCGCGGACGCGACGATCGCCGGCGCGAGGCTCGTGACGGCCGACTCGCGCCAGTCGACAATCGGGCCGTAGAGCAACGGCAGCCGCAGCACGCAGGCAAGCGGCGACGCGGCGAGCAATGCGGCCTCGCCTTCCAGCTTGGTACGGCCGTAGATGTTCAGCGGGTTCGGCGCGGCGTCTTCGCGGTACGGCGCAGCCTTGCCGTCAAATACGTAGTCGGTGGAGATGCCGAGCGTCCACGCGCCGTAGCGCGCGGCGAGCGCGCCGATGCGGGCCGGTGCGTCGACGTTGATCGCGCGCGCGGCCGCGGGGTCGCGTTCACAGACGTCCGGGCGACGTTCGGCGGCGCAGATGATTACGGCGGCCGGGCGACGGGTTGCAAAGAGGTGTTCGAGCGCCGGCTGATCGAGCGCGTCGAGCCGGACGACGTTTTCCGGCGGCAAAGCGAGCCGCCGTGCGCCCGCGGTGTCCGGATTGCGGATCGTTCCGATCGGCGTCAGCGACGATTCGCGGGACAGCGATGCGGCAACCGCGCGGCCGAGCAGGCCGGACGCGCCGATGAGGAGGATGGTCGGATGCGACACGGTAGCCAACGATGAAAGGGGATGAGGGCCCCCAATCTATACGAGAACATGCGGCCGATGTCGATTTCGATCGCACGTCGATGACGTGCGATCGATGAAAACAAGGCCCGGTGCGCGATTCCGCGCACCGGGCCCGTCGTGCGGCACCAAGCCTCGCGCCCGCTTACTTCCGGTCGAACGAATAGCGCCCCGGCCCGCTCACCGCGAGCAACAGCAGGCCGCCGATGATGCTGATGTTCTTGTAGAAGTTGATCATCGCGAGGTATTGGTCCATGCCCTGCAGCGCCCAGTAGCGATGCCCGATCAACGCGGTCGCGAGCGTATAGACCGCGAACACCAGCGCGAGCGGACGCGTATAGAACCCGACCGCGATCAGCGCGCCGCCGACCAGCTCGACCGCCACCGCGATCACCGCCGACAGCTCGGGCGATGGTGCGCCCGTCGATGCCATGTACGCGACCGTGCCCGAGAAGCCGTTCAGCTTCTGCCAGCCGAACAGCACGAACAGGATCATCATCAGCACGCGAGCCGCCAGCAGCAGCTCGTCCTTCTTCGACTCCAGCGAAACGTAACGCATAGCAATCACCTTGAATTGACGGTTTGACGCATTCGGTGCCGATGGCCGCCGCAACGGCGAACCCACGGATCGGCAACGAACCCGCCTCGCACGATCGAACTGCGGGCCGGCCGGCCCGCTGCCGAAGAATCCGTCCGGTCGCGCCGTCATGGCGCGCTGCGGTGCGGTTCTGGCGAAGCACGGGTGCAGTCTACTGTCTCACCGGAAATCATCAATCCGCCGAAACAAGATTGGCTGTCGCTATGTAGTGGACAATTGTCACGCAACAAACACATTATTGCGGCCGGGCACATCGGCCGGCGCGCCAGCCTGCCGGATCACATCAAATCGACCGGCAGCGTCTTGTCGAGATTGTCGTGCCATGCGCGAATGGTCTTCGGCACGGTCTTTTTCCACGCCGGCACGCTGGTGTAATAGCGCATCCGCACCTTGTCTTGCGCATCGAACACGAGCAGACCGATCCACAGATCGGTGCCCCGGCGCATCACGATCGCGGCGTTCGTCGTCGCGATGCCGCGTACCCAGTACGACTTCACGCCGGCATTCAGGCCGTCGAGATCCTGTTCGTCCGCGCTGGAATTGACCGTGTCGACGAGCGTCTGATAATCGGCGCCGAGCAGCTTGTGCGCGATCGCGTTCTCCCGCGCATCGGCCAGCACCTTCAGGGTCACGAGATCCGGCGCCTGACTCGCCTGCGCCTTCGACGCCGTCACGTAGTCGCCCGAATACACGACGCCCGCGCCGGCGCCGCAATCGGCATCGCCGCCCTGCTGCGCGACCTGCACGCGCCCGCCCTTGCGGCTGAAATCGAGCCGGCATCGATCCTGGCGAAACGTGCCGCTGTCGCCGTGCAGTTCGATATCGCCGCTGAGACCGCCGGTATTCGCGCCGTTGTTGCCGCCCAATTCGAAGTGAAGACGCGGTGCCGTGCCGGTGAACGTCAGCACGCCGCCGAACGACGGGTTCGCGCTGTCGCGATGCCACGTCTGCTGCCACCGATCGGGGGCAAGCGGTGTGCCGTTCAGGCTCGCGAGCCGCTCGCGATAGCGGTCGCCGAGGCACGGCGCATCGTTGCCGCAGCGATCGCGCTGTTTGAGCCATTTCAGCTGCGCGGCCTTCAGCGCGGCCGTATCGCCGCCTTTCGCGAGCGCCTTCTTCCACGCAGCCGCCAGTTCGCCGTCGAGCGACGACAGCCCGGCGTCCGCACAGATGGCCTTTTCGGTCGGCGAAGCGGCTTTCGCGCAATCGAAGCCGGCCGCATGCGCGGCCATCGACGAGATCGTGAGCACTGCAAACATCATGACGGATCGCAGATTCGCACGCCGCGCATGCCGGCGGTGAAGCGTGGCTTGCCCTCGCTCGCCCGCGCGAGCATTCGATCGATTCTTCATTGTCATTGGACTGGACTCGTCGTGAATGGCGGTGAGTAGAAGCTACGTGCTCGATGCGATTCGCGGTAAAAACACCCGGCCCGGCATGCACTGCCGGCCGTCGCCCCCGGCGAAGCCTAACGCGAATGCGCGCCGCCGATCAATCGTCGCGCGGCGCCGCGCGCGAGCGAATGGAAAACCATCCGACACCGGCACACGAGCGCCGAAACGAGACCATCGCCGCGCTCCACGCGCGGGCCCGCATGCCGCCCGCCGACGAGCTCACGCCACTCGCCATGCCGCTCGACGGAAGCCGTCGCGACTCCCACCGCGCGCGCAACGTCTCCTTCGTCGGGTCAAAAAAAACGCCACCCGACGCACACCGCGCCCGCTACCTCCGCGCGCCCAACCGCTCCGCCAGAAACCCGATGAAGGTGCGCAGCGTGACGAACCCTTCCCGGTGTTGTGGAAACACCGCATTCAGCGTGATCGGCG
Source organism: Burkholderia sp. PR2 (assembly GCF_052372875.1). Taxonomy (NCBI): domain Bacteria; kingdom Pseudomonadati; phylum Pseudomonadota; class Betaproteobacteria; order Burkholderiales; family Burkholderiaceae; genus Burkholderia; species Burkholderia sp. PR2. The sequence continues at coordinate 803,852 of NZ_JBQRWH010000002.1, forward strand.
ACGGCGCATACGCGTCGAGCACCGGCACGAGCGCGCCGCTGTCGAGCGCCGCGCCGACGATGAAATGCGGCAGCAGCGCGATGCCGAGCCCCGCGATCGCCGCGTCGCGCACGACTTCGCCGTTGTTCGCGACGAGCGGCCCCTGCACGTCGAACGTGCGCGCCGCGCCGTCGACCCGGAATTCCCAGCCGACGCGCCGCTCGCGCCCATACATCAGACATGTGTGGCCGGCGAGGTCGGCCGGCGTCGCGGGCGTGCCCTGCCGCTTCAGGTATGCGGGGCTCGCGCACGCGATCATCTCCCACGCGGCGAGCGGGCGCGCGATCAGCGTCGAATCCTCGAGCGTGCCGATCCGCAGCACGAGATCGAAGCCCTCGCCGATCAGGTCGACACGCCGGTCGGTCAGGTCGACGTTGAGCCGCACGGCCGGATGCGCGGACAGAAATTCGGCGATCAGCGGCGACACGTGCGTGATCCCGAACGACAGCGGCGCGCTGATCTTCAGCGAGCCGTGCAACTCGGTGCTGCGCACCGACATCGCCTGCTCGGCGTCGGCGACCTCGGCGAGGATCCGCTGCGCGCGCGCATAGAACTCCTGCCCCGATTCCGTGACCGCGAGATTGCGCGTATTGCGATGCAGCAAGCGCACGCCGAGCGCTGCCTCGAGCGCCATCGTGCGCCGGCTCACGAACTGCTTGGACAGCATGAGTTGATCGGCCGCCGCCGTGAAGCTGCCCGCATCGACAGTCGCAACGAAGATCCTCAGGTCGTTGAGTTCCATATTGTCCACTCCAAAGTGACAGTCATTATCTCTACAGCCATTTATTTGTCAAATCGATTGACCTAAGATTCATCTCAACGAACGGCCGGCCCCACTTCCGAGGTCCGGCGACATCCAGGAAAAAATCATGATCGAGACTCGTGCAGCAAACCAACGTGGCCGTGCCGAGCATGGCTGGCTCAGCTCCCGTCACACGTTTTCTTTCGCGAATTACTACGATCCGAAGCAAGTCGGCTTCTCCGACCTGCTGGTGATCAACGACGACCGCGTCGCGCCGGGCCGCGGCTTCGGCACGCACCCGCACCGCGACATGGAAATCCTGTCGTACGTGCTCGATGGCGCGCTGGAGCACAAGGATTCGATGGGCACCGGATCGGTGATCGTGCCGGGCGACGTCCAGCTGATGAGCGCGGGCACCGGCGTGCGTCACAGCGAGTTCAACCACTCGCACGAGACACCCGTCCACTTCCTGCAGATCTGGGTCGGGCCGGCCGAGAAAGGTGCCGAGCCGCGCTATCAGCAGACGAACGTCGCGGCAGAGGACAAGCGCGGCAAGCTCACGCCGATCGTGTCGCCCGACGGAAACGGCGGTTCGCTGAAGATCCGCCAGGACACGCGGATCTACGCGGGCCTGTTCGACGGCGATGAACGCGCAACGCTCGAACTCGCACCGGACCGCTTCGCCTACGTGCATGTCGCACGCGGCAGCGTGACGGTCAACGGCGTGACGCTCGGCGAAGGCGACGGCGCACGTATCCGCGACGAGCAGGTGCTGACGTTCGCGGACGGCAAGGATGCCGAAGTGCTGGTATTCGACCTGCGTCCGGTCGAAGTGACGGCCGAGTGGGCATGACGCCCGTTCGGAACATCGGGCCCCGCTGATCGCGGGGCCTTCTTAATCGGAGATTCGCAACATGGCCAAGGTACTCGTTCTCTACTACTCGTCCTACGGGCACATCGAAACGATGGCGCAGCACGTCGCGGAAGGCGCGAAATCGGTGCCCGGCGTCGAGGTCACGCTCAAGCGCGTGCCTGAAACCATTCCCGTCGACCAGGCGAAGGCGATCGGCGTCAAGGTCGACCAGGCCGCACCCGTCGCCACCGTGGACGAACTCGCGGGCTACGACGCGATCATCTTCGGCACGCCGACCCGCTTCGGGAACATGGCCGGCCAGATGCGCACGTTCCTCGACCAGACCGGCGGCCTGTGGATGAAGGGTGCGCTCGTCGGCAAGATCGGCAGCGTGTTCGCATCGACCGGCACGCAGCACGGCGGCCAGGAAACGACCATCACGTCGTTCCACACGACACTCCTGCACCACGGGATGGTGATCGTGGGCGTGCCCTATGCGTGCAGCGGGCTCGTCAACATGAACGAAATCACGGGCGGCACGCCGTACGGCGCGACCACGCTCGCGGGCGCGGACGGCAGCCGTCAGCCGAGCGCGAACGAACTCGACATCGCGCGCTACCAGGGCAAGCACGTCGCGGAACTCGCCGCGAAACTCGCGTCGTAACGCGGGTGCCGTCCGTCCCGGAAAGCCCCGGGACCACGGCGCGCACGAGCACGAACGGCGCCGGTCGACCCGGCGCCGTTTTCCGTCGCGCGAACGCCGGCCGTTACTGGCCCGATGCCGGCGCGGCGGGAGCAGCGGGCGCCGCCTTCGTCGCGGGCGCCTTCTCGACCGCGTTCTGCGGATAGTTGCTCTGATCGTTGGTCAGCCGGTAGCCGGTGCCCGTGCCGATCGCCTTCAGGTCCTTCGCGTGGCGCGCGCGGGCCGCCTTGCGGGCTGCCTTCTTCTGCGCCTTGTCGAGCTGCTTCTGCGTCGGTGCGGACGCCGGATCCTGCGCGTATGCCGCCGGCGCGGCGGTCAACAGCAGACCGAACGACGCCGTTACTGCCACTGCAACCGAAACCACGCGAGACTTCGTCATGGCCGGATCTCCTTGTCGATTGTTGGTTGTGGGTCGAACGCCGGCACGCACACGACGGACGTCGGCGTGCGACCACGGCGCCGATGCAACGTTAGCCGATCGCTGCGCAAATGTCCGTGCCGGTTCCTGAATTCTCCTGATAACGGCAACGATACATGCGCGGCAGGCGCCCGGCCAGACAGCGCGGCGCAGGTGCCATCAGGGAAACCGATAGCATCGCGCGCGGCCAGCACCCGGCGCCGCTCAGATCCAGCGCGACAGCACCGGCAGCAGGATCGGCACGACGAATGCGGTCAGCACGCCGTTCAGCCCCATCCCCAGGCCCGCGAACGCGCCGGCCTCCTCGCTGACCTGAAACGCACGCGCGGTGCCGATCCCGTGCGACGCGACGCCGAGCGCGAAACCGCGCACCGCCGGCTCCTCGATGCGCAGCGCGTTCAGGATCGCACGGGCGCACACGGCGCCGAAAATTCCGGTCGAGATCACCAGCACGGCGGTCAACGACGGAATCCCGCCGATTTCCTGCGCGACGGCCATCGCGATCGGCGTGGTCGCGGATTTCGGCGCAAGCGACGCGATCGTCTGGTGCGACGCGCCAAACAGCGCGGCGATGCCGACCGCCGACACGATCGCGGTCAGCGAGCCCGCCAGCAGCCCGACGAGCAGCGGCACCGCGCTGCGCCGCAACTTCGCCCACTGGCGATACAGCGGCAGGGCCAGCGCAACGGTCGCCGGGCCGAGCAGGAAGTGGACGAACTGCGCGCCCTCGAAGTACGTCGGATACGGCGTGTGCGTGATCGTCAGCAGCACGACGATCAGCGCGACCGCGATCAGCACCGGGTTCGCGAGCGGGTTGAAGCGCGCGCGTGCATAGACGGCCTGTGCGAACAGATACGCGACCAGCGTGATGGTCAGGCCCAGCAGCGGGCTCGCGGCGAGATACACCCAGATCGCGCCGAGTTTCGGGAAGGCCGTCATTGCGTGCCCTCCGCGGTACCGCCCGTGCGGCGCTGGCGCCGCAGCAGCGCACGCGTGACGAGCGCCGTCACCGCGATCGCGAGCGTCGTGCTCACCGCCAGCGCGACGACGACCGCAACCGCGTCGCCGCGCACGCGATCGGCCGACACCATGATGCCGACGCCGGCCGGCACGAACAGCAGCGACAGATGGCGCAGCAGCTCGAGCGCGGTCGGCTCGATCGCGTCGGCGACCTGCGGGCGCAGCATCACGAAGCCGAACAGCAGCAACATGCCGATCACCGGGCCCGGCACCGGCAGGCCGAACAGATAGGACACCCCTTCCCCGAGACACTGGAAGGTCAGCAAGACCGCGAACGCCTGCAGCATGAACCGCTCTCCCGAAGGTGGTCGCGATACCGGGCGGCCGCGCGACCGATTTGCCGGCGGCGTGCCGCGCCGACGTGGACGATACGCGCGATCGTATCAACAATGCTCGCAACCAGCCGCGACGGTGCGATCGCACGATCCCGCTTCCACCGTTTCAATCTGGTTGGATCAGGCAAGAGATCGGGAGGAACCGGGCAAGACGAAGGAGCGATAGCGCCGGTCCGGACGCCCGTGGTGCCGCCTTTCACCGCGCCCGTCGGCCGCATGCAGAAACGGCGGGCATGAGCCCGCCGTTTCGTCGTTCGCATTCGAACGCATTCGAATGCCACCCGCCGCGTTACTTCAGCCGCGTCGCGATTTCATTCGCCAGCGCCTTCGTCGCGGCATTCGTCGGTGCATCCGCGGCCAGCGCGTTCAACAGACCGAAATCATGGATCGTGCCGTCGTAACGCGTGGTCGTCGCATCGACACCGGCCGCATCGAGCTTGCGACCGTACGCTTCGCCTTCGTCGCGCAGCACGTCGAACTGCGCGACCTGGATCAGCGCGGGCGGCAGGCCCTTCAACTGCGCGGTGCTCGCGCGCAGCGGCGACGCGTAGATGTCGTTGCGTTGCGCTTCGTTCTTCGTGTAGGCGTCCCAGAACCACTTCATCATCGGCCGCGTCAGGAAGTGACCCTGCTGATACGCGTTGTACGAGCCCGTATTGAAGTTGTGGTCCGTGACGGGCCACATCAGGCCCTGGAAGCGGATCGCGGGGCCGCCCTTGTCCTTCGCCATCAGCGACACCACGGCCGCCATGTTCCCGCCGACGCTGTTGCCGACCACCGCGAGGCGGCTACCGTCGACACCGATCTCCGCGCCGTGCGCGGCCACCCACTTCGTCGCCGCATACGCCTGGTTGATCGCGACCGGGTAATGCGCTTCGGGCGACGGCGTGTAGTTCACGAACACCGCGACGGCGCCCGATTGCACGACGAGATCGCGCACGAGGCGTTCATGCGTCGGGAAGTCGCCGAGAATCCAGCCGCCGCCGTGGAAAAACATGAACACCGGCAGCGTGCCCGTCGCGCCCTGCGGGCGAACGATCGTGATCGGCACCGACAAGCCGTCCTGCTCGATCGTGCGGTTCGACACGTCGACGCCTGACAGGTCGACCTTCGCGCCGTTCTGCGCGTCGACGAGCACCTGGCGTGCCTTCGCGGGGCTCAACGTTTCGAGTCCGGGGCCCTTCTGGCCGTTCAGCGCGGCGAGGAACCCGCTCGTCGCCACATCGGGCCGAGCGGCTTCGGCGCCGGCGGCAAATGCGGTGGACGCGATGGACAACGTGGCTGCAACAGCGGCGGCGACCAGCAGCGGCTTGACGATCTTCATGATGAAACTCCTGGGTTCAACCCGATGAATGACGATTAATGGTTCGCAGTGCGATTGATCAGGCGAGCGTGAGCGTGACATCGATGTTGCCGCGCGTCGCGTTCGAGTACGGGCAGACGATGTGCGCGCGGTCGATCAGCGTTTGCGCGGTCTCCCGATCGAGGCCCGGCAACGAAATCTTCAGTTCGACTTCGATGCCGAAGCCGTTCGGGATCGCGCCGATACCAACGCTGCCTTCGATGGCGGCGTCCGCGGGGATCGCGATCTTGTCGCGGGCCGCGACGAACTTCATCGCGCCGATGAAGCACGCGCTATAGCCGGCCGCGAACAGTTGCTCGGGATTCGCGCCTGCGCCGCCCGCGCCGCCGAGTTCGCGCGGCGTCGTCAGCTTCAGGTCCAGGCCGCTTTCGGGCACCGTGGCACGGCCGTCGCGGCCGCCGGTGGCTTTTGCATGGGCGCGGTACAGCACTTTTTCGATCGACATGACAGACTCCTTTTCAACCAGTGAGTGAAGCAGCCTTCCAACCCGGGGACCGCGTACCGAAAGCCTTGCTGCCGGCATCACGCTTGTTTATCTACTCATAGATAGATAAACATCCCCAAAAAATGCAGGCGGTCGATCCACCTGCTCCGATAATCTATCTACCAAAAGATAGACGGCAAAGCCCGACAAAAGGCGGCGAACCGCCTGACTGCTCGCCCCGCCCGTCAGGACCGGACTTTCCAGACGGCCTCGACATCCTCGAGACGCGCCCTGGTGTGAAACAGCCGACTGGCGAGCACGCTGCCCTGGAACGCCGCGTACAACGTGCGCGCCGCCGTTTCGGGCTTACCGCTGAACTGCAGCGTGCGTTCCTTCGCGCCCTGCGCCAGCAATTCCGCAAGCCAGTTCTCGTTGGCCTTGAAAAACGCCTGCACGGCCTGCCGCACGTTCTCCGGCAACGATTCGATGTCGGCCGCGAGCATCCCGCACAGGCAGATCTGGTTGCCGTCGCCGAGCGTCCGGCCGAACAGTTTCGTGTACAGGCTCAACTTCACGTCGGCCGGCAGCGCCGGATCAATCGCCCGCATGGCCGCGAGGACTTCGTCACTGTAGGCCGCCACCGCTTCCAGCACGAGGTCGTCCTTCGACGGGAAGTAGTAGTGGATGCTCGACGTCTTCACGCCCACCAGGTCGGACAGGTCTCGATAGCTGAAGCCGTTGTAACCGCGCAGCATCATCAGCGTGATCGCGTGGTCGAGAATCTGTTCGCGGACGGTCGGTTTCGTTTCCATGGATCGAACTTTATCTACTCATAGATAGATAGTCAAGGACTTTTTATGGGGTGGAATCGTAAAGCCTCGAAACCCCGGGCGCGGTCACACCCGCCCCGCCCAGCCGCGGCTGCTTACAACCGGCCTGCGGCCCAATCGAATCAATGCGACACTCGCAGCCAGGCGACGCGACCACGACGCAATCGTCGGTTGGTCGAATGTGCGCGCCAGCGCCCCGATATCTCGTCGGCACCTGCATCACGGGTCCGTCGACTTCGCCGGACCGAATAAGGAGAACAGTTGATGTATTCGTGGTTCGAACGGCGCCTGCCGACTTTCCCGCTCGAAGATCCCGTCACGCCGCCGAGGGGATTCTTCTCGTTCGTGTGGGCGTGCACGAAAGGCGCGCGGGGCTGGATCCTGCTGATCGCGCTGACCTCGGCCGCGCTGGCCGCGTACGAAGCCGCGTTGTTCGCGATGATGGGGCGCGTGGTCGACTGGCTGTCGTCCGCGACACCGGCGGAGTTCGGCGGCCGACACTTCGGCACGCTCGCTGGCTTCGCGGCGATCCTTGCCGGCAGCGCATTGCTGATCGGGCTGCATACGATGGTCAAGCACCAGGTGCTCGCGATCAACTTCCCGATGCGGCTGCGCTGGCTGTTTCACCGGCTGATGCTCGACCAGAGCCTGTCGTTCTATGCGAACGAGTTCGCCGGCCGCGTGACGACCAAGATCATGCAGACCGCGCTTGCCGTGCGCGATGCGCTGTTCATGTCGGTCGACGTCGTGATCGGCGTCGCAGCGTACCTGATCGGCATCCTCGCGCTCGCGGCGAGCTTCGACTGGCGGCTGATGATTCCGCTCGCGCTGTGGGCGCTCGGCTACGGCGCGGCCTGCGCGTATTTCGTGCCGCGCCTGGGTGCCGTCGGCAGCCGGCAGGCCGACGCACGCGCGCTGATGACGGGCCGCATCACCGATGCGTATTCGAACATCACGACCGTGAAGCTGTTCTCGCACACGCGGCGGGAGGCCGACCACGCACGCCGCGCGATGGAGGCGTTCAAGGCGACCGGCGACGCGCAGATGCGGCTCGTCAGCGCGTTCGAGATCGTCAATCACCTGCTGTCGACGCTGCTGCTGGTCGGCTCGGCCGGCCTCGCGTTGTATCTGTGGATGCATGGCGAAGCGAGCGCGGGCGTCGTCGCGGCCGTGATCGCGATGGCGCTGCGCCTGTCGAGCTATTCGCACTGGATCATGTGGGAGATGACCGAGCTGTTCGAGAACGTCGGCACGATCCAGGACGGCATCAACACGCTGACGAAGGTGCGCAGCGTGGTCGACGCACCCGACGCGAAGGCGCTCGTCGTGCAACGCGGCGGCATCGTGTTCGACAACGTGCGCTTCGCGCACGAGGACAACGAGCGCGCGGTATTCGACGGGCTGAACCTGACGATCCGGCCGGGCGAGCGGATCGGCCTGATCGGCCGCTCGGGCGCCGGCAAGTCGACGCTCGTGAACCTGCTGCTGCGCTTCTACGACGTGGACGGCGGCGCGATCCGGATCGACGGGCAGGACATCGCGCACGTGACGCAGGACAGCCTGCGCGCGGCGATCGGGATGGTCACGCAGGATACGTCGCTGCTGCACCGGACGATGCGCGAGAACATCCTGTATGGTCGCCCCGACGCGACCGAGCGCGAGATGCACGACGCGGCCGTGCGCGCGGAAGCGTCCGACTTCATCGAACGGCTGCGCGACCGGCACGGGCGCAGCGGCTATGACGTCGAGGTCGGCGAGCGCGGCGTGAAGCTGTCGGGCGGCCAGCGGCAGCGCGTCGCGATCGCGCGCGTGATGCTCAAGGACGCGCCGCTCCTCGTGCTCGACGAAGCGACCAGCGCGCTCGACTCCGAAGTCGAGATCGCGATCCAGCGCAGCCTCGACGGCCTGATGAGCGGCAAGACGGTCATCGCGATTGCACACCGGCTGTCGACGATCGCGGCGATGGACCGGCTGATCGTGCTCGACGAAGGGCGCATCGTCGAGGAAGGCACGCACCAGCAACTGCTTCAGGCTGGCGGCATCTATGCGGCGCTGTGGGCGCATCAGAGCGGCGGGTTTCTCGGCGAAACGGCGGAGGCGGAAAGCGCGGAGCAGTAACGCACGCCAACGCATCAGGCGTTCGCCACGCGCGCGCGGATGCCCGATGCCGCGCTCGTTTAACAGGTTGCACGCGCAACGATACGGCAATACACCACCGCGCCTCATAACGATTCGAAAATTTGTTGGTTCCCTTGACGATGCGCTGTCCGTATCGTTCACCGACTCGTCAGACAAATCGACCAACGGGGGAATCCGACCATGAAACGAATCCGCTCATTCGCACTGCTCGCGCTGCCGGCCGCGCTCTGCGCCGCAGGCGCGCACGCGCAAAGCAGCGTCACGCTTTACGGCATCGCCGACGCGGGCATCGCATACGTGCACAACGCGCAGAACGCGAGCGGCGGCAACGCGTCGACCCTCGTCAAGTTCAGCAGCGGCAACCTGTCGGGCAGCCGCTGGGGGCTGCGCGGCATCGAGGATCTCGGCAGCGGCCTGTCCGCACTGTTCCAGCTCGAGAACGGCTTCAACATCGGCACCGGCGCGCTCGGCCAGGGCCAGCGCGAATTCGGCCGCAAGGCCGTCGTCGGCCTCGCGAGCAGCACGTACGGCACCGTGACGCTCGGCCGCCAGTACGATCCGGTCGTCGATCTCGTGCAGGGCCTCACGCAGGACAACTACTTCGGCGGCGTATTCTCGACGCCGGGCGACCTCGACAACTACGACAACAGCCTGCGCGTCAGCAACTCGGTGAAATACACGAGCCCGCTGATCTCGGGCTTCCAGTTTGAGGCGCTGTACGGCTTCGGCGGCGTCGCGGGCGCCACCGGCAACGGCCGCACGTACAGCTTCGGCGCGAGCTACGCGAACGGTCCGCTGTCGCTCGGCGCCGGCTTCTTCTACGCGAACGGCGGCTCGACGGTCGCGAATGGCGTGCGCACGTGGTCGAGCAGCTCGGACACGCTGTTCAACACCGTGATCAACCAGGGTTTCTCGAGCGCGAAGTCGATCCAGATCGTGCGCGTGGCCGGTCAGTACGTGGCCGGGCCGGCGACCTTCGGCCTCGCGTATTCGAACACGCAGTACGGCGCGGACACGCTGTCGGCCTTCACGCAGAACGCGAAGTTCAACAACGGCTCGGCGTTCTTCAACTGGCAGTTCTCGCCGGCGCTGCGCGCGGGCGTCGGCTACAACTACACGTCGCTGACGGGCCCGGCTTCCGCACACTACAACCAGGTGAACCTCGGCGCGGACTACGCGCTGTCGAAGCGCACCGACCTGTATGCGCTGTTCGGCTATCAGAAGGCGAGCGGCAATACGCTCAACGCGAGCGGTGCGACCGTGAAGGCCGCCGCGTCGGTCGGCTCGTACGGCGTGAACTCCGGCACCGATACGCAGGAACTCGCGGTCGTCGGGATTCGCCACAAGTTCTGATCGCGACATCGCATCGCGCGAACCACGCAGGCGCGCACCATGGTGCGCGCCTGCGCCGTTTACGCTGTCGCGTTCCCACTCGAGACGTTCAGATCGACCTGGCGTTCGAACCGGGCGACGCGGTTGCCGTACGTCGAAACGCCGGCCTAATGCCGCCGCAATCCGCCACCCCCGCTCATGCCACCGAATGAATGCATGCCGCCGAACCCGTGGCCCCCGCCGCCGATGAACGGGCCGCGGTGAAAGCCCGACCCCATCGGCATGCCGAAGTGGCGATGATCCATCCGGTTGAAGTGATCGAAGTGGTGGAAATGACGGAACCGATCGACGAAGATGAAGCTCACGCCCGCGCCGATGAAAAGCGGCGGCCCCCAGTACCACGGGTCGGGATACGGATAGGCCGCCGCCGGGTACCACAGCACGCTGCCGTCGTCGCTTTGCACGATCTGCCATGTGCCATCGCGTTGCAGGCACGCTCGCCCCACGATTTGCTGCTCCGTGCCGTCGATGTTCGCGTGCGCGACGACCGCGCGGCAGTTTGTGCCGTAGTCCGGCAATTCGTCGTCCATTTGCGCAAGGACAGGCGCGGAAAGGCAAAGACAGACGATGCCTATTCCGAATCGAAACACGGTGCACATGATCGGCTCCCGCATTGTTGCCCCCGACCACTCCACCACCGGTGTCACTGGCGGCGCCCGGCACGCCGGTTTGCTTGCGCAAGATTCATCGCGCGGCGGTAACGGGCCGCCGCTTCGTATCGGGTCTCCTGACAGCAGAACGAAGCAGCACGCCCGGTTATTCCAGGGGTCGGGATGCGAATGAAGGAAGCGGGAACCGTCGGCAATCGTTGCCGCGGTGAGCGTCAACCCGGGCGTTTGACGACGTGGTAGACAGCCGCTGCCGTGACCCCGAATACCAGATGGGCCACCAGCGTGATCGCGCCGCGAACCGCGATGAACCACGGAAAGATCGCCGTGAAGGCGTGAAGGTTGACGCCGTACAGGATGAGTCCGAACACGCCGCCTGCGAGAAGCGCCGCCCCGAGCGACATGTTCCGCACCACCATCGCCAGCACGGCCGCATAGGCAAGCGAGAGCGCGGCATGCACGAGTGTCGCGACACCCATGACGATCGGATCGAAGCCAGTGGACGTTCCGAGCACGCTGCGCCCCAACACGATGGCTGCCGTCAGGCGCGCATCGCGAAACAGATTCCGGACGGCATCATCGCCGGCGATCGACCAGAGCAGCAGCTCGATGACGGTCGACCCGACCGCCGCGCCAAACGCCGCCCAGAGAATCGGGACCGGACTGATTCGTTTCAATTGGCGCCCCCATGGCGACCGGCTGATGTATCGCCGCGGCGTGCGGCCCATCCGCTGCGACTACGATCGGGCAACGCGTGCGTGCGATACCGACCCGGGCCGCCACGCAACGTTACGACGCCCCTTCGCAGTCCGTCCAGTACGCAAACGGATCGCGATGCTTGGGATAGTTCTCGTCAAGCCATTTCAGCAACGTCGCGCGGGCATTGTCCATATCGGCCTTCAGCGACGAGGTCGTCAATTCGTGCACTTCGATGGACTTTTCCCGATCGATCACGAAGCAGTTCCAGTCGGGGCCATCGAGATCCGGATCGTCGGACGCCTTCGATGACTTGCCCCAGCCGAACCCCTTGCGGGCGTCGATGTAGTACCGCGGGTTCACTTTCAGATACGACATCTCGCCGCCCTGCAGGCTGCTCTCCGCGCGCAGCACGTCGTGTCCGTCGACGATCTGCGTGACTTCCGGAAGCCGGCGCGATCGCCATCCGGCAGGCAGCTTCGCGATGGCCTGAACGCTATCGTACGTCCCCCACTCGAGGCCCCACGCTTCGGCCATGCGCTTCATGAACGCGTCCGCACCCGGATAGCCGCGCAACTGGATTCTGGTCGATAGCGTCACTTCCACCCGGCCGTCGGCGTCGGTAGACACATCGTCCCCCGCCGCATCGAACGGATTGCCCGGGCGTGACGCGCTCTTCGCATCCGCCGGCGCAATGCCGGAGAACAACTGATCGAGCGCAGCACGCGCTTTCGACGACTTGTCTGGTCTGTTCATCGTGTACCTCCGGTGCATCCGAACGACTGCAAAATTACTCGATTTACGTTCATCTCTCCAACCTCATCATTTTCCGCGGTCGCATTGTCGACGATCCCGCGGCCCATCTGTATGTATCCACGCACAGGCCTCGGGCGCGCCGCCGAAGCAGGCCCCCACGCCCACACAACCTAACTCTGTTCCCCCAGCGCCGCCCGCATCCGCTCCATCAACGCGAGCACCTCCGGCCGATTCTCCCCCTTCGCATGCACGAAGTGATAACGGAGCGGCGAATCGACCTCACGACGGCTCACCCGAACGAGCGCGCTGCGCTTCAGATATGCGTCCGCGAGCGGCGTTCGCGCCAGCGCCACGCCGAGCCCGGCTTCGGCTGCCGCCAGCACCAGGTTGTAATCCTCGAAACGGCGATCCTGCGCCCGCGGCTTGAACGGAATGCCCAGCGACTCGAACCAGGTGCGCCATCCGGTCACGTCGGAATCGTGCAGCAGCGGCATCTCGAGCAGCGCGGCATCGCCGCGCCGGCGGCGCATCTTTGCCAGTTGCGCGGCGAGCCGCGGATGCGCGACCGGATAAAGCCGTTCCGGCATGAACGCGCGGGTTTCGAGCTGACGCCAGTTGCCGCGCCCATACCGGATCGACAGATCCGCTTCGCCGCCGGCGATATCGACGTTGCGAAGCTCGATGCCGAGTTCGATGCGCAACGCGGGTGCCTCGCTCTCGAGCGCCTGCTGCCGCTCGAGCAGCCAGAGCTGCGCGAATGCCGGCACCACACTCATCCTGACCAGTCGCGGTGTGCGCGGCGAGCGCCACTGATCGGCCGCGCTGTCGATGATCGCAAACGCCTGTTCGATCCGCCCGACGAAGCGCTGCCCGTCCGGCGTCAGGCGCACGCCGCGTGCATGACGTTCGAACAGTGCCATGCCCAGCCAGTTTTCCACGGCGGCCACCCGCCGGCTGATCGCACCGTGCGTCACGCCGGAGACGTCGGCGGCCGCCAGGAACGAACCCTGACGCGCAACCGTACACACGGTCTCCAGGCTGGCGAGCGGCGGCCGCGGGCCAGGTGCCGGCGCTGCAATCGGCAGCGCATCCGTCACCTGACTTGCGCGCGCCGGACTCGCGGCTCGCCGCCGAACCGAGCTGTGAGTCATGGTCATATCTGGATGTTGATCTGTGCGCTAGCTTAACATCTCGCGACATCGCACCATTGCCGCATGAATACCCTTTCCTCACCGTCGTCGCGCGGCGCGCGACAACCGCTCGTCGCGGCAGGCGCGGTCGCGTTCACGATCATGTCGTGGGCCTCCGCATTCCCGTTCATCCGGATCGGCCTGCACGGCCTGGCGCCCCTGCAACTCGCGGCGGCGCGCTTTGCTACCGCCGCGTTGCTCGTGATCGCGTGGCTTGCATGGCGACGGCCTCCAAGGCCCACGAAACGCGATGCGTTGCGCTTCCTGGCCTGCGGTTTCCTCGGCATCGCACTCTATAACGCACTGCTCAATACCGGCGAGCAAACCGTATCGGCCGGCGCGGCGAGTTTCATCGTGAACACGCTGCCGATCTTCACCGCGCTGCTTGCCGCGATGTTTCTCGGCGAACGATTCAATCGGTGGGGATGGCTCGGTTCGCTGGTCAGCCTCGCCGGCATCGGCGTGATTGCGCACGGGCAGCCGGGCGGGCTTGTCCTCGGCTCGGGGAGCACGCTGATTCTCGGTGCGGCCCTGTGTTCGGCGAGCTATTTCGTGTTGCAGCGGCGACTGATTCCCGTATACGGCGCGCTGCCTTGCGCCGCGTACACGCTGCTGGCCGGTGCGCTGCTGCTCACGCCCTGGTTGCCCGGCGCGCTCGACTCGCTCGGCGGCGCGTCGCACGACACGACGCTGGCGGTATTGATCCTCGGCGTATTTCCCGCGGCACTCGGTTACGCGACCTGGACCTTCGCACTCGGCTATTTCGGTGCGGCGCGCGCCGCCAACTTTCTCTATCTTACGCCAGCGGTGGCAACAGCTCTGTCGATGATGCTAACGGGCGAGCGGCCCGGCATCGAGACGGTATGCGGCGGCCTGCTGGCGATTGCAGGCGTGATCCTGGTCGCCTTGCGCGGGCGATCGCAGGGTCGGGATCGCAACGCGTAACCTCACCTGCCCGTCGAGCCGGAAGCGGGCGGGCCCAGGCGAACTCCGGTATCTGCGGAGCCGAGTGCAATGTCGGGGCCGTCGGCCTGCGCCAATTCGTCGACGCCGGCAGGGTTGACCGTTAGTTGCACTCGACAGGTTTCGCACTCGAGAAAGCTTTTTCATGAACCCGGCTGCGCGAAGGCGAGTGTCCAAACTGTGCAGACAAATCGACCGAACAGTTCCCGACTGACCGCACGTCAGTGTCCATGGCTTCGCCCCTGCGACCGGCCGATTATGGATACCGTCGTAAGGCCATCGACAGCGAATCGCAGCCTTTGGCTCGCTGCGGCGCACGATTTCCGGCATCCGGCAACCTGGCAGTCCGGGCGCCGAACCGTGCCGCGCCGCCCACTACGCGATTCGCCGCAGCGCGCAAAATCGGCTTCGGATATATTCATACGAATTGCATGGCGTCAGGCGCGGGGCAGTCGCTCGCCCGGGCGGCATGCAAGCGAAGCCCATGATGGGTACGGAGACTCGTCCGATCGCCCCGGCCCGCAGCCGGCCGGTCGAGACGTCAATAGAAAGACATTCAATTCGGAGATGGCAGATGGAACGAAGCACTGTCGGCATGCGCTGCAAACCCCTGATCACCGTCGCACTGGCCGCCGCCGCGTTCGCGGCCGCGTCGGGCGCGATGGCCGACCAGGTCGTGAAGATCGGCAGCGTGGAACCGACGACGGGTGGCATCTCGCACCTCGGCAAGGACAACGAGAACGGCGCGCGCCTCGCGGTCGAGGAAATCAACGCGAAGGGGCTGACGATCGGCGGCAAGAAGGTCACGCTGCAGCTCGACGCACAGGATGACGCGGCCGACCCGCGCCAGGCCACCCAGGTCGCGCAGAAGCTCGTCGACGACAAGGTCGTCGCCGTCATCGGCCACCTGAACTCGGGCACGTCGATCCCGGCGTCGAAGATCTACAGCGACGCGGGCATCGTGCAGATCTCGCCGTCGGCCACGAACCCCACCTACACGCAGCAAGGCTTCAAGACGACCTACCGCGTCGTCGCGACCGACGCGCAGCAGGGCCCGGCGCTCGCGAGCTACGCGCAGTCGAAGGGCGTGAAGAGCGTGGCGGTGATCGACGATTCGACCGCCTATGGCCAGGGTCTCGCAAACGAGTTCGAGAAGAAGGCGAAAGCGCTCGGCCTGAAGGTGCTGTCGCACGACGCGACCAACGACAAGGCGGTCGACTTCCGCGCGATTCTGACGAAGGTCAAGGGCGAGAACCCGGACGCGATCATGTACGGCGGCATGGACGCCACCGGCGGCCCGCTCGCGAAGCAGGCGAAGCAGCTCGGCCTGCGCGCGAAGATCCTGTCCGGCGACGGCGTGTGCACCGACTCGCTCGCCGAACTGGCCGGCCCGGCGGCAGACAACGTGCTGTGCTCGCAGGCCGGCGCCGCGCTCGAGAAGATGCCGGGCGGCGCGGCGTTCCTCGCCAAGTATCAGAAGCGCTTCAACCAGGGTATCAAGTTCGATGCGCCGTTCGCGTACGACGCGGTCTACATCGCGGTTGACGCGATGAAGCGCGCGAACTCGACGGACGCGGCGAAGATCCTCGCGGCGATGCCGTCGACGAAGTATGAAGGCGTGATCGGCACGACGACGTTCGACGCGAAGGGCGACCTGACGCACGGGATCATCTCGATCTACGGCTACAAGAGCGGCAAGAAGACCTTCCTCGACCAGGTGAAGATGTAACGCCCCGCGACGCCGGCACGACGGGAACGCCATCCGTCGGCGCCGGCGCCGTGCGGTGCCGATTCAAGTTTTGCGGAGATGAAGCAACATGTGTGCAATGGCGTATGCGGAATTTCAACAGGAGTTGAAGAAAGCGCAGTTGACGGCTCGGGAATTCGCCCGCCTGATCCGGATGAACGAAAGTTCCATCACGAACTATTCGAGCAAGGGTACCGTCCCTTCCCACCTCGCGGTCATCGCGACCCTGATCGGTGCGCTCGCCGCGCACGAGATCGATTTCCGGCACGTCATCGGTAAAACGGGTATCGAGCCGAAACGGCCGCGCGGCGTCGGTGCGTTTCCGGCAGCGCGCAAGCCGCGCGTGCGGAAGACCGCGAAAGCCGGCTCGTGAGCCGGGACGGGCGCCAGTCGCGGCATCGCACGTGTCGCTCGATCCTGCGCGCGCCCGATACCGTCACGCCTGCTGCCGCGCCACACGCGCGGCCCACCCGTCACCCCGCCGCACGCACGTGATCGAGCAGCGCCTGCAGCGGATGACGCACCTGCCGCGCGGACATGCGCTTCACCTGGCTGCGGCACGAATACCCGGTCGCCAGCGCTTCGCCCTCCTCTTCCGGCGCATCGACATGCGCGGCCCACGATTGCGCATAGATCGCCTGCGACGTCTGCAGGTTGCGCGCCTCGTGCCCGTAGGTCCCCGACATCCCGCAGCAGCCGGCCGCCTGAACCGCCAGGCGCAGCCCGCGACGCGCGAACACCTGTGTCCACTGCTTGCCGCTGTCCGGCGCGTTGGTCTTCTCGGTGCAATGCGGCAGCAGCCGATACGGTGCCGATACGCTGTCCGAACCCGCGCCCGCCGCCGCCTCCGGCAGCGCGTGCAGCAACCACTCCTGCGGCAGCGCAACCTTCGGCACGTCGGCAAGCCCCGTCACCTTCAGGTATTCCTGCCGATACGTGAGCGTCATCGCCGGATCGAGGCCGACAAGCGCGACGCCTGAGCGCGCGAGCGCGGCCAGTTGGGTCGCGTTGCGAATCGCCGCCTGCTCGAACGCGCGAAGGAAGCCCTGCACATGCAGCGCCTTGCCGTTCGGCGCGAGCGGCGCGAGCCACACCTGAAAGCCGACGCGCGCGGCCAGCTCGATCAGCGTCGCCAGTTGCTCGGTATCGAAATAGCGCGTGAACGTGTCCTGTACGATCACGACGCTGCGCGCGCGCTGCGCATCGCTCAGCGCGGCGAGCGCCCGCGGATCGGCCGGCCGCACGTTCCACTGCCGGATCACGGCCGCGAGGTCGAAGCGGCTCAGGAGCGGGCTGTCGACCATACCGAGGTGCCGCTCGAGCAGCATGCGCACCCAGCCGGCGCGCATCAGGCCGTTGTACAGCGCGGGCACGCGCGCCATCCACGGCATCGTGAATTCGAGCGAGCCGATCAGGTAGTCGCGCAGCGGCCGCAGGTAGCGCTGGTGATACAGCTCGAGAAAACGCGAGCGAAACTCGGGCACGTTGACCTTGACCGGGCACTGCCCCGCACACGACTTGCACGCGAGACAGCCGGCCATCGCGTCGTACACCTCGTGCGAGAAGTCGGCTTCCCCGCTGCGCGCGGCGCGGCTGTTGCGCCAGCGGGCAACGAGGCCACGCATGAACGGCTGCCGCGCACGCGCCGCCGCGACGACGTCGATGCCGGCCTGTCCTTGCAGACGCAACCATTCGCGCATCAACGACGCGCGCCCCTTCGGCGACTGCACGCGTTCGCGCGTCACCTTCCACGACGGGCACATCGCGTCGTCCGGATCGAAGTTGTAGCACGCGCCGTTGCCGTTGCAGTGCATCGCCGTGCCGTAGCTCTGCCACACGCGCTCGTCGATCTGCCGGTCATGGTCGCCGCGCGTCGACACTTCGTCGATCTTCAGCAGCCGCAGCGTGTTGTCCGGCGGCGTCGCGATCTTGCCCGGGTTGAACTGGTTGTGCGGATCGAACGCGGCCTTCAGCTGCTGCAGCGACGGATACAGCTCGCCGAAGAACGCCGGCGCATATTCGGAGCGCACGCCCTTGCCGTGTTCGCCCCATAACAGGCCACCGTGCCGCCGCGTGAGTTCGGCCACCGCGTCCGACACCGGCCGCACCAGCGCGGCCTGCCGCGGGTCCTTCATGTCCAGCGCCGGGCGCACGTGCAGCACGCCCGCGTCGACGTGGCCGAACATCCCGTACTGCAGCCCGTGGCCGTCGAGCAGCGCGCGGAATTCGGCGATATACGCGGCGAGATTCTCGGGCGGCACCGCCGTGTCCTCGACGAACGGTTGCGGGCGCGCCTCGCCCTGCACATTGCCGAGCAGGCCGACCGCGCGCTTGCGCATCGCGTACACGCGCTTCACCGCATCGTCGCCGGCCGCGAGCGTGTGCCCCAGCCGCTCGACGCTCGTGTCGGTGCGCAAATGCTCGACGAATGCACGCACGCGCGCATCGACGTCGTCGGCATCGTCGCCGCTGAATTCGATCAGGTTGATGCCGAGCGTCGGACGCGCGTCGTCCTGCGGAAAATACTCGGCCACGCTGCTCCACACGAAATCCTTCATCGCGAGCATCAGCACCTTCGAGTCGACCGTCTCGATCGACAGCGGCTTGAGTTCGAGCAGCGCACGCGCATCGCGCAGCGCGTCCATGAAGCCGGCGTAGCGCACGTTGACCAGCACCGAATACTTCGGGATCGGCAGCACGTTCAGCTTCGCCTCGACGACGAAGCCGAGCGAGCCTTCGGCGCCGCACAGCACGCTGTTCAGGTTGAAGCGGCCGTCCGGTTCGCGCAGGTGCGCGAGGTCATAGCCGGTCAGGCAGCGATTGAGCTTCGGAAACTTCGCTTCGATCAGCGCGGCCTTCTCGTCGCTGATGCGGCGCGCGGTGCGATAGACCTTGCCGATGCGGTCCTGCCGCGCGCAGCGGCGCTCCAGTTCGTCGTCCGCGAGCGCGTCGCTGTGCAGGTGCTCGCCGCCCATCAGCACGAAGTCGAGCGCGAGCACGTGGTCGCGTGTCTTGCCGTACGTGCAGCTGCCCTGCCCGCTCGCGTCGGTGTTGATCATCCCGCCGACCGTCGCACGGTTCGACGTCGACAGCTCGGGCGCGAAAAAGAGGCCATGCGGCTTCAGCGCGGCGTTCAGCTGGTCCTTGACGACGCCCGCCTGCACGCGCACCCAGCGCTCGTCCGCGTTGATTTCCAGAATCCGGTTCATGTTGCGCGACAGATCCACGACCACACCGTCGGTCAGCGACTGCCCGTTGGTGCCCGTGCCGCCGCCGCGCGCCGCCACCGCGACGTCGCGGTGCGCGGGCTCGGCGAGCAGCTGGGCCACCAGCCGGACGTCGTCCGCATGCGCGGGACAGATCACCGCTTGCGGCAGGCGCTGGTAGATCGAGTTGTCGGTGGCCTGAACCGTCCGGTTCGCATGGTCCGCGCGGATTTCCCCGGCGAATCCGGCCGCCTGGAGGGCGGCGAGAAAGTCACGGTACGCGTTCGCGGGCGGGCTGGCGGGACGGGGCAACGGGGCGATCGACATGGGGTAAAAGCGCAAGGTGGACGAACCGGTGTGCTCGCGTGCTCGGAAACATGAGTTTTGAGCAAGTTTCCACGCGACCGGGAATTCCAGTATCTTTGTAAATTCCGCGAGAAACAAACGAATTCTCATCCGGCGAATATTGCATAAAACTCATGAATTACCGTCGCCTCACCCCATCGATGTCGCTGCTGCTCGTGTTCGAGGCAGCCGCGCGACACGAAAGCTACACGCGTGCAGCCGAGGAACTGTCGCTGAGCCAGAGCGCGATCAGCCGGCAGGTCCAGACGCTCGAGGATCAACTCGGCGTGCCGCTGTTCCGGCGCGAGGGCCGTTCCGTGAAGCTGACCGAAGTCGGGCGCCGCTACTTCGTCGAGCTGAGCGGCGCACTGGGGCGCATCCGCGGCGCGACGCTGCAGGCGATGTCCCACCAGGCCGGCGCCGGCACGCTGCGGCTCGCGACGTTGCCGACGTTCGGCTCGAAATGGCTGCTGCCGCACCTGCACGACTTCTACGCGGCGCATCCGGGCGTGACCGTGCACCTTCATTCGCGGATCGGCGCGATCGATTTCCTCAACGACGACCTCGACGCAGCCATCACCGTCGGCGCGGACGACTGGCCCGGCCTGCACGCGCATCGGCTGTACAACGAGTTCCTGATCGCGATCGCGAGCCCCGACGCGGGCAGGCGCCGCAAGGCCGAAGCACGCACGCCTGCCTGGGCCGTGCAGCAGACGCTGCTGGGCGTAACGAGCAACCAGCAGGCGTGGGCCGAATGGTTCTCGCACTATCGGCTCGACCATCGCCAGATGCGTATCGGCCCGAGCTTCGAGCTGACGTCGCACCTGATCCAGGCCGTGCGGGCCGGGATGGGGATCGGGCTGGTGCCGAAGGTGCTGGTGGAAGACGAACTGAGCCGCAACGAGCTCGTGTCGATCGGCGACGCGATTACCAGCCAGCGCAGCTATTACCTCGTCTATCCGCCGGGGAACGAAACGCTGCCGTCGCTCGTCGCGTTCCGCGAATGGTTGCTGAAGTCGTGCTGAAACACCGCGGGTCAGGCCGCGATCCGATGATCGCCGGTCACGCGCGCCATTCGTCGAGAATCTGCTCGGCGAGGTAGTCGCACGGCGCACGCGCGGACTGCGCACTGCGCGCCAGCACGACCTCGAGCTCCCCCAGCGGCGGCAGCCCGTGGGCCTCCGAAAGCTGAACGAGATGATCGGGAATGCAGCAACGCGCCAGGGGCGCGACGGCGAGCCCGGCCTCGACCATGCTGAGCAGCCCGAGGTAGCTCGGGCTTTCATACGACATCCGGAACGGGATGTGCTGCCGGTTCAGCGCCTTGATCGCGTGATCGCGCGCCATGCTGCCGCCGTGCGTGAAAAAGGCCACCGGCAGCGGCCGCTCTTCCCAGACGTTCCGTTTCGGCGACCCGGTCCAGACGATCGGCTCCATCCGGATCAGCTCGCCGGTCACGCCGTTGATCCGCGTGAGACACGCGAGGTCGACCGTGTTGTCCTTCAGCATCGGCACGAGTGCGCTGCTCGGCTGGCCGATCACGCGCACTTCCACGCGCGGGTGCATCGCGGCGAATTTGCCGAGCACCTGCGGCAGCAGCGACGAGATGTAGTCGTCGGGCACGCCGATCGTCACGCGGCCGCGGATCTCCGGGCGCACCACCGACGCCCACGCCTCGTCGCGCATCGCCAGCATCCGGCGCCCGTATTCGGCGAGTGTCCTGCCGTCGTCGGTGGCCGTCACGTTGCGCGTATCGCGGATGAAGAGCGGCTTGCCGAGCGCATCTTCCAGCGCCTTGATCTGCATGCTCACCGCCGACGGCGACCGATGCACGGCCTGCGCGCCCTGCGCGAACGATCCGGACTCCGCAACTGCCACCACCATCGCCAGCACATCGAGGTCGAGCTTCTTCATTTCATTCAGAAAATCTGATCAATCGATTCAGTTTATCCCGTTTTACTGTTCACCTCCACGGTCGGACAATGAATCCCGTCAGCACTCGTTGCAGGAAGCGGAAAACATGCATACGTCCGGATCGCTCTACGGATTTCTCGCCATCGGCGGCATGCTCGCGGTCACGCCGGGGCCGAACATGGTCTACGTGATGTCACGCTCGATCGCGCAAGGGCGCGTGGCCGGGCTCATTTCGCTGGCCGGCGTGATGATCGGTTACCTGTTCTACATGTTCGGCGCGGCGTTCGGCATCACGACGCTGTTCATGAGCGTGCCTTATGCGGGCAGCGTGCTGGGCGCGATCGGTGCGGCCTACCTGCTGTACCTCGCTTGGCAGGCGGTCAGGCCCGGCGGCCGTTCGCCGTTCGAGGTGCGGACACTGCCGAACGAGCAGCCGCTGCGGCTGCTGGCGATGGGCGCGACGACCAGCGTGCTGAATCCGAAGCTCGCGATGCTGTTCGTGTCGCTGCTGCCGCAATTCATCGACTACCGGCAAGGCAGCGTGTTCGGCCAGTCGCTGTTTCTCGGTTCACTGCTGATCGCCGCGTTCGCGTCGGCAAACGGGCTGGTGGCGATCTGCTCGAGCAGCATCGCGAAGTTCCTGCACGGGCGCCCGATGCTGCTGCTCGCGCAGCGCTGGGCGATGGGTCTTATCCTCGGCGGCCTCGGTGTGCAGATGGTTGTCGACGCATCGAAGATGGCGGGTGTGGCGTAATGGCCGCGAGTATGGCTGAAATGAAATCGGCCAGCAGGCGCCACACTGCCGGCCGTCACGCACATCACGCTTTGAACGCGCCGTCGATGCAGCGCAATCACTTCGTCAGCAGTTCGGCTTCCAGCTCGCGCAACCGTTCCGGAAACCGGACGCGCAGCACCAGAAACCACCCGAGCCCGATCGCCAGCAGCGACGAACACATAAGGCAGACATGCGTAGACGCCTTCCGGCACCGCATACACGCTGCCGGCGAGCGGAATCGCGAGCAGCACGACCGCAACGATGCTGATCGCCACGTGCCGCGCGCGAAGCTTGCGCTGCCGATGCAGATAAAGCGGCGCGCCGATCGCGACCAGCACGTAGGCGAGCAGCCAGCCATACGTCGCGATCGAGCTGAGGTAGCCGTACGAATCGAGCAGCGCCGTGCCCCGCGCCGTCAACACCAGCGCGGCCGCCAGCGCGAGCGCCGCAATCAACGCGACTGCGACGTGCGGCGTCGCATTCGTCGCGTGCGCACGCCCGGTCGACGCATGCAGCACACCCTGCCGCCCGAACGTGTAGACGATCCGCGCCGCCGCATTGATCGACGAGAAGAACGCCGCGAAGAAGCTCAACGCCACCCCCGCGTCGATCAGCACGCCGATCCACCCGGCGCCCAGTCGATGCGCCAGCACCGCGAGCGGGCCGTCAACGCGGTCGAGCGGCGGCGTCTGGCCGTGGAACGCGCTCACCATTCCGTATGCGCCGATCACGAACAGGATCGCGGGTCCGACCACGCTGATCAGCACCGCGCGCGGAATCGCGCGAAACGGATCGCGCGCCTCGGCGCCGAGCACGGTCGCGCTCTCGAAACCCGTGAAGCTGAAGAACGCGAGCACCATCCCGAGCTGAAGCTGCGTCGGCTTCACGCCTTCGAGCGTCAGCTGTGCGCGATCGACCGGATGCGTGCCGAACGCGATCGTCGCGATCACGACGCCGGCGATCAGCAGCAACGTCGCGAGTTCGACCAGCAGCGTGAAGCGCGTGGAAAGCCGGATGTCGCGAAACGCGATATACCACGCGGCGAACGCGGTAACGATCGTGAGGCCCAGCACCGTGCCGACCGGCGTCGCGCTGCCCAGCAGCCCCGTTTCGCGGCCGAGCACGAGAAACGTGTTGATCGTTCCCTGCAGGATGCCTGCTGCTGCCACCGCATAGGCGATCAGCAGCGACCAGCCGCAGATGGCGCCCCAGATCGGTCCGATGCCGGCCGACACGTATGCGTATAGCGCGCCCGGCGACGCCGAATCCCGCGCGAACAGCGAGATGCTCCACGACGAGAACAGCAGCGCGACGATGGCGAACACGTATGCAAGCCACGTGCCGTTACCGGCCGTCGCGAATACGGCAGGGATCAGCACGCCGATCCCGCCCGACACGCCGACGAGACCGATCGACTGCGCGATCAGTTCGGGCAGGCTCAGGTAGTTGCGCCGCAGGCCGCTCGCCTGCGGCGCGGCGTCTTGCGCAGGCAGCGCCTGCGCGGATGTTGCTGGATAACTCATCGATTTGCCTCGTCAGGGATGAACCGGTGCGGCGTGCGCCGCGTCGGTGTCGGCGGCCGCCCATCAATTCCAGGAATGGCGCGCAGGCTTCACGCCGTTCAGGTAGTAGTTGCCGATCGCGTGGTACTTCCAGCGCACCGGGTCGTGCAGTGTGTGCACGCGCGCGTTGCGCCAGTGGCGGTCGAAGTTGTATTTCGCCAGCGTCGATTTGCTGCCGCCGAGTTCGAACAGCTTGCTCGCGGCAAGCAGCGACACTTCGGTCGTCGCGATCTTCGCCTCGCCGACCGCGATAGCGGCCTGCGCGACCGCCTCCTCACCCGGCTCGCGCTTCGCCGCGTCGACGAAGCGCCCCGAGCGCGCGAGCAGCGCTTCGGCCGCATGCACGCGGTACGCGATATCGCCGATCTGCGCGACCGTCAGCGGGTCCTCGCTCGCGCGTTCGACGCCGCTGTCGATCCACGGGCGCGCATGCTGCTGCACGAACGCGATCGTGTCCTGCAGCGCGGCGCGCGCGATGCCGAGGTCGATCGCGGCGGTCGTGATCTGCGCAAACGGGCCCGCGAAGGTCGGGCGGTCGTACGAACGCTGCGTGTGGAAGATCTCGAACGCGCTCACACGCACGTTCTCGACGATCACCGTGCCGCTCGCGGTCGTGCGTTGCCCGAAGCCGCTCCAGTCGTCCACCACGGTCAGCCCCGGCGCGCCCTGCCGCACGAACGCGAGCACCGCCTGGTCCGACTCGTCGAGCGCGAGCACCGGAATCCAGTGCGCGAACAGCGTGCCGGTCGAATAGAACTTGCGGCCGTTCAGCACGAACGCGTCGCCGTCGCGGCGCACGCGCGTCTGGATATCAAGCACGTTCTTGCCGCCGGCCTCGGAAAACGCATTGCCGTAGCGCGTGCCCTTCAGAACGAGATCGAAGAAGAAGCGCTTTTGCGCGTCGCTGCCTTCGAGACGGATGTCCTCGATCAGGCAGTAGTGGTTCTGCGGTATCTGGCCGACCGACGGGTCCGCCTGCGACACGATCGCAATCACTTCGGCGAGCGTCACGCTCGACACCTCCGCGCCACCGTATTCACGCGGGACGGTGATGCCCCACAGGCCGCTCGACGAGAACAGGTCGATCTCGTCGAACGGCAGTTTCCGCTCGCGGTCGCGCAGCGCGGCGTGCTCCGCCAGTCGCGCCGCGACCTGGTGTGCGACGTCGATCGCTTCGGCGTCGGAGCCGATGACGGGAACGGACGTAGCGCCCGCTTGCGATTGCGTATTTTCTTCGATGATTTCCGTCGACATGAAATTTCCGGAAAAGCCCATGAATCGGTTGACGACGCCGCGCAGGCAGCCGCCGACCCCCTGTTTCGATATCCGAAACGTCAAACCGGATACGCTCACGATGGCCGCCGCCGGCGCACCCTTCGATCGTCCGGCGCGGCCCGCTTGACCGCCTGCGACTCGCTGGCCGCCTACCTCACGCGGCGACTGCCTGCCGCTGCGCCTCGAGTTCGCGCACGAGCGGCAGCACGCGCTGGCCGAAGTACTCGACTTCCTCGATGAAATGCAGGAACCCGGCGAGCACGAGATCGACGCCGATCGCCTTCAGCGCGACGATCCGCTCGGCGATCTGTTGCGGCGTGCCAATCAGGTTCGTGCGGAAACCGTCGTTGTACTGCACGAGATCCTCGAAGGTGGATTTCGCCCAGTTGCCCTCGCCTTCCGGTGACGCCTTGCCGGCCTCCTTCGCCGCATCGCCAAACGCATGCACGGCCTCGACGTGTGCATGCCGGACGATGTCGTCGAGCACGGCCCGCGCCTCTTCCTCGGTGTCGCGCGCGATCACGAACGCGTTGACGCCGATCCGCACGCGGTGGTTGTTCGCGGCCGCCTTCGCGCGGATGTCGTCGATCTGCGCCTTCAGGTTCTCCGGCGTATTGCCGTTCGTGAAATACCAGTCCGACACGCTGGCCGCGTTGTCGCGCGCCGCACGCGAACTGCCGCCCTGGAAGATCTCCGGGTGCGGTTTCTGCACGGGCTTCGGGCTCAGCGTGTAATCGTTGAAGCGGTAGAAGTCGCCCTTGAACGTGAAATTGTCCTGCGTCCAGATGCCCTTCAGCGCCTGAATGAACTCCTTCGAGCGCCGATAGCGTTCGTCGTGCTCGAGCCACGGCTCGCCGATCGCGGTGAATTCACCCTTGAACCAGCCGCTGACGACGTTGATCGCGATGCGTCCGTTCGAAATGTGGTCGATCGTCGCGAGCTGCTTTGCGACCACGGCCGGATGCCAGGGCCCCGGCAGGATCGCCGCGAGCACCTTCAGTTTGGTGGTCGCGTGCAGCAGCGCCTGGCTGAACGAGACCGACTCGTGCTGGTGTTCGGCGCCATAGCCGGCCGTGAAGCGGATCTGACTCAACGCGTAGTCGAAGCCGGCCGCCTCGGCCGTGCGCGCGAGCTTCTGGTTGTATTCGAGGCTCCAGTCGGTACGCTGCTCGATCGTGCTGACGACGAGTCCGCCGCTGACGTTCGGCACCCAGTACGCGAATTTGACACCGTCGGCCGGAGATTTTTGAATGCTCATGAGAGGTCCTGATCGAAGGGTGAAACGAAAGACGGGCTATGCGGCCGCGGCGGCAAGCGTTCTCGGACACAGTTGCGGCGCCGCACGCTCCATCGCGAGCGCGATGCGTACGCGCAGTGCGGGGTTCGCGAATTCGTAGTGGTCGAAATCGCTTTCGGCTACATACAGGCCGATCGGCAGCGTGCGTGACGGACGTTGCAGGCCGCCCGACAGGGCGACCACGTCGAGGGTGTTGCTCATGCCATGCGTTCCCGTTGTCAAGCCGCGCGTTGCCGCGCCGATACGGTGTGGGGTTCGCAAGGAGCGTGCCATTCTCGACGGATGCGCGATCGTGGAGATCATCTGCATCACGAAGTTTTATTCAATCGCCCATCGGGCAAGGCTTACGCGGGCAAATAGCCAGCCATGGAAAGCGTTTCACCAATCGCATCGCATCGATATTCCATTGCGCGATGAACCGGCGGAAACACCTTTGCTGATGCGCTGCTGCTCAATCAGCAGTTTCGCGCCCTTCGTTCGTCGGACCGCTGCGATCGGACACCGTTTCATCCTGCACAGCAATCCGGCTTTCGTTATCAGAAATCGATGTTTCCCGTCCGGCCCAAAACACTGAACACTCTGATGACCAGGCAGCAACCGGACCGCGGCGCCAGTCGACGCTGGTTCAAACCGTTCGATCGACTCACGCCTTCATCGCCATGACCTCCCTGTTTGCAACGCCGCGTCCTGTCAATCTTCGTGTCGTCGCCGCGCAGCCGGACGAATCGCGCGGCGCGCCCGTTCTCGAGCGCTCCACGCACCATGTGCGGGCCCGCGCCCGCGCGCCCGTGTTCGTCGACCCGCGTTCGCTCGCGCTGCTCGAACGCGTGCGGCTCGTCGCGCCGAGCGACGCAAACGTGCTGATCGTCGGCGAGACCGGCACCGGCAAGGAGTTGATCGCGCGCCAGGTGCGCGACGGCAGTCATCGTTGCGGCGGCCCGTTCGTCGCCGTGAACTGCGGCGCGCTGTCCGACACGCTCGTCGACAGCGAACTGTTCGGTCATGAGAAAGGCGCATTCACGGGCGCGGTCGGCGCGAAGCCCGGCTGGTTCGAAGCCGCGAACGGCGGCACGCTGTTTCTCGACGAAATCGGCGACCTGCCGCTGTCGATGCAGGTCAAGCTGCTGCGCGTGCTGCAGGAGCGCGAGGTCGTGCGGCTCGGCTCGCGCACGGGCATTTCGATCGACGTGCGCGTGGTGGCCGCGACCAACGTCGACCTGCAGCAGGCGGTGGTGGACGGACGGTTTCGCGGCGACCTGTTCTACCGGCTCAACGTCGTGCGTCTCGACGTGCCGAGGTTGCGCGAACGGCCGGGCGACATCCTGCCGCTCGCGCGCCACTTCTTCGACGAATACCGCAGCCGCCTCGGCCATGGGCCGCGCAGCATCGACCCGCGCGCGGCGCGGCGGCTCGAAGCACATTCGTGGCCCGGCAATATCCGCGAACTGGAGAACGTGATCCATCACGCGCTGCTGGTGAGCCGCCACGATGCGCTGCACGACACCGACCTGAACCTGTCGTCGTCATGCGTGCCGGCCGTGGCTGCCGGCGTGCGGGAAGCGGCGGGCCGCGTGCCCGCTCAGGATGCGCTCGAACTGGCACTGTGCGCGCTGTTCGACGAGGCGCACGCGAACCTGTTCGAACGCATCGAGGATACCGTGATGCGGGTCGCGTTCGATTTCAGTCACCGCAACCAGATCCAGGCCGCGCGACTGCTCGGCATCAGCCGGAACGTGTTGCGTGCGCGGCTGATTCGCGCGAAGGTGATCGCGGCAGTCAAGTAAGCGCGATCGCGCGGCTGCATGCGGTGCCGCGAGTCAGCAATGCGGGCGGCGGACGCTTCGGCACGTCGCAATTCATCGCCGGCATGAGCTGGCGAAGCCGATGCGCGACTCGCCTCCGCAACGGCGAGCAGCGCGTGGTCCAGCCGCTCGCCGTGCGGTACGCCACTATTTCCCGACGCCGCCCGTCACGCCGCCGAGCAACGATGTAACGGGGGCGAGCGGATTCGCCGAGGAACCCGCTCCGCCCGCCGCGCCACCGAGCGTGCCGGTGACCGTCGACACGAGATTCGTCACCGGCGCCAGCGGGCTCGCCGCGCCGGCACCGTTCGTGCCGCCGAGCGCACCGGTCAGCGACCCGAGCGGCGTCGAGCCGAGCCCCGACAGCAAGCCGCCGAGCGGGCCGGACGGGCTCGAACCGTTCGACGGGCCGTTCTGCACGGTGGCGACGGAAGCGCCCGCGAGACTCACGATCAGCCCGGGAATCGGTGCAACGCCGTTCGGACCGTTGTAGTTCACGAGTCCACCCGCGTTCGTGACGGTATTGCCGATCGCGCCGACGAGCGCCCCCACCGAGCCGACGGCTGGCTGTGACGAAACGGATCCCATCCGCGAGCCCGTCGTCGCCAGCGCGCTGCCGACCTGCCCGAGCAAGCCGGCCACCGGCTGCCCGAGGCCCGTGGTCGCGCCAATCTGTTGCGTCGCCTGACCGGCCGTGATGACCAGCGGTGTGACGGCCGAACTGAGCGGCTGCGTGACCTGCTGCACGGCACCCGATGCCAGCGTCGCGCCGACCGTGTTGCCCGCCGCGCCGAGTCCGCCGGCCACGGTGTCGAGCACCGCGCCGACGGGTGTCGTCACCGGCGCGAGCGGCGCCAGCGGCCCCGAGCCGAGCGCGCGGACGGTCTGCGCGAGGCCCGCAACCGGATTCGCCGTTGCGCCGACGACGTCGCCGAGGCCGGCGACCGTCGTACCGACCGGGTTGGGCGTCGAACCGATCTTGCCGAGCCCGTCGCTGAGCGCATCGGCCGCGGCGCGGGAAATCGTACTGACGCTCGAGATCGTGTCGCCTGCGCTGCGCGTCACGGTATTCCCGAGTACCGGTAACGACATCGCGCTGACGGTCGAGCCGACGCCGGCCGCGAGCGCGCCCGCGGTACTCACGACGCCGCGCGTGCCGGGGGCGCCGCTGGTGCCCCAACCCCCGTCGGGGGTGTTGCTGCCGGGCGTATTGCCGCCGATGGTTGCGCCGCCGGTGCTCGCGGCCGCGCTCGACGGCGCGGCGACGTCGGTGCCGCCACAGGCGGCCAGCATGCCGGCGGCGGCGAGCAACGCCGTGGACGTGACAATGCGGGTTCGATACATGGTGGTCTCCTCGCGGTCCGGGCGATGGAATGTTCGATTGAGGACCGGAGGAGAAACAGCATTTTCCATGCCATTGGCGCCAATCGAACGGGCCGTCCCGCCGCCACGCCAGCATCCGCGCGCCCGTGCAAGCGCCTGCCCGCGATCACGATCGATACATTTCTGGCCCATGAGCGGCTCTGTTTTCGTTACATTCGTGCTACGAATGCTTCGATGTTACGTAACGCCGGCCGCGGCACGCCGCATTCGGCGCGGCGCCTACCATTCACAGTACGAAAACCGACGGCACCGCATGCGTGCCGCCGGGCCTCGGCCCACCGTCAGGAACCCGTTGCCATGAAAAAGCTCGTGAACCACCCGTCCGCTGTCGTGCGCGAAATGCTCGAAGGCATCGCGCGGCAATCGCCGCATGTCGCGATCCTCGGCGACGAGCACGTGCTCGTGCGCCAGCCGCTGCCCGAGCCGTCGCAGCGCCCCGTCGCGATCGTATCCGGCGGCGGTAGCGGTCACGAGCCCGCGCACGGCGGCTATGTCGGCGAAGGGATGCTGAGCGCGGCCGTCTGCGGCGAGGTGTTTACGTCGCCCCCGACCGACGCCGTGCTCGCCGCGATCCGCGCGTGCGCCGGCCCGAACGGCGCGCTGCTCGTCGTGAAGAACTACACGGGCGATCGCCTCAATTTCGGGCTGGCCGCCGAACTCGCGCGCGCCGAGGGCATTCCGGTGGAGACCGTTATCGTCGCCGACGACGTGTCGCTGCGCGGCCGCGTCGAGCGCGGGCAGCGACGCGGAATCGCGGGCACCGTGCTGATCCACAAGCTGGCCGGCGCGGCCGCCGCGCGCGGGTTGCCGCTTGCCCGCGTCGCGGTAATCGCGCGCGACGCGGCGGCCGAACTCGGCACGATGGGCGTCGCGCTCGACGGCTGCACGATCCCCGGCGCCGACAAGTCGGGATTCAGCCTCGCCGATCACGAGATCGAACTCGGCCTCGGCATCCACGGCGAGAAAGGCGTCGAACGCACCGCGCCACAGGCGGCCGACGCGTTGGTCGAGACGCTGCTGTCGAGTATCGTCGCCGACCTCGTGCTCGATCACGGCGAACGAGTCGCGCTGCTCGTCAACGGTCTCGGCGCGACGCCGGACATGGAACTGGCGATCGTGCTGCGCGCCGCGTACGACAACCTGAGCCGGCGCGGCATCACCGTCGCGCGGGCATGGGGCGGCACGTTCCTGTCGGCGCTGAACATGCCCGGTTGCTCGATCTCGCTGCTGCGGCTGAACGACGAACGCGTGGCCCTGCTCGACGCGCCGACGCACGCGCGCGCATGGCCCGGCGGCGGCACCGTCAACGCGCAGATCCGGGTGGCCGCGGCTGCCGCGCCCGACCAGCCGCTGCCGCCGCTCGATGCGGCCGGCCACGCGTGGGCGGCGCGGCTGCAGCCGGCGCTGCACGCGATCGCGCAAGCGTTGATCGACAACGAAGCCACGCTGACGGAACTCGACACGGCCGCCGGCGACGGCGATCTCGGCGCGAGCATGCATCGCGCCGCGCAGGCGATCCTCGCGTTGCCGGAAGCCGCATACGGCACGCCGGCCGGCACGCTCGCGGCGCTGGGCACCGCGTTGCGCCGCGCGATCGCGGGCAGTTCGGGGCCGTTCTATGCGACCGCGCTGCTGCGCGCGTCGCGGCGGCTCGCCGATGCTGCGGATACCGCCGCACCGTCGGCACGCGACTGGGCTGCGGCATTGCGCAGCGCGGCGGATGCGATCTCCGAACTGGGCGGCGCACGTGCCGGCGATCGGACGATGCTCGATGCGCTGGTGCCGGCCGCCGATGCGTTCGATCGCGCGCTCGATCATGATCGCGACCCAGCTGGCGCATTGGCGCAAGCCATCGAGGCGGCCGAACACGGCGCGCAACGAACGCCGGCATGACGCCGCGCGCGGGGCGTGCGAGCTATCTCGGCGAACGCGCGATCGGCACGCTGGATGGCGGCGCGGTGGCGGTCGCATGCTGGCTGCGCGCGTTGTTGCCGCACGTGCGCTAAACAGCGGTCGAGGGCTGCGCGAGCCAACGCGCGCACGCCCTCATGCGAGATATACACACGAGCCGCTTGTATTTCGACTCGATGCCGTGCACCGGGCCGATCGTGTCGTGCCAGCGCGCCGATACCTCGGTCCGTCCCATCTCGATGTCTCCGTCGTTGCTTCCAGATGGTCGCTCAGAAAGAGTGCAATCGTGTGCGGAACCAGGAGGTGCGGCGCGCGTGGCGCGATCCGGTCGGTCGGCGTGGCCGGTGCGTGGTCATCCAGGATCGCATCGGGCTTACAACGTCCCTACAACCCTGAGCCGACAGCCAACCCGCCACGTACGATCGCAACGTTCGAGCCGGGTTGCAGGCGATGCATAAGAATCCGCCGCACGCTTGCAATCTGACAACTTGACCATCCCCGGATCGACCGCCTAAATTGCTCGTTGCAGATCGGCGCCCCGGCGTGCGGCATGACATGCGGATGACACAAACGATAGTTTGCTATCGAATGTTTTTGCCCCTATCATCTCGCCCATGACCAACCTGCACGACCTCCGCCTCGCCGTCAGCAGCCTGCTGGTGCTCACCGCGCGCAAATGGCGCCGCACGAGCGACACCGTGTTGACGGCGTACAACGTGTCCGAAGCGTGCGCGACGCCGTTGCTGATTGCCGGCCGCCTCGGCGAAGGCGTGCGCCAGGGCACGCTCGCCGAACATGTCGGTATCGAGGGGCCGTCGCTCGTGCGCCTGCTCGACCAGCTGTGCGCGGCCGGCCTCGCTCGCCGCGACGAGGATCCGCACGACCGCCGCGCGAAGACGATCTCGCTGACGGCTGCCGGCCGCGCGGTCACCGCGAAGATGGAGGAAGACCTGCGCATGCTGCGCGCCCAGGTGCTCAAGGGTGTCACGCGTGCCGATCTCGAAGCGACGCTGCGCGTGCTGAATGCGTTCAACGCGGCCGATGCGCAGCATCCGGCATCGCGTCCGTCTCACCCCGCCGATTCCGCGTCATGACCTATCCGAGCCTTCGCGACTGGCTGTTCTCGGGCAAGACGTTCGCCGCGTCGATGCTGGCGTTGTACCTCGGCCTGTATTTCCAGCTGCCGCGCCCTTACTGGGCAATGGCGAGCGTCTACATCGTGTCGAACCCGTTCGTCGGCGCCACGCGCTCGAAGGCGCTGTATCGCGCGCTCGGCACCGCGCTCGGCGCGGCCGCCGCGATCCTGTTCGTGCCGCCGTTCGTCGAGACGCCGTTCCTGTTCAGCATCATCGTCGCGACGTGGTGCGGCACGCTGCTCTACCTCGCGATCTCCGACCGCACTGCGCGCAGCTACGTGTTCATGCTCGCCGGCTATACGATGCCGCTGGTCGCGCTGCCGACAGTGACCGATCCGTCGACGATCTTCGACGTCGCGATCGCGCGGACCGAGGAAATCGTGCTCGGCATCGTGTGCGCGAGCGTGGTCGGCAGCGCCGTGTTCCCGAACCGGCTCGCGCCCACGCTGATCGAGCGCACCGACGCATGGTTCAAGGACGCCGCGTTCTACGGCCGCGAGACGCTGTCGGGGCACATCGCGGGCAAGGCGCTGTCGGCATGCAGGCAACGCCTCGCCGCGACCATCACCGGCCTCGAATTCCTCTTGAGCCAGCTGAGCTACGACCATGCGCACCCGCGCGTGCTCGCTCGTGCGCAAGCGCTCGCGGGCCGCATGCAGCTGTTCCTGCCGCTGATGTCCTCGCTCGCCGATCCGCTGATCGCGCTGATGCGCGACCTGCACGTGCGACCACCGGCACTCGACGCGCTGCTCGCCGACGCGGCAAAGTGGTTCGACGCGCCGTTGCCGGCCGTGAAGGTCGGCACCGACGGCGATGTGGCCCACGATCCGGTCGCGGACAATCTGCGCGAGCGCATCGCGTCGCTGCAGCCGTCCGACAGCGCGCTCGCGAGCTGGGACGGTGCGCTGCTGTCGAACGCGCTGTGGCGGCTGCATCAGGTCATCGACATCTGGCAGGACTGCCGCTCGCTGCGCGCGCTGATCGCGAATGAGTCGGGTGTCTGGCAGCCGCGTTACCGACACTGGCGGCTCGGCGGCACCGAGCGCTTCTTCGATCGCGGGATGATGCTGTTCTCGACGCTCACCGTCGTGCTCGCGATCGTGTTCGCATGCTCGCTTTGGATCTCGTCAGGCTGGCACGACGGTGCCGCGGCAGTCACGCTCGTGGCCGTGTCGTGCAGCTTCTTCGCCGCGCTCGACGAACCCGCGCCGCTGGTGTTCAAGTTCTTTCTGTCGACGGCCGCGAGCGTCGTGTTCGCCGGGTTGTACCTGTTCGTCGTGCTGCCGCACGTGCACGACTTCCCGATGCTCGTGCTGATGTTCGCGGGGCCGTTCATCCTGATCGGCACGCTGCTGCCGCGCCCGCAGTTCAACATGGTGACGATGCTCGTCGCGGTGAACACCGCCACCTTCATCAGCATCCAGAGCGCGTACGATGCCGATTTCTTCGTGTTCCTGAACAGCAACCTCGCGGGCGTCGCCGGGCTGCTGTTCGCGTACGTGTGGACGCGCGCGACGCGTCCGTTCGGCGCGGAGCTCGCGGTGCGGCGCCTGCTGCGTTCGGGCTGGGAAGACGTCGCGCGCTCCGCGTCGACACAGCCGCTCGACGACCAGCGCAACCACGCATCGCGCATGCTCGATCGCGTCACACAGCTGCTGCCGCGCCTCGGTGCGTCGGACGACCACCGCCATCCGTCGATCGAGAGCTTCCGCGACCTGCGCATCGCGCTGAACGCGCTCGACCTGCGCCGCTCGCGCCGAAAGCTGACAGGCGACGTGCCCGAGGCGATCGACCGCGTGCTGGCCGGCGTCACCGATCACTACGCGCGCTGCGCGGCGGCGAATGCGCGACAGCCTGCACCGCCGGCGCTGCTCGCCTTGATCGACGACGCGCTGCAGCGCGTGGCCGGCCGCAACCTGCCCGGCTCGTCGGCCGCATCGGCGGGCGACGGCACGACGCACGACGCTCCCGCAACGGCGCCCACGCCCGCGACACACCGCCGGCTGCGCGATACGCTGCACGCGCTCGTCGGCCTGCGCCTGTCGCTGTACCCGGCCGCGTCCGCGCAGCCGCCGCATGCCGCACCGGACGGAGCACGCGCATGATCCCGCTTTCCAACCTGTCTTTCCGACCGCGACCATGATCGGCGAAATCGACATCTTCGGCGTATTCGTGCCGGCTCCGCTCGTGCTGATGCTGATTGCCTATCTGATCAACATCGTCGTGCGCGCGCTGCTCGAACGCGTCGGCTTTTACCGCCTCGTCTGGCACCGTTCGATCTTCGACCTCGGCATCTACGTGTTCGTGCTTGCCGCGGTCGTCATCGTGTCTCACCATCTCGTGGCTAGCTAACCATGAAAAAAACCTGGCTCTCGGCAGGGCAGATCCTGCTCACCCTGATCGTCGTCGTCGTGGCCGCCCTCGTACTGTGGCGGATCATCAACTACTACATGTTCTCGCCGTGGACACGCGATGGCCACGTGCGCGCCGACGTGATCCAGGTCGCGCCCGACGTGTCGGGGCTCATCACCGCGGTGCAGGTCGCCGACAACCAGGAGGTGAAGCGCGGCCAGGTGCTGTTCGTGATCGACCAGGCCCGCTACACGCTCGCGGAGCGGCTGGCCGAAGCGACGCTCGCGCAACGCCGTGCGACGCTCGCTCAGGCAAAGCGCGAATATGCGCGCAACCTGCAGCTCGGCAACCTGGTCGCCAGCGAGCAGGTCGAGGAAAGCCGCACGCGCGTCGAGCAAGGCGAAGCCGCCGCCGCCGATGCACAGGTGTCGCTCGACACCGCGAAGCTCAATCTGCAGCGCACGACGATCGTGAGCCCCGTCGACGGCTACCTGAACGACCGCGCGCCGCGCGTCGGCGAATACGTGCCGGCTGGCCGCGCGGTGCTGTCTGTTGTCGACCGCAACTCGTTCCGCGTTGACGGCTACTTCGAGGAAACCAAGCTGCGCGGCATCCAAATCGGCCAGCCGGTCGACATTGTCGTGATGGGCGAGCCGCATCCGCTGCGTGGCCATGTACAGAGCATCGTCGCCGCGATCGAGGATCGCGACCGCACGCAAGGCGCGAACCTGCTGCCGAACGTGAACCCCGCATTCAGCTGGGTGCGGCTCGCGCAGCGCGTGCCGGTGCGCGTCGTGCTCGACGAGGTGCCAGACGACTTCCGGATGATCGCCGGTCGCACCGCGACCGTCGCGGTGCGCACCCACACGCGCCGCGACGACAATGCGAAGCCGGCCGCCGGTGCCTCCGCGGCAGCCATGCCGCCTGCGGCATCCGCACACGCGGCCGTCAGCGCGACGGGAGCATCGCAATGAACCGGCACGGCTTGCGCCTCGCGGCGGTACTCGCGCCGCTCGCGCTCGCACTCGGCGCGTGCAAATCCGTCGGCCCCGACTATAAACTGCCGCAGCAGGCATACGTGAATGCGCCGCTCGCGAACCACGCGCTCGACGACGCGAACGGCACGCTCGTGTCGCGCGATGCGGTGCCCGGCAACTGGTGGCAGCTGTACGACGATCCCGTGCTCGATGAACTCGTGCGCAGTGCGCTGAAATCGAACACCGACCTGCGCGTCGCCGCGGCCAACCTCGCGCGTTCGCGCGCAGCGCTGGAAGTCGCGAACGAGCAAGGCGGCTTCTCCGGCAGCGCGGAAGCAGCCGTGCAGCGTGCGCAGGAATCGGCCGAGCAATATCTGCTCGAAAACAAGCTGCCGGTCGTGAACGAAGGCGCGGTCGGCATCAGCGTGTCATACGAGCTCGATCTGTTCGGCAAGCTGCGGCGCGGCGTCGAGGCCGCGCGCGCGGACAGCGAAGCCGTGCAAGCGGCCGCCGACCTCGCGCGCATCACCGTCGTCGCGGACGTCGTGCGTGCGTACGTCGAATCGTGCTCCGCCGGCGACGAACTCGCGATCGCGAAGCAGTCGCTCGCACTGCAGCAGCAGCGCGTGAAGCTGTCGCAGCGCCTGCGCGATGCGGGACGCGGCAACCAGACCGACGTCACGCGCGGCGTCACGCAGGTGCGCACGCTCGCGGCCGACATCCCGCGCTTCGAAGGCCGCCGCAAGATCGCGCAATACCAGCTCGCCGCGCTGCTCGCGCGTTCGCCCGCCGACCTGCCGAAGCGGGTCGCCGAATGCGAGCGCCTGCCGAAGCTGCGCCAGCCGATTCCGATCGGTGACGGTGCCGCGCTGCTGCGCCGCCGTCCCGACGTTCGCGAAGCCGAGCGTCAGCTCGCCGCCTCGACCGCGCGGATCGGCGTCGCGACCGCCGCGCTGTATCCGTCGATCAGCATCGGCGCGTCCGCCGGTTCGGTCGGCGTCGCCGCCGACCTGTTCTCTTCCACCACGAATCGCTGGTCGTTCGGACCGCTGATCAGCTGGTCGTTCCCGATCAACGGCCAGCGCGCGCGCGTGCGCGAAGCGGAAGCGGCGACCGGCGGCGCGCTCGCGCACTTCGACGGCGTCGTGCTGAACGCGCTGCGCGAAACGCAGTCGAGCCTCGCGGCCTATGCGGCCGACGTGCAACGCACCGATGCGCTGCGCACGGCCTACGAATCGGCGCGTAGTTCCGCTGACGAAACGCACCGGCTGTATGCCGCCGGCCGCGAGTCGTTCATTTCGGATCTCGATGCGACGCGCACGCTGACGAGCGTGCGTGCACAGGTCGCCGCAGCCGAAGGCCAGGTCGCCGCCGACCAGGTGAAGTTGTTCCTCGCGCTCGGCGGCGGATGGGAAGGCGATGGAACGGCCGCTGCGGCGCAGCAGACCTTGGCGGCGGGGGCGCCGGCTGCCGCGTCGGCCGCTGTAAAGTAAGCGCGCGCGGGGCGGCGTACGCGAAATGCCTGTTGTCGCGCAGCATCGTGCGCGGTTTCGCATGTCCAGTATGCCGATGCCGACGTCGCGCTTCACCTGCATTGCCGGTAAACTCGTCCGCGGTTTCCGCCATTCGCTCGCCGCCCGCCGGGCGGCCCTTTCCCGGAGAGTCATCATGCGCACCAGCGCCCGCAATCAATTCGCCGGCCAGATCAGCGCCGTCAAGCCCGGTGCCGTCAACGACGAAATCACGCTGCGTACCGAGGACGGCCTCGACATCGTCGCCGTGATCACGCACGGAAGCGTAGCATCGCTCGGTCTCGCGACCGGCGCGAAGGCCTTCGCGCTCGTCAAGGCATCGTCGGTGATCGTGATGGTCGACGTCGACAGCAGCAAGGTGTCGGCGCGAAACTGTGTCGCGGGCACCGTGTCGTCGATCGCGAAGGGCGCGGTCAATTCGGAAGTCGTGATCAAGGCCGCAGGTGGTGCGGAGATCGTCGCGATCGTCACCAACGACAGCGTCGATCGTCTCGGCCTCGCAAGCGGCAAGGCCGCGTCCGCGCTCTTCAAGGCGTCGAGCGTGATCGTCGGGGTCGAGTGATCGCCCGGTCGATCGTGCAACGACGTCCCGCCATTCGCCGCGCCCGGGGGGCGCGCAACGCGCGGCCGGCTTGCAAGCGCATACGATGACGTCTGCGCTCGAGCATGCGCATCGGCGCATATTGCAAGCGCTGCTGTCCGGCGCGGCCGACGCCGATTCCCCGGATGCAAGTCTGTTCGGTGAGCTCATTGCGACACGTGCATGCCGCAATGAGCTCGTGCTGCTCGGCCTGTCTCCCGCCCGGTTGAGCGGCCTGCTTGAGCGCCAGTTTCCGCACCTGAATTCCACCGATGCGGCCGCGTTCGTGCCGGTGCTCACGATCGCACCGCTGCCGGCCGTGCACGCGCGGTTCGTCGCGACGCTGCACGCGCTGCTGATGCGGGATGCGCATCCCGCCGTCGCGCACGGCGATGCCGACTGCGTCGCTGCAATCATCGCGTATGCGTGCCTGCGCCCCGATCACCTGTGGCGCGATCTTGGTCTTGACGGACGCGACGCGGTCACCGCGATGCTCGATCGCTATTTCCCCGCGTTTGCCGCACGCAATGTCGCGCAGCTGCGCTGGAAGAAATTCCTCGCCCAGGAAGTGGCCGCATCGCTTGGCCTCCAGCCCGGGCCCGCGCCCGGATGCCCGGGCTGCGAGGATTTCGAATTCTGCTTTCCCCCGGGACGATAATCGCGACCGCGGCCTGCGCGGCTTGCCGGTGCGCATCGTTTGACCGATGATGCGCGCCATCCGTCCGCGCATTTTCCCACGCGTTCGTTCGACCGCAACGCTCATTGGAGAAACAGCCTTGACCGACTTTGCGAGTCCCAATCTGCCGTCGCGCGATTTCGAAGCCACGTCGCTGTTCTACGCGAAGCTCGGGTTCGTCGAAACCTGGCGCGACGATGGCTGGATGATCCTCAGACGCGGCGATCTGCTGCTGGAATTCTTTCCGCATCCCGGTCTCGATCCGGCCACGAGCTGGTTCAGTTGCTGTTTCCGGCTCGCTGACGTCGGTGCGTTTTTCGACGAGGTACTCGCCGCCGGCATTCCGGAGCAGACGACCGGCTGTCCACGCGCGCATCGACCGAAGCGCGAAGGATGGGGCGGTACCGTCGGCGCGTTGATCGACCCGGACGGGTCATTGATCCGATTGATTCAGACGGAAGACTGAGTCGCGACCGGCCGGCCGCATCGAGCAACGCCGACGCGGCGCCGCGGGCACCCAATAACGTCCCCATAAACCGGTACCTTTGCGATGCGCATTGCACGCAGCGCGCGTCATTCTGCTTTGCCGCGCAAATCAGTGCCGATGGCGGTGGTGAATGTCCGGGAAATGCGCGTGACTGTGCGTGATCGGCAGGTGCACGTGCGGATGCGTGTGCGGTGCATCGCCATCGTACGGAAAATCGTGCGTGTGCTGATGATGTTCGTCGTGCCGATGCCGGTGCGTATGCTCGAGTCGTTCATGCGCGTGCTCGTGTTCGTGCCGTTCACGCACGTGCAACCAGATGCCGAGCGCCATCAACGCGGCCGCGATCCAGAACGTGACGGACGGCAGAGCCGGCCAGATCAGCAGCGACAGCACGACGCCGAACAGCGGCGCCACCGAAAAATACGCACCCGTGCGCGCGCTGCCGAGATGGCGCAGCGCCACGACGAACAACACGAGACTGATCCCGTAGCCGCCGAGGCCGGTCAGCATCGCGGCGGCCGCGGCCGGAATGGCGGGCAGCGCCGCGCCGGTCGCGAGCGCAATGCCGATGTTCACGGGCCCGGCGACCAGGCCTTTCGCGCACGCGATGACCATCGCATCATTCGCGGCGACCTTGCGGGTCAGGTTGTTGTCGATCGCCCAGCACAGGCATGCGCCGGCAATCAGCAACGCGCCAATCGGCACGCCCGCGCGCCCCGGGCCCCACGACAGCAGCGTGCCGCCGGCGACGATCGCTACCATGCCGAGAAACACCTCAAGATCCACGTTCTCGCGAAACACGACCCACGCGATGATCGCCGTCAGCACGCCTTCGAGATTGAGCAACAACGCACTCGTCGCAGCCGGTGTGCTCGACAGCCCGAGCATCAGCAGCGCCGGGCCCGCGACACCGCCGGCCGCGATCGCGCCGGCGAGCCACGGCAGATCCGAGCGTTGCAGCGGCGCGGCGTTCTCGGCCGGCGCGCGGCGGCGGTGCAACCCGCGCAGCAGGATCCCGACGCCGAGACCGATCCCGCTGCCGAGATAGAACAGGCCGGCGACCATGAACGGCGACATCGCGCCGATCAGTGCCTTGGCTAGCGGCGTCGCGGCGCCGAACAGCGCGGCGGCGGTGAGTGCGACGAGGATCGCGGAATGTCTCGGGTTCATGATGCGGTCTTTGCGTGGAGCGTTGTGCGTATGGAATCGGCAAGCTTCGTGTGATGCAGTGGCGCGTACGGTTCGCCAGGTGCCATTCAATTTCGGGGAATGTCGGGCGAGTTGCGCTGGCTTTGATGTATCTGTCTCGTCATGCGTTGCCGGTAACGTGTCGGCCCGACGATTCGCGCTGGGGAGATTATCGCGCGTGTGTCACGGGTCGCCAACTGACGGACGGGCGACCGTGCGGTGCGTCCGGACATCACCCCGTGGTCTGTCGAATACGGCCGCACTTCACGTTTGACAGCGGCTCACGTGCGAGAAATTCGCGTAGGGGCGAATCCGGTTTTCGTCTGAAATCCGATTACATTAGGAAAACGAATTATTGTGACGAAACTTATGTGGATGGACGTGGGGCACCAACACGATGACACACGCGTCGGCCGTCTGTCCGCAAGCATCGATGCGCAGCCGCGCGCGACGCCCGTCTACGCAACGTTCGCCGGGTTGCGGCGCCACCGCGTTTTCATGATGCACGCCGCCCCTGATCGATATCCCGTCGCCTCGCCATGCTTGCCCGGTGTGACAGATAGCTTGCGCACGCACACGGCGTCCGCCGACACGCTTTCGTCGTCGGGTCACTTGGCAGTTCGATGAGGATTGGGTGAGGCTGACTGGCTGTGCCGCCAGCGGCGGCAGTCCCGACCTGCCCCGGAGGACAGGTCGGTCTGTCATGTGATGTGATGCGCTGCATGCGCGGCGCAGGCAGGCCGTCACCGCGCGGTCGCGCGGCGACACATCGCGCGTTACTCGCTCGCGGCCGTTTGCTGCTCGGGCTGCGGTGCTGCGTCTTCCGGTGCTTCCGCGGTCGCCTGCTGCGGCGCGGCGGCGGCCTGCGCTTCCACCTTCGGCTGCTGCGGTGCGCCCTTCGCCGCTTGCGCGCCACCCTTGTTGCCCGGACGGCGCGACTTCAGCCGGCGCGCACGCGCCGCGTCGTCGTGCGTCACGCGCCCCGCTTCGTTACCTTGCAGATCGACCCGCACCGCGTCTTCGACGAGACACGACCAGTAACGATTGCCGCGGCACCACGTGGACATCGCCTCGCGCAGCTCGGCCTCGCTCAGGCCGACGGCTTGCGCCTCGCGAGCGAGGTCGTCCCAGATACCGACCTTCAGCGGCACCTTCGGAGCCGGATTCTTCGGGAACGCGCGCGGGAACCGGCGCTGCAGTTTGCCGATCGCAACGATGACCGGATCGACCGGCGTCGACGGCTTCGCCGAAGCGGGCTTCGCGCCGGACGACGCTTTCGCCCCGGCACCCGATTTGGCCCCCCGAGCTGGCCGGTCGCCGGATTTCGGCTTCGCGCCTGCGTCCGGTTGCGTAGCCGGTCGCTTCGCGTTGCGCTCCTGCTTGGCCTTTGCTGCGAGCTGCGCCCGCAATTCGGCAAGTTGTTCAAAACCCATAAATTCAATCCACCAGGAATATAAGGTGTGGTTCGTGCAGCCATTCCGCACATCGGCGTTCGCCGCATCGCCTGCGGCGCGTCTGCCACCGACGCGGATCATTGCGGGGCCGCATCGCCACCACCACTGTTTCAGGCACCCGGCCACGATGCCGGACAAAGGCAGGAGTGGAAGTATACCGGTACCCGCGGCCGCCGGTTGACTCACCGGTTCGCATTTGACGGATCCGGTGGAACGAGAATGCGTCCGCGCGGTCGTGTTGCGCATTATGGCGGCGTTTTCTCGGTAGATCGACACTCGCGTTACGTAGTGTCGTTTCCGGTACTCTCGGCTTCAGTGCGCCGGTCACGCGACGCATCGGTTACTCCACAGTCCGAAATGGCGAGCGATGGTACGGATAGCGAAGACGCCAAATTCTGCCGACTCGCATCGTCCGGAAGACCGGGCTTTCGCATACGATCCGTGCGGCGTGGCGAGTGTGCATCGATCTCTGCCGCCACGCTATTAGTTGCGCCCGCATCGATCGTCGAGCGTACGACGGCATCGGAAAGTGAGCAGTATGGGCTGGCTCGACAGCTGCCATGCGTACGGCGCTTCACGCGATCTCGTGAAAAGCCTGTGGCCCGAATACCATCAGCCGCCAGTGTCGACAAAGGCCAACTAGTGTCCCGTTCCGTTGTTAACTGGTCTATGTTCACGTAGCATGTTGACGTCAACGGAACGGGAGACGTCAGCATGGTGATGGGACGACCGAAGGCGGAACTGGTGCTGAGCGAAGACGAGCGTTCGCAACTGATGTCGATAGCGCGCTCTCGCTCGATTTCGGCTGCGCTGGTCTCGCGGGCGCGCATCGTGCTGGCGGCGGCTGACGGCGAGCCCAATAGCGCGATCGCGCAACGCCTGCAACTCACGCGTGCCACGGTGGGCAAGTGGCGTCTGCGGTTTCTGGATCAGCGAATCAACGGACTCTATGACGAAGTACGTCCCGGCAAGCCACGCACCATCGACGACGAACGGCTGGCCCAACTGATTCACAAGACCCTGCACACGAAGCCGGCAGATGGATCCACTCACTGGAGCGTGCGCACGATTGCCGCCGAAACCGCCATCTCGCCGACGAGCGTGCACCGTTACTTCAAACTGCTGGGTCTGCAGCCGCATCGAAGTGAAAGCTTCAAGCTCTCGACCGATCAGTTCTTCATCGAGAAACTGCGCGATGTGGTCGGCTTGTACCTCAGTCCGCCGGAGAACGCTCTGGTGCTGTGCGTGGACGAGAAGAGCCAATGTCAGGCGCTCGAGCGCACGCAACCCATGCTGCCGATGGGTTTCGGCTACGTTGAAGGCGTCACTCACGATTACGTCCGTCATGGCACCACGACGCTGTTTGCCGCCCTGAATGTGCTCAATGGCGCCGTGCTCGCTACCTGCAAGCCGCGTCATCGACATCAGGAATTCCTGTCGTTTCTGCGCGAAATCGACAAGGCCGTGCCAGCCGAACTCGACGTGCACTGCATCGTCGACAACTACGGCAGTCACAAGCATCCGAAGGTCAAGGCGTGGCTGGCGGCACACCCCCGCTGGCATATGCATTTCATTCCCACCTACAGTTCGTGGCTCAACCAGGTCGAACGCTTCTTTGCGCTGATCACCGACAAAGCGATCCGTAGAGGCTCGTTCGGCTCGGTCAAACAACTGGTCAAGCGAATCGATCAATTCGTTTCCCACTACAACGAAAACTGCAAACCGTTCGTCTGGACCGCGTCAGCCGATTCCATCCTCGAAAAGCTGCATCGACTTTGCTCGCGAATCAGCGGAACAGGACACTAGGGCACCGACATTCCATGGTGCCGCTGCCGCAAACGGGGATGCAATTCGCACGAGCGGTGTCTCGCGAAAATTGCGCGTTGCCGGCATTCGCTGCAATCGGGCAACGCACGGCAGGCGTCGCGCTCCGGTCGTTGCGCGCGGCCGCGGCTCCGCTTCGGCTGGCTTGATCGCCGGCAATCAGAACACGCCGAGTGCAAGGCCCGCAGCGAGCCCCGCGCCGACCTCCGCGCAGCGCGCGAGATCCTCGCTGCCAATCGTCTTCGGCGCGAGGATCCGCTCCGGCGTTTGCGCACGGGTGCAGACGATCAGGCCCGGCACCACGTTCCTGAGCCGCCATCCGGTCGCGATCCGGTCGATCTGACGCAGCGCGTTCTGACCGTCGCTGCCAGCACAGATCATCGCCGCGTAGGGGCGGCCGTTCACGCGATCGAGCGCAGCGTAGTAACAGCGATCGAAGAAGTCCTTCATCAGCCCGGACATCGCGGCGAGATTTTCCGGCGTAGCGAACAGATAGGCGTCGGCGGCGAGTACGTCGTCCGCGCTGGTCGCATCCGCACGCTGCAATCTGACGTCGACGCCGGATTGCTCGCGCGCGGCATCCGCAGCCGCTTCGGCCATCTGCTGCGTGCCTCCGGTCATCGTGTGATAGACGATCAACAGCGTCTTCATCGGTTTTCGCTCACGTTCGGTTTCATTTGCACCTGCCGCACGCGCCGGTACGGCTCAATCCGGCTACGTCGACGTGCGTATCAGTGCCTGCGTCCGCTGGTTGTCGAATGGCGCTTTCCTCGAGGCAGAGGATGAGACTCGCCTTGCGTATATCGACGCAATTGTTCCGCTTCGCGCTTCGCACGACGCGCGGTCAATCCCGCCCTGTACCTTACACACCGGCGTGGTCTGCGCGCGAATAGTACGCAAGAAACATGTCGGCAGCCGTTTCCGCGACCTTCTGTTGTTCCTGCGCGCCGAGCGGCGGCTGGCCCATCGTCACTTGCGGCCAGAACGCGAACGCTTTCACGATCCCGTGCAGTTGATGCGCGGCGAAAACGG
Organism: Burkholderia sp. PR2; assembly: GCF_052372875.1. Classification (NCBI taxonomy): domain Bacteria; kingdom Pseudomonadati; phylum Pseudomonadota; class Betaproteobacteria; order Burkholderiales; family Burkholderiaceae; genus Burkholderia; species Burkholderia sp. PR2. Next base: position 848,778 of record NZ_JBQRWH010000002.1, read on the forward strand.
CATCGGTCACCGACAACCGGCCAGCCGCCGCGGCTGCACGAATCCAGACCGTCACGTCTTCTTCGCGCTCGCCCATGCGTTCGACCATGTCGCGCGCGCGTTCCGGCGAATGGACAGCCGCACCGATCGCGACGCGGGCAAGTGCAAGAAATGCTTCGTCATTCAGCAACCGCAACTTGCGGCCCAGCAGCGCGAGCAGTTGATCGCGCAGTGGGACGTCGGCGCAGTAGGCCGGCGCGCCGGCGCTCAGCGTCGCGTCCCACAGCTGATTCAGGATCGCCGCGAACAATGCTTCCTTGCCCGGGAAATGGTTGTAGACGGTGCGCTTCGACACGTCCGCGCGCGCTGCGATGCGATCCATGCTGGTCCCGTCATAGCCAGCCGCAAGGAATTCCTCGATCGCCGCGGCGAGTATTGCCGCACGCTTTCGGTCGGTCAGCCGTTGAGGAGAAGTGCTCGTATCCATTCGAAAAATTTTACACCCCTGAGTTTACTTTTCCCAGGGATAAACTACACTGCTCGGTGTACTTTATTTTCCGGACGAATCGACATGGCTTCGCCTCTCGTATTTCTTCATCGCGTACTGGGTTTCGCCGCCGCCAGGCGTGGCCGCACACTGTCCGGCGAGTCGCCGCAGCACAACGGCGAACGCTTCAGCAACGTTGCACCGGCACCGGCCGAAGGCTTCGGCAAAACACTTGGCATCGCATGGAACATGCTGGTCAACAAGCCACGCAACACGGTTCCGACAGGCGCATTGCCCATCGATTCACTGACTCGCGAACAACTCGGCGCGGCCCCCGACCGCAGCCTGTATCGGCTAGGGCATTCAACACTGCTGTTGAAACTACGCGGCGAATTCTGGCTGACCGATCCTGTATTTGCCGAACGCGCATCGCCGTTCCGGCGCATCGGCCCCAAGCGCTTTCATGCGCCGCCGATCGCGCTCGTGGACCTCCCGCCGTTGCGTGGCGTGCTCCTGTCGCATGATCACTACGATCACCTCGACCGTGAAACGGTGCTCGCACTGGCAGCCACCACTGGCGTGTTCGTTACCACGTTGGGCGTCGGCGACCGGCTGATCGAATGGGGTATCGACGCGAAAAAGGTACGCCAGATCGACTGGTGGCAAAGTATCGACGTCGATGGTCTGACGCTGACCGCGACACCGGCACAGCACTTCTCCGGACGCAGCCTGTTTGACGGCAACAGCACGCTGTGGGCGTCGTGGGTCATCGTCGACGACGATTTGCGGGTGTTCTTCAGCGGCGACACCGGCTACTTCGACGGTTTCCGGACTATCGGCGAACGGCTTGGGCCCTTCGACGTGACGCTGCTCGAGACCGGGGCATACGACCCACAATGGCCCCACGTGCACATGCAACCGGAAGAAACCGTGCAAGCGCACATCGACCTGCGCGGTCGCACGCTGATGCCGATTCACAACGGCACGTTCGATCTCGCGATGCACCGTTGGCAAGAGCCGTTTGAGCGCGTCACCGCGTTGGCCATGGTACGCGGGGTCGAGTTGTCGACACCCAAGATGGGCGAGCGACTCGATCTGAATGCGCCGCATCGCGGCGAACGTTGGTGGCGAACGGTCGATGAGCCAGCAAAGACTCTAGCAACGAAGACGCGCTGGTGGCAGCAGCTGTGCGTATGGCAGGCGACGAAGTAGGTTCGCTGGCCGCGGCGGTTTCTGGACGAGAACGCCGCGGCGGTGAATTTTCCTGGTGATATACGGCTTCGCAACGGACTCTTTGGTCGATCGTCGGCGACGATGATCAATCGCCCCGACAGCAGCTATCCGGCGAAGGCCGAGATATACACGGTCGAACCAATTGTGGCGATGCGCTTCACCTTCTTGACGCAAAGTTTGCAAGTTCCCGCTACATCTGCACTGTGATAGATACAGGCCAAGCCCATCGGAATCTGCCTTCCGAGGCCGTCTGTAGAATCCGTCTTAGCTCAACGCTGCCGTTGGGACGAGGCGCCCGCTTCGGTTTCTCCCGTCACGTACAGGTTTGCAATCCGGCGCCGCGCGTTGTCACGTGACAACTAGCGATGACGAACTCACTCCACCTCTTGAATCCCCTGCTGGCCTGCTCCGCGCGATGTTTGAGATCCCCGCAGATGGATCGAACTGCGCGCCCATCCGCGAAACGTATCATTTATCACAAAACACGTCTCAATTGATACGATTCTGCTTTCGTCGTCGTTACCTAGACCCAATAGCGCGCGCCGGGTTCATGCGTCCCATTTTAACCGTCGTCGATGCTCATTTTGCGTGAAACAACATGAAGAAAGTAGCGCAACCCATTGCTAGGCAAGGGTTTCCGCACATACACCCATTTAGAAGAATTGTTTCACGCCCTGCTGATTTACGCCATTTCCCCTCGGCGACGCGCAGGAATTCGCGCTCAAAAAGCCCATCAAGAATGTGAGGCGACGCAGATGCCCTCGATCGTCCGATCGACGGCCCACACAATAAGACTCTGCCGTACCCCTCCCCTGTCTCATCGTCGTTGCCTGTAGATGCAGATCAGCCCATTTATTAGGGACACATCACTCGCTGGAATTAGTGTTCCATCGGACGCTGAGAGCATGCTCGCTCGGGCGCGTCTAGAAATGACATCAATTTGCTCGGCCAACATAGATCACTCACTTATCCCCGGCTAGCCAGCACCTCCTCGTACTTCGTCACTGACGATGCCGCGTCGATGTCGAGTCGATCCTTTCGGCGTCCATCCGCAACGGTTGTCACGTGACAACAACCCGATCGCTTTCGCGTCAGTGACCTGGCCCAATCGAACACGACCAACCCATATATCCCATGAACTTCTTCACGCCCGCGACTTCTACAGTGGGTGCGCCGAGGCTGACGATATGTGTCCAGAAGCAACGCCTTGCCGGGTTGTCACGTAACAACACGCAGCAGTGGCCAGCACCAGCACCAGCACCAGCACCAGCACCAGCACCAGCACCAGCACCAGCCGTCATATCTGAACACAGACCGCCGTAATGAGGAGCGAGGAAGAAAAACACCGGAATTATCAGCGCGCGTCGCATCGGCATGCCTGCCGTCGAGCACCATTTGAGATCCGAGCCAGCCAAATTCGACTTGTCACGTGACAACTTTGGATCCCGACGCCGCCGAGGGCCACAAGCTGAATGCCCAAACTACGGCAGAATTCCCACCGGTCGCGAGACACATTCGGGAATCAGCACTGTGACCTCTGGTCGCTACCAGCACTCAAGTCCTCAGCACTTCATCAGCACCTTCCGTCTCGAATGCAATGTCATCTATTTTTATTTTTTACCCACTTTCAAATCACAAATACTTGATTGCCATTTGACGTACTTGTCACGTGACAACAACATCTATAAGAAAATTTCTCTTTTCATATAGCACTTTCTGGACTTTCCAACAATAAATGCATATATTACGAAAAACTCCTAGGAGGGAATTTAATGGCTTTCAAGATCGCCGTCAGTAATCAAAAAGGTGGTACTGGAAAGACCACCATCTCCGTCAATATCGCTGCTGCCTTCGAGGCAGGTGGCAACAAGGTCGCCTTGATCGATGCCGACCCTCAAGGCACATCAGTGAGATGGGTGACGAGCGGTGAAAATACGCTCCCGATGACGGTTCTGTCGTTGGCCCCCGCCGGCCGGGGCATCGGCGGCGAGATCAAGAAGCAGGATGCGAATTTCGATGTGATCGTCGTCGACTGCCCGGGCAACCTCGAAGACCCACGCATCGCGTCCGTGCTCGAGGTCGCCGATTTCTGCCTCGTGCCGCTGTCTCCGTCGCCGGCCGACCTGTATAGCACCGTCGCGATGATTCGCATGATCGAATCGATGCGTGCCGTTCGTAACCCGAATTTGTCTTCCGCATTGATGCTGAATAGCGTCAATGGAAAAACTAAAATGCGAGAAGAAATTCTAAAAATTCTAATGGCTGAAGAAATAGGGGAGCATCTGCTCGACAGCCAGATCGCGCAGCGCGAGGTCTACCGGCAGACGTTCGCCCTCGGCACCACAATCCATCATCACAATCGATACCTGAAGGGGCTGAAGGAAGCCCGCGCGGAAATCGAGAGACTGGTCACCGAAATGGCCCAATACATCGCGTCGACGCGCGCTACCGGAGCCGCTCATGGCTAAGGACACATCGAAAGAGAAGAAGCCGACCGGCAACCTGCATCTCGCAGCCGGCTTGCTGCGTGGGCTCGCACAGGAAAACGCGGCGCTGGAAACGCGCCTGCCGGAGCCGACGCCCGCATCGAATCCCGCCGCCGAAGCCACACCCCCCGTCGCCCCGACCGCCGCCGCCTCCTCCGACGCGCTCGACCTGGGCGCGCCGCAGAAGGTCGCGGTCAAGGACTGCATCCCGAACCCGTTCAACCCGCGCGTGTTCTATTCCGAGTCGAGCCTGCACGAGCTCGCTTTGACGTTGAAGCGGGAAGGACAGATCGAGCCGATCAAGGTCACGCGTCTCCCGGAGTTTCCCGGCAAGCTCGTCGTGATCGACGGGCAACGCCGCTTGCGCGCGACGAGCATCAACGGCGACGAAACGATCAACGCGACGTTTCGCACGGACCACACACCCGAGCAGTTGTACACGATCGCGTATCGCGCCAACCACGACCACGAACGCCAGACCATCTTCGACGATGCAGTCGCATGGAAGCGTCTCCTCGACGAAAAGGTCTTCCCCGACCAGAACACGCTCGCGGAGAAGATAGGCAAGGACAAGGCATCGATCAGCAAGACACTATCGCTGAACGCACTGCCGAACACGCTGCTCGAACGGATGGCCAGCGCGAACGATGTGGTCGGGTTGCAGGCCGCGTACTTCCTGAAACTGATTTTCGAGCGCCTGGGCGAACCCGCTGCCGACCGTCTGCTCACGGCGGTGATCGACCGTAAAAAGTCGGTGCGCGACCTCGAGAATTTCCTGCGCGCACAGACCGACGGCAACAAGAAGACGGGGCGCACGCGTTACAGCGTTCGACACGATTTCGCGCTCGAATCACGCGCGATCGGTCAGCTGAAAACCTATCCGGACGGGCGTCTGGATCTGCAACTGAAGGGAGTCGATGCGTCCCATCAGGAAGCGCTCGCCGACCGGCTAAAGACCGTGATCGATGCATACGTCGCCGAACTGGCGGTAGCCGCGCAAAAGTAAAAGAAGGCGCCCAAAAGCAAAGGCCTCGCACCTGCATGACACCGCGCGTCCGATGAAGTCCGGTGCACGGTGCATGCCAGGCTGCGAGGCCTTGATCAGTTGGTCGCGAGGCTGCTTTTCAGCAGGAATTCCAGCAAATCGTCCGAGGTCGGTTCGCCCCAGGTGTCGAGCGCCAGCCATCGGAAGAAGCTGGTTTGCGCCAGCTTGCTCGCCTTCTTCTTCGGCGACAGCGTGAGATCCTTCGACCCGGCCACCGTTTCGTTGTAGCGCTCGATCAGCTTGGTCTGGTCGTCGATCTCCAGCTCGCGGAAATACGCGCCGGCTTCGTCGACCTTCGCGGCCAGGTACTTGTCGCGAATCTGTTCCTGCTTGCTCTGCCCGGATTCCTTTGCCGGCGCGGCCGTCTCGGTCCCCTGTCCGTCGGCCAGCGTATAACCGTGCGTCAGCGCCTTGCGGAAATACGCGGCCACGTTGTCGACCGGCGCTGCATTCTTTTTCGTAGTCCGATTGAGCGTATAGGCGATCGCCGCCTTGATGCGCTGCACACCGTACTGCGTAATCAACCGGCGCGCTTCCGAACGCGGGATGCCGAACTTGGCGACCTCGTCGACGAGTGCTTCGTTCTTGACGTCGCCTTCCTCGACCGTATCCGCGCTCTGCTTGCGCGTCACCTTGAACTGGACGGCCTCCACGCTGCGACCTGACTTGTGTTCGATCAGCTCGAGCGTGTGGTCGGAAACTTCGTTCACCTCCTGAATGCACGGCACCAGGACCTTGCTCTTGAAGAGCTTGTACTCCTTATAAGACTGCGACGCCTTGTCCTGACCGAGAATGAGATCACGGAATTTCGGCAGTGGAATTTTTGCCGTGATGCCGATCCCCTCGTAGCGCACCGTGTTTTCCCAAAGGGCAAGCGAGTGCGAGCGCCGAAACTCGCGCGCGATCCGCATATCGATGAGCGCGTAGATTTCCGGATTGAGCAGCTCGCTGCGAATCTGGTCGGAGAAGCTGTACTTCAGCACCGATTGCTCGAGCTCGGCGCCGGCGAGCAGGCCTGACGCCTTCCACACCGTCGAGCGGTCGGCGGCAAGGTAGTCCCAGTTGACGACGGTACTGATCAGCGAGTTGACCGTGTCCTTCACATACTTCGTGTTGTTGCTGTTCAACCCGCTCTCGTGCGACAGCGCGGCGATCGAGATCGAAAAGCTCGTCCGGCCGGGCTCGAACGCTTCCTGACGAAGGGCGTTCTTGATCAGCGAGCTGAACATCTTGCGCTGCTGCAGACCGATCTTTCCGGACTTCGGAGCGATATGAATTGCCTGGACCGCCTTGCGCAGCAGATCGGGTGGCTCGGGCGTCTGAAATAGCGAAACCTGCTTGTCGGAGCCTTTGATTGCGGGCTTGCGCGGCATCGTGATGTCCGGAGAAGGTGACCGTGTTGATGGCGGACTTTATACCTTTTCGAGCCATCGAGCAACGCCTTCATCTCCAGTATCACTTTCACTATCGTCGATAAAGCATTGTCTCAAAATGAAAAATTCCATTTTCACGATTTGTGCGAAACCCCATATCCATATACCTTTCCACCAAAAACAGCTCCCAAAACCTGCTACCTATGTTGGCTGTCGCCAGAATCCGGCACGGGACTTGCCCTACTGAAGGTACCCATTCATGGGAAATAATCCGGTGGAACTGGATGTGCGGACCCGATTCGTGGTGCCCTGCAACACGGTCTGCGATCTCCCATAAAACGCTACCTTTAGCACGTCCCATGGATAGGTACCTATCAAGATCCGCCAGCTTGGCGTTTTGTCTTCATCTGTGGCGGGCAGGCGGAAATACCTCCCATAAATGACTACCTTAAGATTTCCCCACAGATGGTGACCTATCCGCAGGCCTGATCCTGTTTATGGGACCCCGGTTCCTCTGGAACAAGCAGAACGAGATCACTCTGTCCACGCCGATACCCATAAACGGCTACCTGGAATCCATCCCATAACCGGCAACCCAATATGAAATGCTGTGCGCGGGACCCTAGACGAACAAGCAAGAGGGCACCATAACCGGGTACCTATAGATTCCCCCATAGAGGGCTACCTGAGGCGTTTTTGGGGCCGATTCCCATAGCTGGCTACGCGTGCCCCATATCCACAACCCCCATTTCCCACAGCGCGGTACCCGATGCCCCAAATCCACAGACCTGAAACCCCATATTCTTCCGCCTGTGCCCCCATAAATGGGTACCGAACCCCTGTCAAACCCTTACCAGACAAGGCTGTGAGCCGTCTAAAAGTAGTTAAAGATGTAAACGTTGTTTATCAAAGATGTAAACACACGTGCGTCTGTGCAGAAAAACAACCCCCATAAACCGCTACCCAAGCGAACCAGTGAGGCTCGACAAGCACAGCAATCCTGACTCGAGGCCTGTGGATCCCTCGATATCTGCCTCATTTTGCAAGCGTTCCAGGCCTGACAAGGCTTCCAATGAAGGTGAGTACCTACTAACAAATGCTTAAACGTAGAAACTTATGGGAGGGAATCGGTGTTTTCGGGACATAGGTTCCCACCTATGGGATTGAAAAATGCAGATAGCGGTCGGTTTCCCGTCAGGGATTACCCGCAGACGACGGCAGCCCCGCTCGACACAGAAGCACCGCGAGTTTCCGTCACGGCGGTGAAAAATCGCCGGAATTCATTCTCAGGCCGTTTTTTTTCGTCAGCGCCAAGGCTTCCGCAGAAAAGTCTTCGGCTGTCACCTGTTGATCTGCCTGTCACTTTCCAGTCGATGGCGCGTGCACAGACGAAATTGGCTGGCTCTCGTCCCGCTCATTCTGCATCGCGGTTTTCTACCTTTGGGTCAGTATCGGAATTGGGACAGCGTTCCGATCGACGCGACCAGAATCGCATCGCTGTGCCGAGCGAGACGCTGACCGCGGCCGCTTGATCACGACGATCCTGGCAACTGCCTCGAACGTGAGGCTGGCGTCATCAACATGGCTCATCCTCATCGGATCCGCACTCGACTCCCGAAAATTCTCACCGCTGGAAGTTGCCCCGTCCTGTAAAAGCTCACCTACAAGGTGTCCGTCGGATTAACAAACCGTGCGCGCGACGCCTCCGCACCAGATGCGGCCGCACAATGGAAAAGCTGTGATGAATGCGCCACGCGCTGGACGTGTCGCCGTCCTTGCCGCACAAGCTCGAGACGCTTCGTGACGTCGGTACGATGCCAAGCGCCACGCATTCGCACAGGCGACCGCTCGCGTGATGCTCGTGCGCAATCGTGAACGAATGCCGATCGAAGAGTTCACCTTGCGTGGCAAAGGTCGCCTCTACCTGCAAACGTCATCTCCCACATCTGGCGACGAATAGAATCGAACAGGTAGCCATGCGTGCGACATGCGGGGGAATGCGACAGGCTCGGTGCAGAATGAATCGTGGTCGTTTATGGGAGGAACCGTCGTTCGCGCGGGAGCGAGTCACAACATGGCGCACAGGTTCGCGATTTCGTCGTCTATCCCGCTCATGGGGCGACGATCGCATTGCACGAGCAGCAGACTCCACAGGTGAAACAGTCGGCGTCGTGCGAGTGCATGCATCACCGAAATCGATCTCATCCTCACCGGCAATCTGCACCGTATCGGTGGAACGATCCGCTTCGCCACGCGGTTGCCGCGGTCGTGCACGCTGCGTGATTCCCGAGCGCGATGCGTCGTCGTGGCCCCTGCGAAACGCGGATCGGGCGGGCGCGGGATACGTGACGATACGACGTCTCCCATACGTGTATCCCCAAGAATGCACGCATGATGGCGCCACATTTTTTGCAACGCGGTTATGATGCAAAGGCCCTGACCGCGACATGAAGACCGGCCAGGGGCAGGGGCGGTATCTCGATGTGCTTTCACTCCGTGACTAATCAGAAAAGAGAGTTCAGCGATGCGAATCCAGATCAAAAAACTGACGCTGGCTGCTACAGCAGCAGCGTTCCTCTTCGGCTCGGCCGCTCCGGTGTTCGCGCAGACCGTCGCCAGTGCACCGGCCGCATCGGATGCGAAAGCCGCGAAGCGTGAAGCACGCAAGGCAGCTCGGGCAAAACGCAAAGCCGAACACAAGGCAGCGCGCGCGAAGAACAACGCCGAGCTGAAGAAGCTCGAAGACGCTGGCTACAAGCCGGCGGCCAACGATCCGAACTATCCGCAGAATCTGCAGAACGCTCAGAAGAAGGCGGGCGAAGCCGCTGGCGCAAGCCAATAAACGTTCCCCCACGAGACAAACCCCGGCGCGAGCCGGGGTTTGTCGTTTATGCTGCTGAAACGCGATGCGCGACCGGTCATCGTGCAGGTGTGACATCCGAGTCAATTGATTCGGCGTCCTTCGTTTCTAGGTGAGATGAATGCCATCTCGATGCGTTGAATTTTCCTGCTCTCCGTGAACGACACGCGCCATTCTGCTTGTTCAGTTTCAGAGGAATCCTACGGAATACAACAGATCGCTGGATGAATCACGAGACGAAAAACAATCATGCACGAGCAATACGGCTCCGCACAAAGGCACACGAAACCCGCACAAATTGAGACGGTGCGCGTGGCGCAACGACTGGTCGCCGACATATCGACTTGGTCAGCGCCGCGCTTCCGCCGTCGCGTTCCCAGTCGCTTTTAACCAGTCCTTGAAGGCCCGCACGGCTTCGTCTTCCGCGCGCGCAGTCGCGACGTAAGTGAAATAGCGCCACGGCGGCAGTGCCGGTTCGCTGAACGGCCGCACCAGCCGGCCTTCGGCGATGTCGTCCGCGACGAGCGCGATCGGCCCCATTGCGACACCGAGGCCGTCGAGCGCGCCCTGCAGCGTCAGATAGAAATGCTCCAGCGTGAGCGAATGCCGCGGCACCAGATTCGCGTGCCCGGCCGCCGCGAGCCACTCGGGCCACATACCGGGGTACGTCGCCGCGTGCAGCAGCGTGAAGCCGGCGAGATCAGCCGGCGTACGCAGCGGCCGGCCCTCGAGCAGCTTCGGCGCGCATACGGGCAGCCGGATTTCGGACAGAAACTCCTCGGCAACATATCCGTCGATCGCTTGCGGGCCGCCGCGGACGATCAGGTCGACCTTGTCACGCAACTTCTCGATCGGCTCGTTCGACGTTGACAGCCGCACCTCGATGGCCGGATGCGCTACCTGGAACGATGACAGCTTCGGCACGAGCCAGCGCAGCGAAAACGTCGCGGGCGCGCTGACGCGCAGCACGCGCTGCTGCCCCTGGCCGAAATGCTGCGCGGTGGCGAGCGCGATCCGGTCGAACGATGCACCGACCTCGGCAAGGTATACGCGACCGGCGTCGGTCAGTTCGACGCGCCGGTTGTGCCGCTCGAACAGCGGTCGGCCAAGCCATGCCTCGAGTTGCTGAACATGCCGGCTGATCGCGCCATGCGTCACGCACAGCTCGTCGGCGGCGAGCGTGAAACTGCCGAGGCGGGCCGCGGCTTCGAAGGCGCGCAGCGAATTCAATGGAGGGAGTCGTCGGGCCATGCATCGTTTCGTGTGAAATTTACTCACACGACTGCTCAGATTTAATCGTTTGATCGGGTGATCCTAGTCCGCCAATATGGCACACGAACGGCCGATGCGGCCGAAACGGATGTCTGGATTTCTCACATGGAGTATGGAGCATGCCGAACGTGGTGGTGGTGGGCGCCCAATGGGGTGACGAAGGCAAGGGGCGCGTCGTGGACTGGCTGGCGGCGCAGGCCGATCTCGTCGCACGCTACAACGGCGGCCACAACGCGGGCCATACGCTGGTCGTCGGCAACAAGACCTACAAGCTCGCGCTGCTGCCGAGCGGGATTGTGCGTGGCAAGCGCGGTGTGATCGGCAACGGCGTGGCGCTCGATCCGGAGGCGCTGCTGGACGAGATCGGGCGGATGGCCAAACTCGGGCTGTCGGTGACGCCGGACAATCTGTCGATCGCGGAGAACGCCACGCTGGTCCTGCCGATTCACCGTGCGATCGACCAGGCGCAGGAGCGTCTGCGTCGCGAACCCATCGGCACCACGCTGCGCGGGATCGGGCCAGCTTACGAGGACAAGGTTGGGCGCCGCGGGCTGCGGGTCGCGGATCTGGCCGAGCCGGGCCGGCTTGCCGACAAGCTCGACGTGCTGGTCGATCACCACAATGCATGGTTCCGCGGCCTGGGGCTCGAGCCGTGCTCGCGCGACGCGATGCTGGCAACGCTGGTCGACATCGCGCCGAAGATCCTCCCGTTCGTGCGTCCCGTGTGGGCCGACCTCAACGACGCGAACGACCGCGGCGAACGCATCTTGTTCGAGGGCTCGCAGGCCGTGATGCTCGACATCGACTGGGGCACCTATCCGTTCGTGACGTCGTCGGGCACCGTTGCATCGGCCGCGGCGGCCGGCACAGGGCTCGGCGCGTCGAAACTCGGCCACGTGCTGGGCGTAACCAAGGCGTACGCGACGCGCGTCGGCGGCGGCCCGTTCCTCACCGAACTGACCGACGCCACCGGCGAAACGCTGCGCGCGCGCGGGCAGGAGTTCGGCGTCAACACCGGCCGGCCGCGCCGCTGCGGATGGCTCGATGCCGCGCAGTTACGGCAGGCCGTCCGGATTTCGGGTATCGATTCGCTCGCGCTCACCAAGCTCGACGTACTCGACGGCTTCGCGTCGATCGAGCTGTGCGTCGGCTACGAGCTCGATGGCGCACGCGTCGACCATCTGCCCGCGAGCCTCGATGCGCAGGCGCGCGCAACGCCCGTCTACGAAACGTTCGCCGGGTGGGGCGGCACCGTGAAGGGCGTGCGCGAGTTTGCGGCGTTGCCGCGTGCCGCGCAGAATTTCATCGCGCGCGTCGAGGCGGTCGCGGGTGCGCCCGTGTCGATGATCACGACCGGCGCCGAGCGCGACGACACGATCGTGCTGAGCAACCCCTTCGAGCAATGCTGAGCGCGACGCGCACGTGCAATGCGTGCGCGGCAGGCCGCCGCCGTGCGGCCTGCATCGATCCGATGCCGGCAGCGGTTGTCGCGTGAGCGAGGGCCCGCCGGAGCGGCGCACGGCAAACTGGACACGCCTGCACCGCTGCGGTACTGTTCCGCACAATTCGCGCCAGACCGGGCTGTGCCGGGGCGGGCGCCGCCGCGAAGCGATTTCAATCCCGGGGACATGTCGATGGACACGTTACAGATGATGCGCATTTTCGTCCGGGTGGCGGAGGAGGGCAGCTTCACGAGCGCGGCCCAGCGTCTGGACATCACCACCGCCTATGCCTCTCGTTCGGTCGCGCAACTCGAAACGCATCTGCGCACGCGTCTGCTCAACCGGAGCACGCGCCGCATCGCATTGACCGACGCCGGACAGCGCTATCTCGACCGCTGCCAGCGCATCCTCGGCTATATCGACGAAGCGGAAGCCGAGGCGGCCGACGCGCAGGCGAAGCCGTCGGGGCGCCTGCATGTGCACGCGACCACAAGTTTCGGCCAGGCCTACGTGGTGCCCGCGGTGGTGCGATACCGGCAGCGCTATCCGTCGGTGGCGGTCGAACTTACGCTGTCGCAGCACGTGCCCGACATCATCGACGAAGGTTACGACGTGTCGCTGCAGCTGAGCGCGACGGAGCTGCCCGACTCGGGCCTGGTGTCGCAGCGTCTGGGCGATGTTCACAGCGTGCTGTGCGCGTCGCCCGCGTACCTGAAGGAGCGCGGCACGCCGCGCACCGTGCGCGATCTCGAAGCGCATTCGTGCCTGCAGATCGTCACGCCGATCTTTCCACGCGACCGCTGGCACCTCGACGGCCCCGACGGTCGCGAGACATTCGAGCTGCCGCTGCCGGACTTCCAGGTGAACATCGCCGATGCGCTCGGCGCCGCGCTGCGCGCCGGCCTCGGGATCGGCTCATTGCCGATGTCGAGTGCGGTGCCCGCCCTGGCGAGCGGCGCGCTGGTTCGCGTGTTGCCCGAGTACCGGCTGCAGAAGCTGACGGTCTACACGCTGTATGCGTCGCGCCAGTACCTCGACGCGAAGATCCGGACGTTCGTCGATTTCCTGCGGGAATGCGTGCCCGAAATGCTGGCCGCCGACGAGGCCGCGCTGCGCGGTTCCTGCGAGTCCTGAGCGGAGGCGAAGAACGAGTTTCGGGTCGAATGACTCGGCACTTGCAACGTCGTCCGTGAATCGACGTTCAGCCGTGCGGGATATTTTGCATACCGAACTTGATGCTGACGGCACTGCGGCATGAGGTCTTCGATTGGATGTGTCGATCGACTCGCGCGTTTATGAGAACCACAGTCCGGAGCCGGCCGTGCCACTCGCATTCCGTCGTGCGTGCTTCGGTGTCGAACCCGTGACGCGCGAGACGGTCGCATAAGAAATTCATCCCGTAAACGACAACGCCACGGCTGCAAGTCCGTGGCGTTTCGCTTCATGAGGATCGTTACCCGTCAGCGGCAGGTGCCTGCTGCGGTATTACTGCTGCTGGCCCCAGAGCGTGCGCCCGAAGAACGTCAGCGTGCGGTCCCACGCGATCTGCGACCACACCGGATCGAACTGCGTGCTGCCGATGCGGCCGGGGCCGACGGCCGTTTCGTTCGCGAACGCGTGATGGGCGAGATAGCGGTGGAATTCGATACCGACCTTCGCGTCGGTCAGCTTCTTCTCCAGCGCATCGACCTGGTCGATCGCGAAGAACGCATCCTGGGTACCCCAGTGACCCATCAGCGGCACCTTGATCTTCGACGGATCGAGGTAGTCAAGCGGAGGGAAGCCGTACCACGTGACGCCGGCATCGACATCGGCGAACTGCAGCGACAGCAGAGTGAGAGCGCCGCCCATGCAGAAGCCGGTGACCGCCACGCGCGACGCGCGCGTCTTCAGGTATTGCGCTGCGCCGGGAATGTCCTGCGACGCGGCGTCGCCGAAATCGAGGCCGGTCATCAGGTGGTGCGCTTCTTCCTCCTCGACCGTCGACTTGCCGCGATACAGGTCGGGCACGAGCGCGAAGTAGCCGCAGCGCGCGAGGCGATCGGCAACGCCGCGGATCTGGTCGTTCAGGCCCCACCACTCCTGGATGACGACGACCGCGGGTGCACCTTCGGTCTTTTCCGGCGTCGCGAGGTAGCCCTGCAGTTCCTGGCCGTCGGGGCGGCGAAACGTGATCATGGAACCGGATGTTTGAGACATGAAACCGCTCCTTTTCGAAAAATGCGATGAGTGCGGCATCGGGTCGGCCAGCGAGTGAGGTATGCCCGGGTGACTCGAGGCTTCGCTCGCGTTCGCTTAGGCCGGCGCCGACCACGCGGCCATTCTATGCGCAAACGCCGGCCGTCTGCGTGAACGGTTCGGGGCTGCAGCCGATCCACGCTGCGCATCGATCGTGCGTCGCGGAGCGCGTAAGTCGGAGCCACCGAAAACGCAACACCCCGCCCCGATGAACGGGAGCGGGGTGTTGCGTCGACAGCGCGCGTATCGAGGTACGCGCTGCGTACGTCGGTCTTACTGACCGAAATAGACCGAGTCTCGAGCGGTTTGCTTGACCGCGATCACGCGGCCGGCACGCACGCCGGCGGCGGCTTGTGCGCCGTAACCCGTTGCGTCGCTGTTCGTCACGCGGGCCTGCGCGGTTTGCAGCGCATTCGGATAGTGGGCGTCGGACACTTCCGGCTTGTAACCGGCTTGCTCGAGCTGCACGAGTTCTGCGCGGACCTGGGCGCGCGTCAGTTCTCCCGACGAGTTCGACTGGGCGAATGCGCCAACGGATGCGGTAAGGGCGGCGACAGCGGCGACTGCGTAGATGAACGACTTCATGGTGACCTCCGGTTTTCGTAGATTTCGCGCTTCGCTTGTTGCGTTCAGCGGTTGATTGCATCGTAGCGATCGCGATACCGGTCGGAAATAGGCGTTCCGGCGAATAATTATTGCAACTGGGTAAACGATTCGCGGGGAATGCGGGGTTTTGTCTGATGATTATCCGTATGCCGGCGCGCATTCGATGAGTGTGATTGCGGGCGCCGAACCGGGAGCTGGCGCGATCCGGGACAGAGGTGTATTGCAACCGCACGCCGACTTCGGCCGATGGAAAGATCAATTAAATCGGATAACGAATCATTGGTCGCGAGCGAGGGAGTGTGTTCGCCCCTCGCTGTGCAATCCGGGCCGACTCCGCCTTCTCGCACATCGACGTGAGTATTAACGGCCGCATCGTCGTGCGTACCGCGTCACTCACTCCTCGACGACCGACTGTCGTTTCCGGTATTCGGCGGGCGTGATCCCGACGTGCCTCGCGAACGACCGTCTGAGCGTATCGACATTCGCGAAGCCGCATTTTGCGGCGACCTGCTTCGGCGTGTCATGTCCGTTTTCGAGCAGTTGCCGGGCAGCGGAGATGCGGGTCGCTTCGACCCACGCAGCCGGCGTCATGCCGACCTCCGCGCGAAAGAGCCGCGCGAAGTGGCGCGGGCTCATGCCCGCATGCTTCGCGAGTGCCGCCACCGAGTGTTCGAGTTCAGGATGGCTGGCGATCCAGCGCTGGACTTCCTGCAGCACGGAGCGCCCGGCCGGCCGTGCCTCGCCGCTGCGGCTGAACTGGAGCTGTCCGCCCGGGCGCTTGAAGAACATGACCAGTTGCGCGGCGACGCGCCGTGCGATTTCCCGGCCGAGATCTTCCTCGACCAGCGCGAGCGCGAGATCGAGCCCGGCCGTGACGCCCGCTCCGGTGCGCAGCTTGCCGTCGCGTACATACAGCGCGTCCGCTTCGACCGTGAGCGACGGATACGCATCGGCGAGCGTGTCGGCGGCGGCCCAGTGCGTCGTCAGGCGTCGTCCTTTCAGCAGGCCGGTCGCCGCGAGGATGAACGCGCCGGTGCAGATCGAGCCATACCGCTTGCTTTGCACGGCGGCCGAGCGCAGCCACGCGAGGACGTCGGTTCGCAGCGCGACCGCGGCGGCACCCGGCGCACCGGCGACGAGCAGCGTGTCGAGGCGATCGGGAATGTCGGGAGCGATCCAGTCGGCCAGCAATTGCGCGCCCGATGACGCGCGGATCGGCCCGGGCTCGCTCGCGATGATCCGCAGCGTATAGAACGGCTTGCCGCATTCGGCGTTAGCCTGGGCGAATACGTCGAGCGGCGCGGAAACGTCGAGCAGTTGTACGCCCGGTACCGCGAAAATTCCCACGACCTTCGGCATGTTCGGTTGCGTGTGGTATCGATGTGTCGAACGTGACGCGTAGCAGTATAGACGCGCAACGCGAGGCGACGAGGGGCATCGGCGCACTTCGCGGGCGCGGTTCAAGGGTTGCGGCCGCGATGGCCGTCGATCGCGCGAAATGGCAGAATTCGTCGTAACACGGCGATTGATGCCAAACCCGGGCCTTCGGAGAATGGGTGCTGTCTTCAATGGAGGTCGATCATGACTGTGAACGTCGCCGGCATCACCGTTCCCGATAGCCAACTCGCTCGCGAGATCACCGAACTCGTACGGGATACCGAGTCCGAGTTGCTGTTTCACCATTCCAGCCGCGTCTACTACTTCGCCGCGCTTGCGGGGCAGCACCGCGGGCTCCGCTACGATCCCGAACTGCTCTATTGCGGCTGCATGTTTCATGACATGGGGCTCACGCATCGGCACAGCAGCGCGTGCGAACGATTCGAAGTGGACGGCGCCAATGCCGCCCGCGATTTTCTGAAGAGCAAGGGCATTTCGCAGCAGGACATCGAGGTCGTGTGGACTGCGATCGCGCTGCACACTACGCCAGGTATTCCGAAGCATATGCATCCGGTCGTCGCGCTCGTCACCGCAGGGGTCGAGATGGACGTGCTGGGCCTCGCGTATCCGGAGTACAGCGACGTCGAACGAGATGCCGTCGTCCGCGCACATCCGCGCACGCCGCATTTCAAGGAAGACATCATCCAGGCGTTCTACGACGGCATCCGGCACAAGCCGGACACGACGTTCGGCAACGTGAAGGCCGATGTGCTGGCCGACAAGGATCCGCATTTCCATGCAGGAAATTTCTGCAGCGTGATCCGATCGTCGGCATGGGCCGGCTGATCGGCATCGGCGCCGGGCAGGGCGTGGGAGGGGGGCGCCCTGGGCCGCGCACGTCGCGCCTGCCGATCACTATTCCTTAGAAAAGTTGTTACGTGACAACCACATGACGTCGATGCAGGCCTTCATATCCTGAATTTCATCGCCTTGGCTTCCGCAGGGAATCGTCGATTCGCTCGATCCGGGCGACGGGTAATGGGGCCGGAGTCGGGTGCCGAAAGCCCGGTCCGACGCCCGGTGAACCCCTGACGACAAGAATCCGCCCGCCTTCGGCAAAACGCCTATAATGATTGGGCAAATTGCCGGAGAAGAATCATGAGCACGATCGCGTTTCACCCTTCGGGCGTCGCGCACCCGCGCCAGGCCGAATTCACGATACTCGAGCAACTGCTCGCGATTCGCGTGCGCTCGGGCGCCGATCTCGCCGAGCTGGCGAGTGCGCGCGTCGACCTCGCGGTAATCGATCGCCTGTCGGAGCGCGGCCTGAAGTCGGATGAACTCGCCTTCATCATCCCGCGGCGCACGTTGAGCCATCGTCGCCAGGCGCACGAGCGCCTGTCGCCGGAGGAATCCGACAAGGCGATCCGGCTTGCACGCATCGTCGCGCAGGCGACGGCCACGTTCGGCGACCAGGACAAGGCAATGGCGTGGCTGCGCAACGGGCTCCAGCGCTTCGGCGGCCGCACGTCGCTCGACATGTCGAGCACCGAGCACGGCGCCCGACTCGTCGAAGAGGCGCTCACGCAGATCGACGAGGGGTATTTCGCTTGACGACGCTGTGGCGCATCAGCAATTACGCCGATCTGAAAGGCATCGGCGGCTTGCGGGCCGGCGGGCGCTGGCATTTTGCCGGGCAGCCCGTCGTCTATCTCGCCGAGCATCCGGCGCTCGCGCTGCTCGAGACGCTCGTCCACTTCGAAATGGCCACCGTTGCGCAATTGCCGAGCGCATACCAGTTGCTGCGCGTCGAGGTGTCCGAATCGGTGGACGTTGCCGAGATCGCGGAAGGCGATGCGCCGGCCGACTGGCGGGAGAACGTCGACTGGACCCGCAGCGCCGGCACCGAGTGGCTGCACACGCAGCCGAGCGCACTGCTGCGCGTACCGAGCGTCGTCGTGCCGCACGCGCACAACTTCCTGTTGAATCCGCTGCACCCGGCCGCATCCGACGTCCGCGTCGCGGAAGTCATGGAGTCGCCGTATGACAGCCGGATTCTGCGGCTGGTCCAGTCGAACAAGAGCGAATAGAGCGCGTCGCGCACGACGAGCCGCAGGAACATGTCGTTCATTGCGTCGCCGCAGCGTGCCGCGGGAAACGGTAGCGCCGCCGCAGGCGCACCCGCCGACATCGACCGCCATCCCACCAGCAGCCCATTACGCAGGAAGCGAACGTGCGGCGCAGGCCGCGGTATGGCAAATCGCCGACGCGTCGTCATGACGTGCGCAATGCCGCGACAGTCAATGCGCTGACCCTCGGATTACATTTTCGTAATCGAGCTGTCCCGCTGGTCGGCGAAGACTTTCACCCGCCGGTTTACCGGTAACATCGCCGCATATTCCAACCGAATGCGATGGAGCCGAGCATGCGCATCCTGATAGTCGAAGACGAACCGAAGACGGCCGCGTACTTGAAGAAAGGGCTCGAGGAATCCGGCTTCAGCATCGATCTCGCAAAGGACGGCGCGGAAGGGCTGATGCTCGCGCAGGAAGAGAACTACGACGTGATCGTGCTCGACGTGATGCTGCCCGTGCTCGACGGGTGGGGCGTGCTCAAGCGCCTGCGCGATACCCATACCACGCCGGTGCTGTTCCTGACCGCGCGCGACGATGTGCAGGACCGCGTGCACGGTCTCGAACTGGGCGCGGATGATTACCTCGTGAAGCCGTTCGCATTCGTCGAACTGCTCGCTCGCATCCGCACGCTTGCTCGCCGCGGCCCACCACGCGAGACCGAGCGCATTGTGGTCGGCGACCTGGAAATCGACGTCGTACGCCGCCGCGTGAAGCGCGGCACGGTGCGGATCGACCTGACGCCACGCGAGTTCTCGCTGTTGCAGTTGCTCGCGCGTCGACAAGGCGAAGTGCTGAGCCGCACGCAGATCGCGTCGTATGTGTGGGACATGAACTTCGATAGCGACACCAACGTCGTCGAAGTCGCCATTCGGCGACTGCGCGCGAAGATCGACGATGCGTTTCCGGTCAAGCTGATCCACACGGTGCGCGGCGTAGGCTACGTGCTCGAACCGAAGGACGGTGCATGACGCTCGGTCGATCGCTTGGCGCGACGCTCGCGCTCGCGTTCGGCGCGACGATGCTCGCGGTCTTCGCGCTCGTCGGCACGTACGTGTATACCGGCCTCGACCGGCAAGTGAGGACGCAGGACGATCTGGACATCGTGCTTGCCGCACGACATACGCGCCGGCTTGCGGGCGAACTCGATACGCTCGACGCCGTGCGCGCGCACGCGGACCGGCTGACGAGCCAGGTGCTCGGGAACGCGGCACTCTCGATGGCCGTGGTCGACGATCGGGGCAATGTGCTCGCGCGGCACAACGTCAGGCGGACCGAGCGCGAGGATCTGCCACCGGCTGCGTCGGGCATGGCGTCGCCCGTACCGCCTGCGTTGCCCGATGCCGAACTGTTTCCGCCCCACGCGACGCCGGTGCCGGCGGCCGAACGGATCACCGTCGACCGGATCGCGACATGGCGCGCCGACGACGGCACGTCCGTGCGCGGTGTCGTGGCCGGCGCAATGCTGCGCGACGGTACGCAGATCCGCATCGCGATCGCGCGCGACATGAGCGATCGCGCCGAACTGCTCGACGGCTATCGCAACAAGCTGAAGCTCGCCGGCGGGCTGGGCGCGCTGTGCGCAATGCTGCTCAGCTACTGGCTGATCCGCACGGCGCTCGCACCGCTCCGCGAGATCGTCGCGAACACCGGCCGGATCACCGTCGACAAGCTCGACGCGCGGCTCGACGCCGCGCGTGCGCCGCGCGAACTGCGTGCGCTCGTCGATGCGCAGAACGCGATGCTCGGCCGCCTGCAGCAAGCTTTCGGACATTTGTCACAATTCAGCGCCGATCTCGCGCACGACCTGCGCACGCCGCTGAACAACATGCGCGGCGCGACCGAAGTGGCACTTGCGCGGCCGCGTTCGCCCGGCGAATACCAGGCGCTGCTCGAATCGAATCTCGAGGAATACGACCGTCTCGCACGCATGATCGAGAACGTGCTGTTTCTCGCGCGCGCCGAACACCCTACCTTCGTGACGCGGCAGCGCGCGTTTGACGTGCATGACGAGCTGACGCGCATCGCCGAATACTTCGAAGGGCTCGCCGATGAAGCGGGTTCGACGCTGCGCGTCGAAGGGCACGGCCAGCTGACTGCCGATGTCGAACTGTTTCGCCGCGCGGTCGGCAACCTGCTCGCGAATGCGCTGCGCTATACGCCTGCGGGCGGCGTCATTGCGCTGAGCGTCGACGAAACGGCGGACACGGTACGCGTCGTCGTCGAGAATCCGGGCGAGCCGATCGATCCCGCGCTGCTGCCGCGCATCTTCGACCGATTCGTGCGCGGCGACCCCGCGCGCAGCGGCGGCGTGCCGGGCGGCACGGCCGGGCTCGGGCTTGCGATCGTGCGCTCGGTGATGGAGCTGCACGGCGGCACCGCGCGCGTCGAAAGCGACTCGGCGGGCACGCGGTTCATCCTCATCTTCGTCAGGAACCCTGCGTCTTGATCGCCGTCCCCGATCCGGCGGCGCGAGCGGCGATATCCGCGCCCGAGTGCCAGCCGCCGCCCAGCGCCTTCAGCAATCCGACCGATGCTTCCATCCGACGTGCGGCGATCTCGTCGGCCTGGCGCCGATTGGTCAGCGCGATCGTCTGCGCGGTCACCACGTCCAGATAGCTGACGGCGCCGGCATTGAAGCGATTCGTCGTCAGCCGCAGCGACAGGTCGGCCGCGTCGGTCGCGCGCTGCTGACTGGCGGCCTCGGACGCGAGCGCATCGAGCGCGGACAATTGATCCTCCACCTGCTGGAATGCGCCCAGCACGGTCTGCCGATAGTCGGCGACCTCGCCATCGTACTGCGCGTGCGTGCCGCGCAGCGTCGCGCTGCGCCTGCCGCCGTCGAACAGCGTGCCGATGAGTTGCGGGCCGAGCGACCAGAACAGGCTTGGCGCGGTCAGCCACGGCGTGAAGAACCCGCTTTCGAGCCCCGCGCTCGCCGACAGCACGAGGTCGGGGAAGAACGCGGCGCGCGCTTCGCCGATCTGCGCGTTCGCGGCCGCGACGCGGCGCTCGGCAGCTGCGATGTCCGGCCGTCGTTCGAGCAGTTGCGACGGCATGCCTGCCGGAATGGCAGGCACGTCGAACGCTTGAACGCGCGCCGGCAATGCGAACGTCGATGCGTTTTCGCCGACGAGCGTTGCGATCGCATGCTGGAGCTGCGCACGCGACGCGTCGATGTCGGTATCCTGCGTGCGCGTCGCTTCCAGTTGCGTTTCGGCTTGTGCGACGGCGGACGCATCGATCGCGCCGGCCGCGAGCTGCTGTTTCAGCAGCTTCAGCGCATCCGCATAGGCCCGCACCGTGTCGTCGAGCAGCTGCTTTTGCGTGTCGAGCGAACGCAGCGCGAAATAGTCGGTCGCGAGTTCGGCCGTGACCGACAGTTTGACGGCTTGCAGATCGGCCGCACTTGCGTCGGCGTTCGCCTGCGCACCTGCTACCGCATCGCGCACGCGGCCGAACACGTCGGGTTCCCAGCTTGCCGCCACGCCGACCTGATGGTCGGGTGTCGTCTTGCCGGCGAGCGACGAACCCAGCTTGTTCCGCGATATGCGTGAACGGCTTTGCGCCACGCCCGCCGTGACTGTCGGCAGAAACCCCGCATGCTGGTAGTCGACCGTCGCGCGCGCTTGCTCGAGGTCGGCAACGGCCTTCTTGACGGTCTGGTTCGACACGTCGACGCGCGCTTCGAGCGCGTTCAGATCCGCGTCGTTGAACACCGTCCACCACGCGCCGCGCGACGCGGCATCGGCCGGCGCCGCGACTTGCCAGCCCGGTTGCGCGGCCGACGTGCCGGCATAGTGCGTGGGTACCGAGACGGTCGGCGGCGAATAGGGCGGCAGCGTCGAGCAAGCGGCCAGCGCGGTGACAACGCCGAGCGCGACGACGCGGCGGGCGAAGGGGAGTGGGTGAGGAAGGCGCATGGCGGGAATCTCACAGGTAGGCATGGCGGGTCAGGTGCGGGCGTTCGAGGTACGCGCAACCGGCGCGGAGGCGGGCATGGACGTCGCCGCGCGTGGCGCTGACGGCACACCGCTTGCCGTGGCCGGTTGCGCTGCCGGCGAAGCGGCCGGCACCGCGCTGTGCTCGACCGACACGATCTTCACGGTTTCGCCGCTTGCGATCGAATCGCCCGGGTTGTCGATCACGCGATCGGTCGCGCCGAGCCCGGCGACGATCTCGACATGCGTGCCGAAATCGCGTCCGATCTGCACGGTCTTCAGCGCCGTGCGTCCATTCGCGTCGACCGTTGCAACCGTCACGCCGTTCGGTCGATACAGCAGTGCACTGACCGGCAGCTCGAACGTCGGCGCCGCGCTCGGCACGAGCAGGTGCGCCTGCGCATACGCGCCGGGCAGCAACGCGCCATCGCGATTGTCGACGTCGATCTCGACACGCAGCGTGCGCGTGACCGGGTCGATCGCGCCCGCGCTGCGGGCGACGTGCGCGGCGAAGCGCCGCCCCGGATACTGCTGCGTGGTCAGGTAGACGGCCGTGCCGGTGGAGATGCCGGCCGCGCTGTCCTGCGGCACGTCGACGAACACGCGCAGCGTGTCGGTCTGCTCCAGATGGAACAGTTCGCCCGACAGTCCGGGGCTGCCCGGCGTGCCGCCCGCCGTCACGAGCGTGCCGACGTCGACGTTGCGCGCGGTAATCACGCCGTCGAATGGCGCGCTCACCGATTCGAACGATACGAGTTCGTTCAGATGGGCGGTATTGGCCTGCGCGGATGAGAGCATCGCGCGCTTCGCGTTCATGTCGGCCACCTTCGTGTCGGTGTCCTGCTGCGACACCGATTGCGTCTTCAGCATGTCCTGCCAGCGCTGCGCGGTCGATTTCGCATAGTCGTAGTTCGCTTGCGCGGTCGCCGCGTCCGCGCGCGCCTGGCGCAACTGCGCGTCGAGGTCGGGCGCGGTGATCTGCGCGAGCGTTTGCCCGGCCTTCACATGCGTGCCGATGTCCGCGCTCCAGTGGGCGATGTAGCCGCTGGTACGCGCGTAGATCGACGCTTCCGCATACGGCGTCACGGCACCCGGCAGCGTGAGCGTCTGGTCGGCCGGCGCGGCGCCGGGCTGGATCACGGTCACCGGCAGCGCCTGCTGCGCCGCCACCTGGTGGCGCTGCGCGGCGCGCGCGGCGATGCGCGGCACGATGCCGATCGCGAGCAGCGTGGCGGCGAAGGCAATCGCGGCAAGCGGGACGGCCAGCTTGCGGCCGCGCCGGGACGGCGGCGTTTCTGGCGTTGCGCCGCGTGCGGCAGGCGGCATCGTTGCCGGTTCGGCAGCCGGCGGCGGGGTCAGTGGTTCGGTCGTGTCGTTCATGATGAGTTCGATGTCGGGCGAGTCGTAGGGAATCGGGATGCGTTCTTGATCAGCGCACCACCGGCATGTCCTGCACGCGGCGGGCGGCGGCCGCTTCGCGGCGTCGGTCGAGCCACGCGTGGATGAAGCCGAACAGCACAGGTACGAACAGCAGTGTCGACAGCGTGCCGAACGCCAGACCGCCGATCACCGCACGGCCAAGCGGGGCATTTTGTTCGCCGCCGTCGCCGAGGCCGAGCGCCATCGGCAGCATGCCGATCAGCATCGCGAGCGCGGTCATCACGACCGGACGGAAGCGGCTGAATCCGGCCTCGAGCGCAGCCTGCCACGGTGATGCGCCGCTTGCGATCAGCTCGCGCGCCGCGTTGACGACGAGGATGCTGTTCGCGGTCGCGATGCCGATGCACAGGATCGTGCCGGTCAGCGCGGGCACCGACAGCGTGGTGCGCGTGACGAACAGCATCCACGAGATGCCCGCCAGCGACGCGGGCAGGCCGCCAACGATCACGAGCGGGTCCAGCCACGACTGGAAGTTGACGACCATCAGCAAGTAGACGAGCGCGATCGCGATCGCGAGGCCGCCGAGCAGTCCGGTAAACGATTCGTGCATCGCCTGTACCTGGCCGCGCAGCACGATCGACGAACCGGGCGGCAGTTGGGCGCGCGCATCGTCGACGAGCTTCGTCACGTCGGCCGTGACGCCGCCCAGATCGCGTCCCTGCACCGACGCGAAGATGTCGAGCACGGGCTGCACGTTGTAGTGCGACACCACGGCCTGTTGCGTCGCGCGGGAGAACGCGCCCATTGCGCCGAGCAGGTTCTGTGCGGGCGCGCCTGCGGCCGGACCGCCGGCGGGCGTCTGCGGCGGGCGCGCGGTACCCGCAGGCAGCGGTATGTTCGCCAGCGCCTGCAGCGAATCGACCGAATACTGCGGGGCCTGCACGATCAACGGGTAGCTGACGCCGTTGCGCGGATCGAGCCAGAAGTTCGGCGTCGTCTGCGAACTGCCCGACAGCGCGATCAGCAAGTTCTGCGCGACGTCGCGTTGTTCGAGGCCGGCCTGAATCGCCTTCGTGCGGTCCACGTCGACGTTGATCGCCGGCTCGTCGCCCGGCTGCTGGATGCGCGTATCGACGAGGCCGCGCACGCCGCGCAGCTTCGCAAGCAGCGCGTTCGCCACCGCGCGGTTCTGGTCCAGCTTGTTGCCGACGATTTGGATGTCGACCGGCGCGGGCAGTCCGAAATTGAGAATCTGGCTGACGATGTCGGCCGGCAGGAATGCGAACGTTACGCCCGGGAACGATTGGGCCAGCAGGTTGCGCAGCTTCGCGACATACGCCGCCGTCGGCGCATGGTTCGGCTTCAGCGTGATGTTCACGTCCGCATCTTCGGTGCCGATCGGGTCGGACGAGTCGTACGTGAGGTTGATCCCGCTCACCGGCACGCCGATGTTGTCGAGCATGCCGGCCAGCTGGTTCGCCGGAATCACGGTACGGATGCGCGCTTCCACTTCGTCGGTGAGGCGCGCGGTTTCCTCGATCCGCGTGCCGGTCGGTGCGCGCAGATGCAGACGGATCTCGCCCGTGTCGACCGACGGGAAGAAGTCCTGGCCGGCGAATGCGAACAGGCCGGTCGATGCGGCGCACGCAAGAAGAAACCCGGCCGCGAAACGGCGGCGATTCGAGATCGCTGCCGACAGCAGTGCGCGATAGCGCAGCCGGACCGCCTCGAAGCGACGTTCGAACGTGGCCTGAAATCGTGCGATGCGCGCGAATATGCCACGCGACGGGCGGCCTTGTCCCTTTGCGCGCATCAGGACCATGGCGAGCGTCGGCACCAGCGTACGCGAGAAGAAATACGACGCGACCATCGCGAAGATCACCGCTTCGGCCAACGGCACGAACAGGTAGCGCGCGACGCCCGTGAGCATGAACATCGGCACGAACACGATGCAGATCGACAGCGTCGATACGAAGGTCGGCACGGCAATTTCGCCCGAGCCGGTCAGAATGGCGTCTTCCAGCGGCGCGCCGCGTTCGAGATGGTGCGTGATGTTCTCGATCGCGACGGTCGCGTCGTCGACGAGTATCCCGACCGCGAGCGCGAGCCCACCGAGCGTCATGATGTTGATGGTCTGGCCGAGCGCGCCCAGCGCGAGCAGCGATGTGAGCACGGCGAGTGGAATCGATACGGCGATGATCAACGTCGCGCGCCAGCTGCCGAGGAACAACAGGATCATCAGCGCGGTCAGGCAGGCGGCGATCAGCGCTTCGCGCACGACGCCCTGCACCGCCGCCTTCACGAACACCGACTGATCGCCGAGCGCGGAGATGTGCAGCGCTTTCGGCAAGCCGGCCGCGATCTTCGGCAGCATCGCCTTGACCTGGTCGATGATCGTCAGTGTCGACGCGCTGCCGGTCTTCTCGACGGTCAGCAGCGCCGCGCGCTTGCCGTCGACGCGCACGATGTTGGTCTGCGGTGCGTACCCGTCGCGAACGTGCGCGACGTCGTGCACATAGACCACGTTGCCGTCGATCGTCTTGACGGGCAGGTTGTTCAGCGCGGCGACCGTCTGTGTGCTGCCGTTCATCTGCACGTTGTACTCGCGCGTGCCGATCTTCGCGGTGCCGCCCGGCAGGATCAGGTTCTGCGCGTTGATCGCGTTCACCACGTCGATCGGCGCGAGCCCCTTCGCCTGCAGCGCGCGCGTGTCGAGATCGACGACGATCTGGCGAATCTTGCCGCCGAACGGCAGCGGTACCGCCGCGCCTTGCACCGTCGCGAGCTGCGTGCGGATGAAGCTGTTGCCGAGGTCGTACAGTTGCTGTTCGGCAAGCGTGTTGCTCGACAGTCCGAGCTGCAGGATCGGCACCGTCGACGCGTTGTACGTGATGATGTTCGGCGGCAGCGTGCCGGGCGGCAGGATCCGCAGGATCGACGCGGAATTGCTCGCGGCTTCCGCGATCGCGCGATTGATGTCCGCGCCGGGGTGGAAGAAGATCTTCACGACCGACACCCCGTTCAGCGACTGCGATTCGATGTGCTCGATGTCGTCGACGTCCGACGTCAGTGCGCGCTCGTAGTTGGACGTGATTCGCTTGGCCATGTCCTCGGCGGAAAAGCCGTTGTATGACCAGACGATGCTGACGACTGGAATGTCGATGTTCGGGAAGATGTCGGTCGGCATGCGCAGGATCGCGAGCGGCCCCGCGATGAAGATCAGCAGTGCGAGTACGACGAATGTATAGGGCCTGCGCAACGCCAGCCGGACGATCCACATGATTTTTTTCCTCGAAGCAGGGCATGGGTGCCGCATTCGATGCGGTGAGCATGCAGTCTGCTGGCGCGGCGTTGACCCGTTGCTGACCTGAACATTACGAAACCGTTATCCGTGCGTGGGCGACGGATTTCAAAGTTGTCATCTGCCGGTCAGCGTGGGGTGCGGGTCGATCGCCAGAATGGACGTGTCAGGCGGCGAATCGCAATTGCGGTCACGCCGGCGGCGCATCGACGATGCGTCTTCATTGAACCGTTCTCGGGAGTTTCATCATGAATCGCAAACTGATCGCAGCCGCGCTGCTCGCCGTCGTCGTCGGAACGCCGGTCGCCGCCTTCGCACAAACTTCGTCGTCCGGCGTGACCCGTGCCGAGGTAATCGCCGATCTCGTTCAGGCACAACGCGACGGCACCGTACCCACGTCGAACTCCGACTATCCGCCGAGCGCGGCGACGGTCGCACGCAACCGCGAGCTCTACGCGATCGCGCACGGTGACCAGCGCACCGGCATGGCCGCCGCGGCAACGACCGTATCGACCGCGAGCGCGCAATGAAGCAGGGGAACGCGACGAAGCTCCGTTCCCGGATGGTGGTCGCCGCGCTGCTCGCGGCGACGGCCATGCCGGCCTTTGCGCGCGGGCAGCCGGAATTGCCGAGCGACGACGGCAGCCGTGCGAGTGTGCTGCGCGAGCTCGATCCGACGCAGGCGTCGGATGATGCGCGATCGCGCACGGCATTCGCCTCCTCGCATGGCGGCGGCAATGCACACGGGACTGCCGCGACCTGGCGGGTCCGAGCCTCGTCGAGCCCACAGGGGTGATCCGGGGCGCCGCCTCGAGATCCTGTTCACGCACGTACGTCGAAGTCGGCGCGACAGTGAGCCGCGACGGTGTAACCCTGTCGCGCGTCGGCCATCACCCGGGCGATCGGCTGGGTCGCATCGCCAGTTTCGCCCACCGTGTCTGAAGTCCCGATACCGAATCCGTACGCACGGCCACGCATGCGGAGCCCGCATGCCGGCCCGGACGACGGTGTCAAAAAGGTGTCGTGCGGATTGGCACGGGACATCGGCGGGGTAACCGCCGGCGTCGTCAAGCAAGCCTTTGGGATGCCTACAGGAATGGTCGCTTTCCCTGCTAGCCGGTGCGTCGTGCCCGGCGCACCGAAGCAAGCCATCGGACGGCGCCAATCACGAGCCGGTTCCGATGATTGTCAAACAGTGTGAGTCAATCGTCAGCATTTGCAACGGAAGTAACAGTCCCCGCAATTCGACGGTTTTGGGCGGCGGCGCCGCTACATTAGCTCCACCTGCCGCACGTCGCGGTGAGGCATGCGACCAGCCGCGGAACGCGGCCCGCAGCAACAACGTCTTTGGGGAGAATGACCATGAACAAGATTCGCACGATTCTGCTTGGCGCCGCGCTGACGGCAATCGCATCGGCGGCTTTCGCACAAACGGCCCAGACGGGCGCTGAGGGTTCCGCCGGCGTCGGCGCCCAAGTCCAGACGCCGCTGCTCGGCGGCGGCGTGGGCGTGCAGGCAGGTGCCGGCGCGAATGCCGCGGGCTCGGGTTCGGGCGCAGGCAACGTCGTCGTCGGTGCGCTGAACGGCGTGGGCAAGACGGTTGGCGGCGTCGGCTCGGCGGCCGGTAACGCTGTCGGTGGCGCGACGCAGGCAGTCGGTTCGGCCGCCGGTTCGGCGAAGGACGCGGCGGTATCGGCCACGCACGCGGCGAAGTCGCACGTGAAGCACGTCGCTAGCTCGGCGAAGAACCATGCGCAAGGCGCGGTGTCGACGGCGGGCGATGTCGCCGGCGGCGCGAAGGCGAAGGCTGGCGAAGCGCTCGAAGGCGCGACGAACTCGGTGCAGGGCGGCGCATCGGTCGGCTTGAAGGGTTCGGCGTCGGCGCAAGGCGGCGCGCTGTAAGCAACCTGCGTCCCGCACAGGCCCGGCCCGCTTCGATGCGGGCCGGGCTTTTTTTATTGATGCGCCGTGCATCGTGACCGGAGGCGTGTGCCGCGGACCGAAACAGGCGGTCCGTATACTCTCTGCCCATTGCCTGCACGCCATGCTTAAATAGCGGGGCTCCCGGGCACCGAGGCTCCCGGCATGGTCCGGTAACATGCCGAGGCATCACGAATTCGAAGTACGGCGAGACGGCGAACGCCGGTGTCATCGGCGTCGCATTGTTCGCGCGGAAGGAAAGCGCCCAGGAAGCGCTGCGTCGCAACGCGAATCCGCCCCGGACAACGACAACGGCTTTGCACTGCCGCCCGTGACGCGCGGCGAGTGACGCCGACGAACTTCGCCGTCGTCGGGATGCTGGGCCGTGGTCTGCGCGGTACCCGCTTTCAGGTACCATCCCGACCCGCTGGCGACGGGCGGCCGTGCCCGGCGTTCGATCGCGCACGATGCCGGTCGACATCGCCCCTTCGTCATGAAACAGAGGAATCTTCGTGAAGTTCATCCACGCGGCAGACATTCACCTTGACAGTCCGTTGCACGGCCTGAGCGCGTATCCCGACGCGCCGGCCGCGCAGTTGCGCAACGCGTCGCGCGAGGCGCTGCGGCAGCTCGTGGATCGTGCGATCGAAGAGGAAATTGCGTTCCTCGTGATCGCCGGCGACCTGTACGACGGCGACTGGAAGGACCACAACACCGGCATTTTCTTCGGCCAGCAAATGGGCCGCCTGCGCAAGGCCGGGATTCGCGCATTCGTGCTCGGCGGCAATCACGATGCCGAAAGCGAGATGACGAAGAAGCTCACGTTGCCCGACAACGTCACCGTGTTCGGCCATCGCAAGCCGGAAACCCACCGGCTGCCGGAATTCGACGTGGCGCTGCACGGGCAGAGCTTCAAGGACAAGGCTGTCGTCGACAATCTCGCGATCGGCTATCCGGACCCGGTGCCGGGTTACTACAACATCGGCGTGCTGCACACCGCGCTCGAAGGCTATGCGGCGCATGCGAACTATGCGCCGTGCACGCTGGCGGAACTGCACGCGAAGGGCTACGACTACTGGGCGCTCGGCCACGTGCACGAGTTCCAGCAATGGTCGGGGCCGTCGACCGTCGTGTTTCCCGGCAACCTGCAGGGTCGCCATATCCGCGAGACGGGCCGCCGCGGCGCGGTGCTCGTGACGATCGAGCAGGGGCGCACGCACATCGAACGTCTGTATCTCGACGTATTGCGCTGGGAAGCCGTGTCGGTCGACGCGTCCGACTGTCTCACGGTCGCCGACCTGTCGAGAAAGATCGGCCAGTCGCTGGAGGCGCTGCTGAACGTCGATGGCCATGTGCCGCGCGCGGTGCGCGTGACGGTCACGGGGCGTACGCCCGCGCACGGCCTCTTTTTCGGGCGCGCCCCGCAACTGCGCGCGGAGGTGCTGAACCAGATCGGCATCATCGGCAACGAACGGCTGTGGCTGGAGAAGGTTCGGCTCGCGACATCCGCGCCCGAGCAGCCGCAGGGCGAGAGCGAGCAACTCGAGGCGCTGGAGGATCTCAAGCAGATCCTGGCCGATGCCGCGCACGATCCGGATTTCCTCGCGCTGCTTGAGCGCGACCTGAAGCCGTTCATCGGCAAGGTGCGCAGCGACGTGAAGGAGGAGGTGCCGCTGCTGACGATAGCGCGCGCCGGCGAACTCACGGCGCTGGTCGAGCAGGTCGGGCCCGCGTTGCTCGCGCGGCTGGCGAGGGGGGAATAAGCGATGCGCATCAGCCAGCTCGATCTGATCAAGTACGGCAAGTTCACCGACGAGACGCTGCGCTTTCCGTCGGCCGGCCAGGATTTCCACGTGATCGTGGGGCCGAACGAGGCCGGCAAGTCGACGATCCGGACGGCCGTGTCGGAACTGTTGTTCGGGATGAAGCTGCAGACGCCGCTCGACTTCCTGCATGCGACGCCCGAACTGCGGATCGGCGGCGTGCTGGAGAGCGGCACCGGCGCGCTCGCATTTCATCGCGCCCGCGGACGCAGCCCGCTGCGCACACCCGCCGACGACAAGCTGCCGGACGACTATCTGAACGCCATCGTCGACGGCGCGACGCGCGAGTTCTTCGAGCAGATGTTCGGGCTCGACCACGGTCGGCTCGTCGACGGCGGCCGGAGCATACTCGATGCGTCCGACAAACTCGGCCAGGTGCTGTTCGAATCGGCGGCGGGCGTCGGCACGCTCGGGCCTGTGCGCGAGGAGCTCGACGCGCGAGCGGGCGAGCTGTGGGCGCCGCGACGCAGCGGCAGCGCATTCGCGCAGGCCGAGGCATTGTTCAACGAAGCAGTCGGCGAACTGAAGGCGGTCCAGGTGCGCACGCGCGACTGGGTCGATCGCAAGGAAGCGCGCGATGCGGTCGAGCAGGAGATCGAGCAGGCGCGCGCGGAGCAGCGCCGGCTTGAAGCGCTGCGCTCGAAGCTCGAGCGCGTGCGGCGGCTGGCGCCGTACCTGAAGGAATTGACGATCAAGGAAGCGGCGCTTGCCGAACTGGGCGCCGTCGTCGAATTGCCGCCGACCGCGTACGCAGACCTGCTGAAAGCGCAAGGCGATCTCGCGGCCGAACAGAAGGTGCTCGAGGAGCGCCGCGCGGACCTGCTCGCGAAACGGCAGGCGCGCGACGCGATCGATCCGGATGCCGACGCGCTGGCTCTCGAAGGCGACATCGAAGCACTCGACCGGTTGCGCGGCGCCTGCATGAATCACGCACAGGATCTGCTGTTGCTCGGCGCGGACGTAGAGCGGCATCTGTCCGCTGCCGG
The DNA here is from genome assembly GCF_052372875.1 of Burkholderia sp. PR2. Lineage (NCBI taxonomy): Bacteria > Pseudomonadati > Pseudomonadota > Betaproteobacteria > Burkholderiales > Burkholderiaceae > Burkholderia > Burkholderia sp. PR2. Next base: position 880,659 of record NZ_JBQRWH010000002.1, read on the forward strand.
TTCCGCCGCGGCTCAGCTCGGCTGGCCGACCGACGAGGCGTCACTGCGCGCGGCACTGCCGAGCGCGCTGTCGCTGAAGACGGTCGCGAACCTGTTGCGCGATCACGGCGCGCTGCATCAGGCGCTGGCCGGCGCGCGCGAATCGCTCGACGAACGCACGCAGGAACTCGCGCAGGCGCAGGAACAACTGGCGCGCCTGTCGACGGTCGATGTGCCGGAAGTGCTTCGAGCGGCGCTTGCCGACGCGCAGGGCTTTCGCAGCAGCGGCCAGCGCGAACAGGCGCTCGAACGCGACATTGCCGCCGCAGAGCGCGCGCTCGCCGATGCGGTCGATGCGCTCGGCCAGTGGCGCAAGCCGGTCGACGCGCTGCGGGTGCTCGATGTGCCGTCGGCGGCGCGGCTCGGCGCGCTGCTCAACGAAGCAAGCGAGCGCGCGAGCGCGGCGGCTGCCGCACGCGATGCGCGGGACGGCGCGCAGGAGGAACTCGAGCGGCTCGAATTGCAGGAGAAGCATTTCGCCGAGACTCACAAGGTCGTCACGACCGCCGAGGTGCTGGCGGCACGCGCACGCCGCGACGATGCGTGGGGCGATATCCGCAGCGGCGCGGTCGATCTCGCAACGGGTGCGCCGGCCGTCGACGATGCGATACGCCTCGCCGACGAACTGGTCGATGCGCAGCTCGGTGCCACGCAAGCGGCGGCGACGTTGCAATCGCTGCGTCAGCAGGTCGAATCCGCCCGCGCGGTATTGACGCGCCGGCAGGCGGCAGTCGACGAGCGCGAGCGCGAGCTGGCCGCGCACCGCGACGCATGGTCCGACCTCGCGACGACGGCCGGCGTGCCCGGCATGCCGCTGGCAGCGATGGGCGACTGGCTCGCGAAGCGCGACGTGGTGTTTGCAGCGCAGCTCGAGCTTGACCGCCAGCGCCGCGAATTCGAGACGATCCGCGAAGCACGGGCCGGCGCGGAGGCTACGTTGCGTACGGCGCTGCGCCTGGTTTCGCGCGGCAGCGACGCCGACGGGCTGGCGGCGCTCATCGCGATCGCCGAGACGTTCGTGCAATCGGCTGAAAAGACGCTCGCGCAGAAGGACAGCCTGGAGGACCGCGCGCGCGAAGCCGAACGCGGCTGCGCGACGGCCCGTTCACGCGCCGGCCAGGCCCAGGAGGCCTACGATGCGTGGCAAGCGCAATGGCGCGATGCGCTCGCCGACGCGAAGCTGTCAGCGAATGCGGTGACGCTGGCCGCAGCGGAAGGGGCGCTCGGGCTCGCGAATGCGGTGACGGCCGAACTGGCCGGCGCCGATGCGCCGCGCAACCGGATGGCCGCGATCCGTGCGGAGCTGGCCGCGCTCGAGGCCGGCGCACGGCGGCTCGCTGATGCGCTGGAGCCAGCATGGCAGGCGAGCGGCGACTGGCTGGACGTTGCGCGCCGGTTGACGATGCGCGTGGCGGCCGCACGGGAAACCGCGCGCGCGATCGATCGCGCCGACGAGGCGGTGCGGCAGGCCGACGGCAAGGTCGCCGATGCGGCCGCCGCGGTGGCGGGTGCGGATGCACGCATTCAGCCGTTGCTGCAACTGGCCGGCGTTGCGTCGATCGATGCGGCGCTGCCGCTGGCCGAGCGATCGGATCGGCAGCGCCAGCTTCGGCAGGCTGTCGATGCCGCGAAGGAGGCGCTGGTGCGCGATGGCGACGGGTTGTCCCAGGCGGCCGTCAAGGCCGAGGTCGCGGAACAGGACATCGCAGACGTGCCCGCGCATCTCGAAGCAGTGAAGCAGTCGCTCGGCGACGTCGGCAAGCGCCTGAACACGCTCGCGCAGCAACAGGTCGTCGCCCAGCAGGCGTTCGGTGCGATCGACGGCCAGGCGAGCGCGGCCGTGGCCGAGGCGAAGCGGCAGGAAGCGCTGGCCGCGATGGGTGACGCGGCCGAACAGTATCTGGAAGCGGCGACGGCGAGCCGTCTGCTGAAGTGGGCGACCGATCGCTATCGCGACCAGAAGCAGGGGCCGATGCTGCGCCGGGCGGGCGAGATTTTCGCGGGGCTCACGCTCGGCGAATTTTCGCGGTTGACCGTCGACACCGAACGGACGCCGCCCGCGCTGTACGCGCGGCGCACGAAGGGCACGTCGGTCGAGGTGGCCGGCCTGAGCGAAGGCACGCGCGACCAGTTGTTCCTCGCGCTGCGGATCGCGGCGCTCGAACTGCAGCTCGCCAGCCGGACCGCTCTGCCGTTCGTTGCCGACGATCTGTTCATCAACTTCGACGATGCGCGTGCGAAGGCGGGGCTCGAGGCGCTGCGCGATCTGTCGACGCGAACCCAGGTGCTGTTCCTGACGCACCACGATCACCTGCTGCCGCTCGTGCGGGACGTGTTCGGCGCGCAGGTCAACGTGGTCGCGCTGCAGCGCGAGGTAGCCGGCGCATGACACGGGGCTGCCCGATGGTCCCGATACTTGGGAATGGTCATCGCGTGCAGGTAGTATGTGCGGTTCCGAAACGGACGTGACCGGTTCTGCCGGCCGCAGTCCGGCCATACGAGGGATCAATATGAACAAGCTGGTAGCTGCCATCGCATTCGCGGCGGACAAGCATCGCAATCAGCGGCGCAAGGATGACGAGGCATCGCCGTACATCAACCATCCGATCGCGCTGGCCGATGTGCTGGCCAACGAAGCCGGCATCGAGGACGAGCGCGTGATCGTCGCGGCCGTGTTGCACGACACGATCGAGGATACGGAGACAACCGAGCAGGAACTGCTGCGGCTGTTCGGCAAGGACATCGCGGACATCGTGATGGAAGTCACCGACGACAAGTCGTTGCCGAAGGACGAACGCAAGCGCCTTCAGGTCGAGCATGCGGCGAACATCAGCCGGCGCGCGAAGCTCGTGAAGCTGGCCGACAAGATCTGCAACCTGCGCGACATCACGCGGCATCCGCCCGCGGACTGGCCGCTCGAGCGCAAGCAGGCGTACTTCGACTGGGCGAAGTCGGTCGTCGACCGGATGCGCGGCGTGCATCCCGGCCTGGAAGGAATTTTCGATGCCGCGTACGACGCGCGGCCGGCGGACTGACGCGCAGCCATGCAGGCGGCCCGATCCCGATCCCGATCCGTCGCGTGGTCATCGCCTGCGGTGGCGGGCGTCGACGTCGGCGGCGACAAGAAGCAATGCGATCTCGTGATCCTGCGCGGCTCGACGATCGTCTGCCGCGAGGCGCGGATCGCGCCCGAAGCGCTGCCTGCGCTGTGTATCGAGCATGACGTGGTGGCCGTCGGCGTCGATGCGCCGAGCCTGTGGTGGACGGGAAGCGGACGCCGCGCGGCCGAGCAGGCGCTCGCGCTTGAACGGATCTCGTGTTTCCCGACGCCATCGCGCGAGCAGGCCGTGGCCAGCACGTCGGGCTTCTTCGACTGGATGTTCATGGGAGAGCGCGTCTACCGCGCGCTGGCCGACGCCTATCCGCTGCTGACCGACGCACGCTATGCCGGCGGGTGCGTGAGCTTCGAGACTTATCCGTACGCGATTACCTGCGCGATGCTTGGCAAGGCGATCGCGTCGGCGAAGCAGAAACGCAACCAGCGCAGGCAATTGCTGATCAAACTCGGGATCGACGTGTCGACACTGCGATCGGTCGACGCGCGGGACGCGACGTTGTGCGCATTGACCGCGCAATACGTGATCGACGGAAACGCGCACGCGTATGGCGATGCGGCGGGCGGGTACATCCGTGTGCCGATCGTCGGCGAGGCGATCGTGCTCGATACGCTCTAGTCACTCACGGGCCGCGGTTGGCTGCTACCCGTGAATCCGTGACGGCAAGGTGAGCTTTTGCGGGGGACGTATCTGATCGTCGACGTCAAGGTGCCGAGCAGTGACAGCCGGTCGGCATGTGCGAAGCCGGTGGCATGCGCAATCTGTTTAGTCGATGCGCCGTGCGCCTCCCGGCCGTGCTGCTCAGTCTTCGAGAATGGACTTCGGCACGCTGGAGAGATCGCAGGCAGCCGCGTGCTCGAAATAGCCTTGCGCATCGTCGATCATCACGACCGCGACGTCGATCAGCTCGTCGAGTCGCTGCAGCAGCGATTCGCGCCACTCGATGTCCTCATCGCGCTCGGGCGTCTTGTCGAGCTGCTCGATGATCGAGTCGGCCGTTTGCAGGAACGGGATCGCCTGTTGATAGTTTTCGATCGAGACCATCGCTGCGTTGCGCGCGCCGACAAGTCGTTCACGATGCTCATCCGCCAATTCGGATACGCCGCTGATGCGCGGCAGGACATCCGAGATGCGTTGCAGTAGCGGTGGTACCTGTTCTTCGAGCATGACGGCGCGCTCGCGCAGCGCGGCGTATTCATCGCGGAGATCGGCGTCGCCGGATTGAGTGGTGCTGTCCATCGTCGGTATGAGAGGGTTGTTCGATCGCGGCATGATACTCGACGGCGTGCGCCTCCTTTGTTTGATCCGCAGCCGGGTGACCGGCCTGAGGCAAATGCGGGCGTTCTCGAACAGCGGATGTTGTCGCCCCACCGGTATAGGAGTTAAGAAGGACTCGCCCTGAATCTGTCGCGGACTCTCCGCGCTGAGGCAATGTGGAGCGCCCCACCCCCAAAGCCCCCGTGCGCGTTAGCGCGCGGGGGCTTTTTCAAAATATTTTCACAAATGGGGTTGCGCAGACCGGGGCAGG